>JALSRM010000001.1 GCA_026984775.1 Gammaproteobacteria bacterium
ATGCTCAACATCGGGACGCTCCACATCGGGATGCTCCACATCGGGATGCTCCACATCGGGATGCTCCACATCGGGATGCTCCACATCGGGATGCTCCACATCGGGATGCTCCCATTCAGAATCTTCGTTCTCAGGACGTTCTACTTTGTGATTCGCATGTTCCTCATCGTTCCTTTTGCTTTTTTCTTTATCCGGTCGTTTCGACTCTTCTGGGTTGTGAATCTTTGGAATGGTCTCTTTGAAAAATACCTCTTTGGCCAGGAGCTGCCCTTCAGGTGACAGAACTCCACTGATGATCGCAAGCTCACCATTTTTCTGATTTTCTTTTCTTGTTCCATCAATGTGGGTATCGTCTGAGAACCCGACAGAAAAATCATTTCCTGTGAATGTTGCTAGTGTTCCATGATCCAAGAAGCCCTGGACAATCAGTCTTCCAGGTTTTCTGGGAAAGGGAATTTCCGGTTTAACAGTAATGTTTGTTGCCTGAATACTATGGGGTGTCACGTGACCGGAAATAAAGACTTCCTTGCCGAGCGTAATATTTTTTAGATCAGATGTTGGAGTGAGTTTGACGGGCACTCCGTTTATATTCAGCTGACCTCTGGAGATATTTTTGACTCTGCCAAGGAGTGTAATTCGACCGGGAGTTCCGGGTTCGATTCGGGTTGCGACGATCGTTCCGTCCTGGCGCCTGAAACCACTGATCTTCAAGGATTGCCCTTGTTTGAAGGAGCGACCTTTGCCCATGCCCGGTAGATCGATGAGTGTAGACTGGGTAATTTCTATGGGTTGACCAAGTATCTCGATTCTATGGGAGCGCTGTATTGGTGTAACAGGGCCACTGATCATATGGTGGACATTGATCTGTCGGGCATGGAGATAGTCACCGTTACCTTCAGCAAAAACTTCAACGATCTGTCCGATTTTGAGTGCATGTACCGATCCTGGTATTTCATCAATACTCACTGGTGTCGATTCTGTATATTCGATTTCAATGCCGTTGACACAGATACTCCCGAATCCGGTAATCACTCCGATGATTCCAGTCCCCTCGATTCCTCTGTCTGCGATATCACCAGTACCACCAATTGTTGGATCAGTTTTACCGGTGCCACCGATCCCTGGATCAACCTTGCCGGTACCTCCAACTCCCGTTTTGTACAGCACCGTATCGAGTGTATTCCCTGTACCACCAATGCCGGGAATGGAGGTTTTTCCTGTTCCTCCGATCCCTCCTGAACGAACATTGTGATAAGTTTTGGCAAATGGACTGCCGCAAACATTGGCCGCCTGTACAGAAAGTGAGAGGAAAAAGGCACTGAACAGGACTGCTGTCAGCTTTCCTGGAGTTACCTTGAATGTATGTCTGATCAACATCTTAATCTTCTTTTTCCGTACCCATTGCCTCGTGATAAAAGTAGAGGCCAAAACTGATTCGCTTTTTTTGTCCCGTTACCTTGGCATCTTTTTTTTCCAGTTTTATCGCCTCCTTGTTTACGGCCTTAATCGCTTCCATTCCCTTTTCCCTTGCCAGCTTGTTCAGTTTTTTTACAGATTCCGGGCTCAGGTTGTCACAAAAGACATAACGGTCGAGCATGGAAGGTTTTCCACCTCTCAGATTATGGACACCAGCCGCAATGTGGTCGGAGGAATTGTTTCCAAAGTAATAGACCTTTTCTTCAAATCCTTCTTCAGGAACGAAGGCATCCAATTGAAGGCATACTTTGTTTTTGTTGTCGAGGTAAACGATGCCCTGGCGTAACCACTCATCGAGGATGGCCCGTGGACGGATATCCTTGTTGACTGAACGAACCAGTTCTTCAAATGACAGAGGTTCTTTTTCCGAAGAGAATCGGGCCAGTGGTTTGGGTCTCCCTTTTCTGTCTATATATTCTTGTCTTCCGGTCCAGGCCGAAATTACCCGTGCTCCAAGTGAAGCACCTTCCGGCATTTTCTCTTCATGTGAAAGATCAGAGCGTAACTGCTTGACATCACGGCGGTGGACACCGGTCAAAAGGCTGATGCGACTGTCTGTTTGAGCTTTTTCTTCTACCTTGAAATCGTTGACTGCAACATCCACATAGACCGATTTCAGTAATCGGATGAACATTGGGTAGGTGATATTATAGGCCAGAAGAAGACGTACGACAGGCCGGATGACACGTTTTATCGCTGTTACAAGATATGTGGGAACTTCCCCTGGTAGTTGATCAGGTTTTGAGGTCAATTATCGGGTCCTCTTGGAGAATCTACGTGTGATATTATAACTCTAAATCATAGAGTACTATCATGATAGTGCCAGATAATTGACAATTTTTCATTAATCACTGTTTTTCAGGAAATCAAAAGACCATCTGTTGGCCTCTGCGTATTCGTCAAGGATGGCCAAGACGTCATTGTTATTGGCTGCTTTTGCAAGTTTGTAGGCATCTTCACGTTTCTTGTTCTTCAATCTTGGGTTAGCATTATGATTGAGTAATATCCGCACAATACGCGAATTTCCATTTTCTGAAGCTGTCATCAATGCTGTATTGCCGAAGTTGTTCTTTTTGTTGATATCAAGTCCGGCCTCAATAAATTTTTCCACCGCTTCTACAAACCCACTCCGGGCAGCGAGTATCAACAGGGTATCACCAGTTTTGGTCATCGCGTTGATATTGGCTCCGGAATCGAGCAGCTGGTTCATCACGGATTCATGTTTTTTGATTACTGAACGGATCAATGGGGTGTGCCCCTTGTTGTCAGAAACATCAACTTTAGCCCCAGCTGTGATCAACAAGTTGACTCCGGTATCCCAGCCATGATCGGCGGCATACCACAAGGCAGTTCGGCCGTATTTGTCAGCATGGTTTATATCAACACCCGATCCAGCCAAATAGTTAAGAATGTTACCCATATGATTGATGGTTGCCGCAATCAGAGGAGTCACATGATTCTTTGTTATCTGGTTGGGGTTGGCACCATTTTCCAGCAGCAGCTCCGCGATTGCTGATCGTTTTTTTCTGATAGCGATCATCAAGGCAGTACCCCCATGTTTTGTCACTGCATTGACATCTGCTCCTGCAGAAATGAGGCTTCTGACCGTCTCCTCGGAACCGGATTCAATGGCAAACATCAAAGCGGTTTTACCGTCCGGGAGACGCTGATTAGGATCTGCTCCAGCAGCAAGGAGGAGTTTGAGCAAATCTTGATCACCCCTGAAAGCAGCCCGGGTCAGTGCCGTATGCCCTTCTGGCCCTCTTGCATTCAGATCAGCTCCTCTAGTCAACAGAGCGCTTACTGTATCTTTCTGTTCCCGCCAGACTGCAACATTCAGTACGGGCCATCCTTCGTATGCACCGGTTTCAGATTCATAGTCAGGAAGTGGAATCGGTGGTGCTTCAACAACGCGGTCCATCTCTTGTGTTTTTCTTTTGATTTTTTTCTTTACAGGTTTTCTTTGGTAAGAAGCACCTTTTGCCTTCAGAAGTTGTACGATATTGGGATGGTTACTTCGCTGAGCAAGCTGGATGGGTCTCAGACCAGCCTTGTTCCTGCTGTTTATATCAGCACCCGCTTTTATGAGAGTACGGCTGATGACGGCGAAGCCCTTGCGGCTCGCAATAGATAATGGTGTATTGCCTTTCTCGTCTCTGGTATTGACATCTGCTCCTGATTTCAATAACTCTTTGACAACACTCAGATTACCCGATCGTGTTGCAGAGAGAAGGGCTTTGTTTTTGTATTGATGAACGGGCTTGTATTGTAAAAGAAGTCTGGCAGAAGCTGCTTGATCATTCACAGCTGCTACTTCCAGCAGTGATTGTCCCGATGAATTCAATACCGTCAGGCTTGCACCATTCTCGATCAGTTGACGCATTTTGGTCAGATTTCCTGATTTGGTAGCCATAAACAATTTTCCAGAAGCTCCCGTTCTGGTCGTACCCTGACTTATGGGAACGAATGTTTTGGTTGGTTTCAGTTTTCTTTTTGCGATCGAATAGCCATGACTGGCAGATAATTGATACCAGTGATGTGCCTGTTCAAGATCAACCGGTATGCCCAGACCTTCCTCGTACATGGCTCCCAGTGCAAACTCGGCTTTTGGATGTTTTTTACGTGCTGCCTTGTCGAACCAGGAAAACGCCTGTTTGAAGTCTTTTTTCACTCCTCGGCCTGCCTGATAGAGGCAACCAAGCTGATATTGTGCTTCCGCATCCCCTTGGTCTGCAAGTGGATGCAATAAACTGGCGGCTTTTGCAAAGTTGTGTGTTCTGATTGCCTTTTTGATGTCACCGAGAGGTTCTGAATTTGCCGATAAGGAGCCTATGGCCAAGCCAATAATCAAGAATGCAACGACTGATTCTCTGAACATCGCTCTATTCACTCCCAAACTTGGTTTCAACTTCTATTCCACAATCTTTGAGAAATTGTGTTGGAAGAATACCACCCGCGCATATGATGACGGCATCATTTTTAATTTCATGTTTCTTACCTTCTTGACTGAGGATAACCTTGTCTTCTGTAATTCTGAGGACATTGGACTTCATGTACAAACTCAAGCGGCCGGTATCAACAGCTGCTTTGACCTTTTCACGGTTCTTCTCTTTAGCTCTGGAAAATGCCTCCGAACGATAGGAGAGGGAAACGGTTGTACCGGATTCAGATGCAATACTGGTCGCTGCTTCCAGTGCACTATCACCGCCACCAACGACAAGGACATGTTTACCTTGGTACTGTTCAGGATCAATAAGCCGGTAAACAACTTTTGGCAGTTCTTCACCTTCTACACCAAGCTTTCTTGGAGTTCCTCTCCGGCCAATTGCAAGCAGAATATTGAGTGTTTTATATTCCCCCTTTGTGGTTTTTATGAGAAAACCCTTTCCAATCCGTTCGATATTCTCGACCCTTTCATGAAAATTAATCTTTAAATCGGTTTGATCCACGATTTCCGTCCAGAACTCCAGTAATTTTTCTTTTGTAGTTTCGGTAAATCGGACTTTCCCTACAATCGGTAAATCGACGGGTGCCGTCATGACAATCTTGCCACGGGGAAAGTGTGAAACAGTCCCCCCAAGAGACTCCTGCTCAAGGGTTAGAAACCGGAGTTTGTGTTTCATCGCTGCAAGTGAAGATGAGATACCGGCGGGTCCTGATCCGACGATAATGACATCAAAATCATGAACTTTACCTATCCCTGGTTTTTTTCTGATAGAGTCTATGGCCTGCTTACCCTGTTCAATTGCATTTCTGATCAGGCCCATTCCACCCAGTTCACCGGCAATAAAAATACCGGGTACATTGGTCTCAAAATCCGGTTTGACATAGGGAATATCGACCCCCCTTTTCTCGGTCCCAAAGACCAGCGTGATGGCATCCATTGGACAGGCTGTCTTGCAGGCGCCATGACCGATACAGTGTGTTGGGTTTATAAGTTCTGCTTTTCCGTTGATGAGGCCGATAACATCACCTTCGGGGCAGGCAAAAGCACACGATCCACAACCAATACACCGTATTTTATCGATGACTGGATGTAGCGATGCCGGCTCTGTCAACCCCGTTTCTAGAGCGTTTTTCTTGATTTTATGTGCTTTGTAATATTTGTACTTGATAACCGCTAAATAAATGACGAAGCAGAGTGTGCCGACGAAAATATATATGGCTGAGGGGTTATTTAAAATCAGCATTTCCTGTGTATATGATAAAACTTCCCAGTGAACAGAATAGCAGTTTTGCTATATATGTGTAATAATAACACACAAACATGTGATGTAGTTCACACTTTTATAAAGCAAATCGAACTTTAGTACAGCTAGACTACCTATTGCATCGTAAGACATAGACTTAGAGGACGGATGAAATGCATTTAGAAAAAAGTGGGTTGCTACTCTATGGGTTTGTTGGCCTAGTTGTCGCGGGTCTGATCGTTGTTATATTCAGGAGCTATCAACCAGCAAATCCGGACGCTGTCGGTGTCAATAAAGTAAATCCGTTTACCGATGACAAGGTTTTTTCCACTCAGGCAGTCGAGAATACAAAAAAACCTGTGGGTTCAGCACCCCCCATGGATGAAGCCATACGAAATCTTGAAAACAAATTAGAAGAGAATCCGGATGATGCGGAAGGATGGGCATTGCTTGGCCGCTCATATCAATTCACCAACCAGCCAGAAAAAGCACAGGAAGCATTTCGAAAAGCATATGAGTTGGGTAGCAAAGACGATTCAGTAACAAGAGGATTGACACAAACAAATGAAGCCAAATCTGAAAAGTATCCAGACATCAAAGATCATTCATTGCAGGATTTATCCCCCTACCTTGACTCCCTTCATGGCACTTCTTCCGGGGTTGAAAAACCCCGGAATTCTCTTTCAACCGAAGTTACAGAAGGGAACAGAGACACATCTTCACAAGGAAAAATACTTTTACAAGGTACAGTCCGCCTTGATCCAAAATTAAAGAACAGGGTTAAGCCGGATGACACGGTTTTTGTGTTCGCGCGTGCAGTAAAAGGTCCACGTATGCCACTGGCAATTATTCGTAAGCAGGTTAGGGATCTGCCATTGGTATATCACTTGGATGATGGAATGGCGATGACATCGGATCTGAAACTATCTTCTTTTCCTGAAGTGGTTGTCGTGGCCCGTATCTCAAAGTCGGGTACAGCAATGCCAGAACCAGGAGATATTGAGGGTAAGACCGGGGTAATCAACATCAAAAGCAACGAAAGACACGATTTAGTAATCAACAAAACGATTAATTGATTCTGAGGGATTATGAATACGACAGTTTTGGCAATAAAAGATTCACCTAATAGATCTGCAAAAAAGAAGATACATACTCCCCCTGTAGAAATAAGGTTCTGGAGAAAACTTCAGAATGTTGTCTTTTTTTCCTCTATTGTCGGTTTAATCCTGTTTGGCTGGATGAACAACCTTGAGGACTATATAACAGCAGAAGAAGGTATTGGTTACTGGCTTGGGATTACTGGCGGTTCACTTATGCTGTTGCTACTGCTTTATCCTTTGAGAAAAAGGCTAAAGCCATTAAGGACAATTGGGAGCATGAAATTCTGGTTCAGGTTTCATATGCTCTGTGGAATATTTGGTCCGATACTGATCCTTTATCACAGTAATTTTAAACTGGGTTCAACGAATAGTAATGTTGCACTATTCTGTATGTTGGTTGTGGCGGGTAGTGGGTTGATTGGACGATATTTATATTCAAAGATCCACTACGGTCTCTATGGGACAAAAGCCTCTTTCGATAGTCTGAGAATCGACCTTAAAGAATCAGAGGAGAACCTTGCACCTGTTATAGATTATGCTCCTGAACTAAAGAGCCGTCTCCAAGTGTATGAAAAAAAAGTAATGAATCATCCCACAAATATATTTGGCAGCCTTTTCCAGGTAGTTATTTTGGGTATAAAAACCCGCTGGAGCTATTTTATGAGCCGCCATATTTTGAACAAGGCAATGAGAAAATGTGCAAAGGAAAGAGGTTGGGGTCTTTTTGAAAGAGAACGCAGGTACAGGAAAGCCAAGAAATATATAGCGAATCATCTCTTCTACGTACGGAAAATTGCAGGTCTGAGTTTTTTTGAGCGAATGTTTTCATTATGGCATGTTTTGCATATACCACTTTTTGTGATGTTACTCTTTTCCGGGATATTCCATGTTATTGCCGTTCATATGTATTAAGCGATCTCTAACACTTATATGGAAAGGTTTTTATATGATAGAACCGTTAAATTCAGGGTTGACAATAATATATAAAATACATGTGTAACTTTCTTCCAAGGCTTTTCTTGTTCACTGTCATGCTGTTTGGTATGCATTTGGTGTATGCAGTGTCTAACCCGTTCGAAAAACTGTTAATGCCCGGTCCGCTGATCAAAGGGCATAAAAAGTATGAAGAGCAGTGTGAGAAGTGTCACTCAGACTTCGACAAAACCCGACAAACAATACTCTGTCGAGATTGCCACGATAAAATTGATAAGGACATTAAAAACAAAGAGGGTTTTCATGGAAAATCAAATCAGGTTCGCAATGCACAATGCAAGGACTGCCATACAGATCACAAAGGAAGAAATGAAGATGTCATCCTTCTTGATGAGTTGAGTTTTGACCATAATCTGACTGATTATCGCCTGAAAGGTTTCCATCGAGAGATAGGTTGTAATCGCTGCCATGAATCTGGAAAAAAACATCGAAAGACGCCTCATGATTGCTATTCATGTCATAAGAAGGATGACATTCATAAAGGAGACTTAGGGAAAAAATGTCAGGACTGTCACAATGAAAAATCGTGGCACAAACAGAAAGAATTTGATCATGACAAGACAGACTTTCCTCTAAAAGACAGACATTTAAAGGTTTCCTGTAACAGTTGTCATCCGAATGAGCGTTATAAAAAGACACCAAAGGATTGTTTTACATGCCATCGAATTAATGATGTCCACAGGGGACGTTACGGTAAAAAATGCAAAGACTGCCATGCTGAAAAAGACTGGGATCGAGTTACATTCGATCATGATCGAGACACCAAATATCTACTCAAGGGCAAGCATGGGAAAGTTAAATGTGATGCATGTCACAAAGGGAATCTCTATGAAGAAGATCTTGCGAGTGATTGCTATTCATGCCATAAGAAAGATGATGAACATAAAGGAAAAAATGGGAAGAAATGTGAAGACTGTCACTCAGAAAATGATTGGGATGACAGTTCATTCAATCACAACAGGGATACCAAATACCCATTAAGAGGAAAGCATATTCAGGTCAATTGCACAGCCTGCCACAGGGGGAATGTTTATGAAAAAACTCCAAGAGATTGTTATTCATGTCATAAAAACAGCGACGAGCACAAAGGCCGTTACAGGAAAAAATGCCATAAGTGTCATACAGAAATTAACTGGAACAGAATAAAATTCGATCATACAAAAGATACAAGATACCCCCTCAAGGGAAAACACAAGACGGTTGTTTGCGATGCATGTCATAAACAGGATATCTATGACAAGAATATAGGCAAGGACTGTTTTTCCTGCCATAAAGGACAGGATATCCATGAAGGTAATCAGGGTGAACAGTGCCAGCGATGCCATACAGAGCAAGGCTGGAAGTCAAATGTCAAATTCGATCATGATCTGACACGTTTTCCTCTCATTGGCCTCCATATTGTGGCTCCCTGTGAGGCCTGCCATCTCTCGGAAAACTATAAGGATACAAAACGTTTCTGTAATGGCTGCCATCGCGAGGATGATATTCATAAAGGAAAGCTGGGTAAAGATTGTGAGACGTGTCATAACCCGAACGGCTGGGATTTATGGCATTTTGATCACGATAAGACGGATTATCCTCTAGATGGAAAACACAAAGGACTAGATTGCTTGGCGTGTCATCAAGAAGTAGTCAAAGACAAGATAGAACTCTCTGATTCCTGTTACTCCTGTCATCGCAAGGATGATGTTCATCGTGGCAATTTTGGCCGAAGGTGTGAGAAGTGTCACACAACCCGATCTTTTGAGGAAGTAGAAATTATACGATAATCAGACTGTGTAAACAGTTTACACATTTAAAACAGTGTGATAATATCACACGAATATGTTTTCTCAGGCGAATGCTGGGTTATATATTTTTTGGAGGGCAGGAAATATGGTTTACCAGAAAACGACATCTGAATCCTCCGTCCTGTGGCAGGTAATATTCTTCATTTTTTTGTGTTCCTCAGGCCTGCTACATGCAGCAGAATCGCTTGATTTCAAAACCAAATTTGATCACAACCGTTCAGGATTTCCACTTTCTGGGAAGCATCGGAGTCTTGGATGTGCCAGCTGTCATATAAATGGCGTTTTCAAGGGGACTCCAAAGAACTGTAGCAGCTGTCATTCACAAGGTGGTATTGCCGCAACATCTAAACCCTTAAATCACATTTCCACAAATGGTGAATGCAAGGAATGTCACAATGATGGCGGTTGGTCAGGTAAAATCAAGGTTGAACATGCTATGGTGCAGGGTACATGCAGTTCTTGTCATAATGGCAAGAAGGCAAGAGGAAAGCCTGCTAACCATATCCAGAGCAGTAATGAATGCCAACAATGCCATACTACAAAGTCCTGGATAAACGCCAAGTTTGATCATGCCGGGATAACGGCCAACTGTGTCAGTTGTCACAACGGTAAGAAGGCACCGGGCAAACCTGCAAATCACATTCCAAGCAGTCACCAATGTGAAAATTGCCATAATACTCGAACGTGGGGTGGGGGGCGTTTTGATCACACGGGTATAGCCAGTAACTGTGCGAGCTGTCATAATGGACATCGAGCACAGGGCAAGCCTGCCAAACACATAAAAACTAGTAATGTCTGTGAAGCTTGC
Source organism: Gammaproteobacteria bacterium (assembly GCA_026984775.1). GTDB lineage: Bacteria > Pseudomonadota > Gammaproteobacteria > CAJXQU01 > CAJXQU01 > CAJXQU01. The sequence continues at coordinate 10,358 of JALSRM010000001.1, forward strand.
CATCAGCCGAAGACATGGTCTGCACTCAAGAAGGTTGATCACAGCGCAGTCCAGGGTGCCTGTTCTTCCTGTCACAACGGCCGCATTGCAAAAGGAAAGCATGCTGGCCATATCCCAACAGGGAATTCTTGCGAAAATTGTCACAATACACGAAGTTTTTCTGAGGTTCGTTTTAACCATACTGGAATAACACGTAACTGTGCGACTTGCCATAATGGAAAACGTGCGCGTGGCAAGCCGAGCAACCACATTCCGAGCTCCAATACCTGTGAGGCCTGCCATCGACTTGGTAACTGGGGTGTGAGCCGGGTCGATCACAGCGCAGTGCAGGGTGCCTGCTCGACCTGTCACAACGGCCGCATTGCCAAGGGCAAACCGAGCAACCACATTCCGAGCCCGAACACCTGCGAGGACTGCCACAACACCCGCAGCTTCAGTGGCGCACGATTTAACCACAGCGGGATCACCGGTAACTGTGCGAGCTGCCACAACGGTGGACGGGCCCCTGGCAAGCC
>JALSRM010000002.1 GCA_026984775.1 Gammaproteobacteria bacterium
TTCCGAGCCCGAACACCTGCGAGGACTGCCACAACACCCGCAGCTTCAGTGGCGCACGATTTAACCACAGCGGGATCACCGGTAACTGTGCGAGCTGCCACAACGGTGGACGGGCCCCTGGCAAGCCGAGCAACCACATTCCGAGCTCCAATACCTGTGAGGCCTGCCACCGACCGGGTAACTGGGGTGTGAGCCGGGTCGATCACAGCGCAGTGCAGGGTGCCTGCTCGACCTGTCACAACGGCCGCATTGCCAAGGGCAAACCGAGCAACCACATTCCGAGCCCGAACACCTGCGAGGACTGCCACAACACCCGCAGCTTCAGTGGCGCACGATTTAACCACAGCGGGATCACCGGTAACTGTGCGAGCTGCCACAACGGTGGACGGGCCCCTGGCAAGCCAGGCAACCATATACAGAGTTCGAATGTTTGTGAGGCCTGCCATCGGCCAACACGATGGACACCCGTCTCTCGGGTGGATCATAGTGAAGTTCGTGGTAGTTGCTTCACTTGTCATAATGGCCGCATTGCCAAAGGCAAGCCTGGCAATCATATTCAATCAGGGAACCAATGTGAGGCCTGCCATAGCACCAGAGGATGGACACCAGCAACTTTTGATCACAGTTCGGTCAGTGGTAACTGCGCGAGTTGCCACAATGGCAGTACTGCTACTGGGAAATCAGGTAATCATATTCAAAGCTCAAATGTATGTGAGGCTTGCCATAGACCCATTAGTTGGTCCCCGGTAAGGAAAGTTGATCATAATGAGGTTCGTGGCAGTTGCTCAAACTGCCACAGAAAACCTGGAAATCATATCCAGAGCAGTAACCAGTGTGAGCAGTGTCATAGTACCCGTAAGTGGGGAGGTGCCAAATTCAACCATGACGGTATTTTCAGTGGATGTTCAGCCTGTCACAGGAAGCCGGGAGACCATCCTCGAACCAGTAACCAGTGTGAGCAGTGTCATAGTCCAAGAGGCGGATGGGATGATGCAGACGATTGAACCCTGTTTCGGGAAGCTGAAAAATGATCAATAAAGGTAGAACACATGAAAATCTTCAGTGTATTTAGGAGGAACCAATGAACGGAGAATGGCATTTGCCTGGTCTCCTATCAAATAGGAACTACTTTAAAAATATTATCTTATCTAACAATTAGATAAGTTCGCTATTTCATGTATTAATTTATTATTCTATACTAACAAATGATTTTATGACCTCTCTCATCTATCGACGTGGTAGCAACCATTATGGGTAAATCTCAAAAGCTTTCGTCACTGATTCATTTTTCTTTGTTGATACTGGGACTCGTGCTTTCTCCCAATAGCTTTTCGGTTGACAAGTTATTGGATGAGATAGCAGTGGAAAATGTCGGAGGCCAGCCCCGGATTGAGATCAAGTTTGTTGATTCACTTCAGTATGTCAATCATTCCCCGCCTGTCAAGGGAGATGAGCTGAGAATCAAGCTCCAGACACCCGGAGGTATTTCTGTCCAGCAAGCAGACTTTCGTAGAGAAACCCTACAATGGTCAGCAACTGAAAATGTACCGCTCGATCATGTTATTCTCGAACCGGATTTTGGCAAGAATCTTGAACTCATAGTGACCTTTGACCGATCAGTCAGCTACAAGGTCATAGGAAGTGCGGATTCACGAAGCATTTATATCACCTTGACGGATCAGCCCGGGGCAGGGACGAAACCACTCTCCCGTACACCGGCAGCAAAAGGAGCAACAAGATCCTTGGCTGCTGTACCTGCAGGGAAGATGTATTTTATCCAGATCCTGGCGAGTCAGAAACCGATTAGCAATGATCTTGCAATCAAGAACAGACTAGGTGCAGATGTCCATGTATATACTGTATCGTCCAAGGCTAAAGGCAGAACGGTTTACAGACAACGGATCGGTCTTTTTTCAAGTAAGGAAGAGGCAAAGAAAACACTTTCCCTGCTCAGGAACAGCTATCCTGACGCATGGATCAGTGAAGCTACAGCAGATGATATAAATGCAGTTGGGGGCAGTGCCCCCATGACTGTGCAAACGAAAAGCTCAGAAGGCACTACTGAACCGGACTTTTCCAGTCCTGCGACAGAGAAAGTCGATCTGTCCACGTTGAATCCTCAGGATGCAAAAAGGATCAGTGTCCTTATGGAGCAGGCACGATTGGCGATGGTTGAAAAGAACTATTCTCGTGCGATTCAACTGTATGAAACCATTTTGACTTACCCTGAAAATGGTTACAGCAAGCAGGCACTGGAATTTCTTGGTCTAGCGCGTGAGAGAAACAACAACCATGCTCAGGCCAAGGCAATTTACGATGAATATCTTGCAAAATATCCGGAGGGTGAAGATGCGGAGAGGGTACGCCAGAGAATCGCGGGGATTCTCACCGCGCAGGAGGCACCAAGAGAAAAGCTCAGAAAAGCGGAGCCTAGGACCCAAATTTCTGCCGAAAAATCTGAATTTGAGCTTTTTGGTGGCTTTTCCCAGTTCTATCAACTGGATAAGCTGGAAACAGAGACGGATAGTCGCACCAACCAGTCAGAAATTATCTCTGATCTCGATCTGATTGCTCGTTACCGAAAGAACGATTATGAATATTCTGGGCGCTTTTCCGGTGGCTACTTGCTGAATTTTCTGCCTTCAGGAGGCACCAGCAATACCGGCTTCACCGATCCCACACTTCCCCCGGTTCCTGGTACGACACCTGTCCTTACCAGTACCGAGAATTCCGATGAAACAAGAGTAAGTACCATGTATTTTGAGGTACTGAATGTACGTCTGGATCACATGTTGCGCATCGGCAGGCAGACGCGGAATACAGGAGGTGTTCTTGGTCGATTCGACGGAGGCCTGTTTGCCTATCGTGTCAATGAGTGGGCTAGGCTCAATTTCAACGTTGGTTTGCCTGTAGATACCTCGACCCAGAGCCCGGATACTGACAAAATCTTTTATGGAGCTAGTGTTGATATAGGGACTCTGGCGGACAAATGGGACTTCAATGTTTTTATTATTGAACAAAGGGCGAACGGTCTGATCGATCGCCGTGCTATAGGTACTGAAGTACGCTACTTCGATCCAACGAAGTCCATGTTTGCACTCGTGGATTATGATATTTTTTACGATGATTTGAACTCATTTCTGTTTTTAGGCACTTGGACAGCGCCTACAAAAACCCTGTTCAATCTCACACTCGATTATCGAAACAGTCCCATCCTTACAACCTCGAATGCTATTCAGGGGCAATTGGTCGATAATATAGGGCAGCTTGAAGGCCGTTTTACTTCTAATCAGCTCTTTGATCTGGCCAGAGACAGGACACCTAAAAATACGACGGTGATCATCGGAGCGACTCACCCTATCAACGACATCTTCCAGATCAATGCAGATTATACTGTAACAAGGTTGGAAGGTACGCCCGCATCAGGTGGCGTCGAGGCAACGCAGAGGACAGGTCCGGATTATTTCTACTCAACCACCTTGATTGCAAGTAATCTGTTCAAGGCAGGAGATACGATTCTTACAGGATTTCGGTATGCAGATACCACAGGGACAGATACCATCTCTTGGAATATAAATGCACGCTATCCTTTCAATGAGAAATTACGTGTGAACCCCCGCTTCAGAATCGATTATCGTGATAATGTCGATGGATCGACAGAATTTCTTTTGAGACCCGAACTGAGGATGGTTTATCGGGTCAAAAGAACATTGAATCTGGAACTTGAGCTGGGTGGTGAATGGAGTGATCTTGATTTGGGAACCACTACTGAACAGTCTATTGACTATTTCATGGTAGTGGGATACCGATTGGATTTCTGAGTAACAAAGTTGTGCTCTCATATCAAAATGCTTATTCAACCGGCGTGGTACGGTGTTCAAAGCTCAGAGGGATGTAATGAGGGGTACGAGTATGCATATAATGAAATATCTGTTCTATATTGTGGTGGTATCCTGGGTTTTTACCAACGAGATTTCCGCTGAAGGAGCAGACATCACCCCGGAGCAAGCTGCTCCCATAACTGTCGAAGGCGAACGTATTGATCTAGGTGGTCGTGGTAGAATTCTCGATGATGTTGTTGTTGTCAAGGAGGATGATTCCTATTCAATAGAAATCAGGTTCAGCCAGTTTCTGCGCTCGATCTGGTATACTCCCCATGGTGTGGGAAAAACGGTTACAATCAAGCTGGAACCTTCGTTGACGAGCAGGGTAGACAGAGATGCCCTGTCTGATCGGGCGGTTATCGTACCGGATATTGAAGGCCCTTTTCCTGTTGAGGAGATCCTGTACGAAGGTGTTTTCCGATCAAGCTTCGATCAGCGACGAACGGAGCAGGGCTTTCTCAGAGAGGTTGATGAAGGCCCTTTTTTGGTTCTTCGGTTCAACAAGGAATACAAGATTGATGTGATTCAGGATTCTGGTTTCCGAAGTCTTACCATAAGGCTAGAAAAAAATTGATCCATTCATGTCATTTTACTGTTTATCAGAAAGTGTAATTTCATAGACACTGTTCAGTTTTCAGATTTGAGTAAATTTGTTTGTTACACATCTGTGATCTATCCAGTTTAATTATCTAGAGTCGAGAAAAGCGATATATGTGGACATGGTTACACAAACTGGGTTCGCCGAAAATTTTTTATAATCTGGCGAATCGACTGATACCCTGGTTTGGTTGGGGTGCCTTGTTATTGATGCTTTACGGTCTGTATGGCGGGTTGGTTCAGGCGCCTGCGGATTATCAGCAGGGCGACAGTTTCCGTATCATGTATATTCATGTCCCTGCGGCGTGGATGTCGCTGTTTATTTATATGGTCATTGCCTTCTGCAGTGCTGTTTACCTGATTTGGAAGATCACGCTTGCAGATATCATCGCCCGCGCAAGTGCACCGATTGGAGCCTCGTTTACCTTTCTTGCACTTGTGACAGGTTCACTCTGGGGAAAACCCATGTGGGGGACTTACTGGATCTGGGATGCCCGCCTGACGTCTGAACTGTTGTTACTGTTTATTTATCTGGGCTACATGGGGTTGGGGTCTGCAATCGAGGATCGACGGGTAGCTGCTAGAGCCTGTGCCTTGCTTGCAATTGTCTGTGTTGTGATTATCCCGATCATCCATTATTCCGTAACTTGGTGGAATACCCTGCATCAAGGCTCCAGTGTGAGTGTTATGAATCAATCCAGTATCGATAAAAGTATGTTGGTACCCTTATTGGTGATGGCGTTTGCTTTCAAATTTTATTACGTTGCAGTTGTTCTGGTAAGGGCGCGAACGGATCTGCTTTTTCAGGAACGGAAGACCAATTGGGTCAGGAAGGTTCTGGTAAATGGGTGAATTCTTCCACATGGGTGGTTACGCCTTCTATGTCTGGCTGAGCTACGGGGTTGCTGCCGTTGTGTTGATCGCAAATGTATTCATTCCACTGGTGAGAGACAGACAAGTCAAACGCGAACTGGCTATGAAAATGGTTAGAGACAACGAATTGAACCAAGAGAGTATTTCATAAACATGCATCCAGTCCGTAAACGCCGTCTTATTCTTGTTTCGCTTTTGATCGTTGGAGTGTCGATTGCCGTTGGTCTTATGTTGATGGCATTGGGAGAAAATCTGAATGTCTTTTATACCCCGACGCAAGTTCACGCCGGAGAGGTCCCCTCAGGGCATACTTTCCGTGTGGGAGGCATCGTCGAGGAGGGTAGTGTTGTCCATGATCCAGATAGCCTTGCTGTAACCTTCATTGTTACTGATACCGCAAATACAACAACGATCAAATATGACGGCATCCTTCCCGATCTATTCCGCGAGGGACAGGGAATCCTTGCAGAGGGAAAACTGGATGAGAACGGGATCTTTATTGCGACTCGTGTTCTCGCTAAACATGATGAAAAATATATGCCGCCTGAAGTAGACGATGCCCTGAAGGCTGCTCAAGATATAGGGGCTTATAAGCGAAACCAATGACTCCAGAAATAGGACATTTTGCACTGGTAATGGCCCTTTGCTTGGCGCTGATTCAGGCGATTTTACCCTTGTGGGGTTCAGAACGTGGCAGTCTGTCCCTGATGGCCGTTGCCAGACCGGCGGCCTATGGACAATTTGTTTTTCTGACAATTTCCTATCTTGCGCTGACCTGGGCCTTTGTTAATCATGATTTCAGTGTGTTGTATGTGGCTAACAATTCCAATTCTGCCTTGCCACTGATGTATCTAATCTCCGGTGTCTGGGGCTCGCATGAAGGTTCTATGCTGTTATGGGTTTTCATCATGGGAGGCTGGACAATGATGGTTGCCCTGTTCAGCCACAGTCTGCCTGAGACAACGGTTGCCCGTGTGTTGTCCGTACTGGGTATGCTCAGTGTCGGGCTTATTCTGTTTATTCTGTTCACATCCAATCCATTTGAAAGACTCATCCCTGCGGCAGTTGATGGTGCCGATCTGAACCCATTGCTACAGGATCCAGGAATGGCCTTTCACCCACCAGTGCTCTATATGGGATACGTGGGATTATCGGTTCCATTTGCCTTTGCCATTGCGGCTTTGATTGGAGGACGGTTGGACTCTGCCTGGGCAAGATGGTCGCGTCCCTGGACGATCACGGCATGGATGTTCCTGACCCTAGGTATTACGCTGGGCAGTTGGTGGGCCTATTATGAACTCGGCTGGGGTGGCTGGTGGTTCTGGGATCCGGTGGAAAACGCCTCGTTCATGCCTTGGCTGACGGGTACGGCGCTGATCCATTCGTTGGCAGTCACAGAAAAACGTGGCCTGTTTCGAGGCTGGACTGTCTTGCTTGCGATCATTGCTTTTTCACTCAGCCTGTTGGGGACTTTTCTGGTTCGATCCGGTGTTCTGACCTCGGTACACGCCTTCGCTACGGATCCCACACGGGGGCTTTTCATCCTCGCTTTTCTGGGGATTGTCATAGGTGGCTCTCTGATCCTGTACGCCTGGAGAATGCAGACACTACGTGCCGTTGGTGAATTCAAGCCTCTGTCACGAGAGACACTGCTTTTGCTGAACAATGTTCTGCTCGTGACAGCTGCTGCCAGTATCCTGATCGGAACCATATATCCTTTGATCATTGATGCTCTTGGCAAGGGGAAGATCTCTGTTGGCCCACCTTACTTCAATTCTATCTTCATTCCCCTGATGATCCCTCTGTTTCTCCTGGTAGGTATTGGCCCTCTGGTTCGTTGGAGGGAAGAGAGTGCCGGGAAACTATGGCGAGATACTCATAACATACTGATTGCTTTTATCATCGTCTTTGCAGCAAGCGCCTTTTTATTGATGCGTTCAGCTTCGATCACGGTCCTTATTGGTCTGTTTGCAGCTATCTGGATGGTCGTTTTCAGCCTTGGATATCTTGGCAAGCGGCTGTCCAATCGACGGGGTCTGGCTGCATTCAAAGGAGTATCCGCCAGTGTCTATGGGATGGTGATCGCACATATCGGCTTGGCAGTGACGGTGATCGGTGTGACCTTCTCCAGTGCATATAGTCTGGATCACGACATTCGTATGGGCCCGGGAGATGAGAAGGAACTGGCCGGTTTCGTTTTCCGTTTCGAGTCCATCTCCCAACGAGAGGGGCCCAACTATGTGGCCAATGTGGCACTCTTTCGGGTCATGAAAGAGGGTAAGACTCTCGTGACGATGACACCAGAGAAGCGAATCTACAATGTCAGAAGAAATATGATGACCGAGGCTGCCATCGATACAAAACTGACTCGTGATCTCTATATCTCTCTTGGTAACCCCCCAGAGGAAGGAGACAAGTGGGCAGTGCGACTTTATTATAAACCTTTTATCAGCTGGATATGGGGGGGTGGCGTGATCATGGCTCTCGGAGGGTTGTTGTCGGTCCTGGATCGAAGATACCGGGTTGCTGCCAGAAAAAGAGCAGGTATGAAAACAGCCCACAATGTAAAGAGCATCTCAGTAAATCCTGCCTAATCCATGAAAAGAGTGATTTTTGCCCTTCCGCTGTTTCTGTTTCTTGCACTTGTCGTTTTGTTCATGGTTGGACTGGAGCATGATCCACGACTGATTCCATCTCCTTTTATTGGGAAGCCGGCGCCTCCTCTTTCACTGCCTCGCCTAATAAAGGATGATCAAATGCTTTCACGCGATGACTTGATAGGTGAGGTCATGCTGGTCAATTTCTGGGCCACTTGGTGTCCAACCTGCAAGGGAGAGCACGCGGTTCTGATGGAAATTGCCGACACCAACGAAGTTGCGATCTATGGAATTGATTACAAGGATGATCAGATAGCGGCAACAGCATGGTTGGAACGATTGGGGAATCCCTATCGGGCTGTCGGGTTCGACAAGGAGGGCAATGCGGCAATCGACTGGGGTGTTTATGGGACTCCAGAAACGTTTGTTCTGGACAAGGATGGTATTATCCGTTACAAGCATGTTGGAGCGATCAGTTGGCAGGACTGGAAAGAGACCCTGGAGCCCTTGGTCAAACAATTACAGGAAGAATGAAACAAATAACTGGCATCTTGTTCATATTCTTGGTTTTCTTTTTGAACGCCTTTGTTTACGCCGAAGATCAAAGGTTTCCTTTTAAGGATCCGGAACAGGCCGAACAATTCAGAAAGCTGACCAAAGAACTGCGTTGTCTGGTCTGCCAGAATCAATCACTTGCAGATTCCGATGCGCCTCTTGCTCATGATCTTCGTAAGAAGGTTTTTCTCATGATGAAAGAAGGCAAAACCAGTGATGAAATCATCCAGGAATTGGTTGCACGTTATGGTGAATTTGTTCTTTACCGACCTCGCCTTAGCAAGCAGACCTGGCTGCTCTGGTTCGCTCCAGTGATTGTTTTCATTATCGGGGTATTTGTCATCACCTATCTTGTCCGTCGGCGATCTGGAACGAGCGATATTGGAGAAAGAGAACTAGAAACTGCTCATAAACTGCTCGAGGAAGAGGAATGACCCTTTTTTTGATTGTCGCCGCGGTCATGATCATGCTTGCTTTTGCCCTGGTCCTACCCCCTCTCTTAAAGAAAAATTTTCCTGTCGAGGAACAGGAAATTGAAAAAGAGACCAATCTGACAATCGCACGCGAACGTTTGAGAGAACTCAAACAGGAGCTGAAAAAGGGGCTCATCGATCAACACCAGTTCGAGCAAGCCAGGCTAGAACTGGAAAGGAACCTGGCACAAATGCTTGGCGATGATCAGGTAAACGAAACAGAAGCGAAAAACAACAGTCCGAGCGTGGCAATTCTGCTCTCCATTTTACTTCCTTTGCTGGCTGTTGGTATCTACCTGAAAACAGGGGCGCCTTCTGCCATTGAACAGAGTGCATCACATTCTTTTGAACAAGGAAGAACTCCGGATATTGAAACCATGGTCGCTTCTCTTGCAACCAAGCTTGAAGAGTCACCCGAAGATGGTGAAGGTTGGGCTATGCTTGGCCGTTCCTACTTGGCAATGGGCAAGTTTAGAAAAGCAGAACAAGCTTTTTCGCAGGCGGTAAGGATTTTGGGGGAAGATGCCTCATTACTGGCTGACTACGCAGATGCTATAGGTCGGGGAAATGGAAATGATTTGACGGGTACGGCGAAACCCTTGATCGTGCGGGCGCTAATCGCTGATCCTGATTATCCGAAAGCACGCTGGCTCGCTGGCATGCTTGCCTATCAGGAGGGTGACTTTAAGAAAGTCCCTGCTTATCTCGAGCCACTTCTGGCACGAACTGAACCGGGAACTGAAGTTCATGAAGGATTAAAAAAGCTGATCCAGGAAGCCAGAAAAAATTCAGGAGAAGGAGTTGAGGACTCTGGTGAAGGAAATCCAGGTACTGTATCGCTTGAGATCAGAGTGAAAATTTCTGATCAACTCAGTCAAAAGGTGGATCCTGAAGATACGGTATTCATCTTTGCTAAAGCTACTAATGGTCACCCCATGCCACTTGCGGTCAAAAAATTGAGAGTTGCTGATCTGTCTGCAGTGGTAACGCTTGATGATAGTTTGGCAATGCGTCCTGATTTCAAATTGTCCGATCAGGAATTGGTCGATATTGTTGCCAGAGTCTCAAAAAGTGGGAATGCTCTCGCTCAGAGTGGTGATCTCCAAGGGGAAAAAACCGCTGTCCCAACGACTACAAAAGAACCGGTCGAAGTGACTATCGATCAGCAGATCCCATAATTAAAATTTCCTACTTTCATTCCAGGTATGGTAGAGTCGGGAGCTTGAGAAACTTCTGATTGATTTATGGATGATAATTCAGGAAGGTCGAAATCACCTTGTTTTTTGTTCTGGGTCTTGTAAATAGATCAACGGTATGTTCCGTTGCCGTTCCAATCCGGATATAAAACCCTCTATTAGAAATCCTGCATCCAGAAGGAACCAGAAGATCTTCAACTTATTAACATAAAGAAGGGAAACTCATGATCTTAAAAAAATGTTTGACAATACTTGTCACTGTTATGCCTCTTGTTGTTCATGCTGCCATAGGGTCTGGATGGACAGATGAAACCCGTTCAACAATGATCTCAGGTTGTGTCGATTCTATCACGAAGAGTATGATCGCAACCTACCGACAGCAGGCCGGCCTGTCAGAATCCGATCCATTACCGGAAAATGTACAGCAGGGAGTCCAGCGAGAAATTATCCCGGAACTTAGAAAGACTTGCACTTGTACCATTGATCGAATAATAGAAAAGCACACGTATCAGGAAGTCGAAGATGATCTTTCCATCCTGAAACGGGCTGGAGCGTCTATTGGTTCGCCAAACGGTTGCCCACTCAATCTGTAGTTACTGGCCGTTCGAGAATTTCAAGAAAACACTGCGGGATTGCAACAGGTTTTCTTAATTTATAATTGAAAAAGACCAAGCCGGTTTTGGCCATAGCAACAGTAATGCCAGATTCAGTGCAGGTGACTCGATAGAGCATATCGCAGCCTTTACGTGAAAATTCATCCACCGCAATTTCAATTTGGAGAACTTGCCCGAAATGGGCTTCTGCCTTATAGGCTACAGTCAGATCGGCCAGGATGATCCCAACACCCTCGATATCATGTTCTCGAAAACCGTTCGCGACAAAAAACTGTGCCCTGGCTTCATGTAACATGGAAACCAGGCGATCATGGGCAAGATGGTGGCCGTAGTTTATGTCAGTAATACGAACAGAGAGTTCGTGTATGAACAGGGTGGGTTCAGTAAAATCCAGTTTTATACGAGCCATGGCGTAGTCTCATGATTGTCAGCAGAGTCAGGATCATCCCGCCAATTAACCGTTCAAGTCAATCAGATATGAAAAATAGTAAAAAACATATAAAAACAAATGATTAACTTGATTTTCATATAAATAAGTTTAAGATCTTGGTTATCATTGAAGGGCAGGGTTATATTTTGGCACAGGCTATCAAAAGAAAGAATAGGCCATCTTTGACACTCAATCGTGAGTTCAAGGGACCGTTCTTGCAACGGTTGCAGGAAGGTGCACTGATTGTCTTTGGTGCTATTGCATTGTTTTTTGTACTGAGTCTGGCAACCCATGATCCGGGTGATCCCAGCTGGACATTTACAGGTTCACATCAGGAAATTGTCAATGGTGGCGGTATCGTTGGTGCTTGGCTGTCTGACCTTTTACTTTATCTGTTCGGCTACCTTGCCTATCTCTTTCCTGTCATCATTGCCTATGCAGGCTGGTTGCTTTACCAGGAGCGTGATCAGGAATTCATAGATTATTTTCATGTTGCCACTCGTGTTACCGGCTTGCTTCTGATTTTTACATTCGGTTGTGGTTTGGCTTGGTATCGCATTCAGGGTGGTGTTGAAGCAGGTGGTATCTTGGGCGATATCGTTGGCAGGAATCTGGTGGCGACCTTTGGTTCTTCAGGCGCAACATTGTTAATGCTGGCCCTTGTTCTTACTGGTATTACTCTTCTTACAGGCTTATCTTGGCTATGGTTGATGGACACTACCGGCTATTACACACTGCTGTTGGTCGAGTGGAGCAAGAACAAAGTAATGCAGTTTGAGGATTTTTCCGAGGGCAGAAAGGCCAGGAAGGAACGTGAAATTTTACTCAAGGAAGAGAAGAAAAAGTCAAAACGGCGGCCAAAACGTAAGATTGAGCCGAAGATTTCCAGCCTTGAGATTGGTGAAAGGGTACAGGTTGAGAAACAGGCAACACTGTTTAAACCCTCTGCAGATGATGTCTTGCCACCTCTCCAGCTCCTGGATGATCCACCACCAAAGATAGGAGGTTATTCAAAAGAAACACTGGAGGCCTTGTCCCGACAGGTTGAATTGAAACTCCGGGATTTTGGTGTTGAGGTAGATGTGGTCGCTGTCATTCCAGGCCCTGTTGTTACACGTTTCGAACTGGAGCCCGCACCGGGAACCAAGGCCAGCAAGATTACCGCGCTATCACGGGATCTGGCCCGTTCCTTGTCTGTGACCAGTGTCCGGGTTGTTGAGGTCATTCCGGGTAAATCCGTGATTGGTCTGGAGATCCCCAATGAAAAGCGTGAACTGATCGCGCTTAGTGAGATCCTGAGTTCCAAACAATATGATCGAAGCTCATCTCCTTTGACACTCTGTCTTGGCAAGGATATCAGCGGTCACCCTGTTGTTGCCGATTTGATGAAGATGCCCCATCTGCTCGTTGCCGGTACAACTGGATCGGGTAAATCCGTAGCTCTCAATGCGATGATCTTGAGTCTGCTCTACAAGGCAACGGCCAAAGATGTCCGACTGATCATGATCGATCCGAAGATGCTGGAGTTGTCTGTTTATGAAGGAATCCCACACTTACTTGCACCGGTGGTGACAGATATGAAAGAGGCCGCCAATGCGTTGCGATGGTCCGTTGCAGAGATGGAACGGCGTTACAAGCTGATGGCTCACCTGGGTGTTAGAAATCTGGCCGGTTATAATAAAAAGATTGAGGATGCGATCAGGAAGAAATTGCCGTTCCCCGATCCTTTTGCAGAAAAGCCAGCAGAAGGTGATCAACCTGTAATGCTGGAGACTTTGCCGAATATCGTGGTCATCGTCGACGAATTGGCAGACATGATGATGACCACGGGGAAGAAGGTGGAAGAACTCATCGCCAGGTTGGCACAGAAGGCGAGGGCTGCAGGTATCCATTTGATTCTGGCAACCCAAAGGCCATCGGTGGATGTCATCACAGGGTTGATCAAAGCCAATATTCCGACCCGCGTGGCATTCCAGGTATCTTCTCGTGTAGATTCACGCACAATACTCGATCAGATGGGCGCAGAAAATCTACTTGGGCATGGTGATATGCTGTATCTTGCTCCCGGAACCGGCCTGCCAACGCGTGTTCATGGTGCTTTTGTTTCTGATGAAGAGGTACATAAGATTGTAGCCTACCTAAAGGAACATGGTGAGCCAGAATATATTGATGCTATTCTGGAAGGGCCTCCAGAAAATGGTGATGGAGCAAGTTTTGAAGGTGGCACCGAAGGTGAGGAACTGGATGCACTCTACGATGAGGCCGTTGCCGTGGTCACTGAGTCGAGAAAGGCTTCCATTTCTTATGTACAGCGCAGACTCAAGGTAGGTTACAACCGGGCAGCACGTATGATCGAACAGATGGAAAGAGATGGCGTGGTCTCTGAAGCCAATGGCAGCGGTGCTCGGGAAGTTCTAGCGCCACCCCCACCAGTTGTGGACTGAGAATCCTTTTCTAACTCTGTGTTAACTCCCTGTTAATTCTGGATCTGGCATTATCTGCTATGTAAAAGCAAACAAGCGATTATTATGAAAAAACTAGTATTTCTGTTTCTGTTGTTTATTTCTTACGGTGTCTTAGCCGATGATGCGCGTTCGATACTTGAGCAGTATCTGAATGATACTACAACGTTTGAAGCCAGATTCGAACAATCTCTGATTTCAGAGTCCAATACATTGCAGGAAGTTTCCAGTGGTAAGTTCTACCTTTCACGCCCCGGGAGGTTTCGTTGGGAATATACCAAGCCCTATGAACAGTCGATCATTGCAGATGAGAAAAATATCTGGGTCTACGATAAGGATCTGGATCAGGTAACTGTTCGGAAAATGAGTGATATTCTGGCTGACAGTCCAGCTTTGCTACTCAGCAATAAGGTGGCGATCAATAAAGAGTTTATCGTGACTCGGGAGCAGATCAAGCAAGGCGGGAATATACTTGAGTGGTTCAGGTTGAGGCCAAAAGATCAGGATAAGCAATATAGCGAAATAAAGCTGGCTTTTGAGGCCAAAAACCTTAAGGTGATGGAACTCAAGGATAATTTTGGTCAACTGACCCGGATTGTTTTCTTTGATCAGAAAAAAAACAGAAAGCTCGATCCTGGCTTATTTCAGTTTGAGCCTCCTCCAGGCGTCGATGTTCTCCATGCAGAATCATAACGAATTAGATAACTTATTGATTTATAATACACTCAAATCGTTATCCTTGGTATTGAGAGCCATTATTTAACATCTGTAACTTGCTTGACAGGAAAAATCTGATTATCCTCATACCTCAAAACACCATAGAAGTTGACCCCCAATTAAAGTTGCCGGGTTAATC
This sequence comes from Gammaproteobacteria bacterium, assembly GCA_026984775.1. GTDB lineage: Bacteria > Pseudomonadota > Gammaproteobacteria > CAJXQU01 > CAJXQU01 > CAJXQU01. The sequence continues at coordinate 14,538 of JALSRM010000002.1, forward strand.
TATAAGTGTGTCGTTGCACCGAGTTGACCATAGCCGATGTAAGCTTTTCAAAGACTAGCAACCTCGGTCAGTACTTTTCTCAAAAGTACCAATAAAGTAGATCGGCCCGATCAATTTTATTGTTGTCTTGTTAATTACAAAGGAATGTAAGGAGGTAACAGAAATGGCTCACTACAGAGAAAATTTTGATCTGGATGAGGCGGATATCGAGCTCATCGAAAATACCATAAGGAACGAAATCAGCAGGCTGACGGGTCAGAAACTTGAAATGGCTGATAAGGAATCAGAAGATGCTCAGGAGATTGGAGCAAGCATCCATCGTCTGAATACGCTTTTGGGTAAACTTCATAACCAGAAAATCTGGTATAGCCAAGTCAACCAGACCGGCGTGCCGCTGGGTTAGGGTACTCCTGATTTAATCCGGACGAATCGGATCACATGTTCTTTTTGACCATCGCGTAAGCTGAATGGTTGTGAATAGACTCGAAGTTTTCTGATTCAATGGTATAGGCAATAATACGTTCGTCTTTATTCAGATCCACGGCAATATCCCTGACCAGATCCTCGACAAAGCGGGGATTGTCGTACGCTCGTTCGGTCACGTATTTTTCATCCGGCCGCTTAAGGATGCCATACAACTCACTTGAAGCGGAACGTTCCACCAATTCGATCAACTCCTCAACCCATACAAATTTTTTGATGGTGCAGGTCAGTGTGACATGGGAACGTTGGTTATGAGCACCGTAGTCTGAAATTCCTTTTGAACAAGGGCACAGACTGGTGACCGGAACAATAACCCGTACAGAAACACGAGGCTTACCCTTATCATCTACATGTCCGATAAAGGTGACTTCATAATCCATCAAGCTGGGTACACGCGAAACCGGCGCGGTTTTGGTCATGAAGAAAGGAAAGGTCATTTCAATGAAAGCTGTTTCCGCATCCAGTCTTTCCAGGGTTTCCGTGATCATCGCTTTAAAGGAATCGACTGTTATCTCGTATTCATGATCATTGAGAATTTCGACAAATCGGGACATGTGTGTCCCTTTAAAGTTATGGGGGAGCCCGACATACATACTAAAGTTCGCAACGGTATGCTGGACACCACCGGCACGATCGCTGATCACAATTGGATGTCGGATATCTTTGATACCAACTTTCTCGATATCAATTTTTCGGGTGTCGTGAGTACTCTGTGTGTCTGGCATATTTGCTGTTTTCATATCCATAGTGTACTCGAAATTACTTGTTCCGGCTCACGATATAATCCGCTATCCATCGTAGAGTATCTGCCTTTTCGCCAAAATCCTGCAGATTTTCGATGGCCTGACCATGCAGTTCCATGGCTGTTTGTTTTGCACCATCCAGACCGAGCAGGTTGGGGTAAGTCGGTTTGTCTCTTTCCATATCAGATCCCTGTGGTTTCCCAATCACGTCTGTGTCACCCTCAATATCCAGAACATCATCCCAGACCTGAAAAGCCAGACCAATACATTTTGCATATTGGTCCAGTTTTTCGATCTGTTGATCAGAAATCTCCGGACATGCAAGCGCTCCCAGTTTCACGGATGCACGTATGAGGGCGCCAGTCTTGTGAATATGCATGTTTTCGAGTTCTGGCAGTGTCAGATCTTTTCCTACAGAAGCCAGGTCAATAGCTTGACCACCGACCATTCCACGGGAGCCGCTGGAGAGAGCAAGGACCTCAATCATTTTCAAGCGATTTTCCGTAGAAGTTTGGATGCCCGGATCATGAGCGAGGACGTGAAAGGCCAATGCTTGGAGTGCATCACCAGCAAGAATCGCGGTTGCTTCATCAAAGGCTTTGTGGCAGGTTAGTCTTCCCCGGCGCAGGTCATCGTCATCCATTGCAGGCAGGTCGTCGTGGATCAGTGAATAGGCATGAATGAGTTCAACCGCACACGCCGGACCATTGAGTGAATCGACGGGTACCTCGAGTGCCTGGCCAGTGGCATAAACCAGGATGGGTCTGATTCGCTTCCCGTCACCGAGTACGGAATAACGCATGGCTTCATGTAGATGCTGGGGTTGTATATTTTCAGCAGGAAGCCAGTGATCGAGCGCCTGATCAACCTTTTGCTGCCAGGAATTTATAATTTCAGATTGCAACATGATTTTCAGTCAGGATAGCAGGACAAAAATCAGAGTTCGTCTTGATTAATGTCCTCGAGCGAAGTTTTTCCCTCTTTTTCCATCAGGATTCGAACCTTCTGTTCGGCCTCTTCCAGTGCCTGCTGACAAGCTCGCGTAAGGGAGATGCCCTTTTCGAAATATTTCAGCGATTCCTCAAGGCTGATGTCACCTTTTTCCATGGTTTCCACAAGTGCCTCAAGTTCAGCCAGTGATTTCTCGAAATTAAATGATTTTGGCTTTCTTGCCATTCGTTATTCCAGCTTGGGATGGTGATTACGGTAACGCAGATAATAACAAAAGGTCAAACCATTTTTCTGTAAGAGTAAAGGAGGTTCATGGAAGAAACCTCCTTTTCCTCTTTCAATCAAGTGGAATACGGATCTTCTGACCTGGATAGATTAGATCAGGATCTTCAATCACTTCACGGTTGGCTTCAAACAGCCGAGGGTACTCCATCGCATTGCCGTAGTATTCCTTGGCAATTTTGCTCAAAGAATCACCTTTTTGGATGATATAGTATTCAACCCGTTCCTGTTCAATGATCTCCATCACCTCTTCAGGCGGCGTATCCTCTGTGACTTCAACTATTTCACTGAAGCTAGCCTCTTCTGCTTCTGCAGGGGGGGCGATGGTGACTCGCGCTACGCGTACATCCTCCACGCCTTTGACATTTCCGGCCATGAGGATCATTTTCTGCAGAGCAGTGGCTGATTCACAGTCGCCACAGAGAGTGACAATACCATCCTCGTATTCCACTTCAAGATTATTTACGCCTGGGTTGTTTTCCTCAATATGTTTTTTGATGTTTTCGGCGGCCTCCGCTTCTGAACCAAAAAGTGATTTACCGATATTTTTTACAAATCCGAATAGTGACATTTGTTCCCTCCTTTTACTGGTTATTATTTAATACTTATCTGGAAAATCAATGGGCAATTTGCAAAGATTGAAGTTGGAGTTTGTTTGTCGTGAATTGTTGCAATCAGAACCACCTTTAAGCATTCAAGCCCCATCCTGAAGAATTTTCCACCCTGCATATGTACCGCTTACCCTGAACGAATCCGGGGTTTCTCAACTCTGCCGATCATACCGCAGATATTACACCCGGTAACAGAATTTTCTTGATATTGTCTGCTGGTCTGATATAACACCGCCACGATCAAACACAACTGAAGGATTGTAGTGAGCAAAGTTTACGACGCTTCCGATATAGAAATTCTCTCTGGTCTCGATCCGGTACGCAAGAGGCCAGGTATGTATACAGACACCACTCGTCCTAATCACCTGGTACAAGAAGTGGTTGATAACAGTGTAGATGAGGCCATTGCGGGTTTTGCTTCACGGATCGATGTGATTCTGCATACCGACGGTTCGATAGAAGTTGCCGATGATGGTCGTGGCATGCCAGTGGATCTACATCCGGAAGAGAATGTTCCGGGTGTCGAGGTGATCATGACACGCTTGCATGCCGGCGGAAAGTTCTCGAAAAAGAGCTACAAATTTTCCGGTGGACTCCACGGTGTCGGGGTTTCTGTCGTCAATGCCCTTTCAAAGCAGCTGGAAGTCTGGGTTAAACGCGGTGGTAAGGAGTACAACATGTCCTTTGCCGGTGGTGAGATTAACTCCCCACTGGAAGAGGTGGGTAAAGTTGGGAAGCAGAACACGGGTACGCGTATCCGTTTCTGGCCAGATGAACAGTATTTCGATACGGCCAAGCTTTCACTTTCCCGTCTGAAACATGTTTTGCGTGCGAAAGCAGTTTTGTGTCCTGGACTGACTGTAACACTGCTTGATCAGAACAATAATGAAAAGCTCACTTGGTATTATCCCGATGGATTCCGGACCTATCTGGCAGAGGCACTTAAGGGGGCAGAAATCATCCCTGAAGAACCTCTGTCCGGTTCTATGTCAGGTGACACTGAAACTGTGGACTGGGCGGTCCACTGGTTGGTTGAAGGTGGTGAAATCATAGCAGAAAGTTATGTCAATCTGGTGCCAACGATTCAGGGTGGAACGCATGTCAATGGACTGCGTCTTGGACTGCTAGAAGCCGTACGTGAATTTTGCGATAACCGGAACCTCCTTCCCAGAGGAGTAAAGCTGACGGCCGACGATGTATGGGAAAATTGCTGTTACCTGCTTTCAGTCAAGCTGGAAGAGCCGCAGTTCTCCGGTCAGACCAAAGAGCGGCTGTCATCCCGAGAATGCGCAGCTTTCGTTTCCGGTGTGATCAAGGACGCCACCAGTCTGTGGCTGCATCAGCATGTGGAAACAGGGGAACGTATTGCCGAATTGGCGATCAACCATGCACAAAAACGTTTGAAGTCAGCCAAACAGGTCGTGCGCAAACGTGTGACGGGAGGCCCCGCTCTACCTGGCAAACTGGCGGATTGTGTTTCCGGAGACCCCTCTGTTACCGAACTTTTTCTGGTTGAGGGGGATTCTGCCGGTGGTTCGGCAAAGCAAGCTCGGGACAAGGACTTTCAGGCCGTCATGCCTTTGAGGGGGAAAATTTTGAATACCTGGGAAGTGGATCCTGCACAGGTTCTCGCTTCTCAGGAAGTCCATGATATTGCCGTGGCGATTGGTGTCGATCCCGGATCGAATGATCTGGAGAAACTACGTTATGGAAAGATCTGCATTCTCGCGGACGCCGATTCTGACGGACTTCATATCGCAACCTTGTTGTGTGCTCTCTTTGTCAAACACTTTCGGCCGGTTGTTGAGGCGGGGCATATCTATGTGGCGATGCCGCCCCTGTTTCGGATCGATGTAGGGAAAGAAGTCTTTTACGCCCTGGACGAGAAGGAAAAGCAGGGTATTCTTGATCGGATCAGTGCAGAGAAAATCAAGGGAAAGGTCAATGTACAGCGATTCAAGGGCCTTGGTGAGATGAACCCGCCCCAATTACGTGAGACGACCATGGCACCTGAAACACGCCGCTTGGTTCAGTTGACGATCAACTCCTGGGATACAACCAACAAGATGATGGATATGTTGCTGGCCAAAAGGCGAGCGGGTGATCGCAAGCAATGGCTGGAGCAGAAAGGCGACAGGGTAAACCTGTAAAAAAACCTGCCTGGCAGGTTTTTTTACAGAACGGGTAGTTATTCAATCGTCAACCACGACGCCCCATGGGAATTTCCCCACCTTGATCGTATCGACGACAGTATTGGTCGCTGTATCGATCACTGAAACGGTTCCGCTGACACCGTTAGTAGAGTAGAGCCGGCTTCCATCCGAGTTCAGCGCCAGCCCCCATACGCGCTTGCCTACGGGAATTTCTGCTTTTGTTTCCAGAGTATCTGCATCCAGAGCAAAAACTGTATTCGCACGACCACCGGCCACATACAGGGTTTTTCCATCTTTGCTCAGCAATACATCTTTGGGTTTGGCTTTGTCGTCAGTCAGAGCATGGATCTTGATGACTTCATGTGTCTTCATATCAACCTTCTTGACTTCACCACCAATTTCAGAAGAAGCATAGGCAATGGTGCCATCCGCATTGAAAGTCGCCGATCGCGGGCGGGAACCTACCAGGATATTGGCAATGACTTTATGTTCAGGCACAGCAATCACATGCAGCATGTTGGTGGATTCACTGGTGACGATGACACGGGAACCGTCGGGAGAGATCGCAACCCCTTCAGGTTCAATGCCAACTTTGATCTGGGCAACTTTTTCGCCTGTTTCAGGATTGAGTACAGTTGCCATATTGTCTTCTTCATTGGAGACATAGAGGTTACCATTTGGATGCACGGCAAAGGTTTCTGGATCTTCACCTGGATCAAGATCCCTGATTTTTTTAAGGGAAACCGGGTCAATAACAATAATTTTGTCATCCTTTCCAAGTGCAACATAGAGTTCCCTGTGATTAGGGGATAGACCAATTCCTCTGGGCTGGTTACCCACTTCGATCGAGGTTTCAACCTCATTGGTCTTGCTGTTGATTACGGTGACTGAATTTCCCTTTTCATTGGTGACGAAGATTCGGTTTGTGGCTGCTATAGCCGTGCTGGATATGATCAGCAGCGCAGCGAACATGGTTGTAATGGTGGCAAGCATCTTTTTCATGATTTTTGGTTATGACTCCTTAAGATTAAGAACACGAATGAATTCTATTCTATGCGGATCAAAGACAACCCGCATTAAGAAAAATTCCTGAGCGAAGAAAAAGATCAACTGACACAGTAAAAAGTGGCTGGTTGCAAAACAGATTATTTGTTGTAAAAAAACGACAAATAATGGATTGCAGACATTAGTTGTTGTTTAAAAGTAAAAAAAGCTTGAATTTGTTGTGTGGTTGTTATATCTTTGGCTGTATCCTGCAAGGGATGTGAAATATTCCCTGCTTGAAGCCAGCCATAACCAGCAGGCGCAGGAGGGGATAAAGCTTAAGCTTTATAGTTCAATTAGTCTTAAATAACAAAATAGATGGAGACTTTAAGATGAATAAATTCAAAACAACTGCTCTGGCAGCTGCTCTGGTCGCCGCAAGTGCCCCAGCCAGTTCTGCTGTGATTGCAACGAATGCCGACGGTTGGGAAATCAGCTTTGGCGGTACTGTCAATCTGTTCATGAATTTCTATGACAATCAAGGCGGTACTAATGAAGTACATCTGCAGGAAGGTCTGCTTCCGGCATTTGCCACATTCAAGGCCAAGAGTCCTACGGTCAATGGTCTGACGGGTACAGCACAGATCAGCTTTGCACCAGACTCATCGAATTCAAAACTGCGACGTCAGGACAAGGGTGGCACTGCGATCGACATGCGTGAAGTCTTCTTCAATGTCGAAGGCAGCTTTGGTACTTTCTCTGTCGGTCGTACACTGGGTATCTTCAGCCGTCAGGCCATCCTGAAAGATCAAACGCTGTTTGGTGTGGGTGCTGGTGGTAATGGAGACGGTGCTGGCACAACCCTGGGTCGTATCGCCCATGGCTATGTCTACCCAGCCTTCGATACCCGTTTCTCCTACAAAACACCGGACATGAACGGCTTCCAGTTGGAAGTGGGTCTGTATGATCCACTTGAAGGTGATGAAGGTCCAATCGGGGGTTCAATAAATAACTGGGATACCAGTATTCCACGTGTTGAAGCAGAAGCCACTTATGGTACATCTTTTGCCGGCGGTAGCCTCAACCTGTGGTTGGGAGCCCTGTGGCAGGAAAGTGACAACGTTTATAATGCTTTTGCCCCATCTAACTCGGTGGATCTGACTCACTGGGGTGTTGACGGTGGTATTCAGGTAACATTTGGTGGTTTTGAATTCGTTGGACACTACACAACTGGCGAAAACCTGGGTCAGCTGTTCAAGATTGCAGCACCTGTCAACGGTACGAATGATACTGAAGAAGATCACTGGTACGCACAGATTGGTTACACCTTTATGGGTACAACCAAGGTTGCCGCCAGCTATGGTGAATCAGAGCAGAAGGACAACGGTACAACTCTCAACAACAACCTTTGGACTGTTGGTGTTTACCATGATGTCAATTCCTGGTTGAAACTGGTTGCTGAATATAACAATCAGGAATCTGATCAGCTGGGAGTCACTGATGCCGATGTATTCGGCGTTGGGGCTTTCATCTTCTGGTAAGCCGAAAATAGTAGTATAACAACTATACTAAATAGATAATATTTGGTAAGAGGTACTCGGGCGCATCTTCGGATGCGCCCTTTTTCTTTATGGGCCGGAAGGAACGTAAGGCCTTTCTACTGGTCAGAATTGTATGCAGCAGAAGCTCAGCCTATAATGCAGCCAAACTTTTGACATTCAACCATCCTTGAGAACGTAATAATCATTATGACACGATATTTATTGACCTTTATTTTATTGTTAGTTTCAACCGTTTTTCAGGTTCAAGCCAGAGACTGGTTTCCTGATCTGAATATTTTCGGCAGTTCCGAGGATGAAGGTGTGGTTGTTTGGCAGGCGGGGCAGCAATATATCAAAATTGTTCCTAAAGAAAGTAAGGCAGAGGGCAAAAATGATCACCCAAAAACCATTTCTGTTGATAAACTCAGGGATGTGCTTGGGGCTATAAAACTACAAGAGGCAGGAGGGATTTTCAGTGATGAGACAAAAGAATCTCCTTTCTTCGCTTCTTCGGATATCAGTACACTGGCAAGTGGTCTGTCAAGAGCCTTTGAGCGTGCAAAACCTGATGAAGATATTATTTTTGTGGTTATTGGTCGGCATAAGGGCCTCCTTGCCAAGGAAAGGAAAGTCATCGGTGGCCGAGCCTTTATCCAGGATGGTAAGTTGAACCTGATCTTCGGTGATGTTTATCGTCCTGAAGGAGGATCGATCGATCAGAAAAAGCGAAATATGGCTGCCGGTTGCGGAGGTTGTGATGATAATGACGTCCGGACGAACCCCTATGTAGTGGGCAGCCGGAATAAAGAACATACTGTGAAGTTTGTATTCGCCGATTTTGATGGTCTCGAAAGGCCTCGAAGCGATTGGCTCGTTCTCGATGTCGACAGAATGGCTTCGATTGTCGAAAAAGAACGTAACAAGCTTCCACCAGCACTTGCCAGAGAGCAGGCAAGAGCCAGAAAAGAAGCTGCGGAATTAAATCTTGAGCGCCGTAGATTACGCGAAGAGATGGCCCGGATGCGCAAAGAGATGAAAGAGATGTCTGGTGGCAATAATAGCAAAAATGCTGGCACCAAATCAGTGGAAGAGCGCCTTTCAACTCTTGACCAGCTTAAAAAGAAAGGGCTTGTTTCCGAAAAGGAATATCAGAGAAAACGGCAGGAAATTCTCAACGATCTTTGAAAATCAGATTGGTTGAATGATCACTGTACACAATACGGACAAAACGTCGCATTTATACAACAAGTTTGCTCTTTATCTTAAAAACTGTTGTAAACATCATTCAACCTCTTGAATGATGTTGCTTTTTTGTGTTACTGTTATCAACAGTCAGTTTACAAAGATGAGGGGAACCGCACCATGAATAACAAAATCAGAGCGACAACCCTGGCAGCTATGATCGCTACCAGTTTTCCGGTCACATCGGCCGTCATTGCGACGAATGCTGATGGTTGGGAAATTAGCTTCGGTGGCACTGTTAATCTCTTTTATACAACATATGATTCAGAGACCCGTGTCAATGGTGTTGTCACTGGTACAGCAGATGAAGTTCATCTTCAGGAAGGTCTGCTTCCGGCATTTGCCACATTCAAGGCCAAGAGTCCTACGGTCAATGGTCTGACGGGTACAGCACAGATCAGCTTTGCACCAGACTCATCGAATTCAAAACTGCGACGTCAGGACAAGGGTGGCACTGCGATCGACATGCGTGAAGTCTTCTTCAATGTCGAAGGCAGCTTTGGTACTTTCTCTGTCGGTCGTACACTGGGTATCTTCAGCCGTCAGGCCATCCTGAAAGATCAAACGCTGTTTGGTGTGGGTGCTGGTGGTAATGGAGACGGTGCTGGCACAACCCTCGGTCGTATCGCTCATGGCTACGTGTATCCAGCCTTCGATACCCGCTTCTCCTATAAAACACCGGACATGAATGGTTTCCAGTTGGAAGTGGGGGCATATGATCCACTTGAAGGTGATGAAGGTCCAATCGGGGGTTCAATAAATAACTGGGATACCAGTATTCCACGTATTGAAGCAGAAGCCACTTACGGCACATCTCTTTCTGGTGGTAGCCTTAATTTGTGGCTCGGAGGTCTCTGGCAGGAAAGTGATACAGTTGGGCTGGCCAATGGCAACGGAATCGTAGATTTGACCCATTGGGGCATTGATGTGGGTGCTCAAGCAATCTTTGGTGGATTTGAGCTTGTCGGGCATTATTCAACCGGCGAGAATCTTGGTCAGCTATTCAAGATAGCTGCACCTGTCTATGGGACAAATGATACTGAAGAAGATCATTGGTATGCCCAAGTTGGATATACCTTTATGGGCAAGACCAAGGTTGCTGCCAGTTACGGTGAATCGCAGCAGAAAGACAATGGTATAGATTCAACCAACGAATTATGGACGATCGGAGTCTACCATGATGTTACGTCCTGGTTGAAACTCGTTGCTGAATACAATGATGTAGATTCTTCATCAGATAATACAGGTGGAGTAACATTCATTAATAATGTTGGTAATTTGGAGTCAGTTCCCAATACTGCTTCTGAATCTCAGACCTTCTCTATCGGGGCATTTATTTTCTGGTAATCGGGAGAGTCGAGGAAAGCTAAAAAAGCACATCCAAATGGATGTGCTTTTTTATTTTGGGATTCCAAAAATCCTTAATTAAGGATGTATTGCACGAAAATCGCGTCATGGGAACACGAGAACCTGACGCTAGAATTCTCGATAATCGATGTTTAGATCCAAAGATTGAGGTCAGAGGGGACCTGAGAAAAAGCACGAAATGGCCAGTCTCTCGGAGAGGAGATACTTTGGAGCCGAAGTTATAAACTCTTTCCAAGATCTTTGCGTCATTTCACAAAGTTGGCTGCGATTAATAATCGCAATTTATCCTTGTGCTACTGGACTCTGGATAGAGTCAAAGTTCGTGTTATATTTTTATTGTTCTTTTTTCGGTGAGAATCATATCAACCGGAATGTCAGTTTCTTCAACCGGAAGTTCATCAACGATCTGATTTTCAAATGCGAGTGCGACTTTTAAGTGAACATCATGGGCCGAAAACCATCTGTCATAATAACCGGCGCCAAAACCGATTCGGTGTCCTCTTTCGGTAAAACCGAGGCCAGGAGTTATCGCCAAATCGACGGTTTCGTCTGTGATATGTCCTTTCGACGGGGTAAGTATACCGAGTGTGCCTGGTTTGAGGTCCTCCCAATCTTCCAGGCTCTGCGCAACCATGGTTTCTTTATCGATAATCTTGGGGACAAGAACTTTTTTCCCTATCGATAATAACCTTTTAATAATTTGATGGGTTGCAACTTCGGTTGACCAGGAGATATAGACAAAGACTATCTTTGCTTGCTGGAATTCATGCATATTGAAAAGACGGTATGTAATACATTCAGAGCAGCTTTGTCGTTCAGACTCTGTAAGAGAAGCACGCTTTTGTTTAAGATATTGACGTAATTGCTTCTTCTGATCGAAAAGAGGGTTTTGATCGTTCAAAAGGCTTTCCTTTTTGGTTTGTTTTCCCTTAAAATACGCGGCTTTGTTAAGTATGCGGTTATGTGCTCCACACTGGGGCTGATGTCTGTATAAAGATTATAGAAACGAGAACATAAACACAATGGTTAAAATTCGACTGGCACGTGGTGGTTCAAAAAAACGACCCTTTTATCACATCGTTGTTGCAGATGTGCGCAGAAAACGCGATGGCCGCTATATTGAACGGCTTGGTTTCTTTAATCCACTGGCTAAAGGTCAGGAAGAAACCCTGCGTCTTGACTCCGAACGTGTGGCGCACTGGATAGCAAATGGCGCCCAACCGACTGAGCGTGTGGCCAAATTAATCAAACAGAGTTCAAAAGCCGCCTGAGTGGGTGTATAAACAAAAAAGTTCTTTTTTATTACAACACGCTATATGGTAGACGAGGAAGTAATCAATCTCGGCCATATAAGTGGTGTATATGGAATCAAGGGTTGGGTAAAAGTCTTTTCTGATTCCCGACCAAGAGAGAATATTTTCACCTACTCGTCATGGTTGATTGAATCATCTGACGGGTGGCGAGAGTACAGGGTTATCGGTACCAGAAAGCAGGGAAAAGGTCTGATAGCCCTGCTTGAAGGGATCGCTGATCGAAACCAGGCTGAGGAGCTGGTTAACAAAAAAATCGGTATCAGGGCACAACAATTGCCTGAAACGGAGGATGGTGAATATTACTGGCGTGATCTGATTGGGCTTTCAGTATTCGATTCCGAAGGAGTCCCTTTCGGTAAGGTCAGTGATCTTATGGAAACAGGTGGCCATGACGTGATCGTTGTGGAAGAGGAAAGAGGGCGACACTTGATCCCTTTTGTCCACGGGGTTTATGTTTTGGATGTTGATCTGGAGGCAGGTACGCTCACAGTAGACTGGCGGCAGGATTATTCGGAGTGAAGATCAGTGTAGTCACCCTTTTTCCTGCAATGTTTGATGCCATTAGTGAATATGGTGTAACCGGTCGGAGTATCAGGGAGGGGCTGGTAGAGCTGGTGTTTTATAATCCAAGAGATTTTACCAGCGACGTTCACCGAACTGTGGATGATCGTCCATTTGGTGGGGGCCCCGGTATGGTGATGATGGTGCAGCCATTACGACGAGCAATCAGTGCGGCTGCTAAACACACGGAATCGAATAAAGCCCATCGTATCTGCCTCAGCCCACAGGGACGGAGGCTCGATCAGGCAGGAATAAAAGAACTGCTGAAACATGAGCATTTGGTGCTTGTGGCCGGCCGCTACGAAGGGATTGATGAGCGAGTTCTGGAACAGGATATCGATGAGGAATGGTCGATAGGTGATTACGTCCTCAGTGGTGGAGAGCTGGCAGCGATGGTAATAATCGATTGCCTCATAAGGATGATACCCGGAGCCCTGGGACACAATGAATCGGCTAGTAGAGATTCATTCTATGAAGGCCTGCTGGACCATCCTCACTATACGAGACCGGTCGATGAGAGGGTGCCGGAAGTTTTGTTGAGTGGTGATCATGAAGCCATCGAACGGTGGCGATTGAAACAGTCACTGGGCAGAACCTGGCTTAGAAGACCGGATCTTCTGGAAAAAAAAGATTTGAGCTGTACCGAAAAGAGTTTATTGGATGAGTTTATCAGGGAGTATAAAACCTCCTGAAACGTGGAGTAGAGATAATGAGCAACATAATTCAGCAATTAGAAGCCGAGCAGATGAACAAGGCAATTCCCGAGTTTGGGCCAGGCGATACTGTAAGCGTACAGGTGAAAGTAAAGGAAGGTGATCGAACCCGGCTGCAGGCTTTTGAAGGCGTTGTCATCGCCAAGAAAAATCGTGGTTTGAACTCATCATTCACCGTCCGCAAGATCTCTCATGGTGAAGGTGTGGAGCGTGTCTTTCAGACCTACAGTCCGTTAATTGCAGAAATTGTTGTCAAACGACGTGGCGATGTAAGACGTGCCAAGCTCTACTACATGCGTGGCCTTCGTGGCAAAGCTGCCCGGATCAAGGAAAAGATTTCGGCTAGAAAGAAAACTGTAGCCTCTATGGAACAGCAACCGGTCGAATCTGCATCACCTGCAGACGATTTGACAAAGATCGAAGGTATCGGGCCTAAAATCAGCGAATTACTTCAGGCTGAAGGTATTTCTTCTTTTGCTGATCTGGCAGGAACTTCACCCGATCGAATCCGCGAGATCCTTGCGGCAGCCGGTGGACAGTTTGCAGCACATGATCCTGAAACGTGGCCTGCACAGGCAGAACTTGCTCGAGACGGGAAGTGGGATGAGTTGAAAAAGTGGCAAGATGAACTTGACGGAGGCAGAGAAAAATAGCCTTCTTTTGTTTTAAATTCATAAAAAAGCGGCCAATGGCCGCTTTTTTATTTCTGTGAAAAGGCCTTGAGTTATTTTGCAGGAGGCAGTTCCAATGGATTTCTGAGTTTAAGGATATGCTTGTGACCTTCTGAACAGGTGACCTCGATACTGTGAATACCAGCATCATCTTCATCAACATAGATATCTTTAGGTTTGCGGATGTTGTGATCCAGCTTGTCATCAAGGCTTGTTACGATAACATCGTCCTTTGGATCGTAACTGATTCCGGTCAACGGAACCCATTCCGCCTCAATCTGGTCTCCGATATCAAGCCCTGCCACCTCAATTTCAACCAGTTGTGTTGGCATTACAGAGCTGAAATGATCGAAATAGTGTTTTAGATCTTCTTTTTCTATTTTGTGTGTTGCCATTTGAACGCTCCTCTACAGTGATGATTATCTCTGTTCTTTATATATTGAGGCTGAAAAATGTTTTTCAAGGATAAGAATCAAATTTTAGGGATTTCGCCGGAAATGGAATTCGTAATCAGATTCTCCTTTTCCTTTCTTGATAATTTTTTGATCGCGGCTTCTCTGGATGCAGCGCTTGCACGTGAATCAACGGTTTCGAAATAGACGAGTTCCACAGGCTGTCGATTGCGGGTATATTTAGCTGCATTCGATCCGTTGTGTTCATTAATGCGCCGTTTAAGATCAATCGTAATGCCTGTGTATAAGGAATTATCTGCGCATCGGACGATGTAGATAAACCAGATCTGATTCACAAGATCCGTCAAGATTTCTGGATGACCCGGTCGATCACGGCCGCACCTACACTGTCACCCCATACATTGACAGTTGTTCGGAATCGATCCAGGAACCAGTCCACTGCCAGCAGCAAGCTAATGCCTTCCAACGGCAGGTTGACCGCCGAGAGGACAATGACCATGGTCACAAGCCCTGCCTCCGGGATGCCAGCCGCTCCAATGGCCGCCAGTGTTGCAGTAACAAAAATGATGGCCTGTTGGCTGAGTGTCATATCGATACCATAGGCCTGTGCAATAAACATTACGGCAGCGGATTCATAAAGGGCGGTACCGTCCATATTGATGGTTGCTCCCAAAGGGATAACAAAGCGTGTAGCTCGGGGATCAATATCGTTTTCCCTAGCGCACTCCATGGTCAGAGGCAGGGTCGCCGAAGAACTGGCCGTACCGAATGCCGTGAACAGTGCACGGCCCATGCCCACCAGGTAGTCCCGTCCACGACCGGCGATCAGCCACAAGATGGCCATAAGAACACAAAAATGGAGGGCCAGGCCAGTCAGTACGGTAATGACATGCAACCCTACCGATTTTATCTCTTGGAAAAAGGCGTCACCACCCCCGGCCATCCCCAGACGTGCAGCGATCAGGGCAAAGATACCAAAGGGTGCAAAATACATGATCCAGATCACCAGTTTCATCATTGCCTCATTGAGACCATCGAAAAAGGCGATAACAGGCTTTCGCTTTTCGCCTATGGTCGTTAAGGCTGCCGCAAAAATCAGGCAAAAGAATATGATAGGCAAGAGTTGATTGGAGCCTCCTGCCTCGATCAAGTTGGGTGTCACCAGTGAAAGGATGATGTCGGAGAAACCGGTTTCTTCCTTGCTCGCAATTTTATCCGGTATCGAATGACTCAGGTTTGTCATGCCGACACCGGGCTGGATCAGGTTGACAACAACCAGGCCGATGAGTACCGCAATCGCGGTTGTGGTTGCATAATAAAGCACCGTGTAGCCACCGATACGCCCTAGCTTGCGTACATCGCCAAGTGAGCAGACACCACTGATCACGGCAGCCACGATCAGAGGCAGAATCACCAGTTTAAGGGTATGGAGGAACAGATCACCCAGCCACTTGATCGACACCATGGTCTCGCCCCAGAGCCAGCCGCTGGCAAGCCCGGCAATGACGCTGATGATGATCGCGATCAGTAGGATGACGGCATGTTTGTGTGGCATGATAGATGGGTTCAGACAAGCCCAAGGATGTTATAGCCTGAATCCACATAGGTGATCTCACCCGTAATACCAGCGGCCAGATCGGAGCAGAGAAAGGCGGCGGTGTTGCCCACATCATCAATGGTGACATTGCGGCGTAGGGGTGCGTGTTCCTCCACGGCATTCAAGAAACCGCGCAGGCCGGAAATGCCGGCGGCAGCGAGGGTCTTGATCGGCCCGGCAGAAATGGCATTCACCCGGATGCCCTCAGGGCCCAGGCTGTACGCCATATAACGGACATTGGACTCAAGGCTGGCCTTCGCCAGGCCCATCACGTTGTAGTTGGGCATCGCACGAACAGCTCCAATGTAGCTCAAGGTCAGCATGGCACCGTTGCGATCCTTCATCATCGGACGCGCTGCGTTACCCAGGGCTGTAAAGCTGTAGGAGCTGATGTCATGCGCGACCTGGAAACCTTCCCGCGTGACACTGTCCATGAATTCTCCCGCGAGTTCTTCACGGGGAGCAAAGGCCACGGCATGGACCAGGATATCCAGATGATCCCAGTAATTGTCCAGATTTTCGAAGACTGCTTCGATCTCGTCATCACTGGCCACATCACATGGCAGGACGATTTCCGAATCCATCTCTTCGGCAAATTTTTCTACACGGCCAGCGAGTTTTTCATTTTGATAGGTGAAAGCCAGATTGGCGCCTTCTCGCTGCATGGCCTTGGCGATACCATAGGCAATGGAACGGTTGCTGGCTACACCAACAATCAATGCATTTTTTCCTTGCAGAAACCCCATGTTCTAGTCCTCAGTCTGATTCAAGATGTGTATTTCGGGGATGGCATGTTTATAATTCCCCCTCGTTGACGATTATCATATAAGAAACTGCATGCTCGGGCGACTCTCTTTGTTATTTTTGTTCCTATTTGCGGGTGGTTGTGCTGAACCACCCTGGAACAACCCGTATCCTGCCGAACAGGATACGGCCAGCATTATCTATGATCATTTTGCCGAACGCCCCAAACACCTCGATCCGGTTCGTTCCTACAGCTCAAATGAATATCTTTTTATTGGCCAGATATACGAACCGCCCTTGCAATACCATTTCCTTAAGCGACCCTACGAACTGATACCCCTGACGGCTGCCGAGATGCCGACGGTGACCTTTTTGGATGCTGCTGGTAACGTGTTGCCGGAAGATACTTCCGCTGAGAAGGTGGCGTGGAGTATCTACCGTATTACTCTCCAGCCAGGGATCAAATTCCAACCCCATCCCGCATTTGCAAGAAATGAACAGGGTGATTTTCTCTACCATAATCTGACTGAAGAAGATCTGGAGGATATCCGGACTCTGGACGATTTTGAACAGACCGGAACCCGCGAGCTGGTTGCCGATGATTATGTCTACCAGATCAAACGCATGGCTCATCCAACAACCCATTCGCCCATTGCGAGCCTAATGGCCGAATACATTGTGGGTATGCGCGAGCTTTCGGCAGAGTTGCGAAAGCAATCCACGCCGGCAGATAAGCACTATATCGACCTTAGAAATTTCTCGATGCAAGGGGTTCGGGTGATCGATCGCTATACATACGAGATCAAGCTTAGGGGAAAATATCCGCAGTTTATCTATTGGCTTTCCATGTCCTTTTTTGCCCCCATGCCTTGGGAGGCCGATCGTTTTTACTCACAACCAGGCATGGAGGAGAAAAATATCACTCTGGACTGGTATCCGGTGGGTACCGGCCCTTTCATGCTTACGGAAAATAATCCGAATCTGCGTATGGTTCTGGAAAGGAATCCAAATTTTCACGGTGAACGTTATCCATCAGAAGGTGAACCTGAGGATGAGGAGAAAGGTTTTCTGGTTGATGCGGGTAAGTCACTCCCCTTTGTCGAGAAGGCGATCTATTCTTTGGAAAAAGAGTCGATCCCGGCCTGGAACAAGTTCCTGCAAGGCTATTATGATACCTCTGGGATCACGTCGGACAGCTTCGATCAGGCCGTACAACTGGGTGCTCAGGGAGATGTTCAGCTTACGGAAGAGATGCAACGGAAGGGAATGAAACTGCTGACGGCAGTGACCACATCGACCTACTACATGGGCTTTAACATGCTCGATGATGTCATCGGCGGTTATTCGGACCGTGCCAAATACCTGCGCCAAGCGATCTCCATCGCGGTCGATTATGAGGAATACATTTCCATTTTTGCCAACGGTCGCGGATTACCGGCACAGGGTCCTATACCTCCTGGTATCTTTGGCAGCAAGGAAGGTAAAGCCGGGATCAATCCGGTGGTGTATGAGTGGGATGAGGCAAGAAACAAACCACGACGCAAATCGATCGAAGTGGCACGTGAGTTGATGATAAAAGCCGGTTACCCGGGTGGGCGCGATGAGAAGACGGGCAAGCAATTGATTCTTTATTTCGATACCACCGGTGGCGGGCCGGGTAGCAAGGCACTGCTGGACTGGTTGAGCAAACAATTCCGCAAGTTGGGTATCCAGCTGGTGATCCGATCAACTGACTACAATCGCTTTCAGGAAAAGATGCTGAAGGGAACCGCACAGATTTTTCAGTGGGGGTGGAACGCCGACTATCCCGATCCTGAAAACTTTCTGTTTCTGCTCTATGGTCCCAATGGCAAGGTGGAACACAAAGGGGAAAATGCGGCCAACTATAATAATCCTGAATTTAACGCTTTGTTTGAAAAGATGAAAAACATGGACAACGGATTACAGCGGCAGGCAGTGATCGACAAGATGATCGCCATTGCACGAGAGGATGCTCCATGGCTCTGGGGTTGGCACCCGGTGGCCTTTTCGTTGCACCACAAGTGGTACTCCAATGCAAAACCCAATCTTATGGCGAACAATACGCTCAAATACAAAAGGGTCGATCCTGTTATGCGCAGTGCAAAGCGAAAGGCCTGGAATCAGCCTGTGTTGTGGCCGTTGAAGTGGGTAGTACTGCTGTTTCTGCTGTTCATGATTCCTGCCGTCTTAATTTGGTGGCGTAAGGAGAGGGCGACTGCCTTATGATGGCCTATATCCTGCGTCGAATTCTCTACGCAATCCCAATTTTGATTGGAGTCAATGTACTGACATTTGTGCTTTTCTTTGTCGTCAACAGTCCGGATGACATGGCGCGCATGCAGTTGGGTCAGAAACGGGTGACAGAAGAGGCGATCCAGAACTGGAAGGCAGAACGGGGTTATGACAAGCCCCTGTTGTGGAATGCAGAGGCTGAAGGATTGGATAAGGTCACGGACACGATCTTTTTCAAGAAATCCATACGCCTGTTCCTGTTTGATTTTGGCCGCTCCGATAGCGGCCGCGATATCAGTTCCGATATTCAGCAGCGGATGTGGCCCAGTCTGGCGATTGCAATCCCGGGATTGATCGTTGGTTTACTGGTGAATATCTCATTTGCTTTGCTGATCGCTTTTTTCCGGGGTACCTATCTTGATATTTCCGGTGTGGTATTGTGCGTGATCTTGATGTCCATCTCCAGCCTGTTCTACATCATTGCTGGGCAATACCTGGTAGGCAAGCTGATGAACCTTGTACCTATTTCCGGTTATGACACCGGTTTTGAGGCGATCAAGTTTCTGATTCTTCCTGTTCTGGTCGGTCTGGTGAGCGGCATTGGATCAGGTACACGTTGGTACCGAACCATCTTTCTCGAGGAAATCGGAAAGGACTATGTGCGTACGGCACGTTCAAAAGGGTTGTCGGAACGCCTGATCATGTTCCGGCATGTCTTGAAAAATGCCATGATTCCTATTCTCACCGGTGTTGTGGTGATCCTGCCACTGTTGTTCATGGGCAGTCTGATCACGGAGTCGTTTTTTGGCATACCGGGGCTTGGCAGTTACACGCTGGATGCGATCAACAGCCAGGATTTTGCCATTGTCCGATCCATGGTTTTTCTCGGTTCTGTTTTATATATCATCGGTTTGTTACTGACCGATATCTCCTATACCCTGGTTGATCCCAGAGTGAGGTTGTCCTGATGCCAATAGTTCTTTGGACAGATGCTCTTGTGTTTCTACTCCTGATCATGGTGAGCCTGTTCGTTTGGCACGTACGCCGCCATGAACATCTGCGAAGACCTTGGCGAATCGTTCTATGCAGCCCCATAGCTATGGCGTCGGCTGTTATCCTCTTAATCTATTTGATCATCGGGTTACTGGATTCATTACATTTCCATCCACAGATCGAAGATCTCAACAATGGAGAGAAGCAATACTCAACACAGATTAAAAGTGTTTTTGATATGTTGGTGAGCCATTTGCAGGAGCACGATGAAAAGACCTATTCTGCTCCCTTTGCGGCATGGCAGTACAACAAGGAAACTATTGAGCTCGAAGATGGAACCATGATCCGTGATTATCCACGGCTTCGCTTCGGAGGGGCCCATCTCAGGGATCCGGATACGGAAAAGATTCCGGATATCGTCAGCAAGGTTTTGCATTCGACTGTGATTTGGTCTGTCATTTTTTTTCTGTTCGTTATGCTCGTCATATGGAGGATAAGCCGGAGAATCCAGAGGAGCTTTCCGGAGTCGATCAGCGCTGTAGCCAGAGGCAAGACCGAGATTCCGTGGCTGGTGATTTTTCTCACCGCGGGGATCAGTCTGTGGCTGGTGATTGTGGCCTGGAATCTCAGCCACTATTACCATATTTTTGGTACCGACAAGGTAGGCCAAGACGTGTTTTATCAGGCAATGAAGAGTATTCGTACCGGCCTGATCATCGGTACATTGACGACTTTGGTCATGCTACCTTTTGCTATTCTCATGGGTATCTCGGCAGGGTATTTTCGTGGCTGGATAGATGATGCGATCCAGTATATCTACACAACACTGAATTCTATCCCCGGTGTACTTTTGATCGCGGCGGCCATTCTCATGCTACAGGTTTATATGGCCAATCATGCCGATCAATTTACCAGTCTTGCTGCACGTTCGGACATGCGGCTGTTGTTTCTCTGTATCATTCTGGGAGTGACCAGCTGGACAGGGCTCTGCCGTATGTTGCGCGGAGAGACGATGAAGCTGCGTGAGGTGGATTACATTCAAGCGGCACAAGCCTTTGGTGTAGGCAACTTCACCATCATCATGCGCCACATTCTACCCAATGTGATGCATATTGTTCTGATCTCGGTGGTTCTGGATTTCAGCGGATTGGTGCTGGCCGAAGCGGTGCTTTCCTACATTAACATTGGCGTCGATCCCAGTATGAACAGCTGGGGGAACATGATCAATAGTGCCAGGATGGAGATGGCGCGTGATCCTGTCGTCTGGTGGTCTTTGGCTGCTGCATTTGTCTTTATGTTCGTACTGGTACTGGCAGCCAATCTGTTTTCTGATACTGTCAGGGATGCCTTTGATCCCAGACTGAGAGGAAGAGAAGAATGAGCAAAAAGAAAGAGAAAGTTGAATTGCCCAATGACAAGGACCTCACCCTGCGGGTGGTACCCATGCCAAAGGACACTAACTATGGTGGCAGCATTTTCGGTGGCTATCTATTTTCGCAGATCGATATTGCCGCTAGCATTCCAGCGATCAAACGGGCCAGGGGACGGGTGGCTACCGTCGCTGTCAATTCCATCGAGTTGCATCAACCGGTGTTTGTTGGTGATGTGCTGAGTTTTTATGCTGAAGTGGTGAAAGTGGGTCATACGTCCATTACTGTGGATGTTGAAGTGTATGCCCAGAGGAATGCTGCCAATCCACAGGTGGTGAAGGTGACACAGGCGACGCTGACCTTTGTGGCACTGGATGAGGATCGTAAGCCCAGGCCGGTGCCACCAGAAGAGGATAATGCATGAGCGATACCCTGATCGAAATTTCCGATCTGAAGGTGTGTTTCGGCGACAATGTCGCCGTTGACGGTATTGATCTACGAATCAAACGGGGGGAGACATTTGTTCTCCTGGGTGAATCGGGCTGCGGTAAGTCTATTACGGCACTGACCATGATGCGGTTACTACCCAATGCTGCACGTGTGAAATCCGGCCAAGTGTTGCTGGATGGCGAGGATCTGTTGCGACTTTCCGAGAAGCGTATGCGGCAGATCCGGGGTGGCAAGATTGGAATGATTTTTCAGGAGCCACAGACCTCTCTGAACCCGGTGATGAAGATAGGAGATCAAATTGCGGAATCCCTGATCTGGCACAACAAACTCAATGGTAACTCTTCACGGGCAGCGGTTATCAAGCTGCTTGAAGATGTGGGTATTACTGATCCTGAACGCCGCTATGATGAATATCCGCATCAGTTTTCCGGTGGCATGAAACAGCGGGTCATGATTGCTATGGCGTTGGCGGGTGAGCCTGAGCTGTTGATCGCCGATGAACCGACAACGGCACTGGATGTCACGATACAAGCTCAGGTATTGGAGTTATTGCAGACGCTGCAGCGGGAGCACAACATGGCCATTCTGTTTATTACGCATGATCTAGGGGTGGCCTCAAAGATGGCGGATCATGTGGGCGTCATGTATGCTGGCAAGATTGTCGAAAAGGCGCCGCGTGATCAGTTTTTCAGGGCACCCGCCCACCCCTATTCACGTACATTGTTTGATGCCTTGCCAAGCCGGCTCAAACGGCAACAGGAAGAACAGAAAAAAAACAGAAGCGCATCGAACGGCGTGTTGATGGAAGTGAAAAACCTGGATATTCACTTTCCTATTCGAAGTGGTTTCTTTAAACGCGTGACCGGCTATGTGAAAGCGGTCAACAATATTTCCCTGACCTTGGAGAAAGGCAAGACCATTGCCATGGTGGGTGAGTCCGGCAGTGGCAAGACCACCTTCGGCAAGGGTGTGTTGCAGCTGGTGAAACCAACCAATGGTTCAGTGATCTTTGAAGGCGAGGATCTGACCCGCCTTACACCTGCCCAATTGCGCAAACACCGATCCGATATACAGATTATTTTTCAAGATCCCTACTCATCCATGAATCCACGGATGATCGTTGGTGATATCATTGAAGAAGGGATGATTGCACAAGGGATCGGGAAAACCCGGCAGGAACGCATCAGGCGGGTGGAAGAACTGCTGGTACAAGTGGGTCTGGAGAAGACGCACCGTATGCGTTATCCCCATGAATTCTCCGGTGGTCAGCGTCAGCGGATCTGCATCGCCCGTGCTCTGGCCGTGGATCCAAAATTGATCATTTGCGACGAACCTACCAGTGCATTGGATGTTTCGGTGCAGTCACAGATATTGAAGCTGTTGAAAGATTTGCAGGATCGCCTTGATCTGACCTATCTCTTCATCACCCATAATATTGGTGTTGTGGATTATATTGCACATAAGGTGGCCGTGATGTATCGAGGTGAGATTGTCGAATATGGGGATGTGGATCAGGTGCTCTATCACCCTCAACACCCTTATACCCGGGAGCTTCTGTCGGCAGTCCCCCGCATCGAAACGTCCGCATGAATGACCAAACACTGAAAAAGATCGCCTCGGCACTTGTCTTTGCGGCAGACAAACACCGTAATCATCGGCGTAAAGACATTGGTCAGACGCCCTATATCAACCATCCTATTGATTTGATCGATGTACTCCTCAATGAGGCGGATGTTACCGATACAGATGTCCTGATCGCAGCCATTCTGCATGATACCGTAGAAGATACGGATACCTGTTTTGAAGAGATCGAGCAGGCTTTTGGCACTCACGTTTCCAAGATGGTACGTGAAGTGACCGATAACAAACGCTTGCGCAAAGAAAAGCGCAAGCAGTTGCAGATCGAGCATGCTGCTGGTGCCAGTCATGGGGCAAAACTGATCAAACTGGCAGATAAAATCTGCAATCTTCGGGATATGGTTGCTGCTCCCCCAGCTGGTTGGGACCTGGAACGACGGCGGGAGTATTTCGACTGGTGCCTGGCCGTAGTCGATCAGATGCGTGGAACCCATCCGACACTGGAGAAGATCTTTGATGAGGTTTATGCAGAGAAACCCTGAGGCCGGAGTTTCTTTGTGAGATCTGCTTCAAAAATCACCAGCCGGTTTGCAGATCTAAATGTTAAGCCTTGTGGCAATCCCCTGATTCTTCGGGCATTTAAGCCAAAATTTGCATAAACTCTTCTTCATTTCAAATATGCTGCTTTGGGAGGGTGAGTGTATGTTCTGTTGTTCTCGACCATTATTACCTATCTCAACAGGGGCCTGCCTACTCTTTCATTGCAGTTTCAGCATTGCAACGCCTTCCGATCTCGCTGATTTAAGCCTGCAGGATCTTTTGCGCCTGGAGATACACGATGACCCTTTTCCAGTTGAAACGCTTAAAGAACGCTGGACAATTGAATACAGTTTTCGTCAACTGAAGCTGAATGGTTATCAGATGGCTGATAGGTCCGTTGGTCTGGAACAAATATTTCAGGCCGCCGGAGAGCCGAGAACAGCGATGAATTTCCCGGTAGTACCGATCAAGGCGACTCAGGAAGTTCATACGTTCGATATCAGTTATCGGATGAATGATCGTTTGAAGATTTCACTGTCAGTACCTTTGGTAAAACAAAATACGGAGCATGTCAGTTCCGTTCCTGGCTTTGAACGGTTTGCTATTCAATCATCAGGTATTGGCGATGTTTCCTTTTTCAGTCACTGGTATCAACCACTCAATGCTCATAGTGCCTTACAATTGTCATTTGGTCTCAGTATTCCCACCGGATCGATCGATGAAAAAGGCGATACTCCACGGAATGGTGCCGGAACGCTCGAACAGTTACCCTTCACCAAACAGCTGGGCAGTGGAACTTGGGATCTGCCCATGGCACTGAGTTATCTGCGCCATGATGGTTCATGGGACTGGGGGGTACAGGCGACTGCAAGAATCCATCTGGGAAGGAATCATCACAATTATCATCTGGGCGATCGTTATGGAATCAATGTTTGGGCCCAGTATTTCACGAAATCTTATTTCCACCCAGGGGTCAGGGTTGCATGGCAGCATATTAATCCGATCGACGGTATCGATACAGAACTGCTGATGCCGGGTCAATTCCGTTTCCCATCCCCTATCAGTAATCCTGATTTTTATGGTGGTAATAACGTAAATCTCAGTCTTTTGATGAAAGTCTGTAATTCGGAAACGAATTGCAAGAAATATGCTGATCTGGAATTCACTCGGCCGGTTTATCGGAATATGACGGGAATTCAGCCCAGGGAAGATTATCAGTTCAGGATCAGTTTTGGTCTGAAATTTTAGACGTAATGAATCAAAGAGCACACTATCTGCAAGTTTTGATCGCCTGTCTTATGACAGGGTTTGCCATGCTCACTCCTGTCCATGCTGAACAACCCAGACTGGAACATTCTGAACTGAGCAGAGAGTATCAGATAAAAGCCGCAATGCTGTATAAATTCGTCTGGTTTGTACGCTGGAAATCTGGTGATTTCAAGGACAAAAAAAGCCCGATAAGTTTATGTCTTAGCGAGCCAGAACCATTTGGAGGTTACCTTGATCAGCTGGTTGAAGGAAGATTGTTCGGCAAGAATAAAAGAAAGATATCAGTCAGACGGTTTGACAAAAAAAATTATCTGGATCATCTCCAGGAATGCCATGTTTTGTTTATCCCCAAGGGTTCAGATGTGCCAGTTCCACAAAAGAAGGGGCTTCTGGTAGTGACGGACGGCAGACCAATCGAAAAGAGTTCGGCACATATCAACTTTATCACCAGTGGTAATTATGTCCGGTTTGAAATCAACCGGAACAACCTGAAAAAAAGTCACATTCGCCTGAGCTCAAAACTGTTGAAGCTTGCCAGGGTCGTAGGGGACTGAAAATGGACTTCCTGCGTACCCTTTCCTTGAAAAAACGTTTCATCATCGGTGTGACGATTACCAGTATTTTCCCCTTGTTCCTGGTTCTCGGATTGATTGCATATCAAAACCATAAAATGTACAAAAAGGATCTTGCTGAGACAGCCGAGATAATGTCGGATATGCTGGCGGCAAACATTGCACCTGCCCTATTGTTTGGGGATGCAGATGCTGCCATGGATGCTTTTGTAATTCTTGTGGGGAATCCGCATGTATCCGCTGCCATAGCTTACGATAACAACAATAATGTTATTGCAGACTATCCAGCAGGATCATCATCTGCTTCTGTGCTTTCCCGAACCGTCAACAGATCAAGAAGCAGCAGTCAGAAATTTTTTGAGATCACAAAGCCGGTGATGCTCTACGGTAACCAGGTTGGAACGATTTGGCTACAGTTCAAACTGGATTTTCTGTATGAAAGGCTGAGGCAATATACAGAAGTTTTCATGCTTTCCTTTTTGGTGTCACTTCTTTTTGCAATTTTTTTGATTGTCTTGATTCAGCGCTTCTTTGAGAAACCCATAATGTTACTGATGGAAGCAGCACAGCAAGTGACGGAAGAACGAAACTATCGCAAACGAATCCGACATAATCGCAAAGATGAGATTGGAACATTGCTCAATGCATTCAACAACATGATGCAGGTAATTGAAGATCGGGATAAGCAACTGTTGGAGCATAGTGAGAATCTTGAACAGATCATTCAGATGCGTACAGAAGAGATCAATCATCGGGCTAATTATGACGCACTGACAGAGCTGCCCAACCGCTATTTATTGCTGGACAGACTGAAACATTCGATTACCAGCCTGAAACGCCACGGTGGGAAGCTGGCGCTGCTGTATCTGGATCTGGACCGTTTCAAGATCGTCAATGATAACCTCGGTCATATGGTGGGCGACAAACTTTTGATCGCCGTAGCAAAAAGACTGGTCGGTGTATTACGGGAAGAGGATACCGTTAGTCGTCTTGGTGGTGATGAGTTCGTGATTCTGATGGAAAATATTGAAAAACCAGAAGATGTTGAGAATGTTGCACGGTTGATCATCAAATCATTGAAGAAACCGTTTGACATCATGGGGCATGCGCTTCACATCTCCACCAGTGTCGGCATCGCCCTTTATCCGGATGATGGGGAAGATGAAAACACACTGATGAAGCATGCAGATCTCAGCATGTATCAGGCAAAAAAAACCGGTAATGGCCACTATATGTTCTATCGGCCGGACTTTGACGCCGAGTCACGTCGCCGGTTGGGTATGGAAACCGATCTTAGAAATGCGATCTGTAATGATGAATTCATGCTGGTTTTTCAGCCCTTGCATGAAACCATCTCGGGAGACCTCGCAGGCTTTGAGGCATTATTGCGGTGGGATCGTAAAGGAAACGGGATCGTTATGCCCGATCAATTTTTATCCATTGCCGAAGAGATCGGTTTCATGAAAAATCTGGAGGAATGGGTTGTTGAAAATGTCTGTAAGTTTCTGTCGGAGAGCGATCGTGAGATAACCAAGGATCTGTGTTTTTCAATCAACCTTACACCAGCTTGTCTCAAGGATAGTGGGTTTGTCAAATCAATGATATCGATTGTTACAGAATATGGTATCAATCCGGAACAACTGGAAATAGAAATAACGGAGGAAACATTTCTTGAAGCAACAGAGGCTGTCTATGACAGATTGAATACCCTGAAAGAGCTTGGCTTGTCCATTGCCATTGATGATTTTGGCACAGGCTATTCTTCACTGAGTTATCTACGAAATTATCCTGCTAATACCTTGAAGATAGACGGCTGTTTTATCAAGGATATTTCCACGGATCGTTCCAGCCGGGGTATTGTTTCATCAACAATTTCATTGGGGCGAAGTCTTGGAATGCAGCTTGTTGCCGAGGGGGTTGAAACAGATGAGCAACTGGAATTTCTGCAAATCAACCATTGTCATCTGGTGCAGGGCAACTATTTCAGCCAACCGCTGACTGTGGATGAAGTGTATGATTATATCCTGTCTTATAATAAAAAAATCGGTTTCAAGAAAAAAAACAATTATTCGACCTGATCAAATTTCTGTCAGAGGAATGTTTTCCAGGGTAATCTTCATGATTTTCTTGCAAGTATGGAATATGATCTCCTCTGCATGAATATCAAAAATGATAATAATCAAGGTGGTGAATCATGAACCTGGAAAAAGTAATCTTTGGGTTTTTTATCGTTCTGGCCCTGACATTGAATTTCGGCTTTTTTTTGGGGGAGATAGAGAGTCCGGTTCATCATCCTGTCTATGAGTTATTCGTGGTTATTGTGGTGAATCTAATCGCAACGGTTCTAAAGTTTGGTGACAGAACACAGATTGGTGCGGTATTACTGGCCACCAGTCTCGTTGCTGATCTGCAGTTGATCGCTGCAGCAGCGGTATGGGCTTATGCCGTCAATATTTCCGGTATAGGCCTGACCCCTGAAATCATGGCCAGTATTGTCTCTCTTTCCGGTGGAGCACTCCTTGCCAATATTGTTTCTGTGATTCTACTCGTACTCGAAACCATCATGCTGCTGCGTTGAGCAAGCTGCACCCATGAATCAGATTATCTGGTTAGTTCTCAGGCGAATGCGCCAGCCGCTATTGGTCCTGATCACTGTATACAGCATTGCTGTGCTGGGGATGGTACTGATACCGGGGCCTGAACACGATGGCCAGGCCACTCACATGAACTTTTTCCATGCGCTCTATTTCATCAGTTATACCTCAACCACCATAGGTTTTGGTGAACTTCCCGAAACGTTTTCGGAAGCTCAGCGAATGTGGGCCATGGTCTGCATCTATATGAGTGTCATCGCTTGGATTTACTCAATCGGTGCTATTTTGGCGCTGATCCAGGATCCTGCTTTCAGACAGGCTCTTATCGAACGGCATTTTGCACGCAGTGTGAAAAAAATCAGGGAGCCCTTTTATTTGCTTTGCGGGTATGGTGAAGCAGGTGCCGTACTGGTGGAGGCGTTGACGCATTACAACATAAGAATGGTTGTGCTGGATAAGGATGAAGCCCGCATCAATGAGCTCAGCCTACAGGATCAGAAACTTCCTGTCTATGTTCCAGGGCTTTGTGCAGATGCAGGAATACCAGAACATTTGTTAGATGCTGGTTTGAAACACCCTTTTTGTTCGAGAGTGATTGCCTTGACTGATAGTGATGACACAAATTTAAAAATCGCAATCACAAGCAAACTGCTTAATCCGGGTCTTGAAGTAGTTGCAAGAGCCGGAACCCGTAATATCAAGGCGAACATGGCCTCATTTGGCACAGAGAGTATCGTAGATGCCTTCGAGATTTTTGGTGAGACGATTGCGTTGGCACTGCATTCCCCGGATCAATATGTATTACGTGAGTGGTTGAGTGGTATTTCTCATCAGAAATTCGACAAACCAGCTGTCCCACCAAGAGGAACGTGGATTATTTGTGGCTATGGTCGTTTTGGCCGTTATCTTGTTGAATATTTGGAAAGTGAAGGGTTGCCGACGGTTGTCATTGAGTCCAATCCGGATGTGGACCCACCTTCACAAGGCATGATTCTGGGAGCGGGAACGGAGGCGGAAACATTGCTGGAAGCGGGTGTCAGAGATGCAGTTGGAATCGTCGCGGGAACGGATAACGATCCGAATAATCTCTCCATTATTATGACGGCAAAGGCGATCAATCCGGATCTTTTTATCGTGGCCCGCCAAAACCGGGTTGCAAACTCTATGATCTTTGAAGCACTGGATGCAGATATGATCATGAATCCTGGCAGAGTGCTGGCAAACAAGATTCGGGGTATTGTGACCATGCCCAGATTGAATGAGTTTCTTGAAACGGTCGGGGAATACGACAATGAATGGGCGAGTGGACTCTACCATCGTCTCGAGAAAACTATTGGTACAGATACTATCCCGGATATCTGGGTGATCAAGATCACACAACAGGCTTCACCCGCGATTGTGGAACTTCTCTCCAAAGGCATGAACCTGACTTTGGCGCATCTGTTGACAGATCCCTACAACCGGGATCATGAACTCAAGGCGATTGCGTTATATCTGATCAGAGAAAAGGAACGATCTCTGGTTCCAGCAAACTCTACTCAGTTACATAGAGACGACAGGATTCTGTTCTGTGGGTCAGCGCAGGCCTATTACAGAATGCGATTGCTCGTAAACGATTATTATTTGCTTTATCAGGTAGTTACTGATCAGGATATTCCAAGGAGTGGTATAATGAGATGGATTACAAGATCAGATAGAATGATCTAAAAGATACCTTAAGGAAAAATAAAAATTCATCCAGGAAGTGGAATCCGTGTACAGCTCTCTGCATCTAACGATAGAGAAATTCCTATTAGTGTTGATGTTCTGCATCGCTTCGAACCCTTCTTTTGCACTACAGAAATTCTGACAGGTGTACATTCCTTTCATCCCATATCAGATGATGGTTCCGGTGGAAAACAGATTCAGATGATCAAAGACCTTGGCCTCAGGGTGGTACGGATCGGTGTCAGCTGGTGCTTGATGGAGCCCCAACCAGGTCTGTTTCCGGAATCTTTCTGGCAGGGAGTTGATCGGGCATTAAACGAAGCGGAAGTCAATGGGCTCAAGGTCATCGTCGTCATGGCAGACTCTCCCTGTTGAGCCTCTTCTGATCCAGATAAGAAGTGTGCCGATTCTTCCGGTAGGCAAAAATATAATCTTAGATACCCTCCCGCAAATCCTGTTGATTACGCCTATGCATTACGCAAGCTGGTCAACCGATTTGGTTCCAGGGTTTTTGCCTGAGAAATATGGAATGAACCCAATGTTGTAGGTTTTTGGCCAACGGAGACCTATCGGGATTATAAGGGATTCTGGCCACAGGCTGTTCCAAGTTTCGATGTCTATCTGATCAAGATCAAAGCGGCTGCTGAATATATCAAAATGCTCAAGGCTGCCTATATCGCGATAAAAGAGACGGACAAGAACGCGACTGTCCTCGGTGATTCTCTGGCAGGTGCCGACACATTCTATCTCAAGGCACTGTATGATCTGGCGGCCAAGGGATTGTTTGATGCATTGGCGATACATCCCTATACAGCTGTAACCGACACCGGAAGTGTGGATGGGCCTCGTGACTTTACCAAACCGCCATGGTGTTTTGAACAGGGTATTAATGCGATCAGGCGATTGATGGTCGATGTCTATGGAGATGATAAACCTGTTTGGGTTACCGAGTTTGGTGTCAGCAGTTTTAATGGTTGGGGCGGGATAAGTGAGCAGCAACAGGCGCTGTTTTTGCGCGAGGCATTCTCGATTCTTCAACAATGGAAATTTGTCCCTGTATTTATCCGGTTCAACCTGATTGATCAGGATGCCCAGACCACCAGAGATGGAGGATTTGGTTTGTACCGTTCCAATTTCATACTCAAACCAGTGGGGGATGAGTTTCGTTCTCTTGTCGCCGCACTGGAACAGCAAACAGATACAGAACCGGTGTTGGTTTCACCCATCGGAACGCATAGTGGAAAATCGACGGTCTTTCTCTGGAGAAGTCTGCCAGGTGCTAATCGATAATTTTTATGGATGAATGATTATGGGGATCCCTTGAAAACAGTAGACGATATCCCAGGGAAGATACAAAAGAATTTCACGCCGATGAAGGTACGATGTCTTTCCAACCTGTTCTGTCAGGTAAATCCTGGGGTTGAATTCAAGCCGGGTGACCATCAGTGGTGGAATCACCGCTGAGTTTCCGGATGGAATTTCACAAACCAGTCAGGGTGTTTACTTTAAGGTTGTACCTTCATCCAACCGGGACAATGATGAGGATGGTTTCAGTGACCGGTGGGATAACTGTATTTATTCATCCAATCCTGATCAACGGGATACGGACAATGATGGTATAGGTAACCTGTGTGATCCCGATTTCGATAATAATGGAACCATCGATGTTGCTGATCATGCCTATCTCCGTTTTAGGATCGATACAGCAGATCAGGATGCTGATCTCAACGGAGATGGAATCGTCGATCTCTTTGACGAAGTGATTCTGGAATCAAGCCTGAACACACGCCAGGACCTTCCTGTTGTCGCCACAAGCCACTGTCGGGCTTATGGAGTACAACCGCAGTTCAGTGAAACCCCGCAATAACCAACAACAGAAAATTGTAAATGATTGAAGGAAAAGGTATTCGCCTATTTCAGTTACAGCCTTATTCCGCTACAATCCCTCGCGCGTATAAACAGGTTCGTTAGTTACATTCCATACATCCAAACCTCCTTGATGAAGAATATTCGTAACTTTTCCATAATTGCCCATATCGATCATGGCAAATCAACACTGGCTGATCGGTTTATCCAGACCTGTGGAGGACTCAGTGAACGGGAGATGGAATCCCAGGTGCTCGACTCCATGGATCTGGAACGAGAGCGGGGAATCACTATCAAAGCTCAGAGCGTCACCCTTACTTACAGGGCGAAAGATGGTAAAGACTATGAGCTGAATTTCATTGATACCCCTGGGCATGTTGATTTCACATACGAGGTCTCGCGTTCATTGGCGGCCTGTGAGGGTGCATTATTGGTTGTAGATGCGGCCCAAGGTGTAGAGGCACAGAGTGTGGCTACCTGCCACACAGCCGTCGATCAAGGCCTCGAAGTTGTTCCCGTAATCAACAAGATCGATCTGCCAGCTGCTGAACCCGATCGTGTCGCACAAGAAATCGAAGATGTGATTGGTATTGACGCCACGGAAGCCCTGAATGTCAGTGCCAAATCAGGTATTGGTATCGATGATCTTCTGGAGATGATTGTCAGCAAGATCCCACCACCGGAAGGTGATGCGGAAGCGCCCCTTAAGGCGCTGATCATTGATTCATGGTTTGACAACTATCTGGGCGTCATCTCATTGGTGCGGGTCGTCGATGGCGTACTGCGCAAGGGGATGAAGATCCGCATGATGTCCACTGGACGTGACTGGGGAGTCGATCGTCTCGGTATCTTTACGCCCAAGCGCACAGATCTTGAAGAACTCAAAACCGGCGAAGTGGGATGGGTCGTGGCCGGTATCAAGGAAATCGACGGTGCTCCGGTGGGGGATACCATCACCGATGCGAATCGGCCAGCAGAGGCCCCCTTGCCTGGTTTCCAGACAGTCAAACCCAATGTTTTTGCCGGGCTGTATCCTATTGATTCGGGGCAGTATGAAGACCTGCGTGAAGCACTGGCAAAACTGCGGCTCAATGATGCTGCGCTTTTCTATGAGCCAGAGGTTTCCGAAGCCTTAGGTTTCGGTTTTCGTTGCGGCTTTCTCGGTATGCTTCACATGGAGATTGTCCAGGAACGGCTGGAGCGTGAATATGGCATGGAGTTGATCACTACGGCACCCACCGTCGTTTATCAGGTCATCACCACCTCCGGGGAAGAAATCTTCATCGACAATCCCGCCAAGTTGCCTCCTCCCAACAAGATCGAAGAGATTCGCGAACCGATGATCCAGGCCGACATTCTCGTTCCCCAAGACTACGTGGGGAATGTGATCACTCTATGCATCGAAAAACGGGGCGTACAAACGAGGCTGCAGTATTTGGGTAACCAAGTGGCAGTTTCTTATGAATTGCCCATGAGTGAGATGGTACTAGACTTTTTCGATCGCCTGAAATCAGTGACTCGGGGTTATGCCTCGCTGGATTATCACTTTACCCGTTACTCACCGGCCAAGATGGTCAAGCTCGATATCATGATCAATGGGGAAAAAGTCGATGCGCTGTCTGTTATTGTTCATCAGGAACATGCACAACGACGTGGCAGAGAACTTGCTGCAAAAATGAAAGAGATCATCCCCCGGCAGATGTATGAGGTGGCGATACAAGCTACTATTGGCTCTAAAATCATTGCCCGCGAAACGGTAAAGGCTATGCGGAAAAATGTGACTGCCAAGTGTTATGGCGGTGATATTTCACGTAAGCGGAAACTTCTCGAAAAGCAGAAAGCCGGGAAAAAACGTATGAAACAGTTTGGATCCATCGAGATTCCCCAAGAGGCCTTTATGGCCGTGTTATCAACAGGAAAATAAAACAATGGTTATGGATTTTTCAGCCTTACTGGTTTTGTTGACAACAGTCAGTGGTCTTATCTGGCTATTCGATCACTTTATCTTATTACCCCGCAGGCGAGACCGGCTCGCAGCTCCCGGTTCCGATATTGATGAAGAACTTAAAGAAGAGATCCTCAAACCGCCTGTCCTGGTCGATTATGCCCGTTCCTTTTTTCCCATTTTCCTCGTCGTTCTGCTGTTGCGATCCTTTTTGGTGGAGCCGTTCCGTATCCCATCGAATTCTATGATGCCAACGCTTCTGACAGGAGACTTCATTCTGGTCAATAAATACGATTACGGCATCCGTCTTCCGGTTATAAACAAGAAAATCATCGATATAGGTAAACCGAAAAGGGGTGATGTGATGGTTTTCAGATGGCCGGAAGATGACAAGACACCATTTATCAAGCGGGTTATTGGTGTGCCAGGCGACAGAATCACTTATACTGACAAGGTACTGAAGATAAACGGGAAAGTCATCAAGACTGAGAGAATCGGCGTATATCAAGGCGTGGGTTCTGGAAGTGGTATGACAGGGGCAGAAATTCTTACAGAATATCTCGATCCGGTCGTCCATAATATCCTGATATCGCCCGATCGCCAGTCGAAGGAAGTCAGGGATTTCGTTGTCCCGGAAGGTGAGTATTTCGTTATGGGTGACAACCGTGACAACAGCCTCGACAGCCGTTTCTGGGGTACGGTACCAGATGAAAATATCATCGGGAGAGCATTTAGGATATGGATGTATTGGGATAGCAAGGCCAATGGGATGGACTGGAGCCGGATAGGACGAAAGATCCAGTAAAAGAAACTTCTGGCTGATGAAGTCGTTGATTACTTAAGAGGGTAACATGATGCTGATGAAGAACAAACAGGGTGGAATAACATTTCTCGGGTTTCTTTTTGCATGTGCGCTGGTGATTTTCTTTGCCTATCTGGGCATGCGCTTATGGCCACTTTTCAATGAAAAAATCAAGGTGGATCAAGCGCTTGAAAATATTGCTGCTCGTGAAGATATTGCGAAACTTAGCAAAGGCAAAATAATCAACTATCTGCTACGCCATTTTGAGGTGGAGGATGTGGATCAATTCGAGCGGCCGAGTGATTTAAAAGATATTTTCAGCGTCAAGAAGATAAAGGGTAAAAAGAAACGTCTGATGAGAATGGCTTATGAAATCCGCCGACCCATTTTGAGTAATCTTGATGTCGTCTATAAATACGACAAGAGTATCGTTATCGATGGAACAGGTGAATAATTGCCACTGAAAGCCCTCCAGAAAGCCCTTGATTACACCTTTAATGATCCTGAGCTGTTGAAGATCGCTCTGACGCATCGTAGTGCAGACACGCTACACAATGAACGTCTGGAGTTTCTGGGTGATGCCCTATTGGGAGCCGTCATCGCAGAGGCACTTTATCTGCAGTTCCCCTCTGGTGATGAAGGTCAGTTGACCCGTTTGCGCTCCTCGCTGGTCAAAAGGGAAACCCTGGCGGCACTGGCCAGAGAACTCGATCTTGGCAGCTATATCAAACTGGGTGAAGGAGAAATGAAGAGCGGTGGCTGGCGCCGTGCATCTATATTGGAAAACACACTGGAGGCGATCATCGGCGCGGTTTATCTCGACAGTGATTACGATCAATGCCGCAGGTTTGTACAGAAGGTTTTTGCCGATTATCTTGAGAACGTTTCCCTTGAGGCTATTCAGAAAGATCCCAAATCACGCCTTCAGGAATATCTGCAAGCCAGGAAACTGCCCGTGCCTGTTTACGAAGTCCTTTCCACGAAAGGGAAATCCCATCAGCGGATATTCACAGTGAGTTGTTCATGTCATGAATTGTCATCCTCAGTCCAGGCACAAGGATCGAGTCGGCGAAAAGCGGAACAGGCTGCAGCACAACAGGTGCTTGACCTCCTCCAGAAAGGAACCAAATGAACGAGTACCCAGAATCTTTTGTCTGTGGTTCGGTAGCAATTATCGGCCGTCCTAATGTTGGTAAGTCTACTTTTCTTAATCATTCTGTGGGTCAGAAGATCAGTATTACATCCAGAAAACCACAAACGACCCGGCACCAAATACTAGGAATAAAAACACTGGATAAGGCGCAGATCGTCTATGTAGACACTCCCGGATTTCAAATCAAGCCCGATCGGGCACTGAACCGGCTGATGAACAGAGAGGTTATGCGTGCCGCATTCGATGTTGATCTTGTTCTGTTCATGGTTGAGGCCGGCATGTGGACTGAGGCTGACGAGAATACCCTGCAACTGTTGAAGAAATCAGGAACAAAAACGATTCTTCTGATCAACAAGATTGACAAAATAAAGGATAAAAAGAAATTACTGCCCTATATCAAAAATATCACCGATCGTATGAATTTTGTTGAGGTGATCCCTCTCGCCGCGTTGAAAGGGGACAATATCCCTGTTGTTGAAGAGGCGATTACGAAGAACCTTCCTCCATCAGACCCTTGGTTTTCTGCAGATCAAGTCACCGATCGCAGTGTCCGGTTTCTTACCGCCGAGATGATCCGTGAAAAACTCACCCGGAAGTTGGGAGAAGAGTTGCCCTATCGGTTAAACGTCACAATTGAGCAATTCAGGGAAGATGAGAAAATCATCCATATCCATGCCACAATATGGGTGGAAACAAAAGGGCAGAAAAAGATTGTAATTGGACACAAAGGATCTGTGCTCAAGTCTATCGGCAGGGAGGCCAGGCATGAAATCCAGAAGATGGTGGACAGACAAGTCTTTCTGGAAACCTGGGTGAAGGTCAAGGAGAAATGGTCCGATAACATCAATGCATTGAATCAGTTTGGACTGAACCCTTGAATATAGCCCGTTACTCACTCCCAAACAGACTTTTTTGAGTGGAAATGTACGTCGATCTGCATCCCTGTTTTTTACTGCACAAGAAGGCTTTCCGTGAAACAAGTCTTCTACTGGAGGTCTTTTCAGAGCGACATGGCAGAGTTGGGCTGGTTGCAAAGGGTGCTGCTAGAAAAAAACACAGGAGTCCACTTCAACCCTTCCTGCCCCTGCAAATGGCATGGTCAGGTCGTGGGGAACTGGGGAATTTGATTAATGCAGAAGCTGACGGGAAGCCTCAATCACTCAGTGGCGAACGGCTTTTCAGTGGCTATTATGTTAACGAACTGCTTGTTCGGTTACTTCATAGACATGATCCTTGCCCGGAACTGTTTCGTGTCTATCAGCAAACTCTGGTTGAATTGGCTGAAACAGATTGTATTGACTCGACATTGAGGAGATTCGAGAAACGCCTGCTCGAAGAGCTGGGTTATGGCCCAATTCTCGACCATGACGTCAGTTCTGGTGAAGAAATCGATCCCATGGCATGGTACCACTATCTCGAGGGGCGGGGGCCTTGTGTCACCCATTCAGCTGAAGTTAAGGGCTCTGGAATAAAAGTTAAGGGTGAAACATTGCTCCTGCTGGAGGCAGAGGGGAAGCTGAGGAAACGCGAATCCCGGATTGAGGCCAAACGACTGATGCGTTATCTACTTTCTCCTTTGCTTGGAAACAAGCCACTGCATAGTAGAAGAATTTTTGAAACCATGAAAACAAAAGAGGATAGGAATGGATAAATTAAAATTTACTGGAACAGTTGTATTGATCACTTTTACTGCAGGATTGGCCCTGTCAGGTTGTTCGGATGAGAAACATGAGCAGACCAAAAAGGTCGCAGAGTCTGATTCTGCGGCCGTAGCTGAACAGATTGAAAAGGCCTCTGAAAAACAGAAAAGTGAGATGGAAGGAAACACCTCCACTGTTGTAGAAGCTGCAAAAGACAGGGCCCAGAAAACCACACCTAGAGTCATGGAAGATAAAAGCCATAATGAGGCAGATCTTGCGAACAGAAATAAAGCAGAAAAATCTGATAAGCAATCAAAGACTCCTGCAGCAAAGCCTGAGACTCATGTAATAAAGGCTGCTGTTACCAGGTTCGTGCCCATGGTAATTTTCATTAAACCGGGTGATACGGTGACCTGGGAGAATATGGCTGGGCATGATACCACCTCATTACCTGGTATGATCCCGGAGGGTGCCGAACCCTGGCATTCAAAACTGGGTAAACCCTTTAGCATTACCCTTGAGAAGGAGGGTGCCTATATTTATAAGTGCACTCCTCATGCATCATTAGGAATGATGGGTGCAATCATTGTAGGTAATGGAGAACCAGAAAACCTGGATCAGATTGTCAATAATCCGAAGAACAAGGGTATGGTAGGGAGGACAGTGAGAAAGATGCTCAAGGCTTTGGAGAAAAGGAAACAGTAATTGGAAATCGTTCAGGATTTGTTAATGGATCACAGATTATCCTGATTCTTGAGGTGGTGGCCAAATGAATGATTAATAAGATTGATTCCTTGACAAGTGTGATATGAAAGTTACACTTAGCGCCGCCGAAAAATTTGATTATTGGTTTTCCGTGGGTGCAGTCATGCAGGAGAACAGAATATTCAGCATGGCACATGGTCAAGCCGATAAATTTGTAGGTATACGGATCCATGATTCCGTAAATTTTAAAAAAAAGTAGGAGAGTCAAATGAAAAAACAGGCAGTTATCGGTCTCGCAGCACTGTTCGCAGCTTATACAGCAAATGTAAATGCAGAGGAACATATCATCAAGGCAGCTGTTACACAGTTCAGGCCAATGGTAACATTCGCAAAACCCGGGGACACTATTACTTGGACCAATATGGCGGGTCATGATTCCACTTCCATGAAAGGCATGATTCCGGAAGGTGCTGAAGCCTGGCATTCAAAACTGGGCAAACCCTTTAGCATCAAGCTTGATAAAGAAGGAATTTACCTCTTTAAATGTACGCCCCATGCATCACTGGGCATGATGGGTGCAATTATTGTAGGGAATGCCGATAATCTTGATACGATTAAGGCAAATGTTGATACCAGTGGTGAACCAAAAGGGATGGTCAAACGCGTGATTCGAAAAGTTGAGAAGCAACTGAAAAAATAAGCTCTTTCCTTGAGCCATAAAGGACAGAAAAGGCGGTATTATTCTGGTAATACCGCCTTTTTCTTTTATGTCTGACTTTTGTTCGGATATTTTCCTGAATTCAGCGGTCTACTTACACACTTTGCTGGCTTGAGGTATAGTGCTGTTACAGCTATAACCGTTGTGGAGAGAAAGTATGAAAAAGTTTTTGACAAGTTTAATTTCGCTGGCTCTGATGCTACCCGCAATTACCAGCAGTGCTGAAAAGGCCCCGGAAGAATTTAAAGTGAC
The DNA here is from genome assembly GCA_026984775.1 of Gammaproteobacteria bacterium. Lineage (GTDB taxonomy): Bacteria > Pseudomonadota > Gammaproteobacteria > CAJXQU01 > CAJXQU01 > CAJXQU01. The sequence continues at coordinate 53,315 of JALSRM010000002.1, forward strand.
ACGCTTCAGGGTTTGCGCCGATCCCTACAGTCTGCCAAGCTCCAATAAGGAACAGGAAGGTTACGAGAACAAGATCGCCAAACTATTTGCTGACGATCTGGGGGTTCCTCTGAGCTTCGAGTGGTTTCCACAGAGGATAGGGTTTATCCGTAATACGCTAAGGAATAACGATACAGAGGATGGCAGTTATAAATGTGATATCGTCATGGGCGTAGTTGAAAATTTTGAGCTGGCGGCGACGACCAAACCCTACATGCATTCGACCTGGGCCATGGTCTATGTCAAGGGCCGGGGATTGGATGAAATCAAGTCACAGGAAGATTTGATGAATATTTCACCGGAACTGAAAGAAAAGCTCCGTATCGGGCTTTTTGATCGCAGTCCAGCGGCCAACTGGTTGTATCAGTATGGTTTGATGGAGTATGCCACCCCATATCAGATTATGAGTGGTGATGCCACAGAGTACCCTGGCAAGATTATTGAAGAAGATCTGGTCAATGATAAAATCAATCTGACCTTCGTTTGGGGGCCAATTGCGGGCTATTTTGCCAAAAAAATCAAGGATCCTGAGATTGTGGTCATACCCTTGAAATCTGAACCAGGAATCCGGTTCGACTACCGAATTTCGATGGCGGTTCGTTTTGGTGAAAAGGCCTGGAAAGAAAAAATCAATCAATTAATCGACAAACACCAGGAAGAAATCAATAAAATCCTTATGGACTACGGTGTCCCCCTATTGGATCTCTAAACGACATGAAAATGGAAGTTATGAAAAGAAACTTATTCAAATTCTCTCTCTTAACGTTAATTTATAGCCTTGTTGTTGCACCGGCAGCTTTAGCTGAAGAGGATGATCAGGAAGCACTTATCAAGAAAATGGAAGAGCATGGGATCTCTATAGGACGAATGAGTGACGATCCACATAAGAACCGGGACGAGGTTCAGTTATCAGAGGCAGAAAAGCTCCTTTGGAAAACTGACCAGTTGGTCAATATTACCAAACCCGCAGTAATACGCTATGAGTTCGAACGCAAGGGAACGATGGATGATGGATTTACGGATGCAGTTGAATTGATGATTCTCAAAGTCAAGGAAAATGGCATGAAATCTGCCGCAGTGACGTTCTTCACCGGTGACAGGAATCAGGAGGTCCCGCCCAACGAGAATACTAATGGTAACCCTGTGCTTGGTATCTATCTCCAGGGGGATGTTTACGAAATGGATCGCCTGACAGAAGGTCACTGGCGCTATTTTCATCGGCGAATAAAATTTGCCCTGGCTGATGATGCCACTGTAGAGCCTGTAACCATCAACGTTGATGGCAAGGAACTGAAGGCCAAAAAAGTGACCTTTAGACCTTATGTGAAGGACCCGAAACGCAAATTATTCGAAGACTATGCAGATAAGATCTACGAAGTGTACATTTCTGAAAATATTCCGGGCATGCTCTACAAAATACATACGGTTATTCCAGGCAAAGACAAGGAAGGTGATCCTCTTGTCGAAGAAACACTTGTCTATTCTGGAATAGAATATGAAGAATAATCCAGTCCTCTGAAATTCGCCTGGGCTCTGGTGACCATCTGACCGGATCTCAGGTCCCTCTTCTCATTGTTGTCAATAGACCTGAAAAACAGATCAGGCAGGCGCCAGCAATGGATAATGAATCGAAAGTCTCACCCCAGAAAAGCCATCCAAACAAAGCAGCAAAAACAACATTAGTATATGCAAAGGCACCGATTTTGGCTGCAGGGGCTAACCGATAGGCATAAGTCATCAAAAGTTGTGCCTTAGTTGCGATGAATCCAGCTCCAAGCATCACTAGCAAGACCTTGGGAGCCGGTGTTTGCCAGGACCAGAGCAAGGGTATGGCCGAGATCAGGGTACTGAGCAGACTGAAATAGAAAACGATCCGGATCGTCGGTTCTGTACTGGACAAATTGCGGATGCTCACCATGGCCAGCGCGACGAAAACACCGGAGGCAACACCGACCAAGGCGGCAGGTTTGAACACACCCATTCCAGGCTTCATGATCAGGATCACACCGGCAAATCCAACCAGAATTGCCATAACTACGAACCGGGAGGCAGGTTCTTTTAACCAGATCATGGCGATCAGTGCAATGAACAGAGGTGAACTGTAGTTAAGTAGAACGGCTTCACCGAGTTGTAGATGGGCGATCGCATAGAAGAAGCAGTACATGGCTGTAAGCCCGGTGAGGGTTCTCACCAGATGGGCGCCGAATCGGGCAGTTCTCAATGTATCTATGCTCGTGTTGTGGATCCAGGGTAACAGGAAAAGTAACCCAAAGGCGTTACGCAGAAAAACCACGGTCTCACTAGAAATATAGTGAGAGGCATATTTGACACCCGCGCTCATCAATGCGAACAGCAGTGCCGAAAGAATGGAACAGAGTGCACCCCGAACTAGTTTTCTGTCTGACATCAATCAAAAGGGTTCCTGAAGCAATGAGGGCGAGATTCTACTCGTTTTCCATGGAGAATATCAGTACTCTTTGGTAAACTGCTCTACCCATGATTTGTCTTCATTGGATTCTCCCCGGAACGTTTGCATGACACGGTATATATTTGTCACAGGCGGTGTTGTCTCATCCCTTGGAAAGGGCATAGCCGCGGCTTCATTAGGTGCGATTCTGGAAGCACGTGGCCTGAAAGTCACCATGCTGAAGCTGGATCCCTATATTAATGTGGATCCAGGTACCATGAGTCCTTTCCAGCATGGTGAGGTTTTCGTTACCCATGACGGTGCCGAGACCGACCTCGATCTGGGGCATTACGAACGTTTTATTCGTACCCGTACCAGCAAGCATAGTAATTATACCTGCGGAAAGATCTACGAAACCGTTATTGCCAAGGAGCGCCGGGGTGATTATCTTGGGGCGACGGTGCAAGTCATTCCCCATATTACGGATGAGATCAAGCGTTGTATCAAATCCGGTTCGGAAGGTGCAGATATTGCCCTGGTTGAGATTGGTGGTACGGTAGGAGATATTGAATCCTTGCCTTTCCTTGAAGCCATCCGGCAGATGCGGGTTGAATTAGGATCAGACAATGCCATGTTCCTGCATTTGACTCTGGTTCCATACATTGCCTCGGCCGGTGAGCTGAAAACCAAACCAACTCAACACTCCGTCAAGGAGCTGCGATCTATCGGTATACAGCCTGATATCCTCCTGTGTCGATCGGAACACCCATTGCCGGACAACGAACGTCGAAAGATCGCCTTGTTTACCAATGTGGAGGAACAAGCAGTCATCTCCGCTGTTGATGCCGAAAGTATCTATCAGATTCCCTTGCTGTTACACGAACAGGGGCTTGATGAGATCGTGGTCCGAAAGTTCGGATTACAAACACCAGAGGCTGATCTTTCCGAATGGCAGCAAGTGTATAATGCCATCGTCAATGCGAAGGAAGAAGTGGATATTGCCATGGTCGGCAAATACATGGAGTTGACCGATTCCTACAAATCACTCAGTGAGGCTCTCTTCCATGCCGGCATGCGTGAAGGTGCCCGCGTCAACATCCACTATATGGATTCGGAAATGATCGAGAAAGAGGGGACTGCTGCTCTGAAAGGCATGGATGGAATCCTGGTTCCAGGTGGCTTTGGTGAACGGGGAATTGAAGGCAAGATCGAAACAGTCCGCTATGCACGTGAACACAAAATTCCCTATCTGGGAATCTGTCTCGGTATGCAGGTGGCGGTGATCGAATACGCACGTTCTATGGCTGGATTACCGGAGGCACATAGTACGGAGTTCCAACCCTATACATCTACTCCAGTGATTGCACTGGTCACGGAGTGGGTACAGGCAGACGGGACAGTTCAACGGCGTGATGAGAACTCTGATCTCGGAGGCACTATGCGTCTCGGTGCCCAGGAATGCCAGCTTGAGAAGGGTTCGCGAGTCTATGAAATCTACGGACAGGATATCATTACCGAAAGACATCGTCATCGTTATGAATTCAACAACAACTACCTTAATGCACTGACCAAGGCGGGTTTGGTCGTGTCAGGTCGCTCCATGGACGGTGAACTTGTAGAGATCATTGAAATTCCGGATCATCCCTGGTTCATTGCCAGCCAGTTTCACCCGGAATTCACCTCGACGCCAAGGGATGGGCACCCTCTGTTCTCAAGTTATATCCGCGCCGCACTCGAAAAAAGAAAAGCCACTGATCAGGAGACGCATGAAACTGTGTGACTTCGAGGTAGGCAACGACAAGCCTTTTTTTCTGATCGCCGGTCCCTGTGTAATCGAAAGTGAGTTACTGGCGCTGGATACGGCTGGCCGCCTGAAAGAGCTCGCAAGCGAGCTGCAAATCCCGTTTATTTATAAATCCTCCTATGACAAGGCCAACCGCACATCTCACACTAGTTTTCGTGGCCCGGGACTAGAGAAAGGACTTGCAATACTGGAGAAGGTCAGGCAACAAATTGGTGTGCCAGTGTTGACGGATGTGCACGAGACCTCACCTTTCGAAGAGATTGCTTCAGTGGTGGACGTATTGCAGACTCCCGCATTTCTCTGTCGGCAAACAGACTTCATCCAGCGGGTTGCCCGTACAGGAATTCCGGTGAATATAAAAAAAGGGCAGTTCATGGCACCGGCAGACATGAAATATGTGGTCGATAAGGCCAAAGCCACAGGTAACGAACAGATCATGGTTTGTGATCGAGGCACGAGTTTTGGGTACAATTACCTGATCTCGGACATGCGGGCACTGCCGATCATGGCCGAAACTGGCTGTCCTGTTGTCTTCGATGCCACACATTCTGTCCAGATGCCCGGTGGAGAAGGTGGCCGATCCGGTGGTCAGCGGGAGTTCGTACCGGTGTTGGCGCGTGCAGCCATGGCAGTCGGTATTGCGGGACTTTTCATGGAAACCCATCCTGATCCGGACAAGGCGTTGAGTGATGGGCCTAATTCTTGGCCGCTCGATCAGATGGTATCGTTGTTGAAAACCTTGAAATCAATCGATGAAACAGTAAAAAGACCTGGGTGCTGAAAGCAGGTTCAGGAGAGGAGATAAAATGTCAGAAATAAAAGAAATTCGTGGACGAGAAATTATCGATTCACGAGGCAATCCTACGGTTCAAGTGGATGTAATCACTGCAAGCGGAGCGAAGGGGACAGCGGCTGTGCCTTCAGGGGCCTCCACTGGAGAGCGGGAAGCCATCGAGTTGCGTGATGGTGATCCAAATCGGTATTTGGGACAAGGTGTACTCAAGGCGGTAGAGAACATCAACACCACCATTCAGGAGGGGCTGAAAGGCCATGAAGTCAGTGAGCAGGCCGAACTTGATCAGCGCATGCTGGAAATGGACGGGACTGAAACCAAATCCAACCTCGGTGCCAATGCCATTCTCGGTGTCTCCATGGCAGCCGCGCATGCTGCGGCCAATGAGGCAGGTGTTCCGTTGTTTCAGTACCTGGGTAGTGACGGCCCACTGACCATGCCAGTCCCCATGATGAATATCATCAACGGTGGCGCCCATGCCGATAACAGTGTGGACTTTCAGGAATTCATGATCCTGCCGGTGGGCGCCCCATCATTGCGCGAGGCCGTACGTTACGGTGCTGAAGTATTCCATCATCTCAAAAAAGTCCTGCGCAAGAAAGGACTGAATACCGCTGTAGGTGATGAAGGTGGCTTTGCCCCCGACCTGCCATCCAATGAAGCGGCTGTGGAAGTGGTGCTGGAGGCCATTGAAGTGGCCGGTTACAACGCGGGCGAGGATATTCTGATCGGACTCGATGTTGCCAGTTCCGAGTTTTACGAGGACGGCCAGTACCATTTGGCATCCGAGAACAGAAAACTTTCATCGGAAGAAATGACTAATTTACTGGAAGACTGGGTGAACCGCTATCCTATCATCACTATTGAAGATGGAATGGATGAAAATGATTGGGAAGGCTGGAAGATCCTGACCGAGAGGCTGGGCAAAAAAGTCCAATTGGTTGGCGATGATCTCTTTGTGACCAATACCAAGATCCTGCAACAAGGCATCGATCAGAATATCGCCAATTCTATTCTGATCAAGGTCAACCAGATCGGTACCCTGACGGAAACACTGGCTGCCATTGAGATGGCGAAACAGGCCAATTACACGGCGGTAGTTTCACACCGTTCCGGGGAAACAGAAGATACCACCATCGCTGATCTGGCAGTGGCGACTTCATCCGGACAGATCAAGACTGGCTCCCTCTCGCGTTCTGATCGTGTTGCCAAATACAATCGTCTGATCGTGATTGAAGAAATCCTGGGTGACAGGGCAACATATCCCGGCAAGGATGCTTTCTATAACCTTTGATGGTGCCTGTCCTGCAGGGTGAGACGACTCAGCTTGGAGGGAGGGGCTGATGCGTCTTGTTGTGATCATTTTGGTCCTGTTATTGCTTTGGCTCCAGTTCGAGCTGTGGGTTGGCAAGGGAAGTTTGACGGAAGTCCGGCAACTTAGAGAAGCCATCGAACAGCAAAAAAAGGAAAATGAACGTTTGCAGGAACGCAATGAAGCCTTGTCCGCCGAAGTTAAGGATCTCAAGGCCGGCCTGGACGCGATCGAAGAGCGCGCACGGAGTGAAATGGGCATGATCAAAAAAGATGAAACCTTCTACCAGATCATCGAACCCCCAAAACCATCACCAACGAAGCAGAAGGAATCCGAAGAGTGAGCCACTGGGCGGTCATCCCTGCGGCAGGTGTTGGATCGAGAATGGGCTCGGACATACCCAAACAATATCTTCAAATTGCCGGCAAGACTGTACTGGAACATACCCTGGACCGCTTTATTCAGCATCCTTTCATCACCGGAATCGTGGTGGCAATCTCAGAAAATGATTCCTACTGGGAGCAGATCAGGCCAACTTCGGAAAAACCGCTGATCACGGCAAAAGGAGGGCGCGAGCGGTGTGATTCGGTATTGTCCGCATTGAGAACGTTGGGCCGGCATGCCGATCCGGAGGACTGGGTCTTAGTGCATGATGCGGCACGGCCCTGCTTGCGAGCTGACGATCTCAACCGCTTGATTAACACCGTTTCAGATCATCCTGTCGGCGGGCTATTGGCGGTACCGGTTCGAGATACCATGAAACGTAGTGACGGTAATCACACCATCGTCAAGACAGTGGACAGGCAAAACCTCTGGCACGCACTGACTCCACAGATGTTCCGGCTTGCTGGACTCAGCGCAGCACTGGAACAGGCCCAGATTAGCGGGCACATGGTGACGGATGAGGCTCAGGCGATGGAATGGGCTAATCAACATCCCCTGTTGGTCGAAGGCCATATCGACAATATCAAGATCACCCACCCACAAGACCTGGAACTGGCAGAGCACTATCTAAAAAGATTGTGTGTATAGAGGACAGGTTAGTTATAAAACTGGTTGCTCTTGAAGATTGAGCACATCAATTTGCCTGGCGTTATATAAGTCATGGCATAGATCATGCGTTAAGAATTAATCAATAAGTACCCTGCGGGTATCAGTACGGTGATCATCGCCACAAACCAAATTTTATATCAAGAAGTTTAAAGGAAAATTTAATGAATCGGCTATTCTGGGTTATTTTAGTCTCACTATCTAGTCTAAGTGTACATATTTTAGCAAATGCAGAAACGTTGACTGTTGAGCGAGTACGTTACTGTACTGGTGGTAAGCTCTTTGATAACAAATGTATAAAAGGCGAAACGAGTGATAAATTTACTGAATGGGCGGATCATTCGGTTGATAAGGCTAGACAAAAAAATACCTATATTGCCTTTGTGAGCAAGCCAGACATTGCCAATGTTAAACATGTAGTTTTTATTTCTGCTGGCCAACAAACTGCAGTAAAAGTTAACCCTGATGGATACCAAAATGTTTTGACTGGACAACCTGCAAATTATAAGCGTGATTGTAACGGTAAAACGAAAAGTTGTGACCGCGAATTTAACTCGAACAGCCTGGCTATGCGATTAAAAAATTCGGGCATGTACAATATGGACGAAACATTATTTGTTATTGTTCTAGATTCGCAATATAACTATTACGAAGAAGATAAACAACGACTGGTCGATACTTATTGGGATTTCTTAGCCGGTAAATTCTATCCGACATCCGTTCAAGACATTGTTTTAGCCGGTCAAAGCAGGGGTGGTTGCTTATCTTTACGTTTAGCCCAGAAGTTTAGGAGTAACCCGCAATATAAAAATATTCCGCTTATACTTCAGCTCAATGATGCCGTCTGTCGGAACAACGGAAAAGAGGTTCCGCATATTGAAAGTAGTAAATCATTTGCCATAAACCCTCTTGATAATAAAAAAAAGAAAAAAAGTATTTTGGTCGACATGGCGGCCGTTTTTCCTAACTCAACCCGTACAAATCTCTACATCCACAATATTCATGCAGGGGGAAAAGTGGGTAACCTTCCTATTCGTGCATTAACCTATAAAAAAGGAAATACTGATATAGGTTGGTGGAGACAGACTTGGGTTAATTTTGAACATACAACAATGGGAGGAGATTTTGGTCTAAGTTTTTATACTGTTGAACCTGCATATCTCCATATTATCAACTCGTTAAAAGAAATCCGTTACGGTATGTTCAAACCAACAACACAAGCACCTGTGGATATTAATGGCGATGGGCTAAGCGATATAGTTACTTTTGAGCCAAAGATCGATTATAGGGATAATAAATATACTACTGTAGCAACACTCATGAAGGTTGCTCTTTTGAAGAGTAATGGCATTCCATCATGGTACAGTAAGGATATAGCACTAGATGACCATGACAATGAGTCGCATCCAATTACACCATTTCTCGCTGGTTATTTCTCAAATGATCGTAAAACGGATATTGTTCGGATCATTCACAACAAACAACAGGGATTGGTCATAAAAACCTTTATCTCAGGAGATAATCATAATTTCATCGAGAAGACATTCATATCTGGGGATGGTTATAAATACTATCAATATCCAGTACTTGTTGGTGATGTGAATCGTGATGGATTAAGTGATATCCTGATTTTTTGGCGTGATCCACAAAAAGGACTTATGGTACGTACAAAGTTTTCCAAAGGTGATGGTCAGTACCGAAATGTCACGGCTACGCTGGGTGATGATGCATCTGTTGATATTCTTCCAATACTAGCTGCCGATATCAATGGTGACAGTATGACCGATATCATTCTTCAAAGCCAAGATAACAAGGGACATAAAATACGAACAAAAATATCGAATGGTGATGGTACCTTCACTGCCCACGAGTTTGGAACAGGAGATTGGCTCTACTGGCAGCATGATCGGTTTCTTGTAGGCGACATTAATAAAGATAGGAAGTCAGATTTGGTCCGTGTATTTTATGATAAAACAAAAGGATTAAGCATTCATACATTCATAACACGCGGTGACGGAACATTTGATGTAAAACGCCAAGTCTTAGGTGATACAGAACCTGGATATTCCTTCCCAACACATATTGCAGATCTAAATGGTGATCGGCAAAGTGACATTATTTTACGCCATAGAAACAGTAATAATGAACTAATTATTAATGCTAAAATATCCAATGGAAATGGAACTTATCGAAGTGTGTGGAGCAACCTAGGTACGGATGAAACGATGGATGCAGAATCTGCTCTTATCGGAACTTATGATAGAGGGAAAAGTCACGATATCGTGTTTACTAAAACAATCAGAAAAGAAGATAATACATTACGTTCGACTGATACATTGTGGGCAAAGGCTGGTCAGACTAATGGTACGCTCAGAAATTTAAGCGATGATCAATCCCCCGAGCATTTTGGATTTGGTATGCCTTCTTACTCGTCCTTATCTGGTCCCTTAAGTTGGAACGGTCAAGGAGGAACATTTCCTATTTGTCGACCTCCGATTTGTGAAATAGCAACTGCCGTTCAAGAAACATCTTCTGCTCCTATTGCTACTGACCCGAGACTAATTATTAATAAACCAAAGCCTTCTAACGGTTCTATAGAGATAAAAAAACCTGGTGTGTATCAGATACGTTGATATAACGAAAAAGTCGAGAAATGATTGAATATGTTTAACCTGATGTTAAAAGTGTGCCTGATGAGTTGTTAGGTGCAATAATGAAAAAGAGATCACGTCTTTATTGATCATTTTATTCGTTGTATTACAAGGCGTTGCCGTGGAAAATAGTATCTATTTGGGAGGGGGTATTGGGATCTCACATTGGTACGGGGATAGCCTAAATGATCTACCAAGCTCGAAGAATGTGTTTGAGACGGGACAGGATTTTTCTGATATCGGTGCGAGTTTTTGTTCTAGCGGTGGCTATTGATTCAACCATTTGATCGCCTTGGTGTTAGGTAAGACCTGACTGAATGAGGCATCTGACAGCATCAGGCTGGAACCGAACTGTTGAACAATTTGGGTATTCTGCAGAGATGAGTTATGCCTATTTTGATTTTGATATGGAATCATCGGGTGGAGATGGGGTGAGAATATTCCTCTGACCAGTATCGGTACTTCATGACTTTGTTTTGGCCTTGGTGTGCACTACTCATTTAACGACAGAATAGCAGTTCAGTTTCAGTGGTAGCATTTTTATCGACGCTTTGAATCTTGATACTTTATCGCTTGGGGTCGAGATTGGATTATAAAGATTCACCTGTCAATTGAATGCGAGCCAAACAAACAGATCATTGGTTGCAAGCAGCTCAATCCATAGGTTCTACACGATTTGTTGAAATCTCGTGTAAAATTCACCGGCCAGAATAATGATTTTCAGACTCGGTTGAGGAGATACGATGCGCATAGGTCAGGGGTATGACGTCCACCGCTTCAAGGCGGGTGATCACATCATGCTCGGTGGTGTAAGGATCCCTTTTGACAAGGGGATGGCGGCTCACTCTGACGGTGACGTGTTGATCCATGCCATCTGTGATGCGCTGCTCGGGGCTGCAGCCTTGGGTGATATTGGGCAGCACTTTCCCGACACAGACCCCAATCTCGAAGGTATCGACAGTCGGATCTTGTTACGTGAGGTTGCAGGATTGCTCGATAAAAATGGCTATAGGATTGTCAACATTGATGCCACTGTCGTTGCCCAGAAACCAAAAATTGCACCCCACATCCCATCGATGCGGGAGGTCTTGGTGAGCGATCTGAAGCTCTCTGCCGATATGATCAATATCAAAGGCACTACGACGGAAAAACTGGGTTTTACCGGTAGGGAAGAGGGTATTGCCTGCCATGCAGTCTGTCTGGTTGAGTCGAAGTGAGGGCAGAGATCGGTCGGATTTCTGCCCCTGTTTATTAGAACCGGTGAGAGTATTCCAGCTCGATTGAGTTCTGGTACATCCCGATGGAGGCTGGGATACCGAAGGCCGATCTCGGTGTTCTCTGTGTTTCATCAAACGCGTGGATATAGGCAAACGTCCACTCGCTGTGTTCAGAAGGTGTATAGGTAAAGCCAAACGTCAGGTGATGTTTGTTGACCGCTGGAGCAAGAATGTTGAACAGGATCTGATCATCGGGAATCGGTGAATCGTTATAACTGTATCCGGCGCGGATTGTCCAGCCGGGATTCCAGTCGTATTTCATCCCGATCCGATAGACACTGATGTCTTTCCACCCGAACCCGATGCCGTTTTCCAGGCCCAGCAAACTCAGCCCCGGTGGCAAACCCGGACCTAAGGGTGTGGGGACAGGGCCTGCATTGCCAACAGAGTCCACACCGCTGTAAAAAATACGCTGGTAATCGAAGGCTAGAGTGAGATCGGGTGAGGCGTGAAAGGCGACGCCCACGGTCAGGTTACCCGGAATGTCAAAATCTCCCTTGCCAGCAAAAAGCTCGCTGTACTCGTCAAACTCTGTCATGTAGATCTTGCTCGCAGCAGCAAAGCCCAGTGTCAGACGGGGGTGAATTTGCCCGATCCATCCCACCTTGATTCCGAATCCGTAAGACCAGTCATGACCGTTGTTGGTCAGGTTTTTCGACGGGACAAAACCTGGTGTCAAGGCACCGGCTCCACCGGGTGCACAGGCAGAGGGGTTGTTCCCTGAACCGGTTGGGGTAAAGCACTGAAAGTTGCCCAAGCCGTAAGCCTCGAAGCGCTGCACTCCGAGCAGCAGGGAAAGCCCCAGGGTATGTTTTTGATGGATCTGAAAAGTGAGGGTCGGTGCAATGATCAGCTGAGCCAAATCAACCCCCAGTGTTCCTGTATCCGGCGTCCCTGTGGTGGTGCCGGAAGGGACACTGGCCGTGGCCGCACTGCCACCTGTAGCAAAAGCACCCAATACTGCGGCAGTCTGGTCATAGAGATTGACGTCATAGGTCGTATTCATCCCGCCATTTGCATACACTGTGAGGCCGGCCCATACTTTGTTGTTGATCTGTTTTGTTATTCCAAAATTCGGTATAACGAAAAAATCCCGTCCACTCTCATTGTTGATACGGAAACGGGCGCCTACCGCTGTGGTGTCGAGTTCGGCTTCACGGATGGGGCTGAACAGACGCAGAGAAAAGTCAACGCGCTCCCCGACCAGACCCATTCCGGCCGGATTGACGCTCGCAATCATCGCATCCTGAGGAGCCGCAACCACGGTACCGGCCATTCCGGTGGACTTGGGACCGTAGCCGACCGCAAAATAACCCGTGGTGGCAGACGTCATTGGGCTGAAGAAGAGTGTGGAGAGCAGCAGTGCAAAAAAACGACAGTGCCCAGAATGTCGCCAGAGTTTATTTTTCTTTTCCATGATGACCTTACTTTACCCGTGTTTGTGGAGACAAAACCAAATAAAATAAGGTCTATCACGGCTGCAGTACAGTAACTGTTTCGTATAACGATATTCCGGTACCGAATATCGTCTTCAGCCGATCACTTTACGGCTTTCCAGTTGAGATCAGGTTCGAGATTGACCTGTTGATTGGAAATCACCGTGATACCATCTACAAGATACATCCAATTGAGCCCGGAAATACGGTTGCGCCAGAAGATGTCGGTTTTCCCGTCACCATTGTAATCACCAGTTGCCTGAATCTCCCAGTTCAGATCAGTAAAGGCAAGGTGATTGCTGTAGCTGATGAGGTGTCCGTTCATCAGATAGAGCCAGACCCGTCCGTGAACGTTGTTGCGCCAGAGGATATCTTGCTTGCCATCACCGTCAAAATCACCGGTGTCCTCGATGTCCCAATCGGTTCCGGTGAAGGCGACATGATCACTGGCAATGATCGAGGCACCATCCATCGTGTACATCCAGACCCGTCCGTTCTGGCGATGGCGCCAGAGAATATCTGCCTTGTCGTCACCGTTGAAATCGCCCGTCCCGGCAACGTACCAGTTCAGATCGGCAATGGTATTGATCGTGCTGCTGGAGAGGATGCTTGTACCGTTCATCAAATCAATGCGATTCTCGCCCGTGTTTTGATGGCGCCACAGGATGTCCGCTTTGCGGTCACCGTTGAAGTCGGCAATTGCCGCGACCTTCCAGGCTTGATCCGGCTCGGTGCTGATTAGACGATTCTCTATGATCGTGGAGCTATTCAGCAGATAAACCCGGTTGTCACCTGTCAGATCATGACGCCAGAGAATATCAGTCTTGCCATCGGCATTGAAATCGCCCGTACCAACGACTTTCCAGTTTGTGTCCGCCACCTGAGCGACAAGGAGCTCATTCATGATCCTGTTCGCATTCATTTCATATAGTCGAACGCGGTTGGTTTGCTCGTTCCACCACAAGATATCTGCCATGTTGTCATCGTTAAAATCTTTGGGCATGGAGAGGGACTGTTTCCAGAAACGTAGCAGTTTGGCCAGCGCCAACGGTGGGTTCTGGGGTGCACCTGCTCCTGATTGATCCTTGTCATTGACACCGTGACAGGAAGGACAGGATCGGATCTCACCGGGCTGGAAACTCAACCAGTTTCTTTCTCTGACCACCGGTGTATGTTGCGGATCGGTCGTTTGCCAGGCGATGGCACGTTGCGCGGGTACAAAGGCGGCAATGGAGCCATCTTCCGCAATTTTGACGCTACCAGACGGACTCCCATAGCTGTTTGGGTTCATTTTGATCGCATTTGTTTCATGCAGAGCTTGGGCGATTACCCGTCGTCCTTTGTTAATATCGCCATCACTTTGACGTCGCGCACGGATTTGATCGGCCTGGAAGATTTGGAAATGGGAAATATCATAGATTTTTCCACTGGCGCCCAATGTCTGTTTACCAGTGCCAGCGACCCTGAGATTGAAGGGCTGCTGTTTGTCTTGATCATCACGGCTGGTGACATCACGGCTGATGATCAAAGCCAGATTATTCTGTTTCAGGTAGTTCTTGAATGCATTAACATCCACACTTTCCTGGTCGAAGATCTGCTGCTCGGGTGTGGGCAAAGTTGATGTTCGCAATGGGGGACGGGTTCTGGGACGGAGTTCCACCGGCTGCCACTCCCAGAGGGGACCGGAATAACTGACGAGAACATCTGGATCCCAGTAGCTGATTGACTTGGAAATTCCACCCGGGACCAATGGTGCATTTGCAGTATAGAAACCGTTCGAAGAGGGAAACAGGTATTTGATCTGATAGGTATATCTGGATTGTGGATTAGCGCGGGTTCCTATATTTTTGTCTTCCCTTGTTTCGTAGGTATGTGCAGCGATGAGATACCCATTCGAAAGAACCAGTGGGTCACGGTACAGCCCAGAGTGATTGGGAGATGGGTTATTGGTGATATCTGCGGTATCCCGGTGGGTGATGTAGTTGACTATGATCTCGTCCGGGTTTTTACTTGGCGGAGCATACATTTCAACAATCTGCCCCGAGGCATGACTGCGGAATGTGGGGGCATCGACGCCAAAATAGCGTCCCGGCTGTAATGGATGCTCCTTGATCTGCAGCATATCATTCAACGGATTTGGGTTGACCCTAGGATATTGTCTGTAGTACTCCTTTACATTCGGATCATCCTTCAAAGCTCTGTTCAAATAATTGTGCAACTCATGACGGCCAATGTGATTGAGGGTTTCCAACTCGGTTCCGTCTTGATTGATCATCCAGGGGAAGAAATGGTTGAAGCGATGCCCCTCGAGATTAGGGAAGGCAGACAGCTGGATGCTGGTATCCCGTGGTTCTGGAAACACTTCTGATCGATTATCGAAATAGGGAATAGCATTGGCATCTTCACTGCTGAAATTAAAGGTTCCGTAGGTAGGCGCTTGTCCTGCAGCGACCTTTTTTCGATCCACATCGGCCATCTGGTCCTGCTGCATGTGATCCCATTGAGTAAAGATAACGCGGCCAAAGCTGTCGATGATGGGTGTGAAATCACCTGAAGGGGCGTGATTCAACAGTTTGAGGTCACCGGTGACTGGATCCAGGCTCCAAAGTCCTGTGTTGGTGGGTTCCATTTCATACTCGTCCAGTTGTGGATAGAGATGCGGTTGCCCATTTCTGGGGCGATCGCTGGTAAAAATGATTCGATCGTCGCTGCCGTAGACCGGGCTGACATTATTGTAATTTTCCGGCTGATTAGGAACTTTTGTGATCACCGGTGTTTGGTTCTGACCTAGTCCGGTCATTTCATAGAGCTGCCAGTAAAACGTCTTCACCTGATACTGTTCTGTGGGTGCGCCTACCACCATACTGAAGATGATCTTGTTGCCGCTCCAGTGGACGGAGGGATCACGTACCGCGATCGCATTCGCACCTTGAAACCCGTCGGTTCCATAACCTGCAGCAGCCGTCAGATTTTTGAGTGTGCCGTCGGGGTATTTAATCCACAGGTCACCGCCTCGCCCAACTTTTTTCATACTGGCCTTGTGATTACCAAAGGTTGCGCCAATGGTCGTGAAATCTGTTGGAATGGGGATCTGGGTGACGAAAATGATCGGATAGGGTTGTGCCAGGGTAGTAGCTGAAATGAGGAAGAGATTCAACAGAAGGAACAGGTTTAGTAGGTAGCTTGAGGTTTTGTTCATAACATTATTTCGTACAGCTCCATGATTTCATGGTAATTATCCATGATGATGAGCAAACATTGATCGCCAGGTTACAGATCTGTGAACACAGTCACATGCTTTTCGTGCTCATGGGCACAGGCGACACTGAATTTCAGAATGAAGTGTAAAGAAACGGCTCGTTCGGAGTATTCAGTAATGTCTGTTTTTCTCCCAGTCGAGCGAGGTTTTGACGATAAAAGCCAGATCGTCATAACGAGGTTCCCATTTCAGGATCTCTCTGATCCGGTCAGCTTTAGCGATGAGCATTGGAGGATCACCTGCGCGGCGGGGCTCTTCTACAATATTGAGTTGCTCACCGTGTACTTTTTCGACAGTATCGAGAACCTCGCGGACACTATAGCCATGTCCGTAACCGCAATTGAATGTTGACGATTTTCCACCGTTTTCGAGATATTCCAGTGCCTTGATGTGAGCATCAGCCAGATCTTCGACATGGATATAATCACGGATACCCGTACCATCTTTTGTGTCATAGTCGGTACCGAAGATGGAAATGGATTCCCGCTTTCCCAGTGCAGCTTCACAGGCAACTTTGATCAGCAGAGTCGCTTTTTCGGTGGACTGGCCAATTTCACCGTCAGGATTCGAACCGGCTACATTGAAATAACGCAGGATGACATGACGCAGAGGTGTTGCCGCAGAAAGATCGCGCAACATGATCTCGCTCATCAGTTTTGACATCCCGTAGGGATTGATAGGTGCGGTTGGTGTGTCCTCTGCAGTCATTTCGACTTCCGGAATCCCATAAACAGCCGCGGTGGATGAAAAGATGAAATGCTTCACATCGGCTGCTGAACAGCATTCCAGCAGATTTCGGGTACAGCAGGTGTTGTTTCCATAGTATTTGAGCGGATTGGAAACAGATTCTGGAACAATCGTATGTGCCGCAAAGTGCATTACTGTTTCCACGTTGTAATCAGCCAATAGTTTGTTGACGAGCTTCTTGTCACCCGTGTCACCAATGACCAGATCGGCACCAATCACTGCTTCCTTGAAGCCTGTGCTGAGATTATCGAGTACTACAACCTGACGTCCTGCTGTCGTCAATTGCCGAACAACATGACTGCCAATGTAACCTGCGCCGCCCGTTACCAGAATAAATTTGGACATCCCTGGTCGTTCTCCCTAGTGATAAAAGATTAAAACCTGAATCAAGAATACAGAATAAAAATGGTTATATGAAGCTGCCATTTTTGACTAACGCACTGGATTAACTTTTCATTACAATAGCGACACAAATTGACAAACCTGGAGCGGAGAATGCAACAAAAAAGCAGTAATACGGTATGGCATCATCCCACGATCACAAGGGCAGACAGGGAAAAACTGAATGGGCACAAGAGCGTGATCCTGTGGTTTACCGGACTATCCGGCTCCGGTAAATCGACACTGGCCAATGAAGTCGAAGCATTGTTGCATGAGAAAGGCAGGCGTACCTATGTTTGTGATGGTGACAATATCCGACACGGTTTGTGCGGGGATCTGGGTTTTTCCGATGCAGATCGAGTCGAGAATATCCGCCGGATCGGTGAAGTCGCCAAGCTTCTTGTGGATGCCGGTATAATCACACTGACCGCTTTCATCTCTCCATTCAAGGCTGATCGACAGCGCGCGCGTGATCTGGTAGCAAAAGGGGATTTCATTGAGGTCTATTGCCGTTGCGATCTCAGTGTGTGTGAAGAAAGAGACGTCAAAGGTTTATACAAAAAAGCGAGAGCGGGTGAGATCCCGGAATTCACCGGGATCTCATCCCCTTATGAAGAGCCGGAAAATCCTGAAATCATCGTGGACACAGATAAACACAGCCTGCAGGAATGTGCGGATCAGGTGATCCGCTATTTGGAGACGAAAGGGATCGTCTAAAGCCGGGCTCGAGTCCAGATTTGACGATCCAGATCAGCAACGTAAGCCTTCCTACTGGATGGTTGTCACTCCAGGAGTGAAGACTTGATTTTGTCGAAGTCGATGATATCAAGAAACTGCTGAACAGCCTCCTCACTCGTGTTACTACCAGTGACCTGCACCATGATCTGACCGGCAAGTGCTAACATGATTTCAATTTCATCATCATTGATCCGCTTGCTGCCCTTCATCTTTTTGTATCTGAAGGGTTTGAGTTCAGGATCATTTCCCATCAACATGGGATTGTTGACGAGTGCCAAGGAGGCTGCAACCATGGGTGAATTGGCCATAATCCGGATTTCTACTTCCTCATCACCTCGGGTATAGGTACGGGACATATTCGTTCCACCTCCCATCATAGCCATCGCCGCAGAATCATTTTTTACCTCAGAAGCAGTCCAACCTTCAGGTGGCTCGGGCAGCAATACCGATTGTTGTGCATTCAGCTTCTCCCGGATCTGGGCAATGGCATAGTTGAGTTCGTCGATGGCTCCCTTGTAGTCGGCTTGTTGATAGGCCTCCAGTCCGAGTTTAATTTGATCTTCGATTTCATCAGCAGACGCATGTGAAGCAAGAACAAGGAGGAAAAATGCCAGGAAATTGCGATAGTTCATTTGGAATGTCCTCTCGTTTTAATAATTCATAAAACCAATATATCTTTTGCCAGAAAACTATTTTGCCTGTTAAAAAAATGAGCTTTTCTCGGGGATTAGGCTTTTTTACAGGGCTTATCCCAAGCCTCTCTGGGAGCTATTGTTTCAGATTTCAGATCTTTTTTCATTGTATCCTGTTTCGTTCAGCTCTTTAATCTGTTGTTCTCGCTGATCAGTAAGTTGCCTCACTTTGACCGTTTTTATGGCCTGGTGTGAGGTTTGCAGAATTTCGATCGCATAGTGCCCAATTTTGAGGCTGGTTCCTGTTTCAGGAATAGTTTCCAGGGTTTCGATAATCAGCCCATTGAGGGTCTTGGGTCCACTCGTGTCCAGATCCCAGTTCAGCGTGCGGTTGATGTCACGAATATTGGCACTGGCATTGATCAGATAACTGCCATCTTCCTGTTCATGGATATCCTTGTTATAGCCCGGATCAGTAGTAAACTCACCAACGATTTCCTCCAGAATATCCTCCAGCGTCACCAATCCCTGGATATCCCCATATTCATCAACGACCAACCCGAGGCGTCGTTTCTCCCGTTGAAAATTGCTCAATTGGGTATGCAGGGGTGTGCCAATGGGTACATAGTAGGGCTCCACACACTGGGCCATGATGGTCTCCGAGGTGATTTCCTCAGACTCGAGCAGAAGGGGAATCTTGCGGACATGCATGATGCCGGTTACATTGTCGAGGGTGCCATGATAGACCGGTATCCGAGTATGTCGGCAACTGCGAAGTTGTTCTTCCAGTTGGCTTGGATCGGTATCCAGATTGATCCCGAATACTTCATTGCGTGGGATCATAATATCTTCAACCGTGACCTTTTCCAGATCCAGGATCCCAAAAAGCATTTGCTGGTGGCGTTTTGGAATCATGGCCCCCGCTTCTTTCACGACCGTACGCAATTCCTCACGGCTGAGGGCGATCATTTCAGTGTTGTCATCATCCGGAGAGATGCCGAGCAGTTTCAAGACGCCATTGGCGAACAGGTTCACGAGCCAGACAAAGGGGTAGAGGATCACTAGCAGTGGCTTGAGTATGAAGGAGACAGGAAAGGCGATCAGTTCAGGTTTGAGTGCGGCCAGAGTCTTTGGTGTGACTTCTGCGAAAATCAGAATCACCAGCGTAAGCAGCATGGCGGCGATTGCGATTCCGACCTCACCGAACAACCGAAGTGCAATCACTGTCGCGATAGAGGAAGCAAGTATATTTACAAAATTATTACCCAACAGAATCAGACCGATGAGCCGATCCGGTTTTTCGAGCAGGGTGCTGGCACGGATTGCACCTTTGTGTCCCTGATCGTACAGATGTTTCAGACGATAGCGGTTCAGCGCCATCATTGCGGTTTCAGAACCCGAAAAGAATGCAGAAAGCAGAATGAGAATGAACAGGGTGGCAAACAGCACCCCTATGGGTATTTCGTCCAAGCAGGCTGGCCTCAGTGATTGACAAGTGGATATTGTTGGATGTTTCCGGGATGCAAGTCAAGCATAACCATTATGTTCTGTGGAGGATAAGCTCCAGAACAGCTTTGCTTCCAAAGTAAGCCAGTAACAGGGTGATCATACCGGCGAGGGTGAAGCGAATCGCCGTTCTGCCCCGCCAGCCGAATCTCTGACGCCCCCACAACAGGATGGCGAAAACAAACCATGCAATGACCGAAAGTACGGTCTTGTGGATTAAGTGTTGTCCAAAAATATCATCAATATAGGGAAACCCGGTAATCAGAGCTATGGTGAGCAGGAAAAAGCCCAGCCAAATAAAACGAAACATCAAGGTTTCCATTGTCTGCAACGGTGGCAAGACACGCATGATCGGCACCGGATGACGTTTCTTCAACCTCGCATCGGCAATAGCCAAGAGAATGGCCTGCAAGGCTGCAATACTTAACAGACTGTACGAGATAATCGAAAACAGAATGTGTAGTTGTAATCCTGTCGGGAGATGGGGGGCGATGATATGCTGCTCCTGAATAAAATGTCCCAGACCGAGACAGAAAGCTGTTACGGGAAAGAAGACAATGGCAAGGCTTTCCATCGGCTGTCTGATCGAACCGATCAGAAGCAGGGCGGCAATCAACCAGCCTACCAACGAGGCCGCATTGGGGAAGCTCAGGTTGATCCCGTGTTCAGCAATCAGAAGCTGATGGAGAATCACGGCGTGCAGGATCAGACCAGCAAAACCCAATAACAAAGCCAGGTTTTTGTCCTTTTTACCGATGGATTGCCCTGTCAGGAGTTTTCTGGCAATCAGCAGTGCCGCCGAAAGGTATAAAACGATAGCTGAAAAAGCCATTATTTGTGTTCCAGTCATAATAAAGATCATGACATAATCGGGTTACAATGAAAAATTGATTTTTTCACTGAACGCATGAAAAAAATACTAATCGTGATCCCGCTGATCTTGGGTGTTCTCGTCTTTGCCGATTATCACGGCTGGCTGGGTGTGAAGAAAAGTTCAGAACTGGATTATTTTTCGCTCACTTTTATGGCAGAAGATGAAGATACCGGCCAGAGGATTACGGATTTCTTCATTAATTGTACCCGGCGGGGTAGCCGGGAAGCCTGCTCCATTGAATCCGGCCTGAATCAGCAGACTCGCAAGATCAAGTTTGGTGTGATCAAGAATACCGAGCGGTCATGGCTCTTTGATCGGGGCGAGCAGATCATCGGTATAGATGATGTCGATGTCTATCTGATGTTTATTCATCCCGATTATGAACGCCGTACCTATACCTATTCCATGAAAGAACTCCTTGCAATGCAGGGTCGGATCACTACAGTAAAACTGAGGAAGTCAACGCATGAGTGATGCTCTCAACTATCTGATCAAGGCACGTCCAGAGGCGATGTCCGCTTATTTCAGTTTTTTGAAAAAGGCCGGTGAGCATCTTGATCCAAAAACCCGTTCCCTAATCTCAGTGATCACAAAGGTCGCTGCACAGACCGAAAAGGGTTTTCGTCAGTATTTGACCCGTGCCCTTCGCGACGGTGCGACACCAGACGAGATCCTCGATGCCTTGCTGATGGCCTTTCCCGTACTTGGGCTTACAAAGATTATCTGGGCAGTGGAGCAATTGCAGGAAATGGATCTGCCAGACTTTTCCCTTGACGCACTCAATACTGAACCGCAGTGGCACGATGTAATCCTGCTTGAACAATTAAAAGAAGGTACCACACGCTTGACCTGTGGTGGCCGCGATCTATTTGTTCACAAAGAGGATGATACGATCCGGATATATGACAGTCATTGTCCCCATCAGGTAACCAATATTCCGGAGCTTGCAATTGAAGACAGGAAACTGGTCTGTCCCAAACATGGTTGGTGTTTTGATCTGGCAACTGGTGACTGTATCGAAAAGGGCGATCGGCCCCTCACAGGTTATAAATGGCAGGTTGTCGATGGTAGATTGCAGGCTTGGTGGTAATCACTTGCTGATCCTGTTCTGATCAAGCCAAATCCTGTATCTCCAGGAGAAAACTGGCAAGAAAATCGTATCAAAAATCCAAACTGGTTCACAAAACCAGTGAGTCAATCGTTTAATACTAAAGTTTCCATCCATATCGTCGAAAACCCAAGTATGTCTCGTATCTAAAAGGATTTGATACGGACGTAACCAAAGGAGCGATAATTGATATGGAAATCATAAAAGAACCACGATCAGGGATCTTGCAGGATACTGATCTGTCAGGAGTTTCAGTCAACATTGACCATTTGCCTGATACGAAACACCAGAAAGTCAATCTGCAGACTGTTGTTGAGAAAGCTCAAAGGCAGGGTGAAACAATCGATCTGGATCAACTGGTCATCGATGAAAATGGGTATGTACAAACAGTGAAGAGAGAATTAAAAGTCAGCATCGATCATGAAACCGGCAATACAGTTATCTCTGTGATTGACGGTAACAGTCATAATATCGTCAGAAATATCCCACAAAACGAAATACTCGCCGTGGAACAACTCATTACCGCACCTGCCGGGATGTTGTTTCGAGCACAAGCCTGATAATTTCAACTGGCAGGCGGGAGTGAATTCCTGCCTGTCGGTAATAAAACACCAACCCCGTCACAATTACGGAAACCGATCTAAACCTGGCTAATTTGTACTTGACTTAAACACATATCTTTTATTTGGAGAGGTATGTCATGAGTACAATCAAAGCCTGTATCGATCGCATCATGCCACATGAGTTGAACCGACCTCATCGAATGATGATTTATGGTGCTCGTCAGCGAGCAGTATTCCTGTTCAGGAAAATGTGGATTACCGGTTCGACCCTGAGGATTCGCTTTCTTGAAGGAACGGCCTCACAACAGGCAATCACGAAGGACCAGGCGAGCTGGTGGACAGAGCATGCCAATCTGCAATTCGAAGTCGGAGATGATCCTGATGCCGAAATTCGGATTCCATTCAATCCCGGTGACGGTGCCTGGTCGTATATTGGGACCGATGCCACCAGTATTCCAAAAAACCAGCCGACCATGAATCTCGGGTTTCTTGATGGGGGGACAGCTGCACATGAGGTTGGACACGCAATTGGCCTTGCCCATGAGCATCAAAATCCTGCAGGTGGCATTGAATGGAATGAAGATATTGTTATTCGAGATCTGAGCGGTCCGCCCAATTATTGGAACGAGGCACAAATTCGCCATAACGTTCTCAATAAATATTCTATCGATCAGATCCGTGGCACAGAGTTTGACCCGGACTCCATCATGCTCTATTTCTTTCCCGACACTTGGGTAAAGAAGGGGAAGGGTGCCAAGGCTAATGAGGTATTATCTGATCTGGATAAGGCCTTTATTGCCAGTGACGACGCCTATCCAGATAAAGATGCCAGCCCGGATATCGTGGAAATTCCAGTGATCAACACCTCAGGTGTGGCTGCTGATATTGGTACACCCGGTGAGGAAGATCTGTTCAGATTCACCGTCACACACTGGACGGCATACTATCGAAACTGATGGACAAACTGATGTGGTAATGAAATTGTTTGGTCCTGGTAGTGAAACTTCATTGATCGCAGAAGATGACGATGGAGGGTTTGGAAAAAACTCGAAAATCGTGGCCGATCTTGTCCCTGGCGATTACTATGTTCAGATCAGGCACTAGAATAACGACCAGAATTTCAGATGCTGTGAGGGTTGGCAGATCCAGAAACACTGGCATCAGTCTCGCATTAAAAAATGGCTTTTATATTACCAAGAGTCGATTGGAAACCAGCCCCAAAGCTATCTCATTTGGAACTCATGTTGTACGTACCACAACAAGCTTAACACTCTTTCTGGGCATGGAAGACAACAGAATCATGATCCTGAAAAACGTGATACCTCAAAAATGTTCATGTATGTTTTATAAAAGGAAACGTCCCTTTTAATTAAGGCGTGCTTTTCTTTCCATGTAGGCGTTGACCATCCAGTCCACCTTTTCCTGTTCGAATGGTTTGAGCCCGCGCAACGCAAGTTTCTTGACACCTTTGCCAATGACTTTCTTGCCATCTCTAAAAAGGAATTCCAGATCTGCCATGCCTTTTCTACCTTGCACGGAGAGATTTGTATCTAGCAGCTCCACAGAGGGTTCTTCGATATCGACAGTATCAAGGTAAAATGACATACTTTGATAGATCACGAGTGGTTGGACAGGGTTGATCATGACTTTATGTTCTTTCATCAATGGTACGATCAGCTCAGGAAAGTTCTTACCGGAGAATGCCACGTATTTTTGTGTAAATTGTTCAATCAATATCTTGTTGGTTGTGATGTCTCCTTGTCGATAAATGTGTAAATATTCCTTGCTGTCGTTGTCTGTGACCGCAATCATATGATCCTCTTTTTCATTGAGGATGAGTGGCAAATCTTTTCCAACCATTCCAGTGAAGTGAAACTCCATGTGTTGACTAAGTCCAAAGTGATCAAGAACCACAGCAAACAGCAGATCACCAGGAACACAGAAGCGATCGCTATCTGGATCATGGATCGGATTAAAATCGTTGGCGATCTGTTTGGCAAATCGACTGGCCTGATCACTCGAGATGGTTATATGGTCATTCTGTTCTGAATAAAAGTCGTCAAGTTGCATTTTCATTTAACAAAATACCGAAATAAGCAGGTGATGAAGTTCTTCCTATGTAGGAGGGATAGCCTGACTGTCCCGTCGTTATTATTAGGATGACAAATAGCAGAACGAATCATCCGGTTATTGAAATCAGCGGGAATTATAGCATTGCTTTATAATGTTCAGTCTTTAACGTTGAATCAACTTTGATGACAAAAACAAGTCTTGTCTATGGGATCCATGCCGCTTTGCATACGCTGAAGTATTCACCCGAACGGGTGCTGGAATTGTGGGTACAGGCAGATCATAAGAATACGCGGCTCGATGAGATAACAACATTGGCGGAATCGCTCGAAATTGGCATTCAACGGGTACCACGAAAATCACTGGATAAAATGAGTCATGAACAGCGTCATCAAGGGGTCATCATCCGTCGGCAGACACTTCCCTTACAGGATGAGGCTGATCTGATGGAGCTGGTTGACAAGACTAACAATGTGCTTTTACTGATCCTGGATGGTGTACAGGATCCGCATAATCTTGGAGCTTGTTTACGTACAGCAGATGCAGCCGGGGCAGATGCGGTTGTCGTGCCCGCTAGCCGGGGAGTTGGTATGACACCGACAGTCAGGAAAGTAGCAAGTGGAGCTGCCGATTCCATACCTCTAATTGTTACCAGGAATCTTGCTAGAACTTTGAAGCAACTTAAGGATTCCGGTGTTTGGCTGATCGGCACCAGCGATCAGGCGCAGCAGAGTATTTACGAAATGGATCTTACGGGTTCGTCCGCACTGGTGATGGGATCGGAAGACAAGGGGCTCCGGCGCCTGACGCGTGATCATTGTGATTTCCTGATCCGGATCCCTATGGCGGGTGTGGTCGAAAGCCTCAACGTATCGGTGGCTTCTGGGATCTGCCTTTATGAAGCGGTGAGACAAAGAAATGAAAATTAAATACTTTGCGTATGGATCGAACATGCTCCATACCCGGTTATGGGAACGGGTGCCTTCATGCTATTTCCTTGACAGGGTTCAGCTGCCTGGGTTTACACTGAATTATCAGGTAAGGGGAATGGATGGCTCGGGAAAGTGTAACATTCTGGAAACCGGAAATCCTGCAGATATCGTCTATGGCGTGGTCTATGAAATGCTGGAGAAGGAACTACCGGGTCTGGATGCAGCGGAAGGTGAGAGTTATGAGAAGCATGAACTGATACTCATGGGCGATTGGGATGAGCATCAAGCCTTTGCCTATATTGGCAAGCCCTCCTGGCTGGATGAAATGTTGAGACCATTTCATTGGTATAAGGAGGTCGTGGTTCAAGGAGCCCGGAGCCGACAACTGCCCGATGAATATGTGCAGACTCTAGATCAGGTCGAGGTCCAGGATGATCCAGATCAGGAAAGGGCGCAAAAACATTATCAGTTATTGAAAATAGAGTCTCCTTGACATCATATATTGAGTATGAAATCAATCATTCTGTTACTTTTAATACTTTTCTCATTCTCCGTGTATGCAGAATCGCAGGAGAGTGACCTCTATAATGAAACAATCTTCAATCAAGCCCAGCAACAGATTCTTTCCATGGAACTGGATGAACTGGATGATTTCAGGGAGTACCTTTCCAGTTGTGGCACGCACTCGGGCGGTGATATCAAACGTTTTTTTTGTGAACGCAGTACGCGTGCCTATGTTCTGAAATATGGCCAAGGTAAACCACTGGAGAAACTGATTCTTGCCATGGCCGAGGTGGAATTCCTCATTGATCTCGTCGATCAGGCTGATGAGAAAGGGCAGGCGAGCGAGAAGATGAAAATGCAGGTGTTCAAAGATCTCGATCGGTATATCGTCATCCGTGAAATGATGGAAAGTGCGATCAAGCAGGCCTATCAAAAACGATTGTCAAGGAAATGAAGGGGTGGACACCTGACCACCCCGTCAACAACTCTGATCTCTACCTAACTTACCCTTTTTGCCAATTCTCCACCCGCCATGGCCTTAACTGCGCAGAACTTAAATTCCGGAATCTTGCCAAATGGATCGAGTGCTTCGTTGGTCAGCAAGTTAGCGGCAGCTTCATTGTAACAAAAGGCCATGAAGATGGTGCCTCTTTGGAGACCAATATCAGCACGGGCATATGCAGTGACTTTGCCACGTCTAGACTCAATGGTGACCAGCTCGCCCGGTTCCACACCCATTTCCTTCAGATCTTCTGGATGGATATTGACGACTGGATCAGGTTCTATGGCGTCGAGTTTACTGGCATGACGAGTCATACTGCCCGTATGCCAGTGCTCCAGCTGGCGACCGGTAATAAAGACAAACGGGAATTCATTATCGGGAAGTTCATCCGCATGGATATAGACCGCAGGGACGAACAGACCACGTCCAGTCTTGGTCGGGAAACCATCGGTAAAGATGACAGGTGTACCGGGGTCGCCTTCATGCTCAAGCGGATAGGTCAGTGAATCGACTTCTTCGAGTCGCTCCCAGGTCATGCCAGCGATGCTTTGCATACACTGGCGCATTTCGTTGAATACGTCTTTCGGGCCTGAGTAGTTCCAGTCCAGCCCCATGCGTCTGGCAATCTCTTGGATCAGTTCCAGATCCTGTCGTGCTTCACCCGGTGGATCGACCACTTGGCGTCCCATCTGAACCCGGCGATCCGTGTTGGAGAAGGTGCCGGTTTTTTCGTAGAAGGCAGAGGCTGGCAGGATGACGTCGGCGAAGCCGGCGGTTTCCGTGAGGAAGATATCCTGTACGACAAGATGTTCGAGTCGCGTGAAGGCTTCGCGGGCATGGTTTTGATTTGGATCGGACATGGCCGGATTTTCACCCTCGATATACATACCCTTGACCTTGCCACCGTAGGCTGCATGTACCATTTCCACCGTCGTCAGGCCAGTCTCAGGGTCCAGCTCGATTCCCCAGAGTTCTTCGAATTTCTTTCTGATCTCAGGGTTTGTTACGGGTTGATAATCTGGATAAACCATCGGAATCAAGCCGACATCCGAAGCTCCTTGTACATTGTTCTGTCCCCGCAGTGGATGCAGACCGGTACCCGGCCGGCCGATCTGGCCCGTCATCAGTGCCATGGAGATCAGGCAGCGGGAGTTATCGGTACCATGAATGTGCTGTGAAATACCCATCCCCCACAGAATCATGGAAGCATTCGAGGTAGCATAGAGTCTTGCCACTTCACGAATGGTTTCGGCATCGATACCCACGATGGGTGCGACTTTTTCTGGAGAATAACTCTCAAGATGCTTCTTCATTTTATCGAAGCCTTCGGTGTATTTCTCGATATAGGCATCATTCTGTAGTCCTTCCTCAAGAATGGTATGCATGATGCCGTTGAGCAGGGCCACGTCGGTATCCGGCCGGAATTGCAGATAATGACTCGCGTAATGGGCGATGTCATTTCGCCTGGGATCCATGACAATCAATTTAGTCCCGTTTTTTGCAGCATTCTTGATAAAGGAGGCGCCAACCGGGTGGTTGACTGTGGGGTTGGCCCCAATCAGTATGACAACGTCAGCCAGAGCGACATCTTCCACTGGATTGGAGACCGCACCCGAACCGATGCATTCTAGTAGGGCCGCGACGGACGAAGCGTGACACAGACGGGTACAGTGATCGACGTTATTGCTGCCAAACCCAGTACGGACCAGCTTTTGGAACAGATAGGCCTCTTCATTACTTCCCTTGGCTGAACCTAAACCAGCCAAGGCTTTGGGACCATGTTCCTCGCGGATTTTCATCAGGCCAGAGGCCGCAAAATCCAACGCTTCTTCCCAGGTCGCCTCCCGAAAAACCTTGTCCACATCTGCCGGATCCAGCAGTTCTGTCGTTTTCTTGACGCCTTCACGCCGGATCAACGGCTTGGTCAGCCGGAGCGGGTTATGGATATAGTCGAAACCGTATCGGCCCTTGACACACAACCGGCCTTTGTTAGCTGGCCCTTCAGGCCGGCCTTCCGTATAGAGAATGCGGTTGTCCTTGACATGGTATTTGATCAGGCAGCCAACACCACAATATGGGCAAGTGGAATCAACGGTCTTGTCCGGTTCAATAAGGCCCACGCCACCGGCCGGCATCAGTGCACCGGTAGGGCAGGCCTGGACACACTCACCGCAGGCGACACAGGTGGATTCACCCATGGGATCATCCAGATCGAAGACGATTTTTGAATGAGAACCACGATGGGCATAGCCGATGACATCATTACCTTCGACTTCCCGGCAGGCACGAACACAGCGTGTGCACTGGATACAAGCATCAAGGTTGACCGCGATCGCGGGGTGGGAAAGATCGCATTCGGGTTCTTCGCGTTGACCAAAACGTGGCTTGGTAACGTTGAGCCTTTTGGCCCACATGTCGAGTTCAGACTGACGGGTATAGGGAGATTCCCCCTGCTCGGGCATATCCGAGAGTAGCAGCTCCACGACCAGCTGCTGGGACTTTCTCGCCCGTTCACTATCCGCCTTGACTTTCATCCCCTCACTGGGATAACGGCAGCAGGATGGGGCCAGCACCCGTTCACCATCGATTTCCACCACACAGGCACGGCAGTTACCGTCGGCACGCATACCCTCTTTGTAACAGAGATGCGGGATCTCGATGCCTTCCCGTTTGGCAGCCTGGAGAATGGTTTCGCCTTCATAGGCCTCAATGTTCTTGCCGTCCAGCTCGAACGCTATTTTTTTGATATTCAGATCATCAGGACTTGCGGCCACGTCTCTATCCTCGTTTGAATTCTTCAGGGAAATATTTCACTGCGCAGCGCAGTGGATTGGGAGCAGCTTGCCCAAGGCCACAGATTGATGCGTCTTCCATCACGCTGGCCAGTTCTTCCAGCAGTTCAAGATCCCACTTTTCTTTTTCCATAAGTTCAGCGGCTTTGGCTGTGCCGACACGGCAGGGCGTACACTGTCCACAGGATTCATCTTCAAAAAACTTCATCGCATTCAAAGCCAGATCTTTCGCGCTGTCTTTATGGGAAAAAATCATGACCGCAGCTGAACCGATGAAACAGCCATACTCGTTTAGTGTGTCGAAGTCGAGCGGAATATCATCCATACTTGCAGGCAGGATGCCACCAGACGCACCACCGGGGAAGTAGCCATAGAACTCATGCCCGTCCTGCATGCCACCACAATATTCGTCGATGAGTTCACGGATAGTGATACCGGCCGGTGCCAGATGTACACCTGGTTTTTTTACCCGACCACTGACTGAGAATGAACGCAAGCCCTTACGGCCATGGCGTCCATGGGAGGTGAACCATTCCGGTCCTTTCTCAAGGATTTCACGTACCCAGTAGAGGGTTTCCATGTTGTGTTCAAGGGTGGGACGGCCGAAAAGCCCCACTTCCGCCACATACGGTGGGCGGAGCCGCGGCATGCCCCGTTTGCCTTCGATGGATTCGATCATCGCCGATTCCTCACCACAGATATAGGCACCCGCTCCACGGCGCAGATTTATCGTAGGTAGAGGATGTGAAAAAGGTGGGTTGGCCTGCAGTCGTTCCAATTCCTGGCTTAATATTTTCCTAATGCCGGCGTATTCATCACGCAGGTAAATGTAGATTTCGTCTATCTCTACCGCCCAAGCAGCGATCAGCATGCCTTCGAGAAATCGGTGTGGATCGCGTTCCAGGTAGTAACGATCTTTGAAGGTTCCAGGTTCTCCTTCATCAATATTGACTGCCATGAGACGCGGGCCTTCATAGCCCCGTACGATTTTCCATTTGAGACCGGCGGGGAAGCCAGCACCACCGAGTCCGCGCAGACCAGAGTCTTCCATGGTTTTAATGACGGACTCTATGTCTTTCGTGCCGTCATAGCATGCTTCCAGAGTTCTGTAACCGTCCTGTTTGCAATAGTCGCCATAACCCAGGTAGTCGGTGGTTTTTGCTTCCGTTTTATTATTCTCTACTGCGCTGGTGACAGATTCTGTAGTTGCCTGATCGATCGGGTTTTGTCCAACGACTGCAACCGGTGCTTTTTCACAACGACCAACACAGGGGACCGCCTGCACACGTACACCATCGCCCAAGCCGGCCTTCAATGCGTTCATCAGTTCCCCTGAGCCTGCCAGATCACAGGAGACAGATTCACAGACCCGAACAGTCAATGGTGGTGGAGGTGTTTCGTTTTCCTTGATGACATCGAAGTGGTGGTAAAAGGTGGCAACTTCATAAACCTCTGCGGTGGAGAGGTTCATTTCATGGGCAAGCGCCACCAAGTGCTTTGCTGAAATATGATGGTAACGATCCTGGATTTTGTGGAGGTGCTCGATCAGCAGATCTTTTCTTCTGGGTTCATCACCAAGCAGGATTCTGATTTCGTCCAGAGCGGCAAGGTCGACCAACCGACCCTTGCCTACCATGCGTTTTTTCTTTGTACGACTTATATCAACGGTTGCCTCATTTGCAGCCACGAGAGTACCCCCTCAATCAGTTTTATTGTTCAGCGTGCGGCCCCTTCTTCATCTATGAAAACTCAAGGCAGAAACCATGCCATGCTTTCACAAGAGCATGGTTTAATGTAATGCATGCCTACTATATAATTCAAATCATCATTATCAACAAAAACATCATAAAAAATGATGATTGACCATATTGATATTTAATCCCAATTTTCTACCCTGTAAGAATGGATGTAAAGGGAGTTAATCGTTATTTTTAAAGTATCTCCTTAATAAATGCAGGGTTATTGATTAAGAGTATCTGGAACACAGATATCCACTTATTTTCACAGGGAGATCAATGTGAAAAATATAAACCCCAACCAGCTGCTAACATTTGCAGTTGTTGCCCGAATGAAAAGTGTCACCCGGGCAGCAGAATACTTACATCTGGGGCAACCCGCGGTTTCTGGCCAGCTCAAGTTGCTGCAAGAACGCGTGGGCGAACCGCTCTACCATCGGAGAGGGCACCAGATTGAACTGACTCCGGTTGGCAGTGCACTTCTTGAGTATGCTGAAAAACTGGAGCATGCCATGCACCAAGCCTGTGACTATGTTCACCGGCTCCAGGAACTGGATACAGGGATTTTACGCATCGGCAGCACGATTACCATTACCAGCTATTTTCTGCCGGAATATCTGGTTATGTGCCAAACACGATTTCCAGGCATACAGATCTATATGAACACCGGTAACAGCCAAGAGATCATCGATCGGTTACCGGAGTTGGATCTCGGTTTTATCGAAGGGGTTGTTAAAGAGGAAAAGTTACCTGATGATTACGATCTTATCCCATGGCGGGATGACGAGATTGTACTGGTGGTCAGAAAAGATCACGAGCTCGTGGAAAAATACCCGGAGGGTGTTCCCTTGAGTGTCTTCAAGGAGTATCAAGTTATTTGGAGAGAACCTGAATCTGGAGCTAGGCAACTCATCGAAGAAACACTTGTCGAAGCAGGTATCAACGCTCCGATCAACATCGAAGTGATGGGAGTGGCTGGAGTAATGGGTTCGGTTCGTGCGGGTCTAGGCATTGGGTTTGCATCTTTGCAAGCACTCAATCATGCAAGTCCAGATTTGGTTCCTTTGCGGATCAAACCACCCGAAGGTCTGGTTTGGCACTTGAACCTGATCGCACCGCGTGAAGGATTACGATCAAGGGCGGTGCAGGCATTCATGCAGATCTGTAATGGCACACAGGAGCAAAGTTAATATCAAGAAACGGAATCATAATTTGTTCATTGAAAAACAGTAGATTATGTGTTAAACGTGAATAGTTACATAAATTACTGTTTGGATCACCACTAGGGAACTTGGTATTTTGACATCAGGGACACATCCACGAGCACTTTCTGTCGAAATCACGGTCCGTCAATTACGGAATGAGGTGCGCTATTTTGAACAACTGGCGAGTCAGTTTCCCGTCTATCAACGTAGCCTTCTTAAACACGCGGCAGATTGCCGGCAGATTGCTGAAGAAATCCAGCGAAGATTACTTTCCTCGAATCCGGAAATTCTTACCACATCCACAAAAACTGCCAATGTCTTTCTACTGGAAGGGCGCCGTCTACGACTAAAACTGAGGGTCAATCTGCTGCAACAAGAGGCCACAGGTCTGGCTCTGGAGGCTGGACGCTGGCCACCACTAAAAGATCAATTCAACCAGTTGGCAAAAGAGTGCCGGGAGCTGGTTTACCAGTGCAAGGAGAATATCAGCCGGGGATCATCAGCAGAGGTGGAAGAGTCGCTTCACAAAGTCAATTCACTGAGGGAAAAGAGCATTCATCTCCGTATGCAACAGCGGCAAGAGCGGCGAATGGATGCAGTAAAAAGGCTGAAAAAACGGATCGAGAATCTTCATCAGGAATCCCGGATTCTGAAAGAGAAAAGTAGAGTACGTTCACCTTGGCAATCAAAATTCGGCCAATTATCGGAGCATTGTCTCCAGGCAGTGGCAAGACTGGAGGAAAGAGCTGAAACAGGCTCGTACACAGAAATCGAAAAAAGCATAGTTGCTGCAGATAATTTTCTAAAAAGGATCAGGACAAGCCAGAAAAAAACGGAACTTCCTGAGCAGGCCGATCAGGAAGTTCAGGCCGATCAGGAAGTTCAGGCCGATCAGGAAGTTCAGGCCGATCAGGAAGTCATCGAAAACAATGCCGTTT
>JALSRM010000003.1 GCA_026984775.1 Gammaproteobacteria bacterium
ACCATGCATTAAAGAAGATTTCAGCGCCATCCTGAGCAAAGCGAAGGATCCCTGATCTTATCGAAAGCACGAACCCTGAAAAGTTGTGATTTTTCAGAGAGTGCCGGGATACATTCTTTATCCTTCACAATGATCAGGATGACACAGAGAGATTTACACTTTTTCCTTCTTTCGAAAAGAAATCAGGCTCAGTAAACCACTCGCCATAAGCCAGAAGCCAGCGGGGAGGGGAACTGCGGTCAGCTCAAATTGAAATGTTCCTGAACCTGAATTCCATGCTTGAGTATCGGACGATCTGTATGCTGCCGCGCCTCCTGTTGAGGAGGCGGCCCATGCCCAGTCATCGAAGGTGCTGGAGCCAACATTATTAACGATGGACAGCCAGTAGGTTGTTCCCGCCGTCAAATTGATGCCTGCAGGTAGATATGCTTTATAGCTGAACAGATCTGAACTGCCAAGATTGGTCAGAGTGTCGATCCGGTTGACGTTGCTCCCAATATTGAGATCCAGAATAGCCCCTGTTGTTTGTGGCAGGCCACTGTTGTTGGGGAAAATTCTCAGTGTAAAGTCATCGGCAGAGGGAATGCTGTTGCCATGGTAGATCCCCAACCAACTTATCGCGCCTAATGTCTGGTCGGTCCCGGAAAAACTGAAGTTATCTGCTTTTTGATTGTTTGAGCCAAAATCACTGCTTCCGTTCGCCCCTGACAGGGATGGATCAAAGTTTTGAGTGAAGATTATCGTTGCGGATGCCAGGCTGGGCATCAAAAACAGGAAAAGCACAATACTTTTTATAAAGGTTGATTTTTTTTGTCTCATATTTTAACCCTGGTTTAATACGTTCTTACATAATACTGAATTAATATTTTGGACTAACATTAGTTAGATGTCTGATCTTATTTTCATGTTGACTACTCCCTTTCTCTTTGGTTGTTGTTGAGTTTTAAGACGTTTAAGAAACGTCAGTCTTGATTATGAGAGTTTGATTCAAAGCAAAAAACATGCCACTACACAACCCATTGATTTTATATGTTCTAAGAGAAGCATTTAAGTAAAGACTGTCTCCAGAAAGAGACAGGTTGACTTTGTCAATTCCGTATCAGTATCAAGGATACATTAAAGTTTCGTCGAAATAATGCCGATAGGACTAGTTGAAGGGATTTTACTGATCCAACTATTCGGGTAAAAAATATGAAACGGTTAAACAAAGTGGGTACACAAAACAATGGTTTTACACTGATAGAATTACTGATCGTGGTGGTAATTCTGGGTATTCTGGCGGCGGTGATCGTTCCACAGTTGAGTGGTAGCACAGACAACGCCAAGCTGGAATCACTCAAGACCAATTTGGCAAGCATCCGTTCCGCCATTGATCTGTATAAACAGGATCATGGTGTTTATCCAGGTACTAACGCAGCAACCGGTGCTAGCTGTCCAAACGGTGGTACCCCGGGAACGGGTGCTGCGCGAACAAAAGAGGCGTTCGCATCTCAGTTGACCATGTATACCAATGCAGCAGGTCAGGCCTGTAGTACAACAGATTCTACATTCAAGTATGGCCCCTATCTTAAAACAACAAAGACTGGGACTGCAGGACTTCCTAAGAACCCGATTACAGGTGTAAATACGGTCACTTTTCCAACCACAAGTGGTGATCTGTCGTTAACTTCCTCTAATAGTGCCGGTACGGGTGGTTGGTTGTATGATGAAGTGACTGGAAAGTTCATTGCCGATGACAATACCGGAACCCCTTCTTATGATTCTTATTAAGGAATAATCAACCTGTATTTATGGTGATAAATGCAACGTGGTTTTACCCTTGTCGAAACCCTGGTGGTGATGTTCATTCTGGGCATCATCGCCAGTGTTGTGTTACCTGAACTTTCTTCCCGGAATTCTTACGCGCTGGATCTGGCTTCCCGGAATCTGACAGATGCCATTCGTTTTGCCCGTGAAGAAACGGTTCGTACGGGTGTCGTGCATGGCCTGGAGCATCTCCCCGCATCGAAACAGTTGAAGGTTTATCGTGTGGATAGCTCAGGGAGCCATCAATACGATGTCTATCATCCAGTGGATAAACAGCTTTTGTGGCTGGACTATGCTGCCACGGGGAATCAGGCACCTGTCAAGCTACAATCCGTAACACTTCGCTATGGCGGAAACGTAACAGATCGCAACGTGCTTGAGTTTGATACCTACGGTACGCCGCGCTACTTGAACGGGGCTGGCTATGAGATGCTGGATACGGGCGAATTCAAATTAAGCGATGGCAGCCAGAACAGAAAGATCATTGTCAGCTCGATGACAGGCAGGGTCACGATACAATGAAAAGGCCATCGATGATCAGCACCGCCGGATTTTCCTATGTGGAAGTCCTGATCGCGATCGTGCTGCTCGCCATTATCCTCGTTCCAGCCATGCAGGCCATTCAGACCGGTATCAAAGGCACGGAGATGCATGCATTGGCCACCGATCAGCACTATGCCCTGCTTGGCAAGATGGAGGAGATACTGGCCGAGAATTACGACAGTCTGTTGTCGGCTGCGGAGACAGCCGGCAGCAATACCGTTGCCAGCAGCTATTCTGATCCTGCAGGGACGGCCGATCGAAAACGGGTGTATCTGGCGCTTTATGATGCCGATGCCGATCCCTTTGTCATTCAGGATGCCAACACCGATGGTGACAACAATATCTACACCGGGGAAACCGCTGATCTGCTCTGGATCCGGGTCGATCAGGAAAACAGTCCCTATGCATTTGAAACCCTGAGGCTGCGATGAGCCGGCATCACCAACAGGCCTTTACCCTGATCGAATTGTTGCTGGTGATCGCGATTTCCGGGATCTTGATCGTCAGCGTCATGAGCCTGATCAGTCCGATACTCAAGGCAAGACAACAGAACGAGGGGCAGAACGCTACCTTGCAACAGGCGCGTTTCGCCATGCAACAGATGGTGAGAACGGTGGCTGAGAGTCCGTTGCTATTGGTTCCACTGGGTGAGAATCCCTCCACTGCTTACAGCGAGTCCGTCCGGGATGTACTGGCTATGACCATGCCTCCCACCATCGATCGGGACGGGGACGGCTGGGCCGATGCCAATAACGACAAGGATTTTCTCGATAAAAACCAGAATGGTACCCGTGATCCCGGAGAGCCGGAACGGATCGACGAGGATCTGGATAATGACAGAGAGCTCGATGGCAAACCGGGCATCATCGGGATCGATGATGACGGTGACGGAAACGTGGATGAAGGAGGGTATCAGGACAATGATGAAGACGGAACAAACTTTGAGGATGTGATCAACGGTATCGATGATGACGGTGATGGCAGCATTGATGAAGACCCGGACTGGGACATGAATGGTGATGGTGCGCCGGGCATTGCGGGTGTCGATGATGATCTGGATGGGATCAAGGATGAAGGGCATGTCAGTGATGATGATGAAGATGGCGTGGACAATGAAGACTGGTACGACCCCATTGTGTTTCACCTCAATGGCACCACACTGATGCAACGTATCCCCAATCTCAATCCCACCGATGGCACCGAGTTTGGTGAATACCCTATCGCAGAAAATGTCAGCCAGTTCCGTGTTGAACGGGTCGTTGGGGGGGATGGCAAGACGGTACTGGTGGACATTACGCTGGAACTAAGCCCACCCGATGCGGATAAGGTCAGCTTGAAAACCAGAATTCGTGTAGGTGGCCGCTTATGAGTGTTCTGACGCAGGGCCATCGCGGATTTATTCTCCTGCCCATCATGATGTTACTAGCGGTCTTGGCCGGGGTTGCTCTGCTGATCAACCGTGAGGGCGCGATCAATACGGGCAGTGTCATCCGGGAACATCAACCCGATGAGATCCGTTACGTGGCCGATGCGGCACTTGCAATCGGCCAAAGAGAGTTGAGGCAGGATACGGATTGCAGCGGCTATACGGTCACCGGATCAGGCACCTTCAACGGCTACACCTACACGGCCTCTGTCACGCCAGTCAGCGGATCGCCGGTAACCTTGACGGTCAATGTCGATGCGGGTGACGGCACGACGAGGCAATATTCCCGTCAGGTCACCATGTATGACGGATCGACGCAGGAGATGATCCTGAATCCGGCACAAGACACCTACATCAATTCCAGTCAAAAAAACAGGAATTACAACTCCGGACCACAGGGTGAAACACTGCATGTCCTGTTTGGATCAAATCTCTTAGAACCTGAGAGAGTCAGTTTTTTGCAATTTGATTTGCAGAGCTTTGCCAATCTGAATATCCCCATTGCCAATATCCAGTCGGCAACACTGGAGCTCCATTCCTCAGGCACACCGGAATCCAACGTGGTCAATGTCAAGGTCAATCGTGTACTTGTGGAATGGAATGAAAACGAAGCGACCTATAACAACCGGCTGATCAGTACCAGTTGGGGTTTCTATTCTTCACTTTCATCAGCGGATGCCATTGATGTGGACGAAAGTGTGATCGGCTGGAAGACTTGGACGATTACCTCTCTGGTCAAGGACTGGCTAAATGGAACCTATACCAATTATGGTATGGCGTTGTTTGGAGAGGCAGGAAATTCCAACAACCTCGAATTTGTCAGTCAGAACAATCCTGACACCGCAAAACGCCCTGTTTTGAGGATCACCTATAGCCCGACAGCCGTCGAGTGTCCGTGATTCTAGTCAAGAATTTCCAGAATTTTCCGATAACAGTGACTGGATCATAAATTTTTGAGCGTGAGATGTTAGGGGCGACCCGTACAGGACCCATCGGACTGGATTTTGGGACAGAAAAACTGAAAATGGTGCAGGCGGATTTCACCCGAACCGGGCCCTGCGTGCGTTCGGCCGTGACACTGTCCTATCCTGTCGATCGGGACATTTTCTATGCTTCCCCATCAGAGCTGAAGCGACTGATCAATGAGGCCCGGCATCAAGGGGCATTCCGGTCTTCCCGCGTAGCCGTCAGCATGCCTCCGGACAAGGTTCAGTTCATCTCGCTTGAATATAAATGTACACCGGGAACCGATCCCGATGTGGCTGTGATCGATGCGATCAGGGAACGTTTTGGAGAACAGATCGGCAATTCTGTCATTGACTATCTGCACATTCGTCCCGAACACAAGGATCAGGTAGATCGTACAGCATTGATAGCTGTGGCCGGAAAGCAGGAAGTGATCGATTTTCTGGAATTTTTGCGTATGGCCGGGTTGAAAGTAGAGCGGCTTGAGATCGGTCCGGTTGCGATCAACCGTTTGATCAGTGCCATGAACCCGGGACAGACCGACAAAGTGGTGTTGGCGATCAATTTTGGTCTGGAGCGCTCCTATGCCACGGTTCTGTGGGGACGGCGCTTGTTACTTGACCGTGCTCTCTCGTTCGGGCTCTATGGTGGGGTGAGACAGGTGGCCGAAGCACTGGAGATCAGAGAGAAAGAGGCGACACAATTGCTCGAGCGTCACGGAGTTCAGGTTGAAAGTCATGCCATTGCGGGAATGGATGACGAAGAGCCTGGTATCGAGGAAACATTGAGCGACATTCTGCAGCCTTCTCTGGTGACACTGGCATCGGAGATCAAACGTCTGATGCTTTATGTCGCTTCCCGCACACGTGGCCGAAGTGTACACAGTGCGTGGATTTTTGGCAGTCTTGCCGGGTGGCCGGGCATTGACGAAAAACTCGCAGAAATGACGGGACTGCCGCTGAAGGTGTGCAAACCTTTCTATGGACTCGCAACCTCACACCAGGCAGCATCAATCAAAGATCTGTCCACGTTACGGGGTATCGCAGTCGCCACCGGTCTGTCTCTGATCGGGAGCCAGACAAATGCGTGAGATCGATCTCATACCCACCGATTACCGCCGACAGCAGCGCGTACGGGAGATGTTGATTGGGTTCGGTATTCTATATGTGATCCTGATCGCTGCGGTCATTGCCGGCAAGTTTTACCTCGACCATCGTGTCGATGATGTCAATACTCGCATTAGGTCTTTGGAAGAAGATCAAAAAAAGCTGGCAGAACAGCAGAGGGTTATCGATAAACTGAAAAAGGATCGCGATGCAGTAGAGAAACAACTGCAATTTGTGAAACTGCTGCAGGAAGGCGGGGGCGCTGATCAGATTTTTCTGGTCTTCGATCGAGTACTGGACAGAAGTGTGTGGATGGATGAATGGCAGTATGAAACAGCCGATCCTGTTAGCGACAAGGATGAAAAGGACAGACGGCGTATCAGCATTATCGGCAAGGCCGTGGATCATGCAGCTCTGTCCAGATTTGTTGATCGTTTGCTCGATCAGCCAGAGATCGAGGATGTGGCGGTGAAAAAAACGGCAATGATCGACAGGACATCGAATGCCGTCTCTTTTGAGATGGAGCTTAGATGATGCTGGATGAACTGAGCAAGAATCTCTCACCGCGTCTTTTGTTTCTGTTGTTGACGGCAATCGCGGTTGTGATATTGTCGTTGGGTTATTCAGGCCTTTTCAGGCAACCGATCAAAGAGCTTCGTCAACTGGAGAACCGGTTGCTGGAGATGCAACGGAGCCCCGTTGACCTGCAAGCAGCCGAAGACCGCATTCGGAAACTACGGCAGGAAATTGCCAGCCTCAATCGGAAATTGACCGACACCGGCCGCGAAGTACTCAAGGGGACCAAACCCTCCAGTGTCATCGCTGACCTGGGTGCCAATGCCGAAAAATATGGTGTCCAGTTGCTGAATGTGATGCCCGGTACACCGAATAAAGGGCGGCTCTATACCGAAGTGCCTTTTCAGATGGATCTGAGTGGTTCTTACCACCAGCTGTTCAACTGGGTCTATGCTGTGGAGCGCGACAGCAAGCCTTTGACTGTTCGGCAGTTTTCCATCCGTTCAGGTGCGGGAGGCAACCAGCGTCTGTTGCACATGACGATCGTTCTGATTCAGCCGAAGAAAGAGACCTGACATGAACAGAGGTACATTCATCACCCTACTGATGATTCTGCACAGTCTGGCGATTCGGGCGGAGCCTCTCCTCCTGGCACCTGAATTGCATATCGATCCCTTTGAGAACCCACTGGAAACAGACAAACCAGAGGAAAAGACAAACAGAGCGCTTGAATCCATTACTTCAGAAACCGCAACAGCAGAGGGTGACTCTGCACGGAAGGGCCTTCTGTGGCAGCCGGATTTACGCGGCATCATTCGCTCCGAAGATATCGCTATCGCCAATATCGGTGGTGACATGATCGAACTCGGTGAGGAATATCAGGGCTTTCGGCTCATCAAAGTAAAGGAACGATCAGTTGTTTTTGAAAAAAACGGAAAGCAGTATCCAGTTTCACTCGACGGTATTGAGGAAGATGAGACGCTTTAGCGTTTCGTTCATGGTTTTACTGTCGCTGACTATTGGAGGTATACCGGCAACAGCGGTCGCTGAGCATCAGCGAGATCGTTCCAGTGTCTCCACGACGCCAATTTCAAAAAAGGTGAGTATCTCGGTCCGCCACGCCGATCTGGCAGAGGTCTTCGAGATGATTTCCAAACACGGCAAGGTCAATATCCTGCTTGCCAACGGGGTGGCGGGCGAGGTGTCCATCAATTTGCATGAGGTCGACCTGCACGAGGCGATCCGGGCTGTGGCCATTGCGGCTGGTTTTGCCGTCGAAAAATCCGGTAATACCTATTTCGTTGTCACTCGCGATGATGCGGGCAAAGAGATTGTCGGTGGACTGACAAAGGTCAAATCCTTCAAGGTCCAGTACAGTGAACCGGATGCCGTCGCCACGATTCTGAGTGATCATCTTTCCCGTTATGGCAAGATCACCGCCTTGCCGGAACGGCGCTTGATCGTAGTTGAGGACTTGCCCGAGTTTCTGGGGCGTATCGAAAAGCTGTTGGAAGAGATCGATACCCGTCCCACCCAGATTTTGATCGAGGCCCAGATTCTTGAGGTCAGGCTGGAGCGTTCCGAGGTCTACGGCGTGGACTGGAAGAAACTTTTTAACTCGGGAACCGGGGGTGGCCAGTTTGGTACAGCGGGGCTGGCTGCACCCGCTGCCGGATTGTTCTTCTCTATTGCCAATGACAATCTTGAGGCTGCACTGGGTGCCCTCAGCAAAAAGGGGCGCGTGCGCACCCTGTCCACACCGAAACTGATGGCTCTGGAACATCAGCAAGCCGAAGTGGTGATCGGTGATCGCATCGGTTACAAGGAACTTACAACCAGTGGTAATGGTAACCAACAGACAGAAACCATCAAGTTTCTCAACTCCGGTGTGATCCTCCGGGTGACGCCATTTGTGGATCGCAGTGGCAAGATCATGATGCAGATCCATCCGGAGGTCAGTAGCGCCACCGTGACTGACGGTGTTCCTTCTCTCAAAACGACAGAAGTGACCACACAGCTCCTTGCGGCCGATGGGGAGACCATCTTCATCGGTGGTCTGATCAAGAAAAATGCCTCCAATTCACGCAAGGGGGTTCCTGTATTGAGTGACATCCCCGTTCTCGGTTATGTCTTCAGGAATGAGGAAGACACTGTGACCAATACCGAAACCGTGGTCATGATTACCCCTCGTATCGTCAAAACCGATCGCAGCATCTACTATCCCTCCGAGCAGATGGATGAAAGCCAGATCAAATCCATCAATGAGGCGTTGAAGGAAGAGGGTAAGACGATAGACAAGGTCTTTCAACACCACAAACCTATTGGCAGGAAGTGGGAACCCTATAACCCTTGAATGCTCCGCTCAGCTATATCTGGCCTGCCTTTTGCATGAAGAGCCGTAACGAAGTTTACGGAAAGGTTCATGCTCGATCGATTCAAATCTAACGGAAAAAATACTGCCAGTGTAGCCATCTGGCCAACGGATCATGCCATCGCGACAGCCATGATTCGGCCCCGGAAGAAAGGACTGCCGATACTGGAGTTCTGTGAATACCTGCCCGTGAAATCAGATGCGGAACAGGGGGATTTGCTGGCAGGACTGGTGGAAAAGAAGAAGCTGGGCAAGATTCGTTGTATTTCCCTGATGGGATCGGATGCTTATCACCTGCTGATGGTGGAGGCACCCGAGGTGCCACGGGAAGAACTGCAAGAAGCCATGCGCTGGCGCATCAAGGATTTGATCAATTTTCCGGTGGAACAGGCCGTGATCGATGTCTTCGACATCCCTGATCAGAAGTCCAGTGGCGACATGATGTATGTGGTGGTAGCGAAGGAGGAGGATATTGCCCACCGTGCCCGGATGCTGCTGGACGCTGGTTTCAACCTGGAGATGATCGATATCATGGAACTGGCGATGAAGAATGTGGCCAGTTTGTTGCCAGAAGATGAGCATGGCGTCGCCCTCGTTTGGCTGGGGTTGTACAGTGGCTCCATCACCTTGACGAAGAAAGGGGTGCTCTATTTCACGCGCCATTTGGGCGGAGCGGAAAAACTCTTTGATGAACTGTATTCGGAATCGATCACGGCCGAGATGGAAGGATGGCTCGATACCGTGGTGATCGAGATCCAGCGGACACTCGATTTTTATGAAAGCCAGTATGGAGAACCACCAGTGGCCGGTGTGGTTCTCGTGCCCCTGATCAAACCCATCGAAGGTGTTGCTGAATACCTTGCCAGTCAGTTGGGCATCAAGGTGGGTTATCTCGATCTAGAACAACTGGTGGAAATGAACGTTGCCATCGATGATGACACGGTGGCCTTGTGCCTGCCAGCCATTGGTGCCGCGCTGGAAGATATCGAGGTGAACACATGAGTCGGATCGTGCAGCGGGTCAATCTCTATCAGCCCAGGTTCCATCCGAAGAAAGAGATCATGACACTGGGACACAGTCTGATCATCCTCGCCGTAGTGGTCGCGATTTTTGCTGCATTGAGCTGGATGAAACTCCAGCAGTTGAAGCTCACCGAGGAACAGATTGCTTCTCTCGAACAACGGCATCAGACCATGATGGCCCGGCTAACCAGCATTGCGGCCGCAGCCAATCAACGCAAACAGGAAGCGGTGACGGAAGAAGCGATCCGTGACAAGGAGAAGGAATTGAAGGCACGCCGGGAATTGCTGGGAAGCCTCACCGGCGGCAAGTTTGGAAACAGGGAAGGTTTTTCAGGTTATCTGGCCGGGCTTGCCCGTCAGCATGTTCACGATACCTGGATCACAGGGCTTTCTGTAGAACAGGGAGGCGAGAGATTGACAATTGCCGGCAGTACGCTCAAGCCTGAGCTGGCCCCGGTCTACCTGCAGAAGCTTTCGAATGAAGAAGCATTCCGCGGGAAAACCTTTAGTGTCCTGGAACTCAGTCGGCAGGAAAAAAGAGCGGATAACGGGGATCTGGTTCCAACTGACGTGGTGGATTTCATTTTCCGTACAGACAACGATGATGTGACTGCAGTCGAAGAGGTGGGAAATGGCACCTGATGTATTGTTCGAGCGATACCGGTCACTGACTGTAAAAGAGCGGGTCGGTATTGTGCTTGCGATCAGTGTGGTGATCTATGGACTCTGGGATTTTGCATTTCTGCAGCCAATGTTGGAAAGGGAAAAAAGCCTTCAGCAAATACTGGAACAAAAGAACACAGAGATCAGCAGCTTGACGGAGCAGATCCAGAGTTTGGGAAACTCAAAGGAACAGCGCAGGATCAACGAAAACCGAAGGCGCTTCGATTCCATTATTCAACAGCTTGAGATCACGGACCAAAGATTATTGAAGATTACCTCCAGCCTGATTTCGCCACAACAGATGCCGAAGGTACTGGAGGATGTACTACTGAA
The DNA here is from genome assembly GCA_026984775.1 of Gammaproteobacteria bacterium. Classification (GTDB taxonomy): domain Bacteria; phylum Pseudomonadota; class Gammaproteobacteria; order CAJXQU01; family CAJXQU01; genus CAJXQU01. The sequence continues at coordinate 10,753 of JALSRM010000003.1, forward strand.
ATCGAAAGGGTTGAAGATCCGACGTTTACAGGGACTCGGAGCGATGCCCTATCCGGAAAGGCCAGAGAAGGTGGAAGAAGATAAAAAACCGGACAAAGAAGTCGTTATTGAGGCCCCCAAGGCCTGGCGTCATGGATTACGGATCGAATTTAGCGGCAGCTATCTGGATACCCTGGAATATCTGAAATCCCTGGAACAGCTCGACTGGAAATTCTACTGGGAGAGCATCGAGCTAGAGGTGGATAAATATCCAAACATAAATACGGCGATCAAGGTATATACCTTGAGTCTGGATGAAGGATGGATTGACGTATGAAATGGGTGACTCAACTTATTATATTGAGCCTGTTGGTGAGCATGGCTGGCCTGTCCAGGGCCGTGACAGGTCTGGTTGATCCCACCCGGCCGGCGAACTACATTGAAAAATCATCCGAAGCACCCGTGACACAGTTCGCTGAAGGTCAATCGAGTGAAAATAAGGCAGTGGCCAACGAGAAATCGTCTTCCATCGATCTGAAGCTGCATGCGATCAAGATTGGACGGACATCAAAACTGGCAATCATCAACGGAGAAACGTTGAGACCCGGTCAGACCATTGGCCCGGCAAAGTTGATCAAGATAGATTCGAGTTCTGTCCTGATGGAGATCAATGGAAAACCGGTCACGGTCTCTTTGTTGCCGGACACTATCAAAAAGCGAGCATTACAATGATGGGAACCAGAAAAAAAACGATCATTACAGGATTTTGTGTATTGTTGGCGTCGCTGTTGATCGCGGGCTGTGAAAGCACCGCGCCACGCACGGATACACTGGACGAAATGGACCAGGTACTGGCGGATGGGGCCAATCATATCCCTGTAGAACCTTCGAAACAGACCCTGACGCCTGAAGAGATCAGCAGGGCGCTGATACCGAAGATGAAAGTCACACCTCCACCTGTAGGGAAAGGCCGCGACAGCAAAAAAGATGAGCAACGTTTCGATATCTCCGTGAGCAATGTGCCCGCTGATCAGTTCTACATGAGTCTCGTGGAGGGAACCAAATACAATATCGTGGTCCATCCTGATCTTAAAGGAACCATCTCCCTTAATCTGAAGAATGTCACCATCATGGAAGTCATGGAAGCGGTTCGTGATGTCTATGGCTACGAGTTCGAACGGACTGGATACGGTCTGCGTGTACTGCCAAATGCACTGGAGACACGTATTTTCCAGGTGGATTATCTGAACGTGGAACGGACAGGAATGTCTTCCACCACGATCAGCTCCGGTACCTTGCAGTCCGGAAGCAACGGTTCAACGGCGGGTGTAACGGGTTCCGGAGGCTCGTCTACGGGTGGAGGAAGTGTTTCCAGCAGCACCGGTACGCAGGTCACAACCAATCAGCCAAAGACCAGCTTCTGGAAAGAGTTGGAGCTTTCGGTCAAATCCATCATCGGGAATGGGGAAGGCCGCAGTGTGGTGATCAGCCCGCAGTCAGGTATCGTGGTGGTCAGAGCGGTACCCAATGAATTGCGTGATGTGCAGAGCTATCTGGAAGCCGCCCAGCTGATCTCGCAACGCCAAGTGATTCTCGAAGCGAAAATTCTGGAAGTCCAATTGAATGACAGCTTTCGATCCGGTGTCAACTGGGCTGCACTGGCCGGGTCTTTTACCTTGGGGATGACGGGGGGTGGTACTTCACTGGAAAACGACAACGGTTATAGTGACAACAGGGGTTTTGTTCCTTCTTCAGGGCAGAATCTTGGACAGGAAATACCCATTTCCAGTTTTGGTGGTGTCTTTTCACTGGCTATCGACAGCAGCAAGTTCTCCGCCTTCATTGAGCTGTTAAAGACACAGGGGAGTGTGCAGGTACTGTCCAGTCCACGAATATCGACCATGAATAACCAGAAGGCGGTGATTAAGGTGGGGCAGGACGAATTTTTTGTGACCAAGGTCTCTTCCGATTCTGTTACTGGAACCGCTACTAACACCACGGCGGATATCGAACTGACGCCTTTCTTCTCCGGAATTGCACTCGATGTGACGCCACAGATCAGTGATGACAACGAAGTCACCTTGCATATTCATCCTTCGGTCAGTCGGGTAAATGAACAGCAAAAACTGTTGAAGGTGAATGGTCAGGATCAAAGTCTGCCACTGGCTCGCAGTACCATTCGGGAATCGGACAGTATCATTCGTGCACGCAATGGTCAGATCGTTGTAATCGGCGGACTGATGCAGGATACGATCGATGATCAAGATGCAAAAACACCTGGTGCTGGAGATGTCCCCTTGTTTGGTAACTTGTTCAAACATAAGTCGCGAAAAAAGAACAAGAGCGAACTGATCATTTTATTACGCCCCATCGTTGTCGATAGCGATCGTCGCTGGAGGGAGGCGATCAATGATAGCCGTCATAATATTGGCAATATGCGCCAGGATGTACTCGACTGGCGCCGCACAGAAAGCCCTTTAGTCGAATAGCCCCACTCTCCTACGAGATCAGGCACGAGTCATGCATGGTATTGGATGACTCGTGATCAGATAACATTGGAAAGGAGGGATCACAATGTATTTACAGCATTTTCAACTCAAAGAGATGCCTTTCAGCATCACACCTGATACGGCATTTTTCATGAATCGTGGAGGCTATCGGGATGCACTCAATGTCCTGAAAGTTGCCTTGGACATGGGCGAAGGGTTTCTCAAGGTGACCGGCGAAGTGGGGACAGGCAAGACCCTGTTATGCCGTTCGTTGATTAACAATCTAAGTGATGAGTATGTTACCGCGTATGTGCCCAATCCCTACCTGACGCCGGAGGGTCTATTTCTCACCATAGCCGATGAACTGGGAATACGCTACACGCCAAACATCCGGCAGCATGCGCTGTTGAAACGGATTACATGGACCTTGTTGAAAATGCGTAAAGAAGGGAAGCGGGTAGTGCTTTGTCTCGACGAAGCACAGGCGATTCCGATCCAGACGTTGGAGACCTTACGACTATTGACCAATCTGGAAACGGACAAACGAAAACTGATTCAGGTGATCCTCTTTGGCCAACCTGAGTTGGATGAGTTGCTGTCAGAGCCCTCAATTCGCCAGTTACGCCAGAGAATAACCTTTGCCTATAAGCTCTCGCCATTAAACCGGGAGTCAATGAAGCGTTATATCGATCATCGCCTCAGCGTTGCCGGTTATATGGATGGTGATCTTTTCGATGAAGAGGCGCTGGAACTGCTCTATGTCGCTAGCCAAGGTATCCCTCGTCTGGTCAACATTCTGGCTCACAAGGCCATGATCGTTGCCTACGGAATAGGCGATCTCATGATCACCCGCAAGCACATGCGGGTTTCCATAGAGGATACCGAGGATGCACGGCGCTGGCATGAAAAATCCGTACGCAAGAGAGATCGTATTCTTCGCTGGGCCTATGGTGCTTTCGGAACTCTTGCAATTGCGGGTGTGATCGCCTTCGCCACAAATTCAGCGGATGTGATGGCCTTGATCAAATAGTGATTCTGCCCGATGAGTTTCGTCAATGAAGTCATGGCCGAAGAGGCCGATAGGAAAGGGCTCATACTGTTTGAGGACTATTCCTCACTTCAGGTGATCGACACGCCACCCGTTCGTGATCAGGCTGGAATAAAAGTTGCCTACTGGCGTAACTTTCTCTTGGCCTTGATCGGAGTAATGATCTTACTGCGTTTTATTGATCAATTGCCGATCAGGAAAAACGGGCCGGCAGAGGGTTTGTCTGAAGTGCCCAGGGTGACTGAAGTTGAAGCTCCTACGATCGAGACGGTGGACAGGAACAGTCTTCCAAATCGAGTGGCCAGGAAAAATAAGCAACCTGTAATTGCTGTCGTGGCCGATGCATCACTTGCGGAAGAACGTTTGAGAAAGAATCAGGCATCACTGGATCAGACACCACCCGTACCGGAATCACCAATCTTGGAGACTGGTGGAATCAAGTTTGAGAAAAAAACGGTTACCGGCGCCATGCCTTTGACCGAAGAAACAGCGTATCGTCAGGCAGAGGATCTTTTACAGAAGGGTCAGATCCAGGCGGCGATTAACCAGCTTCGTAAGCGACTTGAACAGAACAGACAGGATCTTGCTGCCCGTTTGTTGCTGGCTTCGACCTTGATCCGTCAGCATGAAAACGGACAGGCAATGAAGGTGTATCAGCAGGGACTTGTGTTGTTTCCTGGAGAGCCCCGTTTTGCAGAACCTCTTGCACACCTGCTGGTGGATCAGGGCAAGATTGTAGAGGCACTGGATATTCTCTATCAGGCCGCACCCGATGTACACACCAATCCAGAATACCATTCCTTTATTGCAGCGCTTGAGCAACAAACAGGACGGCACCGGAACGCTATCGGGACTTACAGAAAGATTCTGCAGTTGGAAAAAGGCAATGGGAAATGGTGGCTGGGTCTCGGCATCTCATTGATGGCGGAGGGGCATGACGCGGAGGCACGGTTGGCCTTCGAAAAATCGATTCATGATCCAGGTGTTTCGCTGGCCATGAAACAGTTTGCCATCCAGCGAATACGAGATTTGAAGAAGAGGGGACACGGTTGACACAAAGAAAACGTTTACGTCTGGGTGATCTACTGGTTGAGAACAGGATCATTACTCAGGAACAGCTGGAAACTGCACTTGAACAACAAAAGGCCACGGGACAGAAACTGGGCCGAGTCTTGGTGGAGTGTGGTTATGTATCAGAAGACGAGTTATTACGGTTTTTATCGGCTCAGCTCAAGGTACCTTTGATCGATCTGGCTCAGTTTCCCCTGAAGCCCGAGGTCGTTCGACTCATACCGGAGATCCATGCCCGACGGTTTCGAGTCATCGCCCTGACGGAGGAAGAAGATGCCGTCCTCGTGGGCATGGCCGATCCGACCAATATTTTTGCCTATGATGAACTCTCGCGCATACTGAAAAAGACCTTGAAGGTTGCAGTGGTCCGAGAATCGGATCTCTTGCGGACCCTCGATACCGCTTATCGCCAGACAGAGCAGATCTCGGATCTTGCGGAAGAACTGGGTGATGAACTGGCAGTAACCGACGAATATCTCAATGAACTGGCGGACAGTGTTGATCACTCAGATGCACCCGTGGTCAAGTTGCTGCAATCCCTGTTCGAGGATGCGATTCGTGCCCGCGCCTCTGATATTCATATAGAACCGGATGAAAAGGCCCTCAGGATAAGGCAGCGCGTAGACGGGATTCTGCATGAGCATATAATCAAGGAAAAACGGGTCGCCAATGCCTTGGTGGTCAAGTTGAAACTGATGGCCGGGCTGGATATTTCTGAAAAGCGTTTGCCCCAGGATGGACGCTTCAGTCTCCAGGTGCATGATCGGAACATTGACGTGCGCCTCTCCACCATGCCGATCTATCACGGGGAATCGGTGGTTATGCGTCTGCTCGATCAGACGGGAGGTATTCCGGATCTCGAATCACTTGGCATGCCTGATGAATTGCGAGAGCAGTTCGAGACGGCAGTACGATCTCCTCACGGGATGGTACTGGTGACTGGTCCCACGGGAAGTGGCAAAACTACGACCCTCTACAGCACACTGAAGCTGTTGAACAAACCTGAGGTCAAGATCATTACTGTCGAGGACCCAGTGGAGTACCGTTTACCGCGCATCAACCAAGTGCAGGTCAATCATGAAATCGATCTAGGATTTGCCCGTGTGCTCAAGGCCATTCTGCGACAAGATCCCGATGTGGTACTGATCGGTGAGATGCGTGATGTAGAAACGGTACACATCGGATTACGAGCGGCCATGACTGGTCATATGGTATTGTCCACCCTGCACACCAACGATGCCATCAGTACGGCAACCCGTCTGCTGGATATGGGGGCTCCCGGTTATTTGCTGGCGAGCTCGTTACGGGCGATCCTTGCACAGCGTCTGATCCGACGGATCTGTGACAGTTGCAAGACGGTACACGAACCCGACCCACAGGAGCAGAGTTGGCTTGAAAAGGCGGGGGGAACCGGACATTCATACTATATCGGCAGTGGTTGCCAGAAATGTCATCATACCGGTTATTCCGGACGGATCGCAGTACAGGAATTGTTGATGATCGACAAAGAGCTTTCTCTCGCACTGGCATCCGGGGACAACCGGGAATTTATTCAGGCTGCCAATTTGGCGGCAGGCTACAGGCCCCTGGGACAGGTTGCGATGGACCTTGCCCGTAAGGGAGTAACGACACTGGAAGAGGTGATGCGGGTGGCAGCAGAGATCGAAGTCGATATCGAGAATGATGCTGAACCGTTTATGGAAGAAGCTTCACTGACCTTGAGTTCGGATGCAGAAATCCTTGATGAAGAGTCGCCTATGGAACGGACCTTTTCCTTCAGTGATACGGAATTGTCTCTCAGTAGTGTTGACGATTGATGGCAGTATTCGAGTATAAGGGAAGAGACACTTCGGGTGCTTTGATCAGCGGCGATCTTGAGGGTACGTCACCGGACGCCGTTGCCTCTCACCTTTTGAGTAGCGGCATTACACCGATCAATATTCAGGAAAAGAAAGAAGAGCGAAACATTCTCAAGGAGCTGGGGCAGATATTCAAAAACAGAAAGCCCCCTAGCCTAGGCGAGATGATCATGTTCTCACGCCAAATGTATACGCTGCTGCGCACCGGCATCCCGGTCAACCAGGCTATTGGTGGTATTCTGGGATCGATCAGGAATGAATATTTTGCCGAAGTATTGAAAGCGATCCAGAAGGATCTCGAATCAGGCCAGGAACTGAGTGTTGCACTGAAACAGTATCCACGCATCTTCCCTCCCCTGTTTGTGGCAATGATCGGTGTGGGAGAGAACACCGGCCGGCTCGACGAAGCCTTTCTTCAGATCTCACGTTATATGGAGTACGACAAAGAGACTCGCCAAAGGATCAAGAGTGCATTGCGTTATCCCATGTTTGTTTTGATCGCTATTGCCGTTGCAGTGACCGTGATCAATATCTGGGTGATTCCGGCCTTTGCCAAGATTTTCGCCACTGCCAGCGTGGAGCTACCCCTGGCTACCCGAGTGTTGATGGCGACATCCGATTTTTTCGTTCACTACTGGGGATTCATGCTTGGCGTACTGATCATGGGCGTAGCTTCTTTCAGGTATTGGTTGCGGACGAAACCAGGTCGTTATGTGTGGGACCGTTTCAAGCTACGTTTGCCACTGGTGGGTGACATCATCCAGCGTGCGATTCTCGGTCGTTTTGCCCGTTCCTTTGCCATGTCGGTGGGTGCTGGTGTGCCGCTGACCCAGGCGCTGTCAGTGGTGGCCCGGGCTGTGGATAATCAGTTTATCAGTGTAAAGGTAAAGGAGATTCGTAACGCTGTTGAGCGCGGCGGTACTCTGACCAAAGCGGCTACGGAAACCAGGATGTTTTCTCCGCTGGTGATCCAGATGCTCAGTGTTGGTGAAGAGACTGGAGCGGTGGATGAGATGATGGAAGAAGTTGCTGGTTTTTATGAGCGTGAGGTGGACTATGATGTGAAAAACCTCAGCTCAACGATTGAACCCGTTCTGATCACGATTATTGGTGTCATGGTGTTGATTATGGCGTTGGGTATTTTCTTGCCCATGTGGGATATGAGCAGTGTGATGAAATAACCCGTCAATTTTTGGCAGTTGCCTCTCCTGCTCAAACATTTTGCTTGGCATCGGTATAATCAGCATTTTCCTGCTAAGTCAAAATACCGATGACCTCAAAACTGCCTGAAATACGACTCCAATCCGGCATTGATAACTACGCAGTGATGGGCAATCCTGTCAGCCACAGCCTCTCACCCGAAATTCATCTGCAATTTGCACGGCAGACAGGCCAGCGGTTGGCCTATCAGGCAATTGAAGTTCCCCTCGACAGGTTTCCCGAAATGGTCGAACAATTTCGTTTGGCCAATGGTTGTGGGTTGAACATCACCGTGCCTTTCAAACAGCAGGCGTGGGAATTGGCAGATCGACGTAGTCGTATCGCAGAACGAGCCGGTGCTGTTAATACCCTTTGGTTCGATGGCGATGTGATCTATGCCGACAACACAGATGGCCGGGGTTTGTTGCGTGATATTACCGTCAACCAACAACAGGAGATCGTGGGAAAGAGACTATTGATCCTGGGCGCGGGGGGGGCCGTCCGGGGGGTGCTTGAACCGTTGTTACTGGAAAAGCCGGCTAGGTTAGTCGTTGCCAACCGAACACTCGCTCGAGCAGAAGAACTTGCCGAAATGTTCTCCGATTACGGTAATGTTTCCTGTGTGGGATTTTCTGATCTGGCAGGCCAGCAATTCGACATTGTGATCAATGGCACCTCTGCAAGCTTGCAGGGAGAGGTGCCCCCTCTGCCAGAAACTCTCCTGTCAGAAGAGGCCTTATGTTACGACATGATGTATGCCAAAGAAGCCACAGCCTTTGTCCGATGGGGGCTGGAACACGGTGCAGCAAAATCCGTAGATGGACTCGGGATGCTTGTGGAGCAGGCAGCGGAATCGTTTCTGATCTGGCGGGGTATCAGGCCAGACACGAAGCCTGTTATAGCGCTATTCAGGGGCTAAGTTATTCACACTGGGCAGAATAAATGTATTTTTTTAGGGTTATTTTTATTTTCTCCTGTGAATAACGTAAAAGATCACGTAACTTGTTGATTCCGAAATTATATATGTAGTGGTTAAAAAATAACCGATTTAACAGAACTGTAATATTGACGACGGGTGCCAGCCTTTTGACGCAGTTTATACACAAAGTTATCCACAGAATCTGTGGGTAAAATCATTTCGCTATCAAAGACAATGAGTTAGCTGTTTTTTGTGAACTTCATCACAAGAGGCGTCTGAAAAGCAGGCCACGATCGGACCTTGTTTTGCAAGGTAGGGCCAGTTTATCGTCTGTACTCTCTGACTATCAGCAGAAAGATAACACGCTATGGGGTTATTGCTTATTGCTGCAACTGGTCCATCAAATCGGGCAACCAGAGGATCAGGTCTGGGAACAAGGCGATGATCAGAATAACAAACACCTGTATCAGGACAAAAGGGATAATCCCGTGGTAGATCTGCTGGATGGTGACTTCTGCCGGAGCGACCGCCTTGAGATAGAAAAGGGAGAATCCGAAGGGTGGTGTCAGGAAAGAGGTCTGGAGATTGACCGCAATCAGGACGGCAAACCATAACAAATCGAGTCCAAGCAGGTTAGCGATCGGGGCAAGAATGGGAACAACGATGAAGCAGATTTCAAGAAAATCGAGGAAAAACCCAAGGAAGAAGATCAGTGCCATACTGACTAGAAGGAATCCCCAAGTCCCTCCCGGAAGTTGAGTGAACAGATCTTCCACGATCTGATCGCCACCCATACCCCGGAAGACCAGTCCGAAAGCCGTTGCCCCGATCAGGATCAGGAAGACCATACTGGTCAGGCGTGTTGTATGTTTTGCCGCATCTATCAGACCAGTCATGGAGAGGCGGCGGTGAATAGCAGCCAAAAGCAATGCGCCCAGTGATCCAATGGCAGCTGATTCAGTGGGTGATGCGATACCCAAAAAAATTGAACCCAGAACAGCAATGATCAGAAACAGTGGGGGAAGCAGACTTTTCAGTACACGGGCCATGAGTTTCCCGGTTGAATGCGACTCGAGTGCAGGTGCACAGTCAGGTCTACGCCAGGCAACATAGAGAATATAAAGAATAAACAACAGGATCAGAAGCAGGCCGGGAACCACAGCGCCAATGAACAGACGGCCCACGGGGACGCCGATCACATCCGCCAGTAAAATCAGAATGATACTCGGTGGAATAATCTGCCCCAACGTACCGGAAGCCGCGATGGTGCCTGTTGCCAGCTGTGGTGAATAATGATGCTTGAGCATCGCAGGCAGTGCGATCACGCCCATAGTGACGACGGTTGCGCCAACGACTCCAGTAGTTGCAGCCAGCAATGCGCCGACAATCACAACGGAAAGAGCCAGTCCCCCCCGCCGCTTGCCGAACAGTTGCCCCATGGTTTCCAGCAGATCCTCGGCCAACCCCGATTTTTCGAGGACGATACCCATGAAAATAAATAGCGGCACGGCTAACAGAGTAAAGTTGGTCATTATGCCCCAGATCCTGAGGGGCAGCAGTTCAAAAAAATCGAAACCCAGAAAGACTGTACCAAACAAGGCAGCGATCGAGCCCAAGGTAAAAGCAACGGGGTAGCCAAGCATCAAGGCTAGCATGGCGACGAGAAACATAATGAGAGCCCATGTCTCCATGTCAAAGATCATGATCGTAACTTCCTTATATTCTTCAGCAGCTCTGCAATGCCTTGAATCAGTAACAGGGCGAAACCCGCAGGGATCATCGCTTTCAACAGCCAGCGATAGGGGAGACCTCCGGCATCCGGCGATGTCTCATGGAGAGAGAAAGAGTTCTCTACAAAATGCCAGGAGTTGATGATCACCAGCAGGCAAAAAGGGATCAGAAAAAACAGTGTTCCGAAAATATCGATCCATAATCGATAGCGATCACTTATACGCGTGCTGCGATAGACGATATCAACCCGGACATGATCATCATGTTTTAACGTATAGGAGGCACCAATCAGGAAAATGAGCGAAAACAGATGCCATTCCAGTTCCTGCAGAGCGACCGATCCACTGTTAAAAAGATAGCGCATGGCCACGTCGTAGCTGATCAGTACCACCATGATCAGTAACAGGACAGCCGTCAGATTGCCAATGGCTTCTATGGTGTTTTCAATCTTTTTGATCAGACCTTCGGGATTTTTTGTCAAGTGATTTTTTTCCTGTTTTTGTTCACAAAGGTATTGACTTATACACAAATATCTTTTTGAGTTTTCAATAATTCAACTTGCCGAAATCTATGATTGTTAAATATCATAATATTGCCGTATCTACTTGTTTTTATTAAAAGTTCTGCTTTTGTTTATGTTTTATCCATTTTAAGGAGATGCTAATAAGATCAAGGTGTCCCGCTCTCTCTTTGCAGTTTGTTCACAGAGTTATCCACAGTTTTTGTGGATAAATTCAATAGTTCTTTTTACTCAATCACTTAGCCAAAATTTGTGATGATTTTCACATAGTTTTTTCTCTAATTGAAGAACTTTTTGTTGTTTAATACTTTGATTTCAGGGTGATTTTATAGCCAAAATATTGGCTAGGCGGACCCAACTGTCCACATCAATGGTGTCAGCTCTGGCACTCGGTGAAATTCCGGCAGCTTCCAGCACCTCATCTTGGACGAAACCCTTCAGTACATTATGCAGTGTTTTGCGACGCTGGCTGAAAGCTTGCCGGATCAGTTTTGAAAACAGTTGATGATCTTCAAGAGGCGGAGGGTCTGTCTTCGGTTGCAGACGAATGACCGTGGACATGACCTTTGGTGGGGGAGTAAAAGCCTCAGGCGGTACATTGAAGAGAGGTTCTGTATCACAGGTAACTTGCAGCATGACAGAGAGGCGTCCATATTGACGGGTTCCCGTTTCGGCTGTCATCCGGTCAGCCACCTCTTTTTGTAGCATGAAGGTCATGTCTGAAATGACCTCGATTTGATTCAACAGATGAAAGATCAGAGGGGTCGAGATGTTATACGGCAGGTTGCCAATCAGGCGCAATTTCTCATTAGCCCCAGCGAGAGACAGGAAGGAGAAATTAAGAACATCACCTTCATGAACACGAAGGTTACTCAGTGTCCGATCTTCCCGCAAACACCGGGCCAAATCACGATCCAGTTCAATGACGTCAAGCGTGTCCACACGAGCAAGGAGGGGCCCGGTGAGCCTACCGGTGCCAGGTCCAATCTCAACAATCCGCTCTCCTTTCAGTGGTGCGAAACTAGTGATAATCTGATCGATGATGGCCGGATCGGTGAGAAAATGTTGGCCAAATCTTTTTCTGGGATAATGATTGTGGCTGGTTTGACTCATTGGGCCAGTTCCATCGCCATGTTGATGGCCGCGCAGAGGCTGCCCTCATCGATATTGCCTGTACCGGCGAGATCGAGCGCCGTGCCGTGATCGACCGAGGTGCGGATAATGGGAAGACCCAGCGTGACATTGACCGCATTACCAAAGCCCTGATGTTTTAGAACTGGCAAACCTTGATCATGATACATGGCCAGAACCACATCATACTGTCGCAGCTGATAGGGTGTGAAAGCGGTATCTGCCGGCAGCGGACCTCGAACATTGATCCCTTCTGATGCAAGTTTTTCCAGCGCCGGTATGATCGTGTTAATTTCTTCAAGGCCTAGATGGCCGCCTTCTCCCGCGTGAGGATTGAGTCCGCATACGGCAATGCGGGGAGTGTCGATGTTGAAGCGGTGACGCAGATCTTGATCGATAATCCGTGTGACGCTCAGAATCAGTTCTTCCGTAATCATCTCAGGGATGGCGGACAGGGGAGCATGTGTTGTCATAAGCGCCACGCGTAAATCGGGTGTGGCCAGCATCATGACTGGCTGGTAGCCACCGGTTTTTTTTGCCAGGTATTCTGTGTGGCCGGTGAAGGGTAACCCCGCATCATTGATCAC
>JALSRM010000004.1 GCA_026984775.1 Gammaproteobacteria bacterium
TGACGAACCATATCCAACTCTTCGCAGCTTTCGATCGCACAGCCGAATCGCTCACGGCAAAAATGGTACAGATCGATTCCATGATCACACTCCGGAAGACTCCACAAACCACCCCAGATCCCGCTGGGTGCCCTTTTTTCCAACAGAATCCCGCCGACTGGATGACTCAAGATCAAGAACCGTTTTTTTTTCACGGGCAGATCCTTTTTCGGGCGGGGCGTAGGGAAGGCTGACTGTCGTCCCATTCTCCTCGCCTCACACTCATCGCTGACCGGACAACGATCACAGTCGGGCAGCTTTCGTGTACACAGGATTGCCCCCAGATCCATGATGGCTTGTGTGTAGGCACTCACATTCTCTTCGGGTGTGTGCCAATCGGCCAGCTGCCAGAGCTGCTTCTCGATCGACGCCTTGCCAGGCCAACCCTCAATGGCGTGATAACGGGTCAAAACTCGCTTCACATTGCCATCCAGAATCGGCTGACGTTTTTGCATGGCCAGAGCAAGAATAGCACCGGCGGTAGAACGACCAACGCCAGGGAGCGCCTGCAGTTGTTCCAGACTCTCGGGGAAGCGGCCATCAAACCGATCACAAATCTGCTTTGCGGCTTTGTGCAGGTTCCTTGCACGGGCGTAATAACCCAGCCCGGACCAGAGCCGCAGCACCTCGTCCAGTGTTGCCCGCGCCAGTGCCTCCACGTCAGGGAAACGCTGAAGGAAACGTTCATAATATGGGATCACTGTCTGCACTTGGGTTTGTTGCAGCATGATCTCGGAAACCCACACCCGATAGGGGGTAGGCGGTGATTGCCAGGGCAGGTTTTTTCGCCCATTCTGCTCGAACCAGGCCAGCAGGTTTTGACTGAATCGGGTCATTTGTTCATAAATACATCAACAGAATCTGGAAAGGTATAACACCTTTCCCTTGCTTGCCAGATTCTCTTTGCCCCGAAAACAAAAAAAGCCGTGGATTGAACACCACGGCTCTTCAAAGAAAGGGGATCTGATCAGGCGTAACTTCTGGCTGTGTTTTTGATCCCGGTACCCACTTCCAGCGCCTCGAACCAATCAAGGAAACGTTTGACATCATCGCCTTTGAAAAGACGACCGTGTTGTGGCGCCATGATCTCGATATTGAGCTTGCGCACTCGTCTGATCCAGTCGTTCTTCGCCCGGTTGGACGGCATCCAGCGTTGATGGAAAAGTATCATCTTCTGCACATGCTGATCGAAATCCTCGACGAACATGGGCGCCCCTTCAGGCTCCAGTGCAGCTCCCACATCACCACTCATGAGAATTTTCGCCTCCGGATCGTAAACGTGATAATTGCCTGAAGCATGCAGATAATGTGCGGGAATGAACTGCAGGCGGGTGTGATTCAGCTCGATCTCGCCACCCTCATCGGAGATACCGCAATACTGGATGTTTTCGCAGCCGAAATGGCGAATGAAACCCTCCCACAACCACGGTGCGTGCAGTTTTGCATGTGGCACCGCCCGATCCCACAGCCCAAGCGAGGAGATAATATCCGGATCCTGGTGGGAAGCAAAGATATCGCTGATTTCAGAAGGGTCGGCATAGCGGGTCACACAAGCCAGCATCGATGAAAAGATCTCGATCCCGCCAGGGTCTAGTAGTACATTCCGGTTACCGTCCTTGATCATGAACTGGTTGGTATCGATGATGCCTTCCGGCTTGTCGGGATCCCGTCCAAACATGATCCATTGGTAGCCTTCATCAAAAAGTATGGTTTCTTTCATGAGAAAATCCTGTGTTTTATCTACATACTGTGGTGAATGGTGTTTTCACAATCGCGGATGATTCCCTTTATCCGCTCAGAGGCCTTTTCAATCGTTTCGGCCACCACCTGCAGACTCTCCTGATACTCTTCCGCGGTGACCGCCTCCACTCTCGAACGGGTGGAGATGACGCCTGATGCGCGCATACAACTTCCGATCTGCTGTAACAGATCGAGCAACTGCATGGCTTGCTGATGGACCTCTTTTTGCTGCCTCTGAGCGTCTTTTCGGATCGCTTCGGCCTTCTCGCTGAGAACCTTGGTTCGTTCATTATCGCCTAGCAGCTCAGTAGCCCTGACAAAACGGGCACTGGCATCGGAACAACGGAATTCCTCAACCGCACTACGCGAGACTGAGAGTGCCTGATCGTTGATCTCTTCCACCAACTGGATAGTCTCTCTCCCCATTTCGTCAATAAAATCCGTAATGGGCTTGAAACTGTTCGCCTTTTCGCCCGCCCGTTCAGCGATCGCCTTCGCGTTCTTTGCTGCCAGGGAGATCTCTTTCGCAATCTGCATCACCGTGCGGAGGCGGCTGGCAACTACCGCCGAAGAAACAAAAAAAGCCTGTTGATGTCTGTGTCTGTTCATGTTTTTTGACATACATGAACTGTGCCAGAATTGTGATCTAGGGCAGGAGTATCCCCGCTGTGTTGAGAAGTTCGGCGGTTTCAAACAGTGGCAGCCCCATGACACCGGAATAACTGCCTTCGAGGCGCTCGATGAAGATCGCCCCCCTTCCCTGGATGGCATAGCCTCCCGCCTTGCCGAAAGGTTCGCCAGTCTGTACATAGATATCACGCTCTTCTTCTGTTGTGGGACGAAAACAAACCCTGGAGAGACAGACCTCCACCATCGTTTGTTCTGCAGCCAGAGCCACACCAGTGTACACCTGGTGGCAACGGCCCGATAACTGCCTCAACATGGACAACGCTTCTGCTTCTGTTGTGGCCTTGCCCAGAATGACATCATCCAGCACCACTGCGGTATCCGCTGCCAGAACTGGATGACTGTTTTGTGACACCAGTGATGCCTTACCGACTTCCGCCTTCTCTCTGGCCAGCCGTGCAACATAGTCGGCAGCGCGTTCCTGCCCATTCCAATGCTCATCAATCTCCACATCCAGACATTTATACGGAACGCCTATTTGATCGAGAAGTTCACGGCGACGGGGGGACCGGGAAGCAAGATAGAGCATCATGATCGATGATACGGGTGATGGTTGTTCAAGCTCCAGGCACGGTAAATCTGTTCCGCGACGATCACCCTTACCAAGGCATGCGGCAGGGTAAGCGGGGAGAGCGACCAGATCTGATCGGCACGATCACGGCAGGCTTGATCCAGCCCGTCCGCACCACCGATCAACAAAGCGACCTGTGCAGAATGACCTGCCCAGTTCTCAAGTTGTTGCGCAAGCTCCTTACTGTCCCACTGCCTGCCGCGTTCATCAAGTGCTACCACCCACGCTGCTTCAGGGATAGCTGCAATCAACTTAGCCCCCTCATCGCGTATAACGGTTTGACGGTCTTGAGCGTTCGACTTGCGTGCGGTGGGAATCTCGATCAACTGCAGAGAAATATCTCTCTGCAATCTTCGGGCATATTCGTTGAAACCGATATTGATCCACTCTGGCATGCGTTTGCCGACGGCGATCAGATAGATCTTCATCCGATCTGGTTTGAACCAGGAAGTTCCTTATCCGAGTCTTCAGAGGAAGACCAGAGTTTTTCCAGCTGGTAAAAATCGCGTGTTACCGGCTGCATAATATGAACGATCACATCGTTCAGATCCACCAACACCCATTCGGCCTTCTCCTCACCTTCGACCCCAAGGGGTCGTACACCAGCCTTTTTGCTCGCCTCCACAACTTTCTGGGCCAGTGCCTTGACCTGCCGGTTGGATGTTCCCGACACGACGATCATATAGTCGGTTATGGTGGTCAGTTCACGCACATCCATTACATGGATATCCTGCCCTTTCACAGCTTCTAGAGCGTTGATTACCAGTTGTTTGAGTTCTTCTGTTGTCATCATAAATAGAGTCTTTCCTTCCTGATAATTTCCAGTACGGAATCGGGTAACAAGTATCTCGGATTCTGCCCATTGTGCAGGATCGATCGGATGCGTGTCGAGGAGATCTCCAGAAACGGGATCGCCATCGACAGGAAACTACCCGCAGGGGAGTCCTGCAGATCCTCTTTCTTGCAGGTCTCCCTTTCCCGGAGCAGACGATTCGCGGGCACATCTTTCGGCAGATCGGTGCCCGGACGATGTACTACAATGATGTGCGCCAGCTCGATCAGGTGTTCCCACTCCCGCCAGGTATGCAGCCAGGCAAAGGCATCCGTACCCAGAATCATGCATAACGGTGTTTCGGGCATTTCATCGCGCATTTGGATCAGGGTATCAATAGTATAGGAGACGCCGCCACGACGGATTTCGCGATCATCGGCCAGCAGAGCTGGTTCATCGGCTGTCGCTGCCTGCAACATACTCAATCGCAAGTGTGCGCTCACTTCCGGTGGATCGCGGTGGGGCGGAATGAGTAGGGGGATCAGATGTACACGGGCTAAATCTAAAACCTCCTTGGTCTCGATTGCTGCCCGCAAATGTCCATGGTGTACCGGATTGAACGTCCCGCCAAGCAAGCCAACAGGTTTCATCGGCTGGATTGTCCCCGTTTATTCACGGATCTGACCATCACCAAGGACGATAAATTTCTGCGAGGTCAACCCTTCCAGACCGACGGGACCCCGGGCATGGAACTTGTCCGTACTGATGCCGATCTCGGCACCGAGCCCGTATTCATAGCCATCGGCAAAGCGGGTAGAGGCATTGACCATGACCGAACTGGAATCCACTTCGCGCAGAAAGCGGCGGGCTATGGAATAATCTTCCGTTACGATCGTGTCGGTATGTTGCGAACTGTAACGATTAATGTGATCAATCGCCTCTTCCACACCCTGGACAATGCGGATGGAAAGTATCGGAGCCAGGTATTCAGTATGCCAGTCTTCTTCTGTTGCCTCTGCAATCTCGGGGACAATGGCCCGGGTTGCGGCACAGCCCCGTAATTCCACCCCCTTTTCCTGGTACATGGGTACCAGTACATCAAGCACCACCTCTGCAATGGACTCCGCCAGCAACAGGGTCTCCATGGCATTACAGACGCCGTAACGGTGGGTTTTGGCATTGAAGGCGATACGGATCGCTTTGTCCAGATCTGCCTGCTCGTCGACATAGACGTGACAGATCCCGTCAAGATGTTTGATCACCGGCATGGTCGCCTCACGGCTGATGCGTTCGATCAAACCTTTTCCACCCCTGGGAATGATCACGTCGACAAATTCCTGCATGGCCAGCAGTTCACCCACGGCCGTCCGATCCGTGGTTTCGATCACTTGCACTGCCGCCTCGGGCAACCCGGCCTTTTTCAATCCTTCCCGTACGCAACCAGCGATGGCCTGATTGGAATGGATCGCTTCGGATCCACCGCGCAGTATGGTTGCATTCCCCGATTTTAGCGCCAGTGCTGCCGCATCAGCAGTAACGTTTGGACGCGACTCATAGATAATACCGACAACCCCCAAGGGTACGCGCATTTTCCCCACTTGGATTCCGGATGGCCGATAACGAAGATCCGTAATTTCACCAACAGGATCGGCCAGGCCTGCCACCTGACGCAAGCCATCGGCCATGGCAGCGATTCGGGCGTCATTAAGTTCCAGCCGATCGCGCATGGCCGGTTCCAAATCCGCCCCTTGTTTCAAGTCCTTCTTGTTAGCTGCGATCAGATCAGGCTTTTTCTCTTCAATACTGTCCGCAATGGCCAGCAGTGCAGTATTTTTCGCCAAGCTGTCGGCCCGTGCCATGGCACGTGAAGCTGCACGGGCTTTCTGCCCGAGATCAAGCATGTATTTTTTGACATCCATCGATGTATATCTATTCCTGTTCAGAAATCCATTGTGCTGCCTGTTTGGCATAATAGGTCAGAATCGCATCGGCGCCGGCACGTTTGAATGCGAGGAGCGACTCCATCACCACAGCCCGCTCATTCAACCAGTCATTGGCCGTGGCGGCCTTGAGCATCGCATATTCACCGCTAACCTGGTACACGAACGTGGGTGCTGAAAATTCATCCTTCACACGCCGGACGATATCCAGATAAGGCATTCCCGGTTTGACCATGACCATGTCGGCACCTTCGTCCAGGTCCAGAGCAATCTCATGCAACGCCTCATTACTGTTGGCCGGATCCATCTGATAAGTGAACTTGTTGCCAGAGCCCAGGTTGGCTGCGGAACCCACAGCATCCCGAAACGGGCCATAAAAACTGGAGGCGTATTTGGCCGAATAGGCTAGTATCTGGGTGTTCTCATACCCTTCCTTTTCCAGGGCCTCACGAATCGCTCTCACTCGGCCATCCATCATGTCCGATGGGGCAACGATATCGGCGCCGGCATGGGCATGGGAAAGTGCCTGCTTGACCAGCACCTCCACAGTTTCATCGTTGATCACGTATCCATCCTGGTCGATCAGGCCATCCTGTCCATGTGTCGTAAACGGATCCAGTGCCACATCGGTGATCACACCCAGCTCCGGATATTCCGCTTTCAGCGTACGCACGGCCCGCTGTATCAAACCTTCTGGGTTCCAGGCCTCACAGGCATCCTCGGACTTGTTTTCCACCGGAGTTACCGGAAAGAGGGCAATGGCGGGAATTTGTAGCTCCAAAAGCTCAGCTGCCTCTTTAAGCAACTCGTCGATGGAGACACGATCTATACCCGGCATGGAAACGACGCTCTCGCGTTTTCCTTTCCCCTCCAAAACGAAAACAGGATAGATGAGATCATCCAAAGTCAAATGATGCTCTCGCATCAGCCGACGAGAAAAATCGTCCTTACGCATGCGCCGCATGCGGGTGGCAGGAAAGTTTATGGTCATTGTCTTCAGTAACTAATAGTTGGCGCTCCCTAGGGGACTCGAACCCCTGTTGCCGCCGTGAGAGGGCGGAGTCCTAGGCCACTAGACGAAGGGAGCGTATTGTTTACTGTCATGTTATTATAACCGAATAAAAATTATAAGATGCGAAAGATTTAACAAACATGAACCCGTTCTGATGAAGAACAAAGCCGATGTCCTGCCGTTCAAACCGAAGCCACGAATTATTCCCCGTGCCGAACACCCTATCTCTCGCAACAATATTTCCGAAGCGGCACTGAAAGTGCTCTATCGGCTCAAGCAGGCTGGCTACAAATCCTATCTGGTCGGGGGCGGAGTACGTGACCTCCTGCTCGGCCGGGAACCTAAAGACTTCGATATTGCTACTGATGCCCGGCCGGAACAGGTACGGGAACTGTTCCGTAACTGCCGTCTAATCGGACGGCGCTTCCGGCTGGCACATGTGCATTTCGGGCGAGAAATCATCGAAGTAGCCACCTTCCGGGCACACCACGAAACTGAGGGTGATCGTATCATTGAGGATGGCCTAATCGTGCGCGATAACGTCTATGGCGATATTGACACCGATGTCTGGCGCAGAGACTTCACCGTTAATGCGCTTTATTACAACATTGCCGATTTCTCTATCGTCGATTATGTTGGTGGAGTCGAGGACATAAAAGCGGGGCGAATCCGTTTCATCGGAGAACCAGAAGCACGTTATCGTGAAGATCCTGTCAGAATGCTGCGTGCCATCCGTTTTGCAGCCAAGCTCGGCTTTTCTATCGACAGTAAAACAGAGAGCCCCATTCCCAAACTGACCTCTCTTCTTAATGATATTCCTCCGGCACGCCTGTTTGAAGAGGTCAATAAACTCTTTCTTGGCGGCTGTGCACTGCAGACCTTCGAACAACTCCGTCACTACGGCCTGTTTGGACAACTTTTCCCCCAGATCGAAAAGATTCTCAAGGAAGAAGAAAACCATTTCCCTCACATGCTGGTGATCCGTGCATTGGAAAATACCGATCAACGTATCGCCCAAGGTAAACCGATAAATCCCGCTTTCCTTTATTCCGTGATGCTGTGGGAACCCATGCAAAAACAGCTCGAGCATTTTCGCATGAATGGTGCTTCTCAGTTCGAGGCACAACGCTTGGCAGCGGATACCGTCATTTCGCAGCAAATCGCCAGGGTTGCCATCCCCCGACGTTTCACCACTGTGATCCGTGAGATCTGGGCATTACAGGATCGCTTGCAAAATCGCCATGGTCGCCGCCCTTATATCCTGCTGACGCACAAGCGGTTTCGCGCCGCCTATGATTTTCTTCTGTTGCGGGCCGAGGTAGGCGGGGCACCCCAGGAGCTGGCTGACTGGTGGACCGAGTTCCAAATCGCCAGTGAAGAACGAAGGCGGGAAATGCAGGCCTCTCTGCCTGCTGACAAAAAGAAACGCCGGCATCGGAGGCCTCGCAAACGCAAGAAGAGTTGATTACACGGATGCAAGAATTAACAGCCTACATTGGCCTTGGCAGTAATCTCGACGATCCGGTCAATCAAGTGCAAACAGCGCTTGAGGAACTGAATGCGATCCACCAGACCCGACTGATCCGCCACTCCTCACTCTATCGTAGTGATCCCGTCGGACCTCCCGGTCAGCCCGACTACATCAATGCCGTGGCCGAAATTGAAACCTGCCTCGAACCTCTGCCCCTATTGCGTGAACTGCAGGCAATCGAACAGAAACATCAACGCGTCCGACGCATCCGTTGGGGACCACGCACTCTGGATTTGGATCTCCTAATCTACGGAAATACACAGATCGAAGACCCGGATTTGACCGTACCGCATGCCATGCTCACCGAGCGCTCATTCGTTCTCTACCCATTGGCTGAAATCGCCCCGGATCTCCAGATCCCGGGCCATGGATGTGTGGCAGAATTGCTGAAAAACCTATCGGGGCAGGATCTCTCAAAAATAGGGGACTCCTGATCCAAACTTTTTGCTATGCTTACGTCTCAACCCTTCAGGATACACCCATGAAAAAAGTTTCTGTGACCACATTGCGCAAGATGAAAGAGGTGGGTGAAAAAATCACCATGCTGACCTGCTACGACGCCACTTTTGCCAGTGTGCTCGACAAAGCCGGGGTGGACGTGTTGTTGGTGGGTGATTCACTGGGTATGGTAATACAAGGGGAAGAATCTACGGTTTCCGTCAAACTTGAGGACATGATTTATCACACCTCGCTCGTACGACAGGGAGCAGAACGGAGTCTGGTCATCGCCGACATGCCCTTCATGACCTATGCGACGCCGGAACAGGCCATGGTCAATGCAGCACGCCTCATGAGCGATGGTCGTGCTGAGGTGGTCAAAATGGAAGGTGGAGAATGGCTGGCCGAGACGGTTTCCCTACTGAGTTCACGGGGGATTCCTGTGTGTGCCCATATCGGTCTTTTGCCGCAGTCGGTGCACAAGCTGGGAGGCTACCGGGTGCATGGCCGTGATCAGACCAGTGCGGAACAGATCCTGAAGGATGCAAAGGCACTGGAAGAGGCCGGTGCGGAGATGATGGTCATTGAGCTGGTGACCCGCGATCTGGCAACCGAAATCAGTCGCTCTGTTTCCATTCCCGTGATCGGCATCGGTGCCGGTCCCGGCTGTGACGGACAGGTACTGGTCCTCCACGACATGCTTGGGATTGGTGGCCGCTACATGAAAATGTGCAAAAATTTCATGGTGGAAAACGATTCCATTCAGCACGCTGTCGAGGCCTACGTAAATGAAGTAAAAGCCGGAACCTTCCCTGGAGATGAACACAGTTTTGACTAGACAATAACGTTCCATGCACATTATCCACCATACAACCGAACTTCGCACCCAAGTCAGACAGTGGCATGCCGCAGGGCTCTCTGTCTGCCTGGTCCCCACCATGGGCAACCTGCATGAAGGCCATCTGGCGCTGGTCGATCGAGCCAGGCAATTGGCCGATCGTGTGATTGCGACCATTTTCGTGAATCCCTTGCAGTTTATTCAGGGGGAAGATTACGACACCTATCCCCGTACACTGGAAGAAGACAGTCTAAAGCTTTCCGAACGGGGAACCGATATTCTGTTTGCGCCGGAAGTTGCTGAAGTCTATCCGTCCGGCCTCGAAAACCATACCGAGGTTTCGGTTCCGGCACTGGATGGATTTCTGTGTGGCGCGTCACGCCCGGGTCATTTCACCGGCGTCGCCACCGTGGTCTCCAAGCTGCTCAACCTAGTGCAACCCGATACCGCTGTCTTCGGTGAAAAGGACTACCAACAATTACTGGTCATCAAACGCATGGTTAGCGATCTCTGTATCCCTGTGGATATCCAGTCCCTGCCGACCGTTCGTGAGGAGGATGGGCTGGCGATGAGTTCCCGCAACAACTACCTGAACGAAGAACAACGCCGTATCGCACCGGAACTCTACAAGCAGCTCCAGAAGATTGCCGATCAGCTTCGGGCTGGAGAAACCGACTATCCCACGCTCGAACACGCGGGTATGGATGAACTTAAACAGTTCGGTTTTGAACCTGAATATCTAAGTGTCCGCCGGCGTCACGATCTCCAGCTCCCGTCAACGGGGACGCCCCCAGAGGAATTGATCATCCTGGCTGCTGCCCGCCTTGGGAAGACCCGCCTCATCGACAACCTCCAGGTTTTATCCTCATGACCACAGCCGCAGTTCTTCTCATCGGTAACGAAATCCTTTCTGGACGTACTCAGGATGCCAACCTGCCTTACCTGGGGAGGCGCTTCGATGAACTGGGCATCACCTTGGTGGAGGCACGTGTGGTGCGTGATGTCTGTGAAGAAATCATCCAAGCAGTCAACACATTGAGAAAACATTATGACTACGTCTTCACCACCGGCGGCATCGGCCCAACTCATGATGACATTACCACCGAGTGTGTTGCCCAGGCCTTTGGTGTAGAGGTTGAACGCAACCCCGATGCAGTACAGCGGCTGATCATGGCCTATGGAGAAGAGGGTCTCAATGAAGCCCGCCTGAAAATGGCGAATATTCCCAAAGGTGCATACCTGATTGAAAACCCGGTGACGGGAGCGCCCGGCTTCCGGTTGGGGAACGTATTCGTACTCGCCGGCGTGCCCCGCATCATGCAGGGTATGTTTGAAGGGCTGGTGCCTGAACTGAAAGGTGGCAAACCGATACTCACACTCTCTCTCAGTGCCTTCACTCAGGAGAGCCGGATCGCACAAGCACTGGACGCGTTGCAGAATGAGCACCCTGCCGTGAGTGTTGGCAGTTACCCGTCACGCAAAGATCAACGCTCCGTCGTCACTGTGGTATTACGTGGAACGGATCGGAACGAACTCAACCAGATGAAACAACGGGTAAAGGCTATTTTCACCGCTGCTGGTGCCGAGCCGATGGATGATTCCGCCTGATCACTCAGGTGATCAGTAAAAACCCTTCCGGTACCAGGCTCGTGGCCAGCATGACATTATTGATGTCCGCATGCTCGATCCAGCTGTTTACTTCCCGGTGCGAGGGTTCAAGCCAAAAGGTTTCGATCTCTTTCTGCAGGGGTTGATAGGGCTGAAGGCTTTCCAGTCGATAGTGGATCCGATCCGGCTGATCAAAATTCTCTGGATATCGCTCAAGAAGCTTTTTCATTCTGTCGATAGCATGCAGGCCTATGGACAGGCCCAATTCCCGAAATGCCAACCGGTACGCTGCTGGCAAGTTCAGTGGATGGTGAGCGACGAACGCCTGCAAACTGGTATTGCTGTCCACCAACAGGCCCTGTAAGCGACGGGATTCCGTCATCCCGTATATCGCAATCAACTGGGCCAGCCTGCCAGCATCGCCCAGCAACCCCCCGATACCGAGTGCATCTTGCGTGACCCAGCGCTGCCCCTCACACATGACCGTCAGATCGTCGATCTCAATATCCAGATGCAGTTTCTCCGGAAGATCATGGAAACGTGTGGCAACGGCCTCCAGCTGCAAGTAAGTCACCAGCCCGTCCAGTGGATCATGCTGGCCCATGGAGGGCACCAGTGGCCGGGAAAGATCCGTACTCATCTTCCAGAACATGCGCTTTGGCTGACCTTCCGCAGGTGCATAGACAAAGGCAGCATGAGCGGTCTTGGCCAGTTCCATGGCCCACACCTGATAAACACTACGCCCCGTCACCAGTGCCACGCGGCTAAGTGCATGCATCCATTTGGTCAGATAGTGATAATACTGGCCGTCGCGCTCCCACTCCAGTTGTTCGTCGAAAGGCTCATCAGGCTGTCGCTCATTGTGTTGCTTGCCGATGCGCAGGCCAGCGAGGGTAGGGTGGCGCTGTGCCTCTTCATCGGGCAGACCGCTGAGCCAACCCTGCTTTCCGCTCTCAGGGTGATGCTTACCCAAGGTTTCATGAACCTGATCAACTAGTTGCAAGGCAAGCTGGAGATCCTCGTAGTTACCCGACTGGCGATAGAGCTCAAGAAAGTTGCACACAGCAAACGCATCCGTCCACAGATAACGCCGTGGTGAAACCGCCGGATTCGTCAGACCGGTCTCCCGGGCAAAGGCCTGCATGATCTCGCGTGCCGTCATCGGTAACGCCATGACCGATCCGCCTACAACCCGAAGGGAAAGGTGTCCGGGATGCCTTCGGTGGATTGCTTGGTGAGGGGTTTGACGGCATGGCTCTCATCAAACCAAATATACTCATCAAACTGGCGCGGTAAACAGGCGTAGAAATAATGACTTTGCAACTCTGTCTCCGGCAGGTAGATCACACCGATCGCCCGTTCCAGACGTTCCGGCAACAGTCTTTCGCGGGTTTCTTGCTTCAGGGCCTGACGCAAGGGCAACAGGAAATTGTTTGCAGGGACTTCATGACAGATACGCTCGTAGCTCTGCATGTGTGATGGCCGCACCTGTTTCACCTCCATCGGACCACCCCATTCAGAGGCTGCGGCAACCGTTCCATGATCGGTCCCGAATCCGATCAGATAGGCCTGATCCCCAAACTTCTCACGTACCAGCTGACCAATATTCAGTTCGCCTCGAGCACTCATCTGAGTTGCGCGTGCATCGCCTATATGGGAATTGTGCTCCCAGACGACCACTTTTGAATCCGGTCCGCGGAAAGAGAGGATCGAGAGCAGGGTCTCGAACATATGCTGATCGCGAAGGTTCCAGGAATTGGCTTCGGCATAATACATGGTTCGGTAGTAATGCTCGGCGTTGGCTACCACACGGGCATTCTGTTGGGCATCGAAGTAACGATAACCATCTGCCTTGACATATTCCATCCGTTTTTTCAGTAGATCCTCCAGTATCGCCACCACCTCTTTTTCGCAAGCCCGATACTGATCTGTTAGCGTCACCTGTGCGTAGAGTTGTGGATCACGCGCCCAGGGCATCAGACAACCATAACGTGTGCGTGCGATCTGGGCGGTCTCCGGATCAACCTGTTCCAGATAGCTCAGCACCGCCTCCATCGAGGCAAACATACTGTACAGGTCGAGCCCGTAAAAACCGACCTTCCTGTCTTCCTCACGGATCACATCATTATGTTTCTTCAGCCAGTGCGTAAATTCGAGTACCGAATGATTGGCCCACATCCAGGTGGGAAAGCGAGAAAAAGGCTTGCTCTCCAGCAAAGGATCCGGTTCGGTTCCATGGATGTAATGATCGATATGCATGGCATCCGGCCAGTCGGCCTCGACGGCGACACAGGTGAAGCCTTTTTTCTCGATCAACTCGCGGGTGATGCGTGCACGCATTTCGTAAAACTCAGCGGTCCCGTGCGATGCCTCACCCAGAAGAACCAATCTGCATTCACCAATGCGCTTCAGCAGCTTGTCCAGATCCACCTCATCAATACCGGCAAAATGTTCACTCGATGCTTCGATCAACTCCGGTAGCGATACGCCTGTGGCCGGTGCAGTTGCCGTCTCATCCTTCCAACCTGCCGCGCCTACCAGTGGGACAAAGCGCACACTGCCCAAATCTTCCTCTACGTACTCATTTTCACCGATACGGCGGATACGCATCAGCTTCTGCGTTTCCAGAGAGGAACCAACAGGGATAACCATGCGGCCACCGATGGCCAATTGTTGTCTCAGGGTTTCAGGAACCTCCGGTCCGCCAGCGGCGACGATGATGGCATCGAAAGGGGCATACTCGGGCCAGCCCAGAGTTCCGTCACCATGCAAGACTTTCACATTTTGGTACCCCAGATCCTCGAGTCGCTTGCGAGCGGAATCGGCCAGGATTTTATGCCGCTCGATGGTATAGACTCCTTTTGCAATTTCGGCGAGGACGGCCGCCGCGTAACCGGAACCGGTACCAATCTCCAGCACCCGATCTTCCGGCTTCAGTTCCAGGGCGGCGGTCATCACGGCAACGATATAGGGCTGCGAAATCGTTTGCCCGGCCGCGATCGGCAACGGTGTGTCGCTGTAGGCAAACTCCACCAGCTCTGTCGGTACGAATGCCTCACGGGGCACGGCATTGATCGCATCGAGAACAGCTTCATCGTGCAGCCCGCGTGCCTCAAGCTGATACTGAATCATCTGTCGTCTAAGATCTTCAAACTTACCCATACGCAGCCCCCCTGATTCTTTTATTGAAGATCTTTGCCGAAGATAAAAACAAGGATCGTGATCTCGATCAGAATAAGGTCAACTTCAAGTCACCCGGAACAGGAGCCATTAAAAAGCATGAAAAGTGAAAAATTAAAATCTAACGTTGCCGGATCTCTGTAAGAAAATGCTTTCCCTGTCACGGCCCACCTGTCATCATTGAGACAAACCTGGTCTGATGACCCTTCTTGTCGTTTAAAGAGGGCTCTTTCATTTCTGGGTCAGCAAGCAACGGCTTATTTCAGGGACAATGGCTTGCTGACCCGAGAAAACTGTACGACCTTGCCAAAATCGATTTCAGCCATACCAATGCTTAGGCTTACCGAAATACTACAAAACACAGGCGTAAAAAGGTGCAACACGACATTGAAAATAAGTCAAAAACCCTCATCGTATTATGCAAATTATGCACATAACTGAAGTTGGGAACCGGAACCTGGAATCGACATCCTCCTGTTGCCTTTGCCAAAGAATGGAGCTTTGCGAAGTTCGTCACGATGGTTTGCCGGTAATCAAAGCCTTCTTGGGGATGAGAGCTCAAAAAAACATCTCATCATCCAGGAATTGCCTAAAGCAAAATCTATGTGAAGGAGAAAACCATGCCTATTGATTTTATTATGATCGCACCACCCCTTATCTCGCTTTTTGCCGGTATTGCCATACTGATCTGGCCGAAACTGTTGAATTATATTGTTGCCTTTTACCTGATCCTGTTTGGACTTGCGGGACTCATGCCTTTTATTCTGATAACAGGCTAAAGCGTCGTGCCTCTCATGCCTCCCGTCGTAAAAATCTTGATCATTTCCAATGTGGCGATGTTTTATATCCAGAACCTTTATGGAATGCCATTGATTGAGGCGTTGGCACTGTGGCCTCTGCCCTCAGGCCTGAATGCGCTGGTAGGTGCCGATCAGCCCCGTTTCCATCTCTTGCAACTGTTCACCTATGCTTTTTTGCATGGCAATCTGTTGCATCTGTTTTTCAACATGTATGCCCTCTGGCTGTTTGGATCCCGCCTGGAAAATACTTGGGGATCGAAAAAATTTGCTCTTTACTACTGTATTTGTGTGGTGGGTGCGGGTTTGATCCAGTTGTTGGTCACCTCCTCGGCGGGCGGAGAAGCTTATCCCACCGTCGGCGCCTCCGGTGGTGTCTATGGATTACTGCTGGCCTTTGGTTTGATCTTTCCTGATGAGATTTTAATATTGATGTTTCCCCCCATCGCCTTGAGGGCAAAATGGTTCGTCTTCCTTTATGGGGGTATCGAACTGTGGGCAGGGATCACGGGCACCGCTGCGGGTATCGCCCACTTTGCGCATCTCGGTGGCATGCTCTTCGGTTACCTGACACTGCGTTACTGGCGCCAGCGATGAGCATTGCCATCAATAATGATGGTGCCGAGGGAGAGACTCGAACTCTCACTCCCGAAGGAAACGGATTTTGAATCCGTCGCGTCTACCAATTCCGCCACCCCGGCAGGTATCATCACGATTTGACAAGAAGAAGATTGTACATGCCCCGGGGGCCCTTTTCAAAACCGTTTGACCTGCTCTCTGACCCAGGCTTTTGCCTTCATGGTTTGATTTGGTGTGAGCTCACCGGTCATGTTGTAAATTTCATCTTGTGCCTTGTCATGGCCCTGCTCAAGCGCAAGATAGAGCCAGCCGTAAGCCTCGATGAGATTCGGTGGCACCCCGTTGCCCCGATGCAACATCACACCTAGATTGTATTGCCCTGGAGCATAGTTTTGCCGGGCGGCCTCAAGATAGAACCGGGCAGCTTCAGTATATTCATGTTCTATCTGACAGATCGCTCCCAGATAGGTCAGGGCCTTCGGATCACCGACTTCGGCCAAAGGCCGGAGGAGCCTCTTTGCAGTCCCAAAATCTCCGGCCACATAAGCGTTATAGGGATCATCCGGGGTT
Organism: Gammaproteobacteria bacterium; assembly: GCA_026984775.1. Classification (GTDB taxonomy): domain Bacteria; phylum Pseudomonadota; class Gammaproteobacteria; order CAJXQU01; family CAJXQU01; genus CAJXQU01. The sequence goes on from JALSRM010000004.1 coordinate 16,303, forward strand.
TCCGAGCAGCCCCAAAGACCAAACCACAGTATGAGAACAACCCATCGGTACATGGGGGGTCATCCTGATTCTATCCTGGCTTGCCGTCAACCCTCGGCAAAATCAACTTGGACGCATAGAGGAAAACGAAAAGACTGAACGCGATCAGCCAGTGTATATGCGACCATTGAATCCAGAGCAGGTAATGGCCGGGAGCGAACACAGGGAAAATAACCCGGATAACGGCACCTGACAGAAAGACAACAAACATCCAGAACAATGCAGAGCTGGGTGCATATACATTCCTGCCGGTGTGCCCCAACGCCACTCGCGACATCATGCCCAAGGTCATCATGCCGATTCCACCATAGGTGAAGGCATGGATGGCGAGATTGGGAGAGAGGGTCGTGATCCCCGCCAGCGTTTTCAGGAGAAAACCAAGAATGATGAAGACATAGGCAGAAAAAAGGCACCAGAGCAACGGTTGCCGCCAGATACCGGGCGTATACCACCCATGGATCCGGATCACATGAAGCACAAACAGGATCGCGGCAAGCAGGGTAGCAAGGATGCCACCATAATCGATAATGTCTGCAATCCAGAAGAACAGAAATAAGAGCAGGCTGATCCGATCCAGCCACAACCGATTGGTTAACTCAACCGGATACCCAACCCCTCTTTCGGTAAAAAAGGGAAGCACTCGGCGTGACAGCACCAGAATCAATGCGATCACAAGATAGAGTCCAGAGAACAGCCCAATCCGTTCGCCATTTTCCAGAACATGCGCTCCTCCAAGATAAAACACGATGTTGCTGGCCATCAAAAGAACTATCTTGCTGACGATACCCAGGCTTTTCCAGTGTTTGGCCCTAACAATAGGACGTGTAAGAGCAACCGCAAAAAAGAGCAGAAAGAGGTTGTCAAAAACGGCTTGCAGTAGTAGTCGATCGGTAAAACCCAAGATTCTTGCGATCAACCAGCACAGCAAAAGCAAAAACAATGGCCAACCGTGCAGCGTCTGAATACCGGTCCAGTTTCTTGCAGCTGTCAGCAAAAAACCTGTGATCACGGCTGCCGCATAGCCAAAGATCATTTCGTGGCCATGCCAGATCATGGGTGAGGAATCTGCGGTTTGCATATCCAGCTGGCTTGAGTAGATCAAAACCCATACCGCAACCGAAACCAGCGCATATAATGATCCAAAAAGAAAGAAAGGGCGGAAACCAAGATTGAACAGTGCGAATTTCATTTGCCTGCCTCCCACTTCAGGATCGCTTTTTTTCGATCAGTACCCCAGCGATAATTCCCAACCTGGCCATCCCTGCGGACCACCCTATGGCAGGGAATAAGGATACTCACCGGGTTGCTCCCTACCGCCTGTCCCACCGCACGAGAGGCTGTGGGCTGACCTATTTTTCTGGCAATACTGCCATAGGACACTACCTGACCACGGGGGATGGCCCGTAACGCCTTCCAGACCTTGATTTGGAACCCAGTTCCTGCGACCCAAAAAGGAACATCTCCCGGGCCGTTCTCCCTAAAGATTTCACCGGCCCAGTGACAGATCAGATCATCTCGTGCGTGCAAGCGACAGTCTCCAAACCTGGAATGAATTTCTGATAATGCAGAATCGATCAGGCTTTGTCGTTGATCTTGATCAATGAAGCCCAGCCAGCAGATCCCATGGGCGGACACCGCCATGAACACGGCCCCAAATGGTGAATCGCAAACACCATGGGTAATGTCCAGACTTTCCTCGGTGGTCGCAGGCACGAGTTCATAGCGACCGAGTTGATCCATAGCCGATCAGGGCAGCCGAACCAGGATCTCTTCGACTGGTTTCCTGTGGGAAACGGGTGACTCGTCAGGATAACCGTACCAAATTAGCCCGACCACCGACTCGATCGCCGGATCGACCCAGATTAGATCGTAAAACTCCTGGTCACGTATGATATCCCCGGTCGTCCACTTGATACCAATGCCCTCTTTCCATAGATAGAGCGCCAAATTCTGGATGGCACAGCAACAGGCAGCATAATCCTCCTGTTGGCGCAGAGGGTCTTCTGACTTGGTGACTGTTACGGCCAGCCAGCCGGGAATTTGTGACCACTTTTTGCGTTTTTTCTGCCCAGCTTCCGGCCCTTTTTTCTCACCGACCAGTTTCGCATTGAGCTCAACAATCGACTGTTTTGTCTCTTCACCAATGAGATAGAAACGCCAAGGTTCAGTGAGCTGGTGGTTGGGTGCCCAGCGAGCCTGATCTATGGCCTTGAGTATCAGATCATCTGCCGGTTTATCGGATTTGAATGAATTGATGGATCGTCTTGTGCGGATCAGTTCTTCTATAGTCATCTTCATAAATTCCAACCAGACTTGACCAAAGGTTCCTAACAACGCATTGGGCGGCTGGTGTTACACCTCCAGCATTCAGAAAATTGGCTTTCGATCCACTCACCACAATTCGGGCAGTGCCAGTTGTTGGTCTCCTCGCCAGGCATCAGGAGTTGCTCGATCAAAGCTTTTGCAGCGCATTCATCACGATCGTCCTGTACCCAGATTTCTGGCCACGCTTCTTGTGGAGGAATCTCGCCAGTTGCCCCTTGCAAAAGCTCGTTTTTGATCAAACAGGCGATGTTTTGATCCTCAAGAACACCTTTGAGATAACCGATCATGATAGGATCGCTGGAGGTATAAACCTTCTTCACATGACCAGATTACCATAGTAACAAACGAGAAAAAATCAGGCGAAATTTACCAGTGCCTCAAAGTTGTTTCTCGAGTCAGCATGGCTCAATGCTTCTTCCATGTCGATACGGCCCGCTTCATAGAGCTTGAACAAGGCCTGATCGAAGGTCTGCATGCCTCCGACCCCGCTTTCCTGCATGGCCTCTTTGATCTCGTCGAGTCTGCCTTTGAGGATCAGATCCGCTATATGTGGATTGTTGATCATAACTTCCACCGCCGGAATACGTTTAGAATCAACGCCTGTCACCAGTCGCTGGGAAAGAACAGCGCGCAGGTTGACCGAGAGATCCATCAATAATTGCTTGTGGCTCTCGTGCGGGAAAAGATTGATTACCCGTTCCATGGCTTGGTTAGCATTGTTGGCGTGTAGGGTGCTAATGCAGAGATGGCCAGTATTACAAAGCTCCAGCGCTGTGGCCATGGTTTCACGATCCCGAATTTCACCAATCATGATTACATCCGGGGATTCACGCATCGCACTCTTCAGAGCTGACGCATAGGAATGGGTATCCACGCCCACTTCTCGCTGGTTGATGATGCACTGTTCATTGGGGTGTGAAAATTCGATTGGATCTTCTATGGTCAAAATATGGCCGGGCATCTTGCGGTTTCGATAGGCAATCATTGACGCCAAGGTTGTGGATTTCCCTGATCCGGTTGCACCCACCATGAGGATGAGACCACGGCGGTTCATGATCAGTTGTTTCAACACTGGTGGTAATCCCAGGCTTTCGATGGTCGGAATCTCGTTGGGAATTAAGCGCAATACCATGGCCATTTCACCACGCTGGCGAAAAGCGTTGACCCTGAACCTTGCGTTCTCTTCCTCAAGCTCGATTGCAAAATCCGTTTCAAGATTTTCCTTGATCTCTTCACGCTGGCGGTCATACATGATGCTGTATGCCGCGGCTTCCACTTGTTGTGGGGTCAGATTCATCTTGCCCACTGATGAAATGACGCCTTCGACCTTGATTTTTACCGGTGCATTAGGCGTAAAAAAAAGATCTGATCCCTTTTTCTGGATCAGCAGCTTCAGAAAAGGTGTTATATCCATATAGCATTCCCTTCATTTTCAACTTCCTTAATAACCCAGTTTTCTTTGCTTCTAAAAGAGCAGACCACTGGATTCTTCGGTTTCGAGCAGTTCCATCTTGTCGAGACCTTTGAATTTGTCCGAGTCCTTCGCTTCCTTTCCTTCCAGCTTGATGCGTAAACGCAGCTCATTCATGGAATCCGCATTTCTCAGGGCATCTTCGTAGGTAATGAGATCGGCTTCGTAAAGATCGAACAATGCCTGATCGAAGGTCTTCATGCCCAGTTCGTTGGATTTGGCCATAATCTCTTTAACCAAATGTATTTCACCCTTCAACAACAGATCCGAGATCAATGGTGAATTCAACATGATTTCTATTGCAGCCACACGGCCCTTTCCATCTGCTTTCTTCAACAGCCGCTGAGAAATGACGCCTTTCAAATTGAGAGACAGATCCATCAACAATTGCTGGCGACGCTCCTCCGGGAAAAAGTTGATAATACGATCCATCGCCTGATTGGCATTGTTAGCATGCAAAGTCGCCATTGCAAGATGGCCGGTTTCAGCAAACTGGATGCCCATCTCCATGGTTTCACGATCACGGATCTCACCCAGCAGAATGACATCCGGAGCCTGACGCAAAGTATTTTTTAGTGCATTTTCCCAATCCATGGTATCCACGCCTACTTCGCGCTGGGTGATAATACAGCCCTTGTGTTCATGCACATATTCGATCGGGTCTTCTATGGTGATAATATGGCCATGAGAATTTTCATTGCGATGATTCACCATGGCGGCAAGCGATGTCGATTTACCACTGCCGGTGCCGCCAACCATGATCACCAACCCACGTTTGGTCATGGCGATATCTTTCATAACTTCGGGAAGCCCAAGCTCATCCAGAGTCGGCACCTTGGTTTCTATGGTGCGTAGAACCATACCGACGTTACCGGACTGGACATAGGCATTGACACGGAAACGACCGATTGGCTTGGGAGCAATCGCAAAGTTACATTCTTTGGTTGCCTCGAATTCCTTGATGTTTCGATCGTTCATGATCGCATAGGTCAGGGCCTTTGTATTTTCCGGTGTCAGTTTCATCTTTGAGACCGGTTTTATTGCACCATCGACCTTGATTGCGGGAGGAAATCCAACCGTGATAAACAGATCCGAGCCCTTCTTTTCGATCATGAGCTGCAGGAGATCCCGCATATAACTTATCGCTTGTTCTCTTTCCATGGAAAATCTCGCTGATTGAAAACCTGTCTCTGGTCATCGGCCGATTAGAATAAATCTTTATTCGCGGCCTTCAGCTTCGCTTCCTGGCGAGTAATTAGACTCTTGGCAACCAGATCCTGCAGACATTGATCCAGCGTCTGCATACCATACTGGGCACCGGTCTGGATAGCCGAATACATTTGAGCCACCTTGTTTTCGCGGATGAGATTACGAATTGCGGGAGTCCCAATCATGATCTCGTGAGCGGCAATACGACCACCGCCAACTTTCTTCAGCAACGTCTGGCTGATGACAGCGCGCAATGATTCCGACAGCATGGCACGCATCATGTCTTTTTCATCGGCGGGGAAGACATCCACAATACGGTCGATCGTCTTGGCTGCCGAACTGGTGTGCAGGGTACCAAAAACCAAGTGGCCAGTTTCTGCCGCAGTCATAGCCAAACGGATGGTTTCCAGATCACGCAGCTCACCCACAAGTATCGTATCCGGATCCTCGCGCAATGCGGAGCGTAATGCCTCATTGAAGCCGAGAGTATCACGATGAACTTCGCGTTGGTTAATCAAACATTTCTTACTCTGATGCACAAATTCGATGGGGTCTTCGACCGTCAGAATATGTCCATACTCGTTCTCATTTTTGTGATTGATCATCGCCGCAAGTGTGGTTGATTTACCGGAACCGGTAGGGCCGGTGACCAGAACGAGTCCGCGGGGATAATCGGCAATATCCTTGAATATGGGTGGTGCCTTCAAATCTTCCAGCGACAGGATCTCAGAAGGAATAGTCCTGAAAACCGCAGCTGCCCCCCGCTCCTGATTAAAGGCATTGACACGAAAACGTGCCAGACCGGGAACCTCAAAAGAGAAGTCTGTTTCCAAAAACTCTTCGTAGGCCTTGCGGTTCTTGTCGTTCATAATGTCATAAACCAAACCATGAACTTCTTTGTGTTCCATGGGAGGGACGTTAATACGTCGCACATCGCCATCGACACGGATCATGGGCGGCAGACCTGCAGAAAGATGCAAATCCGAAGCGCCATTCTTGACACTAAAGGCCAACAGTTCACCAATATCCATTGTTTTTTCCCCTCATGATTTCCTAATGAAAAGGCTATAATGAAACCTAACGCGAGTCGTCCTGCAAAACAAGCATGGGTGGGCACGCATTTTCAGTTGCAGCAAAATTTTATGAGAACTAAGCAAGTTACGCGCCAATCCATATCGCTATGCAGATAAAGTCCATCAGGGAAACAAGGCGGGAAATCGAACAGCTGACCACTGAATTCGGCCGAACATCGGACTCTGTCCAGTTACTTGCGGTCAGTAAAACCCGAACATCCGAAGAGATTGAGGCGCTCGCTGATCAAGGGCAAAGGATATTCGGTGAAAACTATCTTCAAGAAGCCATCGAGAAAATCAGACGTCTGAAGCACCGAAACCTCAAATGGCATTACATTGGCCGGATTCAGTCCAATAAGACTCGGCCGATTGCAGAACACTTCGACTGGGTACACACT
>JALSRM010000005.1:0-57500 GCA_026984775.1 Gammaproteobacteria bacterium
ATACATCGTCTCCTGAACGATCTCCAATGCCTGATCCGGGCAACCTGTGGCAAATTTCGCCATCTGGTAGGCACGCTTTTCGACACTGGCCAGAAACTGCTCCATCCGATAATAGCACTCCCGTCACCAACAAACGGCCGGGGCTTGTTGGCCCCGGTCTAACAAATATACTCAACGATGTCCGTGCTGATCCCCAACCCTGTCCAGATGACGGTTTATTCGTTCACCTTTGCGATCCAGATGGCGGTTTATGCGATCACCTCGTCGATCCAGCTTGGTATTAATCCGATCTCCTTTGTGATCAAGGTAGGCATTGATTCGTTCACCCTTCCTTTCGAGAAACTCTGCAGCCTTGTCATGCCCATGTGCCTCCACCCATTCAGCCCTTCTATCAAATCGGTCTTCAATCCGATCGCCACGTACATCCAATCGGTGTTCGATACTGTCGCCCTTACGATCCAACCTCCTGTCGATGTGATCACCTCGTATATCCAGCCTGTGTTCGATTTTGTCGCCCTTGCGATCCAACCAGTTCTCATGATCCGAAAAAGCAGAGGATGACATCATGCAGGTGGTCAACAGTGCAGAAAAAATGATTCGTGTTTTCATATCGGTTCTCCTTGAGTTAATTGGCGATTTTTTAACTTGTGCACTTAAGTAACGAGTGAGAACCAAATCCGTTGACACGATCAGAAAATGTTCACTTCGGTGCCAATACAGACCTGATCGAACAAATCGATGATGTCGTGGTTCCGCATGCGGATACAACCGCGTGAACCGGGGATTCCCATTTCAGCATCATCGGGAGATCCGTGGATATAAATATAACGACGGTAGGAATCCACCTTACCTCCTTGATTGAAGCCAGGCTCACAGCCCTCGAGCCAGAGAATACGGGTCAGGATCCAGTCACGATCGGGAAAACGCAGGCGAAGCTCGGGCGTATAACATTCACCCGTTGGCCTTCTGCCGACAAAAACCGTGTCGGCTGGGCAACCCTCACCAATCTTTTCCGCCACCCGGTGTTTGCCTCTGGGTGTACATTCACTGCCTAGGATTTCACCCGGTCCGTTCCGTGCCGTGGAGACAGTGTACTCACTAATCACGGATGGACCTTCTTTCAGCCAGAGTTTCTGTTCTGAGATGCTGATCTCAATATAGATCCCGTTAATCATTGCCTTTCTTTTTGGTGGTTAACAGACCGTCGTAATTTCCGTCCGAGGCAAGAGTATAGCCCTGCAGCTCCTTTCTTTTCAGCAGAAGGTTATCCTCGTACCAAAGGGGCACATATGGGAGCTGCCCGAGCAGACGTTGTTGAATCTTTTTGTAGAGTGCGGCCTGACGGCCTGGTTGTAACTCGGCCTCGGCCATTTCGATCAACCGGTCGGTCACCGGATCGGTATATCGCCCACGGTTTGCTCCTGTCGGTGGAACGGATGCACTATGAAAGACATAGCGGAAAATATCTGGCAGTTTCAACCCTACCCAGGAGAGACTGTACATCTGGAAATGTCCGGCCTTGATGTCGCCATAAAATGTGCCCCAGTCATAGCCTTGAATTTCCATATCGATGCCCACTTGTTTCAATTGTGATTGGATGACGGTGGCCAGGCGGATCCGGAAGGGGTTGTTCGAGGTCTTGAAGGTGATTTTGAGTGGGTGCGCCCGGTCGTAACCGAGCCTCAGCAACAACTTTTCTGCGGTGGCAGGATTGTATCGATAGCCTGTAAGCTCTGGATCACCAGCCCAATGTTCTGGCGGGAGAATCGCATTGGCTTTGCGCGCAGAGCCCTTGAAAATGTATCGTATGATCGCGTCTCTATCGATCGCGTAGGCAATCGCCTGTCGTACCTCGAGTTGGCCTGTCACCGGATCCTGGAGATTGAACCCCAGATAGGAAAACACATTCCCCTTGCCACGGAGGACGACAACCTCTGGCTGTTTTTCCAACCAGTCCAGCATTTCCTGCGGAATATCGCCTTGAAAGAGGTCGATTTCCCCACGAATCAATTTGAGGATACGCACCGTCGGATCGTTTACAGTGCGAAATTCCACATGTTGATGGTCCTTCACCCGTTGCAACTTCAGGTTCCCGCTTTGTGGCCACCCCAGGAGCTTTAAGGGACCACTGCCCACGGGATGGTGACCGAAAGGATGGCCCAGCTCAAGCAGGTGGGCCGGCATGATCCCCATCGTCAGACGCCCAGGAAAAAGTGGATCAGCCCGGTTCAGGTGGAAATCAATGGTTTCTGGATCCGGGGTTGTAATCCAATTGATCATATCCAAAGAACCGCGGTGCGGTGATGCCGTTGCCGGGTCGAGTACAGCTTCATACGTGGCGCGAACGTCATTAGAGGTCAGATGTGTCCCGTCATGAAACTCTCGGTATTGACTGCCTAAGACAAATCGATAGTGACGATCAGAGATCCTTTCCCATCTCGCGAGCATGGGTATGGGACGGAAATTTTCGTCAAAATCGACCAAGCGGGTATAGATCAACCGGTTGATCCGATCAGAGACAGCATCGGTTGCATATCGTGGATCGAGTGTAACCGGATCGGTTGTCAGTCCAAAGCGAATCTGGTCCTTAGAGGTTTGCTCACTGCACCCGAAAAGGGCGAAAACCAAAAGCCAAAAATACCAGACTCTACTTTTTCTGATCACGTTCGAAAACAGCGATGGATTCCACATGTGCGGTATGCGGGAACATGTCCATCACACCTGCCTGGGTCAGCCGAAAACCCTTGTCATGAACGAGGATCCCAGCATCCCTGGCCAGGGTCGCGGGATTACAAGAAACATAGATCACACGATGAATACCGCCGAAACTCATCTTCTCGATGATCGCCTGGGCACCGCTGCGGGCCGGATCGAGCAATACTTTATTGAAACGGCCTTCTTCAATAGTTTGCAAATACTCACTTTCTGTCAGATCAGTACAAATAAAATCAATGTTATCGATCCTATTCCTCGTGGCATTCGCCCGTGCCCGTTGAACCAACCCTTCATCACCTTCGATACCGAGAACGTATTCCACTCGTCTTGCGATAGGCAAAGAAAAGTTGCCAAGGCCACAGAACAAATCCAAAACCCGATCGCCTCTGTCCAATTCCAATCGCTCAATCACCCGTGCAACCATGTCCCGGTTGATATGGGCATTGACCTGGGTAAAGTCTGTAGGGAGAAAATGCAGAACCGGTTCATCCGCACCAGGCTGATAAGCGAGGTCGACCGGATGATCAGGCCAGATTTGGTGAACACTCTCTGGTCCCTTGGGTTGCAGAAAGATCACAAAATCATATTCTTCTCCAAAAGCGTTCAGTCGTCCGATGTCCTCATCCGTGAGGGGAGCAAGATGGCGAAAAACCAGCCCCGTTTTCCCATCACCTATCGCAACCTCGATCTGGGGCAGTCGATCCCGAATCGATAATTCTCCGACAAGATCGCGCAAGGCCATCAAACGACGGCCTATAGAGGGTGCCATGATTTCACACTGGGTTAATTCAGCAATGAAAGAGCTGCCTTTCTCACGGAACCCCACCAGCACGCCTCCTTTTTTGGGTACATACTTCACCCCAAGGCGTGCCTTACGCCGATAGCCCCAGACCGGTGATCGTAGGGGGGGCAGAACCCTGTCTGGAGTGACATTTCCCAGATGTTCGAACTGCTCCAGCAGTACCTTTTCCTTATGTTTGATCTGATCATCCGGGCTCAGGTGTTGAAGACTGCATCCCCCACAGATCCCATAGTGCACACATCCTGGTTCGACCCGATCAGGTGATGACTCAAGAATTTCCAAGATCTTTCCTTCATCAAGCTTCCGACGCCGATTCGTCAATTGAAACATCACCCGCTCACCCGGCAACGCACCATCAATAAAGGTTACTTTTCCATTACAGGTCGCGACACCACGGCCTTCATGTGAAAGCGAATCAATCGTCGCTTCGATGGGTTCGCGTGACAAACGTCTACGTCTTCGGCTCATGTTCTCTAAAATGGGATCCGAAATAAAAAAGACGGTGCAGGCACGAACCTGTCACCGCCTGTTCATGGAATGGTTACACTGGTGGTTTATTTTTGTTTCCAGCCACTGCCGTCATTATACCACCAGCCGGACGGCGCATTGGCAATCCAACGCTTGGCGAACAGTTTACGGATCTCGCTCTCCCACTCCGGATGTTTATTGGCTACCGCAATTTCTTTGTAGAGCTGGTTGCGATCTCGATTCTCTTCAGCTACCAATTGCTTCACGACATTTCGTTGTTTCAAAGGAATGGCCTTGGGATCACGCACCACAAGCAACGCATTGGCTGTCATCCCTACCGCACCGCTGTTATAAAAAGGCAACAACTTCTGGTGCCTTGCCTTCATTGAGGCCTTCAGCTTATTGGTCGCCGGTGTGGAAATGTCAATATTCGGCTGTGCCGCAACGGCCACCGGGATCACAAAATCCACAAGCCACATTACCAGCCCAGGCGCTGTGTCATCTGGAGTAACCCGATATGAAGAGGTATTCTCATCAACAGGATCATCCGTCTTGTCCTTCTGGTCTCCATCTTCCGTCGACTCTCCATAGACATCCTTAACGAATTTATCGACCGCCTTTTCTGCCGCGGCTGCGGGAAAGTAAACGTTCACCGTCACACAAGCCGTTAGAAACAGGCAAAAACCTATCAGTGATAAATGCTTTCCATTTTTCATGATCCTCTCCTCTTAGAGATTAATACGAACCAGTTTCGCTTTCTTAACGTTAACCAGGGCTTAATAGCCGTAGTCTAAACGACCAGAACCGGTCAAAACAGCACCATCTTCCTTCTCTCTTTTATGTCGACCTGATCACACTTCGAAAATGCACGTTTTTACTTCTATTTTGTTTTTATTTTCCAAAGAGTAAAGTAAGTCTTGGCTAGTTTGTAAACCCCTTAACATGCAAAGGGAAAGACACATTTTCTTACAATGTTCAGGGGCTTGGTTATTATAGAATGACCTAATGGTTGTGGGTGAATTCTTATAAAAGGAATTTGCCATTATCTTTCATAACAGAACCAGCTCAAACCACATACTGCCTAATTTGGAATTAAGATATGCGGATCACTAACAAAATCCTAGCCTCCTTTTTTTTGGTCTCATTGGTCACAACCAATGCTCATGCAATCAATTCGATACAACGGGTCAGTCTCGGAGCTGTCAGCGGGGGACCAGACAATAACAGCTTTGTTCCTTCGGTGACATCCAACAGCCGTTATATTGTCTTCGAGAGTGACGCAACCGATTTGGTTACTGGGGATACCAACGGAAAAACGGATATTTTTCGTTATGATCGTGTCACGGGCACGACAATCCGGGTGAGTGTCCCCGAAGGTGGAGGCCAAAGCAATGGCCGAAGTATCCTCGCGGATATTTCAGATGATGGAAGATACGTTGTCTTTACGAGCTTTGCTACCAACCTGACAACTGAGCCCGATACCAATGGGGTATCCGATATTTTCCTCCGGGATATCCAGACAGGCACAACAACACTCATTTCCAAAAACTCGACCGGCACTGCAACAGCCAATGGTGCCAGTACCAAACCCGTTATTTCTGATGATGGCACTGTGATCGCTTACGAAACCCTGGCCTCCGATATCATTCCTTCCGACACGGATGCTATTTCAGATGTATACCGTTATATCATTTCCACAGGAACAACCGAACTCGTTAGTACAGGTAGTAATGGTAAAGGCAACGCTAGGAGTCATGAACCTTCTTTGACATTCAATGGCCAGATCATCGCCTTCTCCAGTGATGCATCCAACCTTGGCGGTCCAGCGGGAGATATGAACAGGGATGTTTTTTTCAGGGATTTCAATACGGGGACTACCGTAGCTGTAACCACCGGAGCAAGTGACCCCGGATTTACTGACAGTCAGCAACCCGTTATTTCTGCTGATGGCAGTGTCATTATATTTGAAAGTTTTAGAAGAAACCTTGTCGCCAACGATAATAATGGATCACAGGATGTATTTGCCTATGATATGAAAACAGGAGCAATCACCCGTGTCAGCGTCTCATCCTCAGGAACTGAAGGTGATGGACGCAGTGGTCATCCTGGCGTTTCCCAATTTGGCCGTTATGTCGTTTTTGAAAGTATTGCCTCAAATCTGGATAGTGGTGACACAAACGGCAAAATCGACGTTTTCATGCATGACAGAACGACAGGGAAAACAAAACGGATCAGTGTTGACAAAAATGGAAATGAAGGGGCCTTTCTGAGCCACAAACCAAAGATCAGCTCTTCAGGCCGCTATGCTGTTTTTTCGTCACTCAATGGTCTGACTCCTGATGACACCAACGGTTTTGAGGATATCTACCTTTACGAAAGAACCGGGTACAACGATTTTGATGGTGACGGTAACAGCGATATCCTCTGGCGTAACAGCGTTTCCGGTTTAAACAAAATCTATCTTATGAATGGTAATTCAATTCATACTGAGGATAATTTTTCATACTTGGGAGATCCTGCCTGGCAACCGGTTGGTATCGGTGATTTCGATGATGACGGAATGGATGACATTCTGTGGAGAAACACGTCCACAGGACTTAACCATATCTCGATTATGAGTGGAACCTCGGTGGTCAGCAGCAAAAGCAGCGATTTTCTGGTTCCTACTTTCACCGACACTGCATGGAAAGTAGCCGGGGTAGGTGACTTCAATAATGATCGGTTCGAGGATATTCTCTGGCGGAATAGCACAACAGGTGAGAACAAAATCACTCTGATGCTCGGAGCGGTCGTAATCAGTGAACTCACAGTAAATACAGTTGCTGACACGGCATGGCAAGTGGCTGGTGTCGGTGATTTCAATGGAGACAAAAAGGCTGATATCTTGTGGCGACATTCCGATAATCGCAGAGTCTGGTTGTACCTAATGGACAGCAACACCATCACGAATGGGGGAGGGGCCGGTGAGCATGTAGCCTTTACCGGAGAGGACTGGAGTATCCAGGGTGTTGCTGATTTCAACAATGATGGCAAAGCAGATATTCTCTGGCGCAATCTCGGCTACGCTCCGGGTAACTTGCCAGCCAATGGCCGGGTCTGGTTATATCTCATGGATGGCAAGACGATCACGAACTTTACGAATCTCAGTGGAGGTGGTACCGCACCAGGTGAACACGTTGCTTTCACCGCCCTTGAATGGGATATCAAAGCCATTGGTGATTTCAACGGTGACAGTAAAGCTGATGTGTTCTGGCGAAACAGTATTTCCGGTCTCAACTGGATGTATCTCATGGACGGCGCATCAATCACTACTAATGCCGCTGTCAATACACTTGGTGACCTGACATGGGACGTTGTTCAGGATAAATAATCGTCAGCTGTACATCTATCTATAAACCCTGAAGCGCTTCACCCCGCTGGATGAAGCGCTTTTTTATCTTTATTGTACTCTCCTGTCCGTTACTTCAGCTGACTGGTGTATCATTGTGAAAAGTAAAACAATGATGCCCGAACATGACGAGCAACCACAACGCCAATCTAATAAAAAAAGCAACCCTTGCTTCTGTTAGTGTTGCCTGTTTCCTTATTGCTATCAAGCTGGTAGCATTTCTCCTAACCAACTCCATCGCTCTCCTGGCGACTCTGATCGACTCTTTGCTGGATGCAGCAGCATCGATTATCAACATGATTGCAGTACGTCACGCTTTGAGCCCGGCTGATCACGAACACCGATTTGGTCATGGCAAGGCGGAAGCGCTCGCAGGCTTGGGTCAGGCAGCTTTTATTTCTGGTTCAGCTATTTTTCTTATCTTTGAGGCCGGTGGACGTCTTTACAATCCCGAAGTGGTCAGTCATTCGCAGGCAGGGATTATTGTCATGCTCGTCTCAATCTTGATGACCGTAGGTCTGGTTCAGTATCAACGACGTGTTGTAAAGGAAACAAGCTCTGTTGCTGTCTCAGCCGACTCCCTGCATTATTTGAGTGATGTCCTTGTCAATCTCTTTGTAATCCTGGCTCTGGTACTGAATGCACAATTCGGTTGGGTCTATGCCGATCCCATTTTTGGTCTGGGTGTTGCCTGCTTTGTTATTTACAGCGCTTGGCAGATTGTACAGCAATCACTGGAACATCTGATGGATAAGGAACTTCCCGATGAAGATAGGCAGAGAATCATACATATTGTGGCGAGTAATCCTGAAGTCCGTAATTTGCATGATTTAAGAACCCGTCGTTCAGGTCAAAATATTTTTATTCAATTACACTTGGAACTGGAAGGCTCACTCCCATTGAAAGAAGCCCATAGAATCGCCGACGAGGTTCAGAATCAGATCCAGGAAGCTTTTCCGAATTCCGAGATTCTCATCCATGAAGATCCAGATGACATTCCCGAAGACCGGAAAGAAACACCTTCTTTACTTTGATTACTGTACAACCCTGGTTGCCTTAACCTCTGCAATACCGGGATATTTCGGGAAATTCTTTTCAAGCACCCGTAATGCATCGTTAGACAAATCCGTCATGCCAAGGATCTTGTAAGCCTTAGCCATAATGGTCAATGCTTTCGGGATAGCCGGAGCCTGTTGATAATTTTCTACGGCATAACGGGCGCGATTGGCGGCGGCAACAAAGGCATTTCTTCGCATGTAGTATTCTGCTACATTGACTTCGTGCTGGGCAAGAATATTACGTAGGAAGATCATGCGCTGACGGGCATCCGGAACATATTTACTCTTGGGATAACGTTTAACCAACTCTGAGAACTCCCGAAAAGCTCCCAGTGCTGCACCAGGATCACGTTGTGAAGGGTCTTTTGTGATCAATCGATCAGTAAACCCCTTGCCCTGATTGAATAAAGCAAGTCCTTTCAGATAAAAGGCATAATCGGCATGTGGATTGTTTGGATAGAGTTTCAAAAAACGATTACACGCAGCAATGGCTTCGGCGGTTTCATCCTGCTTGTAATGAGAATACGCCATATCCAAGAGGGCCTGTTTTGAGAATTTGCCAAATGGATGTCTGGCCTGCAGTTTCTGGTAATATTCCAGGGCCTTGCGGTAGTTACCCGAATCCATGGCATCTCTGGCTTCATAATAGAGCCTTTCTGCTGACCAGCCCTCTGTGACATCATCGTCTTTTTTATCCGGAAACAGGGAACATCCTGAAACTGAAAGAGCCAAAGCCAGTACCAGTATTTTCTTCATTGTGTTATTTATCATTAAATTCATTGTGCTATTTTAGCTCAGAAGCATGGCTTCCTGATACACTCTCGTGCGTTTATGACTGATCAAGTTTATCTGACCGCTATTGTGCCGGAAAATTTCGCAGGCTGGCGCCTTGATCGCACACTGGCTGAAGTCTTTCCTGACTACTCCCGTTCCAGTCTAAAAAACCTGATTCTCGACGGTAAGGTGCATGTGAACCAACAGGTCGTTCGCCCGAGAAGCACGGTGTCAGGTGGTGAAAAGATCGAAATCTGGATCGAACCTGAAGAAAAAATCGAATGGTTACCACAAGATATTTCCCTCAATATCCTCTATGAAGATGAGGATCTGATTGTCATCAATAAACCCGCTGGCCTTGTCGTCCACCCTGGTGCCGGAAATCCAGACAGAACCCTAGTGAATGCACTGCTTTTCCATGATCGGAACCTGAGTACATTGCCCAGGGCAGGAATCGTCCATAGGCTCGACAAGGATACGACAGGCGTTATGGTCGTTGCCCGCTCCCTGCGTGCGCATACTTCTCTGATTAAACAGCTTCAGAGCCGGCAACTAAAACGGGAATACCAGGCCATTGTCGTTGGTAATGTTATTGCAGGGGGTGCTGTGGAAGCTCCCCTTGGCCGTCATCCAACCCAAAGAACATGCATGGCTGTAACCGATAAAGGCAAGCCAGCAGTGACTCACTATAGAGTTGAGAGAAAGTTCAAGGCTCATACCCATCTTCGATTACAACTGGAAACCGGTCGAACCCATCAGATCCGTGTGCATATGGCTCACATAGGTTTCCCCCTCGTGGGTGATCCCGTTTATGGAGGACGTCTGCGAATACCGAAGGACTCGGATGAGAATCTGATCAGGATTCTGCGCAACTTCAAACGCCAGGCCCTGCATTCGACGAGATTGGAACTCAAACATCCAGAAACGGGCCTGCCAATGAGCTGGGAGGCCCCTCTACCCACTGATTTATCGAAACTGATTGCTGGACTCCGTGATAATGGATAAACAGGAACTTCCAAACTGGATAGATGCAAAGTGGCCTGTTCCCAAAAGGCTGAAGGCCGGAACCACAACGCGTTTGTACGGTATCAGCAAGGGGCCTTTCGAGAGTCTCAATCTGGGCGATCATGTTGGAGATATATCAGAATCCGTTGCTGCCAACCGTGCGTCTCTGATTGATCTGCACGGTTTACCATCGGAGCCTTACTGGCTACAACAGGTACACGGAGAACGGATTATCAATCTCGATTACCATAAAGGTGATAACATTGCCGATGGCGTTTTCACCAGCAAATCCGGAAAAGTACTCGCTATTCTCACAGCAGACTGTCTGCCCATATTGATCACGAATAAAACCGGAACCGAAATTGCCGCTCTCCATGCAGGTTGGCGAGGGCTTGCTTCGGGGATCATTCAAAAGGCACTACCCATGTTTTCATGTGCACCCGAATCCCTGATGGTCTGGTTGGGCCCCGCTATCAGTGCAAGAAACTATGAAGTCAGTGACGAGGTCAAATCTGCTTTCGAACCCCTTGACTCCATCCTTCAGCAGGACACTTTTATCCCTGTCCGCCCGGGCCACTGGCTGGTCAGCTTGTACCGCATCGCCGTATTGATCCTGAAGTCTTTGGGTGTTGAGCGTATCCACGGAGGACAATACTGTACATACCGCGATGCTGATCTGTTCTATTCACACCGTCGAGATACTGGAAAAACTGGCCGAATGGCCAGTCTGATCTGGATGGAACCGCGCACTGTCTCTGGAGAACCATATGAATGAACACCATTCCATATCCCCTGAAAAATTCTATCGCCAGGCTCGCTATCTCTTGAGTGCTCACAATTTGAAGCAACTGCCGGACGATCGCGGAATTGAGGTTGCCTTTGCTGGACGGTCGAATGCCGGCAAGTCCAGCGCTATCAACACACTAACCCAACAAAAAGGACTGGCCAGAACCAGTAAAACACCCGGCCGCACCCAACAGATCGTGTTGTTTGGATTGAACGAGGAGAGACGTATCGCCGATCTGCCCGGTTATGGGTTCGCCAAGACAGGCAGGAGAATGCGTGAGCACTGGCAACACCTCCTCCCGGCCTATCTGGAATCAAGAGAGTCGCTACGCGGCGTGATCTTGATGATGGACATCCGGCATCCGATGAAAGATTTTGATCAATCGATGTTGGAATGGTGTGATCATATTGATATGCCCGTACACATTCTCCTCACCAAGGCGGACAAACTGAGTCGTAACGAAGCGAAAAGAACACTTTTTAAGGTCCAGGGTCTGTTGAGTGAAATCCACAGCCTCCAGCTTTTTTCAGCAACTAACCGTACAGGGCTGGATGAACTCTATGACCTGCTTGATGAATGGTTTGATCGCAGTTAAAGGACGTCGTAGTGGAAAAACGATTGGCATATGTTAGCCCGAAAGCCCTTGAACGGTAAGAAGGAACAGACTATCAAACACTCATAAAAAAGCCTCGGTTCCAGATCTCTTTGAGAAGAACAGGTCCCGAGGCCAAGTAAGGCCCGGCTGGGGAAACCGGGCCATTCTCGTCCAGGGAGGGAGGACGAGAACGTTCTGTCAGTTATAGAACGTACTTGATAAGACCAAGCGTTTTTCAAAAAGTTCATCTAAGCTATTTGCTTAATATTCGCCCTTTGCGACCTATTTCACAATCTTGACCAGTTGCCCCGGTGTAATCTCCCCTCTCGGAAACAATCCATTCAGTAACCGCAACCGTTCTTCGGCATGGTCAGGAAATGCCGACTCCCTTGCCAGCTGTACGATCGTCATTCCTGGCTTGGCCTTGATCACTTTTAGATGAAAGGGTTTGGCGATCTCTCTTTCCGACGGTCTTATACGATGAAAACTTTTTGCTGATTCCAGAAATAGGCGATCATAGGTAGGGATTTGTGACGATTCCTTAACCACACCAGCAATAATGAAGGCCTTGTCATCCAGATAGATGACATTGAACCGTGCATCACGGATCCCGAAACTGGTCTTGATTGGTGCGACTGCACTGTAACCTGTCAGACCGTCCGGATCGATAGGCCCTTCTGCTTTAAGTCTTTTCAGTCCCAGTCTTTTGATCATGAACTCACGCGGAGATATTTTACGGTTGATATCTTCGGCCCCAAGCTGAAGGATGGCTCCACCGCCAGGTGCAATTGCAACCACGCGATCAGGCATGTTTTTTATGGTCCAGCCTTTGGGAAAACTGAGAGCAAAGCCCATCACGGTATGATAGAACTTATTGTTTCTTATCACGCCCTCCTTTGCACTTTCTCCTATTACAAGTCCGTCCAGCATGGTCAGATATTTCTCCCGGTTACGAATAGTTTTTCCGGGGGCCTTGAACTTGTTGGCTGCCGCAATAACCTCTTTCAACCGGGTATCATTATCAGGATGACTAGCAAACAATCCATGATAGCGTCGTGGTTCCCTGCCCTCCTCTTTGGCCAGCTTCCGATCAAAAATCTCCTGGTTTTTCAACACTCTAATCACATCCAGCATCGCTTGTGGATCGTATCCTGCACGAGCCAGATATTCAGCTCCCAGGCGATCGGCCTCTAGTTCATGCTTGCGTCCATAGCCACTTAACAAAGCCGAACCAAGGATATTGACCACTTGACTACCCGCTTGTGTCCGCAACTGAGGTAGAAAGATCGCGGCAACTGTTGCACCTATTCCTGCCATCTGTGCCGCACTGGCCTGTCGAACACTGTGCCTTGCCGTCACATGTCCAATCTCGTGCCCCAGTACTGCAGCAAGTTCCGCTTCTGAATTGAGGTATGCCATGAGTTCACGAGTGATATAGATGTATCCACCGGGAAGAGCGAATGCATTAATTTCAGTGCTATCCAGGACATGAAAGCGATAGATCAGGTTGGGACGGTGACTCTTTTCAGCCAAATTTCTGCCGACACGCTGAACGTAGGCCTGTAATTCAGGATCGTCATAAAGGGTATAACGTTGGAGTACCTGAGCATTTGCCTTACGCCCCATAGCGATCTCCTGATCTTCAGAGACCATGACAAAGTCCTGATTACCTGTCACCGGGTTGGTCGCGCAGCCCGTATTCAGAATGCTAGCCACTGACAGGAACAGCAAATAAAACCGTTTCTTCATTTCATGCCTTTTCATCGTTTCTACCGACAGCCTGATCTACAAGTCAATCAATGTTTCCTGTGCTGAGCTGTCATCTCCCTCCAAAATTTCGTACCAATTGTTGAAAGAAAAAAGGTTACTCCCGAAACCAGAATAATGGTTGCTCCAGAGGGTAGATCCTGTTCATAGGAAATTGCCAAACCTGTAATAGTCTGCAACCCACCCACGATGATGGCCAACCCCATAATCCTGAGCAACGTTCCATAGTATTGCCTTGCGATCGCAGCCGGTAAGGTCAACAGAGCAATCACCAGAATAAGACCAACGACGCGAATGAGCAGAACCACTGTCAACGCGACAAGGCACAGGAGCAACAGATAATAGATTTCCGCATGCACACCCCGCAAACGGGCAAATTCCTCATCAAATGTCACTGCCTGAAACTGTTTGTAAAACAGTCCCACACAGGCCAAAATGAGCAGATCGAGCACGCCCATCAGAATCAGGTCAGACCGTGAAACAAGTAGGATATTCCCGAACAGATAGCTCATCAGGTCCGCATTGTAACCGGGGGTACGTGAGATAAAGACAATACCAACTGCCATGCCCACGGCCCACAGTGCACCGATCAGGCTATCCTCTGTCTGCTTCCAGCGCAGGCTAACCCACCCGATTAGAAGTGCGGCAAGAAGCGCAGTGATGATGGCTCCTCCCAGCGGGGGCCGTCCCAAAAAATAGGCAATACCCATCCCTCCGAGTACGGCATGAGCAATCCCACCAGCCAGGTATCCGATATTCCTCACCACAACATAGGTACCAACAACACCACAACCGACACTGGCCAGCAATCCCGCAATCAGGGCATAACGAAAAAAAGTCTGTTCAGAAAAAGCTGCCAGAAATTCCATCAATGTGTATGCTCGATCATGCTGACATGGGCACCATAGAGCTTCTCAATAGAATCGCCTGTCAGTTCCGACGTCTCATGGCAAACCAGGGTACGATTAAGACATGCGACCCGGGTGACATATTCCGAGATGAAGCCGATGTCATGTGAAACAACAATGATAGTCATGCGTTGATTGAATTTTTTCAATAATTCAAAAATATCCACTTCCACCCGTTGATCGATGTTGGCCGTTGGCTCATCAAGGATCAGAACCTCTGGTTCACAGGCCAATGCGCGTGCGATCAATACGCGTTGCAGCTGACCACCAGAGAGATCGGAAATATTTTCCCTTTTAATCGACAAGACTTCCGTCGATTCCATCGACAAGTGTGCCACCTCATGATCGTGTCGGGTATAACCGCCCAGTATCCGGGTTCTGCCCAGACGTCCAAGCAGAACGACCTCCTCAACCGTGATCGGATAATTACGAGAAAATTGCGTGTACTGAGGGCAGTACCCCACCTTTACCCTCCCAGTACGTGGTGGTTTTCCAAAAAGGGTCACGTGACCAGAAGTGGGCCGCAACAATCCCAAAATGATTTTCAGGAGCGTGCTTTTCCCTCCAGCATTGGGTCCTACAAGTCCCAAGAATTCGCCTTCTTTCACCTCAAGGTCAATGTCTCGTAGAACCATTGGCCCTCCATAGCTGAAAGAAACCTTTTCCAGTTTGATGACTGTTTTCATTTAAATGATTCTGCCAAAACTTCAGCTACATGGCGCATGTTTTCGATATAGCTCTCTGCCAGTGGGTCAATTTTCTCCACCCGTGCACCTATTGCCTTGGCAACGACCATAGCCAGTTGACCACTATGCTGCTGCTGGATAAATACAACCTGAATCTTATACTCCCTGGCCCGTTTGATCAGTTTCTGTAGGTACCTGGGTGTCGGTGCTTTGCCTTCTTTCTCTATTGCAATCTGCGTAAGACCATAGGTTTTCGCAAAATAACCCCAGGCAGGGTGCATGACAAGAAATTTGCCTTTCCCCAACCACCCATCCAGTATTTTTCGAATCTCCTGATCCAGTCGTTCCAGATCCATCACGAGATGTTCATAGTTCTGACGATAGGTTTCAGTATTTTCCGGATCGACCATTACCATTGTTTCCATCATCTCTTCAGCGATCCGTATTGCTGCCGGGGGACTGACCCAAATATGTGGATCCTCAACTTCCCGACTCGAAAAAAGAGCGTGGGCATTCTTTGAAGTATCAACGATAATCAGGTGCTCATTCATCACATGGATACGAGGCATCCACACCTTCTCGAATGGAACACCGATGGAAAAGTAAATATCTGCCGAAGATAACCGGGATAATTGCCTGGGTGACGGCTCGTAGGTTTCCGGACTCTGACCCGGCCCTGCCATTACGTCAACTTCGGCCAGATCGCCGGCAATCCGCTCAACAAAGAATTTTTGAGGCAAAATACTGACAAAGATATGAACAGGAGAAGAAGCTGCAGAAACAAGTGCAGGCACCGCCATGACTAAGAATAAAATCAGGGATTGTGCCAGCCTTTTCTTTATTGTCCTGTTCACCATTTCTCCCTGCAAATCTCTCACTTATTCAAATAATGTGGTATGTTATTCTGTTAACCCTGTGTACCACAAATAAAACTTTACAGAAAACGGAAATGGCTATTAAAACAGACGATTTACGTATTAAAGAAATCCGGGAAGTGAGTCCACCGGCAAAATTGATCGAAGAGTTGCCGGTTACTGAAACGGCGGCACAAACAGTACTATCTGCCCGGAAAACCATTCAGAACATCATGCAGGGCAAGGATGATCGGTTGCTCATGATCACTGGCCCCTGCTCGATCCATGATGTCGATGCTGCACTTGACTACGCAGACCGCCTGCAACCGTTAATCAAAAAAACCAGAGACAATCTCTTCATCGTCATGCGGGTCTATTTTGAAAAACCACGTACCACCGTCGGATGGAAAGGTTTGATCAACGATCCCGACCTGGACAACAGTTTCGAAATCAACAAAGGCCTCAGGCTTGCCAGAAAACTACTGCTCGATCTTGCCAACAAGGGCATCCCCGCCGGTACGGAATTCCTCGATCCCATCAGTCCTCAATATGTCACTGATCTCATCTCATGGGGAGCAATTGGCGCCAGAACAACGGAGAGTCAGGTACACCGTGAACTGGCATCCGGACTTTCTTGCCCGGTTGGATTCAAGAACGCTACCGATGGCGGACTTCAGATTGCAGTGGATGCAATTCTGTCATCAAGCCATCCACATCACTTCCTCGGCACGACTAAGGAGGGACATTCGGCAATCCTGTCTACCACGGGTAATCCAGATTGCCATATCATCCTGCGAGGTGGCAATAGCAAACCCAATTACGACCCAGAAAGTGTCGAACAGGCTGCAAAGTTGATGGAGAAAGCCGGTCTTGAGCCACGACTTATCGTCGACTGCAGTCACGCCAACAGCCGGAAGGATCATGAACGGCAAGTGGAGGTCGCGGAGGAAGTTGCCGACCAAATCGCCAACGGCGAACAGCGTATCTTCGGCATCATGTTGGAGAGCAATCTGGTTGCAGGCCGACAAGATTTGGTCGATGGAAAAGCGAAGACTTATGGCCAAAGCGTTACCGATGCTTGCATGGGCTGGGATGACACTGAACGGGTGATTACCGGTTTTGCCCAGGCGGTAAACAAACGTAGATCAAGCTGACCAGCTAGAGCAGACCCCCACTCACGGAAACCGCTTTTTGCTCCAAAGCATGAGCACCCATGACCCACTAGCGAACAGAATGATAGCCGGTGGCAGTGGCACCACGGCAGTCGGCGCGATCGTCTGGATGATAAAGTTTTGTTCCACACTACCCATCATTTGATGATCAAGATAGTAGTTGGCAGAAACAGTATATTCGCCCGGCTTAGGCTCTCCAAGATCAAACGTTCGAGTAAAGGGAACTACGACTGCAGGAACCAGCATACCTTCTTCTGCGATCCAACCAATGGGAAGATCGATTCTGAAGGAATTTTCGGATAATAAGTTTAAAACTGGTTCACTGGCAAAACCATACCCCGGATCAGGAAAAAAACTATTCAGCCGGACCATATAATGGGTTCCGCTTCCATCAGTTTCAGGCAGGATTTCGAAATAACTCTCCGTGATGAAAACCGGATGAGCATGAGTCCCCTGTGAAAGAAAAACAATCTGCAAGGCGATGATTATTCGAATTATTTTTTGCATAATAATGCCCTTCCTTGGTGCAAGGGTAAATTATTTTTGTTCGGGTTATTCGAAAGTTAAACTCTTTTTAACAAAATTTTCCTTTCTCTGAATTTCATAGATCAAACAGATCCCTTAATGCTTTTTGCAACTCATCCCGGCGACTCTCATTCACCTCCCTCAGTACAACCGTGGGTGTATGGGTAAATTTTTGCATCAACCCTCTTGCAAGGGCCTCCATAACCTTTTCGGGGTGTTCTCCCTTGGTGAGATGCTGTATGGCCTTTCTAACCAGTTCTTCCTGACTCGCCTGGATACTCTTACGAAAGGCCTTGATGGTAGCCACTGTATCAAGGGATTGGACCCAATCCATAAAATGCCGGGTCTCTGCAAGAATGATGTCCTCTGCCTGCAAAGCCGCGGTCTGGCGTGATCGCTGGTTTTCTTTGATCACTGAATGCAAATCATCCACAGTGTACAGATAGACATCATCCAGTTTGCCTATTTCCGGCTCAATATCCCTCGGAACCGCAATATCAACCATGAATATGGGTTTGTGTTTGCGCTTCCTGAGCGCTCTCTCGACCGCACCTTTACCCAGGATCGGTAACTGGCTGGCAGTGGAAGAGACTAGGATATCAGCATCCGCGAGATGATCGGGCAACTCTTTCAGGGGAATGGCAAATCCATTGAATCGTGAAGCGAGGACCTGTGCCCGATCGATACTCCGGTTTGCGACGATCATTCTGCCCAACCCGTTATCATAAAGATGCTGAGCCGCGAGTTCGATAGTATCACCAGCGCCAATCATCAATGCTGTCTTGTCATCAAACTCACCGAAAACTTGCTGCGCTAGACGTACCGCCGCAAATGCAACAGAAACAGGACTCGAACCGATGGCTGTATCTGTCCGTACCTGCTTGGCCACCGAGAATGTATGCTGCATCAACTTGTTCAGCATTTTCGATACTGTGCCTGTATCACAGGCCACACGATAGGCGTCCTTTAATTGTCCCAGGATCTGCGGTTCACCCAGCACCATAGAATCAAGCCCACAGGCAACACGCAACAGATGCCTGACTGCATCGTCTTCCTGAAAGGAAAAAAGATAGGGTTTGAGATCACTGGCTGCAAGATTATAAAAAGACTGGAGCCACTCAATACCTTGCTGGTGCGGTCTTTCTGCACACTCTTCACTGTAACAATAGACTTCTGTTCTGTTGCAGGTAGACAAAAGTACCGCTTCCGAGATAGATTCCTGCAACTTCAGATCTCGCAAAGTTTCGGCCAATTGTTCAGAGTTGATTGCAAGTTTCTCCCGAACATGGAGCGGTGCGGTTTTGTGATTGACTCCAAAAACTAAAAAAGGCATTTGGTCAGATCTTATATCAAAGGGTGATCAATAAGGGGTGGGGAAAAGAGCCTGCCCTGATCTTGTTTATACAGGTATATGTTTTGCATAAAATATAATTACTGCTCTGGTTGAACTTACAGGTTCCTCTTGCAATCCATTGTAGATAGTTTACCTTGTCACCACTGGATATTATACGTTATTGATCGATGTTCCCTTTTTTTAAAAACTTTCAGAAATGGCAGAAACCGGTTTTACCTGCCTTTCTCCTATTACTCTCCGGATGTAGCTCCCTTCAAGGACCGGATACGACTGCTAACAGACAGAAAACACAACAAACTGAGCCTGAAATCGTTACAAAATACCTGCCGGAAGAATCTTCTGTCAAAAAAGATCAAACAGGTTTGACGGAAGATGTCCTCTATAAACTGATGGTCGCTGAAATCGCTGGTCAGCGGGGTAATGTAGAACTGGCCATCAGAAATTACATGGAGCTGGCAAAAAAGATAAAGGATCCGGCATTGGCCGAACGTGCAACACGCATTCTGATCTATGCCCGTAAAGATCAGAAAGCACTGGAAGCGGCAAAGCTCTGGGTAAACTATGCACCTGAAAACATGGAAGCCCATCAAGTACTTGTAGCCATGTATATTCGGAACAATCAATCCGGTGCCGCACTAAAGGAATTGGAACAGATCCTGGATAAATACCCTGAAAGCACCGCCAGCGTGTTGCAGATGTTGGCCGGTTTCCTCAATCGTTCTGAAGACAGGGACACTGCTCAAAAAGTCATGGAACAGTTGATGGCCAAACGCCAGGATGACGACAAGGCGATGTTTGCCTATGGTCTGTTGATCCTCCGATCTGGCGATACTGCCAAGGCCCGTGAAATCATCAAGAAAGTCACCGAACTTGCACCTAATGAGAAAAGTTACAAGCTGGTTTATCTCAGTCTCCTGGAAAAGGAAGATAAACAGTCTGCATTCAAATATCTCGAAAAACTGCTGGATCAACATCCTGATGATATCAATTTTAGGATTGCACACGCACGGATGTTGGCAGATTTTGGTCGTTTTGATGAGGCTCGAGAAGAGTTCAAATCGATCACAAAATCCCATCCCGACAATACAGATGCACGCTATGCACTGGGGCTATTGAACCTCCAGACCAACCACCCGAAAGAGGCAAAACAAGCGTTTAAATTCCTCATTAAAAAACAGGTGCTGGTTAACGAATCCAGCTATTATCTAGGGCAGGTTGCCGAATTCGAAAAACATCTGGAAAAGGCCATCCGTTGGTATGAGGCGGTCGATAATACCAGTCCTCTCTATTTCGATGCACAAATCAAGATCGCAATCATCAAGGCACGGCAGGGAAATATCGATGAATCACAAAAAATCCTGACGAACCTCCAGCCCCAGAACCGTCAGCAGCAGTTGCAGAAGGTTCGAGTCGAGGCCGAGATCCTCGTAGAAAAAGGGAAGCTGCAAGAAGCCATGAAGGTGTACGACAGGGCCATTGGGGATGGACACGACCCTGATCTTCTCTATAGTCGTGCCATGCTGGCCGAAAAAATTGGCCGAATCGATATCCTGGAACGTGACCTCAAAACCGTAATCAAACATGATCCAGACAATGCTGACGTGCTTAACGCCCTCGGTTATACTCTGGCCAACCGCACCACCCGTTATCAGGAAGCATATGAATACATAAAAAGAGCACATGAACTCAGCCCTGATAATTTTTATATCCTGGACAGCATGGGCTGGGTACTCTACCGTCTGGGGCGGCTCGATGAAGCAGTAAAATATTTGAAACGGGCAAGAGAATTGAATAACGATCCCGAAATTGCAGCACATCTCAGTGAAGTACTTTGGGTCAAGGGAGAAAAGGACGAGGCACGCAAGGTTCTTGAAAATGCCTTGATGGCCACACCAGAAGATGAAAAATTATTGAAGGTATTGAAGGACGTCGTCAACAAACAATAAACCTTTCTGTGAATATAAACACCCATATCCTGTCTCCTTCGAGACAGATTTCAGAATGAAACACCTGCTCGTATTTCTAACAATTATCCTGGTGTCGGGTTGTTCAACACTGATACCCAGACCTGAAAATGTATCTCAGTACGAAAAGTGGGAAGTACACAAGGCCCGACTGCTAAAGCTGGAACACTGGGAATTACATGGCCGGATCTTCATTCAGGCAAAAAATGATGGTTTCAGTTCTACCATACACTGGAAACAGCAGGGCCAGACTTATGAGCTCGGTTTTACAGCACCTTTCAATCAGGGGATTTACAAACTGAGGGGATCACCAGAAAAGGTTTCTATCGTCTTACCAGACAGTACGATTCGCAATGCCAGTGATCCGGAAAGCTTGATAAAGGAAACGCTAGGATTCCATTTTCCCATCAGTGGATTGAGCTACTGGGTACGCGGCCTGCCTTGGCCGAAGGGTCCATCACGTAACATCATTCTGGATCAGAATGAGCGCCTCGCAGAACTGAGCCAGGCAGGTTGGCACATCAAAATTTCCCGTTATATTCATATCAGGGACATTTACCTGCCATCCAAATTGATGATGGAAAACCGTTACCTGAAAATCAAGATGGTCGTTAAAGAGTGGATAATTCCTAACCCGAAATAGAATGATCGATACCCCTTGGCCTGCCCCAGCAAAAATTAATCTGTTCCTCCATATCACCGGGCGTCGTGATGACGGCTACCATGAAATCCAGACCCTCTTTCAGTTCCTCGATCTGTGTGATGACCTGTGGTTCGATGTTCGAGACGATTACAAAATCAGGCGCTGTACCGAACTCAAGGGAATTCCGGAAACTGATGATCTTATGATACGAGCGGCCAACAAACTCTGTGAAGTCACAGGCAGCCGTAATGGGGTAGACATCAGTATCGATAAACGACTGCCTATGGGTGGCGGCATTGGTGGAGGCAGCTCCGATGCAGCCACAACGCTCGTTGCACTCAATACATTGTGGGGACTGAACCTCTCAGTCGATGATCTGGCCGAAATCGGTCTGGAACTGGGAGCAGATGTCCCCGTTTTCATCCGCGGGCACGCTGCCTGGGCGGAAGGCGTAGGTGAAAAACTGCAGCCGTATACACCAGAAACACCTTGGTATCTCCTGGTTCATCCAGGCATACACATCTCTACTGCAGAAATCTTTTCAAACTCGGAATTGACACGGAATTCAACACCAATCAAAATGCACACCTTTGTTACCGGGGACGGTTATAATGATTGTGAACCGGTTGTTCGCAAAATCTATCCTGAGGTCGAAAAGGTATTTGACTGGCTTGGCTACGACAGTCGGGCTAGACTAACAGGAACCGGGGCATGCGTGTTCTGCCCCTACCCGGATGAAGGGACGGCACTCGAAAAGCTAAAAATATTGCCTGATCACTGGACAGGTTTTGTCACAAAAGGCAAAAACCGATCTCCATTACTGGATCGGCTGAGCAGAGAACTGGAAAATCTGGAGTGATTTAAGCGGACACGTTCGAAAGGAAAAACACGATTGGGGCGTCGCCAAGCGGTAAGGCACTGGGTTTTGATCCCAGCATGCGCAGGTTCGAATCCTGCCGCCCCAGCCATTTCTTGAGGAATCTCATCAAAACTGAATATTCCTGAAATATGACGAGGAACACTGTGGCACTCTCATCAATGATGATCTTTTCCGGGAATGCAAACCCGAAGCTTTCTGAGGCAATCGCTTCCCATTTGCGCCTCCCGCTTGGTCAGGCAACCGTCGGCAAATTCAGCGATGGCGAAGTGATGGTGGAGATCGGTGAAAATGTTCGTGGCCGTGATATATACGTAATCCAGCCCACCTGTGCACCGACTAATGACAACCTGATGGAACTTCTGGTGATGATCGATGCACTCAGACGCGCCTCCGCCCAGCGTATCACCGCAGTCATTCCGTATCTTGGCTATGCCCGGCAGGATCGCAGGCCCCGTTCTGCACGTGTCCCCATCACAGCCAAGGTTGTCGCCAACATGATTGCTGCAGTGGGCACAGATAGGGTACTAACAGTTGACCTGCATGCGGATCAGATCCAGGGTTTTTTCGATATTCCTCTGGATAACGTTTATTCTTCCCCTGTCCTTTTGGGTGATGTATGGAAACACAAATATCCTGATTTGATGGTCGTTTCTCCTGATGTCGGTGGCGTTGTTAGAGCAAGGGCACTGGCAAAAAGGCTGGATGACGCCGATCTTGCGATTATCGACAAACGCCGCCCCAAAGCCAATGTTGCCGAAGTCATGAATATTATCGGAGATGTGGAAGGTAGAACCTGTGTTCTTATCGATGACCTTGTGGATACAGCCGGGACGCTCTGTCAGGCAGCGGGCGCCTTGAAAGGATATGGAGCCAAAAAAGTCGTTGCCTACTGTACTCATCCCGTGCTTTCAGGTAATGCTTTGGACAATATAGAGAATTCAAAACTGGACGAGCTCGTTGTAACGGATACAATACCGCTCTCTGCGCGTGCAGAAAAATGTGATCGTATCCGACAATTGAGCATTTCCGGAATGCTGGCCGAAAGTATCAACCGAATAAGCTCCGGTGAATCTCTCAGCTCAATGTTTGTCGATTGAGCAAATCAGTTTTTTAACGTCGCACAAATCTGGTCGCGGGTTTGTGCTTTTTTAAATTGAGATCCCATAAACAGGATCTTGCAACATAAAGTGGAGTACTCAAATGAGTGATTTTAATCTTATTGCTGAAAAGCGAGACGACTTGGGGAAAGGTGCGAGCCGCCGCCTGCGTCGCGCTGGACTGGTACCCGGCATTATTTATGGCTCGGACAAAGATCCGGTTCCGTTCCAGATAAAACATACCGAGCTTGAAAAACAGCTGCTGGACGAAGCCTTCTATTCCTCTATCGTGACCCTCAACCTCGATGGTGACAAAGAGAGTGTTGTTCTCAAGGATATGCAGCGCCATCCCTACAAAAACAAAATCCTACATCTTGATCTGCAGCGTATTGACAAGAGCCATAAGTTGAATATGCATGTACCTCTACATTTCATCAACGAAGATAGCTGCAAGGGGGTCAAAGCTGGTGGTGCCATCAGTCACCATATGACCGATCTAGAAATCACCTGTCTACCTGCGGATCTGCCCGAATTCATAGAGATCGACATGGCTGACGTTGACCTTGATCAGATCGTCCATCTCGCCGATTTAACCCTGCCGAAGGGCGTCGAAATCACAGCACTGCTCCATGGTGGTGATCCTGCGCAACCTGTTGTTTCTGTACATAAACGTAAGGCTTCTGCAGCGGATGCAGCTGAAGATGCTGCAGCCGAAGAAGCTGCTGCTGGAAGTGAAGAAGGTTCAGAAAATCAGGAAGAGTAATCTCCCTGCCTCGGGATAGACGGAATGCCTTCCCAGATTGAACTGATCGTTGGCCTCGGCAACCCCGGGACGGAATATGCCAAAACCCGACACAATGTCGGGTTTTGGTTTTTGGATGACCTTGTCCGAGAATATGGCAGTACTTTTCAAAAACAGGCCAAATTTTTCGGGGAGGCGGCCAGAATTAGAATCAACGGTCATCAATGCTGGCTATTGAAACCATCCACTTTCATGAACAAAAGTGGTCAGAGTGTCGGCACACTGGCAAACTTCTACCGACTCCCCGTCGAGAAAATCCTCATCGTTCATGACGATCTGGACCTTGAACCGGGCTCGGTGCGGTTGAAAGAAGGGGGTGGTCATGGCGGTCACAATGGATTACGGGATATAACCCGTTGCTTTAATTCTGACAAATATTGCCGCCTGCGAATCGGAATTGGCCACCCCGGCAATGGATCTGATGTGAGCAAGTACGTACTCAGCAGACCAACTGCCTCAGAAGAAAAAGAAATCCGGAAAGCCTTACGACGTGCGCTTGCATTGATGCCGGACATCGTTTCGGGGAATTGGCAAAAAGCAATGAACGAATTACACAGAAAACAAAATCAGGACCAGTAAGCTCATGGGATTCAAATGTGGAATCGTCGGCCTGCCCAATGTAGGCAAATCAACATTATTCAATGCACTCACCAGTGCGGAAATCGATGCGGAAAACTACCCTTTCTGCACCATCGATCCCAATATTGGGATTGTTCAAGTTCCTGATCCAAGGCTACAGAAACTAGCTGAAATCGTTAATCCACAGAAAACTATTCCCACCACAATGGAGTTTGTTGATATTGCGGGATTGGTTGCCGGTGCTTCCAAAGGTGAAGGTCTGGGTAACCAGTTTCTAGCCCACATTCGGGAGACCCATGCCATCGCCCATGTAGTACGCTGCTTCGAAGACGAGAATGTCGTTCATGTGGATGGCACAATCAATCCGCTTTCAGATATAGAAACTATCAACACTGAACTGGCACTGGCCGATCTGGAATCAGTCCAACGGAGTCTTGAACGATTGAACAAAAAAGCTCGTAGTGGTGACAAGGATGCCAAGAAACAGATCGAATTATTGCAAATAATAGAAACCTGGCTTGGGGATGGAAAACCAGTACGATCCATGGAACTGGATGAAGATCAGCACAAGATTCTGAAAAATTACCACCTGATCACAGCAAAGCCTCTGTTTTACGTAGCCAACATCGCTGAGGATGGAGCTGTAAACAACCCCTTGCTGGATCAACTAAGGGCATTTGCAGAAAGTGAAGGGGCTACTGTTGTCCCGGTCTGCGCAGCTATCGAATCTGAAATCGCCAGTCTCGATGAAGAAGACAAACTGGACTTCCTTGAAGATCTCGGTCTGACAGAACCCGGTCTTAACCGTATTATTCGTGCCGGATATGGGTTACTGGGGTTGCAGACCTATTTCACTGCGGGAGAAAAAGAAGTGCGCGCATGGACCGTCAAAATTGGCGCAACGGCTCCGCAAGCTGCCGGCGTTATCCATACCGATTTCGAACGGGGTTTCATCCGCGCTGAGGTAATCGCATATGACGACTTTATTTCCTGTAAAGGCGAGCAGGGTGCAAAAGAGGCTGGAAAGTGGCGGTTGGAGGGTAAGGATTACATCGTCCAGGATGGCGACGTTATCCATTTCCGCTTTAACGTTTGATATTCTGTTCTAACAGTTTTTTTGAGGTAGAGACACCCTCCGCAGCACCGTGGCAGTCCTTCGACTTGAACCGAGGGTTCAATCGAGGAACTTTCCCGGACGAATCAGGCTTTCCACTTCGCGGTGGCCATGCACAACATCGTCCCTTGGTTCTGTCCCATAAAAAGGTAGTATAGGCTCAAGAATACCTGGGCTGCTCACGCATACCGCAGAGGATGTCTGAGTTAAAGAATAGACCTGTTCGAAGAAAGATGAAAGGGGTAGAGTGCCTGATGTGTCACAAATTAACCTCTACAAACCATTTCAATGATCCAGATCAACACAAACTGGATGGGAAAACGTGAAGTTTATTCCGGTGATTCTTCGAGTACTGTGGAAATCTTGTCCTGAACCCGTTTGATCATATCCTGAACTTCATCCGAGACCCCTTGGTTGTTTTCACGATATTCGAGATACTCATGGACAATATTCAATGCGGCCATGACTACGATTCTTTCGCTGCCCACGACCTTGCCGTTGCTTTTAACTTCTTTCAGCTTACTGTTCAGAAACTCGACAGACTTATAGAGTGCTTCCCGTTCTACGTCGTTACAGGCAACGGTATATTCTTTTTCAAGAATGGTGACAGTAACTGGTTTTTGTTCTTCACTCATGTACGGGTTTCCATGGATTTGAGTCTGGAAATCATCGCTTCCACGCGGGTTCTCGCCAACTCTGTTTTTTCAATCAGATCAGCCCGTTCCAGTGCCAAGGCACTTTGCTGTTGACGCAGAGCCTCATTCTCAGCTTTAAGATTTGAGACGGTTTCGATGAGTTTGTCTACTTTGGCTTCCAGTGATACAAGATCGATTGATTCGTTATTGTTATCATCAGTCATGGCCATATTCTCGATTCCTTTGAGAGCGAGTAACAAATATAGAGCCAGCCGAGAAATCGGTCAAGATCTATTCACCTTATTTATCATGTGACGAACCCTTGACGCCTGATATAATTTTGAAGCAACCTGCTCAGGCAGCTTCCCTACCGTAAACGAGAAAGTACTAATGTCAGAAGAGCTTTATGATCAGCTTAAAATTACACTGGAGGAAAATAATTCCAGCATACTACCTTCCGAAGTACAAGGTGCGTTGTGCGGAATGTTGAGCATGTCCCGTAGGCTGGATGTAGATGCCTGGATGGAATTCATTCTAGAGCGATCAGAAATCGATAGTGACCCTGCTCTCAACAGTGAACTTATCGAAGTCCAGAATCTCACTGAACTCGGCTTCGATGCCGTATCGGGGGGCATGACCCTGCTGCTTCCTTCTGATGAGGTGCCATTGCCAGAGCGGCTTGAGGCCCTTTCTGCATGGTGTGAAGGATTTCTGTATGGTGTCGGTATCAGTGGTCCAAAATTCCCGGCCAGAAAAAAACCTCTGCCGGAAACTGCAGAAGAATTCCTCTCTGACATTCGTAAGATCAGCCACCTTGATCCGGAGTGCGAAGATGAAGATGCCGAACACTACTATATGGAACTGGTGGAATACATCCGTGTTGGTGTCGTGGTTTTCCGCGAAGAAATGCTTCCCGGTGTTATAATGGCTGCACAGGATCCCAAAACCAGTCAAACCCGGCATTAACCAAGATCTACACAATGGAAAGAAAAGAGTTCGCGCGCCGTCGCAAACGTTTGATGGACATCATGAATGTAGGCAGCATCGCAATATTGCCTGCGTCCAAAGTTTGTGTCCGGAATAATGACGTGGAGTATCCGTATCGACCAGACAGCGATTTCTACTACCTGACCGGGTTTTCCGAACCGGAATCGGTAGCCGTACTCATTCCTGATCGTAAGCATGGGGAATTCATACTTTTCTGCCGTGAAAAAGAGCCGGAAGCCGAACTCTGGCATGGTCGCCGTGCAGGTCTGGAAAAGGCAGTGGAATATTACGGCGCCGATGATGCCTTCCCTATTGGGGATCTGGACGAAATCCTCCCGGGCCTGATCGAGAACAAGGAGCGAGTTTTCTACAACATGGGAATCGATCACGAATTCGACCACCATGTGCAGAACTGGGTCAATCAGGTTCGCTGTAAGATCCGCACGGGTGTAACCGCACCGGAAGAATTCATTTCTCTCGGGCATGCCTTGCATGAGTTACGCTTATTCAAGAGTCGGGCAGAGATAAAGGCCATGCGCCGGGCGGCAAAAATCTCTGCAAAGGCACACATTCGCGCAATGAAAAAATGCCGTCCGGGTATGAAAGAATACCAGATTGAAGCAGAACTGCTGCATGAATTCATGCAACACGGTTGCCGCTCACCCGCCTATCCCTCCATTGTGGGTGGTGGTGCCAATGGCTGTATTCTGCATTACACTGAAAATTCCGATCCACTCAATGATGGCGATTTGCTCTTGATCGACGCTGGTGCCGAACACGACTACTATGCCAGCGACATCACCCGAACCTTTCCGGTGAACGGGAAATTCAGTAAAGAACAAAAGATTCTTTATGAAATCGTCCTCCGGGCACAGGAAGCAGCGATCGAAAAGGTCCAACCCGGTAACTACTGGAATGATCCCCATGATGCCGCGGTACGAGAAATCACCAAAGGCCTGAAAGAGATCGGCATCCTCAAAGGACGCCTTCCTTCCCTGATCAAGAATGAGGCCTACAAACCCTACTATATGCACCGCACTGGTCATTGGTTGGGTATGGATGTGCATGACGTGGGAGATTACAAAGTCAACGGTGAATGGCGTTTGCTCGAACCCGGAATGGTTCTAACTATAGAGCCTGGTCTCTACATCCGGGAGCATTCACGTGGTGTAGCAAAAAAATGGTGGAACACAGGGATCCGGATCGAGGATGATGTACTGGTCACGCGAAACGGACACGATATCCTCAGTAAAGATACACCAAAAACAGTAGAAGAGATCGAGGCAATCATGGCCCATGAGATATGATTTCGACTGTTTGATCGTCGGGGGCGGGCTGGTGGGTGCCAGTCTGGCCACGGCGTTGCGCGATCTGCCCATCCGTATCGGTGTAGTCGAAGCCGTCCCGGTCACCGCCGATCAGCAACCCAGCTACGATGATCGTGGTCTGGGTATTGCACCAGCATCTCAACGTATCCTGCAAGCAATTGGCTGTTGGGAAGCCTTGGCAAAGGAGGCAACACCGATCCGGGAAATCCATGTTTCGGATCGCGGCCACTTCGGCACAACCCGTATCTCGGCAAAAAAGCTGGGCATCGATCAACTTGGACATATTGTCATCGGTCGGGCGCTGGGCAAAGTATTGCAGAATGCCATCATGACGGCTGAGAACACCGAGTTCATTTGTCCGGGCACCATCGTCTCTATCGAGAACCGACCCGATCACATTCATGTGGTCATCCAGGAAGGAGAAAAAACACGTACGGCATCGATCCGGCTCTTGATCGCAGCCGATGGCGGTCAATCCCGGGTACGTGAAATGCTTGGAGTGAAAACCGAGACCAAGGATTATGGCCAGACCGCCATCGTTACCAACGTCACTCCCGAGCTTGATCACAACCATACCGCGTTTGAGCGTTTTACCACTTCCGGACCTCTGGCACTCTTGCCATCGACCGAGGGCCGTTGTGTCGTAGTTTGGACAGCAGAGACGGATTGTGCGCAGAAAATCATGCAACTGGAAGAATCTGACTTTCTCAATCGCTTAGGCGATCGGTTTGGGCACAGACTCGGCAACTTCATCAAGATGGGAACTCGCCGCAGCTACCCCATGCGCCTGATCCGGGCAAAAAATCTCGTCGGCCTACGCTTCGCCATTATTGGGAATGCGGCGCACACCATCCACCCCAATGCGGCTCAGGGCCTCAACCTTGGCCTGCGGGATGTGGCATGTATGGCGGAACTGATCGCGGACGCTGTTCGCAGGGGAAAGGATCTGGCTTCCCCTGATCTCTTAAATACCTACAGCGATACCCGTCAGCGTGATCACCAACAAGTAATCCGATTCAGCGATGGACTGACAAAACTTTTTTACAACGACAACCCCTTATTGATTGCCATGCGTGGACTGGCCATGCTTGGTGTCGATCTGATACCGCCAGCAAAACGTGCACTGGTCCGACGAGCCATGGGGTTGGCCGGCAATTGCTCACGTCTTATCAGAGGCTTGCCTCTATGAACCTGGAGTATGATCTGATCATAGTTGGAGGTGGTGTAACTGGAGGTATACTGGCGGCACTGATGGCCGATTCCGGCCTTGGCATCGCTATCATCGAAGCCACAAAACCGGATCCTAACCACCCCGATCCCCGTGTCTTCGCCATCACTCGGGCATCGGAGCAAATTTTTCGATCGGCCGGGATCTGGGAGTCGCTTTCAAAACACCCCATGGGCCACTTCCGAGAGATGGAGGTGTGGGATGCCAACGGCAGCGGCTCGATTCATTTCGACAGCAAGGATCTATGTGAACCCACATTGGGCCACATCATCGAAAACCAATCCATCCGAAACACCCTGAGCAACCGTATCCATCAACAGAAGAGTATCCACTGGCTGTGCCCGGAAACGATTGAACATCTGGAAAGAAAACGGGATCATGCAGACGTTGTCCTCGCTTCCGGAGAACGGCTGAAAACCCGATTGATCGTGGGGGCCGATGGATTCAATTCTCTCGTGCGCGATCTTTCCGGGATTGAACTCAAATCCCGTGATTACGGACAAACAGCGCTGGTCTGTTCAGTCAAAACCCAAGTCGCACACAATGATGTGGCCAGGCAACGCTTCCTCACATCTGGCCCTCTCGCCTTTCTGCCACTGGCAGATCCCCACCTCTGCTCCATCGTCTGGTCAACGATACCGGAGCAGGCACAAACACTCCGGGAAATGCCCGAGAAGGATTTTCATGCCCGCCTGGAAGAGGCGTTCGAATCAAGGCTCGGGAGAGTGCTCGAAACCGGCCAACGTTACACCTTCCCTCTTCTCCGCGCCCATGCCAGAAATTATGTGAGTGATCGTATTGCCCTGATCGGTGATGCTGCCCATCGGGTCCATCCACTGGCCGGACAAGGCGCAAACCTCGGTTTCCTCGATGCTGCGGCATTGGCAGAAATCCTGCTGGCGCATAAAGATAGGGATATCGGCAAGAAAATACTGCTTCGCAAATACGAACGCTGGCGCAAGGGTAACAATCTCGCCATGTTGATTGCCATGGACAGCTTCAAAACCCTGTTTGGCTCAACACTAAAACCGGTTCAGTGGTTGCGCAACCGAGGCCTCGAACTAACGGACTCGTTTAAACCCGCCAAACAACTGATCATGCGCCGAGCCATGGGTCTTGAAGGCGACCTACCCGAACTTGCCCGTACTCCAGACTTTTTGTAAAAATGCAGAAGTAATCTGAAGGGAGAATCACCGCATGCGTATGGATCCATTCGGCCGAACCCAATACCGCCGCAGGCCAGCGCACCGGCGTCGCAGTGGCTTGTTGAGGCTTGTTCCCATCCTGTTATTTAGCCTTTTTCTCGCCTATTACTGGTTTTCTCACCATGAGGTCGTGCCCATGACAGGGCGAAAACAACTGGTGGATTTGACCCGTGAAGAAGAGATGCGGTTGGGCTATCAGTCCTATCAGCAAGTCCTGGCCCAGGAAAACGTATTACGTAATGGAAAGATCGTGGAAGAAGTCAGGACCATAGGCAGGCGGTTGGCCAAGGCTGCTGCTGATGTTGATCCCGGCTTCGAATGGGAATTCAACGTCATTGAGTCACCACAAGCCAATGCGTTCGCTCTGCCCGGCGGGAAAGTTGCTGTCTATACTGGCATCCTAGACATCGCAAAAAATGAAAACGGGCTCAGTGCAGTCATGGGCCACGAAATCGCCCATGCCATCGCCCGCCACGGTGCTGAACGCATGGCCTATCAAAAACTCATCCAGTGGGGTACTATGGCCGCAGCCATTGCCTTGGGTGACATGAGCTACAACACCCAGCGTATGGTTCAGGGTGCCTTGGGACTGGGATCGAAATACGGCGTCCTACTACCCTTTTCACGCAGCCATGAGTCAGAAGCCGATTACATGGGCCTGATCTTCACTGCCCGAGCCTGTTACGACCCGCGAGAAGCACCCAACCTGTGGGAACGCATGGCAGAACAGAGCAAAGGCTCACCCGAAGAGTTCCTCTCCACCCATCCGAGCCATGAAACACGGATCAAACAACTCAATCAATGGATGCCCGAGGCATTGAAGATTTATGAAGAGAATTGTGATGATGATTTGGCCACAGTAGAGTAGTAGTTTCAATAAATTGACTCGGAAAAGAAAAAGAAGACCATCTTGGATGCAGCTTTGAACACATTGTAAAACGTCAATCAAACGGTCCAATTGGCCACAAAATGTGCCCCCTCATTCTACCTTGCTTGATTGAGTTTGATTGTTATTTATTCCCTGCAAACCACCTGCCTTGTACGTAGGCACCCAGCAACATTGCGAGCAGTGCAATCAGCAAGGGCCAGTTGCCTGCACCGAGGCCAGCAATAGCCGGACCGGGACAAACACCGCAGATCCCCCAGCCAATACCAAAGAGAATGGCACCGATCAATGTACGCTTAAGGGTTTCCATGGGCTTGGTTCCAAACTGATCGGCCAGTAGCGGCCGGTCCAGAAAACGGGGAGCCAGTTGGTAGACAACCAACGTAAGACCTGTGGCGCCACCCAATACTAGTAATAATCCAAAATCCTCAAATCGTAAAAAACTGAGAACCACTTCAGGCTGGATCATGGTAGAAACCGAGAGCCCGAGTCCGAACAGAATTCCACTTAGAAGAACAGAAAACCAGAAGAGTAATTTTTTCATACCCCTATCCCCAACGATGCGAACAGTTGTGCGGTGATGATGGCCACGACTAAAAAGACGATGACCGCGAGAACGGAAATCAGATTGAGTGAAGCCATACCACAGATACCGTGACCAGAGGTGCAACCATTGCCGAACCGTGCTCCAAATCCAGCGATGAAACCTCCGATGGCAAGTTGCCACCAGGGGATCTGCGTGATTACGGGTTCTGATCCGGAAAGCCGTAACCAGATAGCCGCACCCAGAATCAGGCCAAGTGCAAAAACCAACCGCCACTGTCGGGAACGGACGAGTGAATCCTGATGAAAGAAAGGCAGCTTGGAAAAAAATGACCATACGGCAGAATAAACCGTACTCATCCCGCCAACGAGTCCTGTCAGGGCATACAATAGGCTGACCCCCAGCCCGATCAGAAGTCCACCAACCAAGTAATGTGCTATCCCGTTGGGAAACAATGTGTTCAAATCCATCTCTGCTCCTCTACCTTTTAGCTGAATTATCGTTTAAAGGCAGCCATTGTACAAACTCAAATACAATCACCCTGCAAAATCTTTTGCAGAAACTGATCGAAAGGAGGCTGTTCGACAGCCTCCAATGCCTGCTGTTCATTGAGTGACTGCTCTGCCAGTTCCCGAAACCAAGTGAACCGTTTTTCGGGAACTGGGCGTTGCAAGAAGAATTCCTTGTGTTCTTCAGATCTTTCGAGAGCAAACCTGAAGAAAGACTGATCGGCCTTTTCCATACCTGCAATCACCTGTGAAGCAGGCAACAACGAAGAGTCTCTAACCTTGTCCATTTGTGCTTCGACTGCTTCCGTATATCGTCTGTCGCCTTGTTCTTCCAACAGAGCACAAACCGGTTTCATTCTTTCAAGTATCTCCATCACCCAGTCCTTTATCGGTATTTCTCTATCGGCCTTGGTGAGTTTCAATTCTGGATCCCGGCCACGACAAGCCGTGAGGGACTGGTTGCGCTCAAACTCGTCCCTTTCGGCCTTGTCCATCAATGGACTCTCTTCCAGCAGACAGAAAAGAAGCAATACTTCCATAAAATTCATCTGCAGCTCGTTAACCCCGATAGGATCAAACGGGTTGACATCAATCGCCCTGATTTCGACATAACGAACACCCCGATTTTCCAGCGCATGCGAGGGCGTCTCACAGGACTCCGCAATCTGTTTTGGGCGCACAAAACTGTAGTATTCGTTCTCGATCTGTAGGATGTTCGCATTGAGCTGCCGGTATTCACCATCGACTACCACACCGATCTTTTTGTATGCTTCACAGGGTGTTCTGGTTGCTTTCATCAAGCTTTCCACATATTCGTCTAGCGTGTTGTAACTGACAACGATCACATCCTGGTTACTGTTTTTGTAGCCGATATCACTCATCCGCAAAGAGGTCGCATAGGGCCGCTGACAGGCCGCCTCATTGAAATCCGGAAACTCTATTTTCCTCAGTTTTATGAATGAGGGACAGACACTGGGGGACGCCCCAAAAAGGTAGGACACGATCCAACCGATGCGTTGAAAGTTTCTGATCAGAGCCATATAAGATTCCGAAACAAAATCCTGGAGTACGCGATCATCCCCTTCCATTTGCTGAAAAACAGGCCAGAATCTTTCTGGAACAGAATAGTTGAAATGCACACCGGCAATCGCCTGCATCGCCCGTCCATAACGCCAGGCCAATCCACGACGATAAATGTGTTTCATCTTGCCAATGTTGGACGTTCCATATTCAGCGATGGGAATACTCTCTTCATCCTCCAGCAGACAAGGCATACTGGCAGCCCACATGAGCTCCTCACCGATATTGGCATAGACAAAATGATGCACGTCTGTCAGGAATTCCAATGTTTCGGTGGTTTCTGCAAAGGGAGGGGTGATCAGTTCCAGCAGAGCTTCTGAATAATCCGTCGTGATATAGGGATGCGTCAAAGCCGAGCCCAGGCTCTTCGGATGCGGTGTACTAGCAATATGGCCATCCAGGGTTACTCGCAAGCCCTCTTTCTCGATTCCTTTGAGGCCACCTTGCAGCAAAGTATCATTTTGGAATTCAGACAGCCTTTTCAGCCGTTCTTCGAGTTTTTTAGACAAGGAACTTCTGCGCTTATTTTTGTTTCAAGGCAGAGTAAAATACATGAAAATTGCGTTTATGGATACGTTTAGAGACCTTGTTCAGAGGTTTCTTGTGTTATTTGAAATTTTTGTAGAGTTGGTTTGAACTGTCGGGTCCCTTGCGTGGACCGGTCAGTGCCTCTTCCAGTGCTTCATGGGCTATTTTTCTGACTCGTTTCAACCTTTCCTTTTCCTCTCCGGAAAGAGACTCTCGATCCATTCTGAGCTGATCAAACCAGTCGGCAAGCTCGTGCCGAATAGAGGACTCATCCTTTTCCAGCTGATCAAGCAGCTTTCGATTCCTTTCATTCGCATTTTTTGCCTGTGACAAAGTGGAGTCGGCTTCCTCGAATCTCTCTACTGCCTGGCTGATCTGATCACCCATTGCTTCGACATCAAGGAGCAGAGGTACATTAATGGAATCCGCTGAAGCAGCTTTCCGTTTCTGTTTTAGCTCTTCGAGCTGTTTCTGCATGGCCCGAAGAGCAGCCAGTGCCTGTTTCTTTTCTTCCTGCGCCTTACGGGCTTTCTCGATCACCTGCCGAGCCTGGGCCTGAAGTTGCTTTCTTACCTGTTGGATGACCTGCTGCTGACGCTGCCGATACTGCTCATGGGCCTTCTTGAATTTTTCGATGATCTGACGGGTTTCGAGTGCTGCCAGTTGCCTGACCTTATCCACCTCCATAGTTCTGGATTGTTGTCGCTCCAGCCCCATTGAGAAGCGCGCCAACTGTTCCCTGACCTTTCTTCTTTCTGTTGCCAATTGCTGTTCAAAGCTCTTGCGCCGGCGGATCTCATAGGTTTCCTGTTCTTTCAGCCGGTTCTTGATGGCTTCTAACTCTTCTGCTACACGCTTCAGTGTTAGATCCTGTTGTTCGGAAGGGTTTTCCTCGCTGGCAACCCGCTTTCGCTCTTCCTGTAACTGATTGTGGGCATTCTCGAGCTGTTTCCGCAGTGTACTGAGATCACCATCATCTTCACTGGCTAACTTTTCAGGCAGGCCATTCGATGAGGTATTTTCAATCTGTTCGATCTTTTTACTTGCTTCGATGAGTACGCCCAGATCCTCAACTGGTTCATCGGTGTGTGAGGATGAAAGCCATTCCTGTGCGATTATGTTTTCGGTAGCGAACAGTTCTTTGAGATCACGAATCCGCTGATCGATCGCGACGATCTGTTCACCCAATTCCCCACTCATGACAGCAAGATCGGCCGGGTATTCATCCTGCTTTGCAGGTTCTGTGTCTTTGTCTCTCAGTCGTTCGGAAAGACCATCTATCCAGGTTTCACCCATTCCGATTTCCCCGGGATACTCACGTAACCCTCCCTCCAGATATGAAACATCGAGTCCCAGATCATCGACTAGAGCTAGCGCCGCTGAACTTCTGGAACCGCTATCACAGTAGATAATATACGATTTTTCTGTGGGCAGTCTGTTAAATTCCTGTTCAATTTTCGCGATCGGGATATTACGGCTGCTTATAAGGTGAAAACGGTTGTATTCCTCTTCCGTTCGAACATCTATCCACTCCGCTCCCTCCTGAACGCGGGCTGAGGCCTCTGCATAATCGATTGCTGGTAGGCTTGGCTGACTGATCAGCTTGTCGAAATCCTGTCGGGGAAGCCGCATCAACTCGCCTGATGTCAACATGGTCACAGAGGTATCCCTTTTCTGATCGGAAAGCAACGACTCTTCGCCAAAACAGTTCCCTTCATCCAATTCGGCGAGTGTGATTGTTTCATTAGTCTCAAAATTCTGCCGTGTGACTACACACTGACCCCTGCGAATGATATAGAAATACTTGCCCGGCATATTCTGGGTGACGACACGA
Source organism: Gammaproteobacteria bacterium (assembly GCA_026984775.1). Taxonomy (GTDB): domain Bacteria; phylum Pseudomonadota; class Gammaproteobacteria; order CAJXQU01; family CAJXQU01; genus CAJXQU01. Next base: position 36,702 of record JALSRM010000005.1, read on the forward strand.
TCCCCCTTTTTGACTACCATGCTTTCGAAGGAACCAGCTAACTTGTGCAAGTTCGCTGCTGGAATTTTTCCGCAAAATTCGGAAGCAATAAACGGTGCAATCCATTTCAATGCATCATCTTTTGCTGATTCAGTACTGCATATAGCGTCCACGATCGTCAGCCGGTCAACTAAGTCGTGGCTGACCGTTAAAAGTGTGACTCTGGAGTTAGCTATTGCGGAAAAGCCAGGAAGCAGATTGAGCGAGAACCTGGCATCTACAGTATCTGCCGAGATTTGGTATAGGAATTTCCCGTTCTGATAGAAATCCACATCCCCCTCCAACAGAAAAAAAAGACTCAAAGACGAATCATCTTGTTCAAATAGGGCATTCCCTGCCGGAATCATGACGACCTCGGCACACTGTGTGAACTGCTCCTGTAAAGAGGGCGAGAGACTATTGATGGGCACCAGCTGTCGGATCACTTCATGGTATTTATGTTCACTTTCTGCTTGCATTGGCCTTTCCTGCTTCAGGCATCAATATCCGGAATCAACTGGCTTTTGAGGCGCTCAATCTGATCCTTTAACATCAACTTGCGTTTTTTCATTCGTGTCAATCGCAGTTGATCCGGGTAGGGATCCTGGGAGAAGCGGATAATCGCCTCATCAAGATCCCGATGCTCCAGTTCCAACTCCACCAACTGCGTCTTGACAAGTGACAGTTTATTCTTTTCCAAGTGATCTTCTCTTGATTTTCCACCTTTCTCACACGAGGCAGAAATCTTATTGTTTAAACAGAAAATCTATCAGCTTTTACTATTTTAACAATAAATTTGTCACTTTCACTTTCAAGAAAAACATGCAAAAGTCATGACAACTTTTCAGTTACCCATATTGGACAAGAATGATGATCTTACATCCAAGCAAAGGTACGTTGCTTTGGCTCTTCATAAACTTGAAACACAATACTACAAGGTGGGAACGAATAAACCGAAGTACTTTAAATACTCAGGCAGAGGGTTACTCTGCCGGATCGTGTCAGATTAACCTAGAGGTTTACGTTTTCTACCCAAACCAAATAATGCGATCATACCGGAAACAAAGAGCCAGATGCCCGCAGGAAGAGGGACGGCAGAAACTGCAAATCTCAGATCAAAAATGCCTACATCATTTACAGAGTTGCCTTCGAAAAAGTTGATGATACTGAAAATTTCAGATGGATCGGTAGTTACGATTCCAACAAAGCTCTCCTGGAGAAAGCTGTAATCAGCTGTTGTTCCCGGACACTCATTGATTACAATACATCCGCGACCACCAACATACCCTGGAATATCCTCGGTTGCACCGGAGATCTGTGTTGCACCGGGTGTTCCCGCCGGAACGAGATTACCACTGGCATCGACCCAGAGCCCCTCCATGCCATTGGTCCCTGCATTGGTATCGTCACCAAAACGTACTGTCCCGCCAGCCGTTGTCACTTCAAGTGCTTCAATTCTATCTGGCCCGGTTGTTTTCTTGTTATTAATCAGATGAAAGGCAAAGGCATATAACGCCTTTCCGCCTGTGACCGAAAGTGTGAAGTCATCGTCATCGTAGTCGGTTACATCCAACCCTGAACCTGATTCAAAGCCATTGAATTTGCCAATGGATAACCGGTTTCTCCAACCATCTACAGTCTGCGGAGACTTTCCTGTTGGCGCATCATCGAAGAAAACCCCGCTGTAGTTCCCGCCAATGACCTCTTTCTGCTGGATGGTAAAACCTGGGGTTCCCAAAGATGCAATGGGATTAAACGTAGCCGTGCCGGACGTGGCATTACTGTGGTCGCTGCCCGATCCCGTGGGTGATGTGGGATTGCTCAAGTTGATGTTATGGAGATTGCTGTCGATCGCGGCCTGCACGGCGCTACTGCTGGATGCGGCTCTGACATTTGCTGCATTAGTCACAAAATCCACGATAGAGGTGGGGCCCCATAACTGCCGAACCTGGGCCTCCCATGCGGCTTCGGCAAGTGCAACGTCAACCTTGTGTCCGGATGTGGAGATGGTGTTCGGATCGCCATCGACAGGATCATCTGCTCCAAAATAATAATAGAATGTCGCATTCGCACTGGCAGAGCAGAACAGTAAACACAATGCTAATATTCTTAAATTTAACATTTTTATCAATCCAGATAAGTTCATGGTTTAAGCCATTGTATTCTCATGTGTTTTATATTGACATATCAAGAAGCATACCAATTGTAAATTTTGCAATTCATTTTCATCAGAATCTATTTATCTTGTTGTTTTATATAGCTTTCGTTTTGATCATCCTTGTGTTCAGAAAAAGGTATAGATCGCATTGAACCGCTGTTTTTTGAAAAATGTGTCTCCCGAAAGAGACACATGAAAATTTCACTGGTTTTTCATCGTTACCCTGGAAAGGATACCCAAGGCACTTAGTAACAACAGAAGAGGTGATGGCAGAGGAACGGGTGAGGCATTTGTTGCAAACCGCAGATTCCTGATCCCGATATCATCCGAGCGGGAATCTTCATTGAATTCGAGAAATGTTATCGGTGTATCAGAAACGATACCAATAAACCGGACATCATCAAAATTATCGGAATATTTTCCCTCATCTCCCGGTGTGCTCGGATCATTGAAATAGCCTGGAATGACTGGTAATTCCCCTATTTTGTCGCTGATTGAAAATTCATGTCCTTCTTTATCCCTGATAGTAAGGGACTCTCTACCGTAACTGTACAACCCACCATCGGATGCACCACCATTAAAGGTGGTGTCCACATATTTTTTGTTATTGACGATCTCAAAGGCGAAGGCATACAACGCTGGCCCTCCGGTAATTTCAATGTTGAAATCATCATTATCCCAATTATAGGGATCCCCAGCAGGTACCTGTCCAGTATCGAATCCCTTGTGCTTGCCTATGGAAAGAACATTGGTAAAAGCATCTACCTGTGCGAAGTTATTACGGTTCACCCTGTCATTGAAAAAAATATGTGCTTCAACCCTATCTCCGATGTTGTACTGTGTTCCATGATCGTGTTTTGCCGAACTGGTCACCGTATCGGTTTCCATTGCACTTATTTTGAAACTCCACTGAAATCCTGTATTGGTCTGATCAAAAACGGCTGTCTTTCCCAGATCCACATTATTACCGCCGAAACCCCAGTCCATGCGTTTGGCTTCATATTCCGGATCAGCTGGATCCGGCAGTGCAGGGAACCCACCAACGACTGTTGGTGCGATATTCTCCCAGGTCGTGGTAAAGGTTTGATGATCCAGCTGTCTGGAGAAAGTTGATCTCATATCTACCTGCCAGTCATTGAGGCTGGTGGAAAAAAGAATGGCCGATTGAGCAGATGAAACGTTCAGGAAAATCGAAAAACATGCAAAGAACAAACTCCTTCTATTCATGATCCCTTCCTTGGATATTTATTGATGAGTGGTTTAATTTTCCGATAGAAAGAAGCTTCACGTCAAATTGGAAAACAAACCTTAATAAAACTATATCTTTTTGTTTTTATTATGTGTTTGGTTCTTTTGATATCATGTACTGTTAAAATTAATGTTAATTATCGAAGTTGTTTCCCTGTGATGGCATCCCGGATTCTCGTTGGACCGGCTTCGCCAGAAGTGCTCCCTCGCAAAATCATATCCAGCCTGTTGTTAAAGATCATTTGTACTTTCCAGGCCGTTCTTGCAGCAGATTTCTCAGCAATATTGGCACTGGTGGAAACAATTGGGCCTGCCATTTCACATAACATGCGACACAAGGGGTGTGCGGTCACCCTGACAGCTAGCCCATCATGGGCACCAGTCAGCCACCAAGGACACTGGGCAGATGCCGGAAGAACCCAGGTATTGGGGCCCGGCCAGGAGGATAAGATACGGTTTCTGATTTTCTGATCAGGATAAACAATAAGGGATTCAAGCTGTTCCGGACAGGAAGCGATTACGATCAGGCCTTTGCTGATGGAGCGCTTTTTAAGGCTAAGAATTCTTGAAACCGCCCATAAATCCCAGGGGTCACAACCCAGACCATAAACGGCCTCGGTTGGATAGGAGATAACACCACCCTTGAGAATGATTCTGGCGGCCTGTTCTAGATGCCATCTGGAAAGATTCATTTCCGACTAGACTTGACGCTGTACTACTCTGCTTTCTTTCCTTTCGCTTTTTTCTTTGCTTTAGATTTGGCTTTCGCCTTTGCCTTGGCTTTAACCTTACGACGCCCCCGTTCCGGTGCTTCCTCTATCATCTTCTGAGCCTGCTCGAGTGTGACAGACTCAGGCTCTACATCTTTTGGAATTCGGACATTCTTTTTACCATTTGTTATGTACGGTCCATAACGCCCTTTAAGAATTTTGATGTCAGTACCCGGAAATTCCTTGATATTCCGTTCCGCATCAGCTTTTTTCTTTAGCTCTATAAGCTCCAGCGCACGTTCCAGCGTGATCGTATAAGGGTCGTCTTCTTCAGGAATGGAGACGTACTTATTGCCATAACGCACATAGGGACCGAACCGGCCGATATTGGTTGATACCAGATTACCTTCTTCATCGACTCCCAATTCCCGAGGCAGCTTTGTCAGTTCCATCGCTTCCTCAAGCGTGATCGTATCCAGTTTTTGACCGGCACGCAGTCCATAGAAACGCGGTTTTTCATCCGACTCAGCATCACCGATCTGTACATAGGGACCAAACCGACCCATACGTACAGTGACGGGTTCACCGGTTTTCGGGTCGACTCCCAACTCACGCGCCTGATTGGCCTCCTTACGAGTGACATTCTCTTCTTTGTCTTTCAGACGTTTTTCGAACGGTTCCCAGAAATCTTCAAGCACCGGAACCCATTGCTTTTCACCTCTGGAAATGGCATCCAGAGTATCTTCAAGATTGGCCGTAAACTCATAATCCACATAGGTATCGAAATGCTCAGTCAGAAACTTGTTGACGATGCGTCCCATATCGGTGGGTGTAAAACGTTTTTTCTCCAGCTCCACATATTCACGATGGATCAGAGTAGAAATAATTGAGGCATAGGTTGAAGGACGACCGATACCATACTCTTCCAGTGTTTTGACCAGACTGGCCTCCGTATAGCGTGGGGGCGGCTCGGTAAAGTGCTGATCGGCAAGAATATCCTTGAGGGTAACGACCTCACCCTCCTTCAAAGGAGGGAGTTTCTTCTCATCCTGCTCTTCTGCAGGGGGGTCATCTTTACCTTCCAGGTATACGGCCATAAAGCCAGGATCAGCGACGGTGGAGCCACTGGCTCGAAAGATATTGCCTTCACCACAGGCCAGATTGACACCAACCTGATCGATGGTGGCATGTTTCATCTGACAAGCAACCGTGCGCTTCCAGATCAGGTCGTAGAGCTTATATTGATCGGTGGTCAGAAATGGTTTCATTTCCTCTGGTGTTCGTTTGGCTGAGGTGGGGCGAATCGCTTCATGTGCTTCCTGAGCATTCTTTGACTTGCTCTTGAACACCCGAGGCTCAGGGGGAATCTCTGTCTTGCCATAGCGATTGGCGACAAATTCTCGAATCTCTGAGATCGCTTCCTCGGCCAAATTCACAGAGTCGGTACGCATATAGGTAATCAAACCGACAGAACCACCTTCAATCTCGATACCTTCATAGAGCTGCTGGGCCGTTCGCATGACACGCTGTGCAGTGAAACCAAGTTTACGAACGCCCTCCTGTTGAAGAGTCGATGTAATGAAGGGTGGAGACGGGTTGCGTTTACGCTGTTTCCTTTCAACACTGCTGACAATCAGCTTGCCACCAGCAAGTTCCTTCAATTCTTTACGAATACGGTTGGCGGTCTCTGCATCCGTAATCGAAAACTGCTTGATTTTTTCATTGTGAAAGAGATTGAGCTTGGCTCCAAACTCGACACCCTGGTGCGTATTTACTGCGTCAATGGTCCAGTATTCTTGAGGCTCAAAGCGTTCGATCTCCTCTTCCCGCTCGACGATCAACCGTAGTGCTGGACTCTGTACCCGACCAGCAGAAAGCCCCCTGGCAATCTTTTTCCACAGCAGTGGCGAAAGGTTGAAACCTACTAAGTAATCCAGCGCTCTTCTTGCCTGTTGGGCATTGACCAAGTCCATGGAAATTTCTCGTGGCGAATTGATCGCCTCCTGAATAGCGCTTTTGGTGATCTCGCTGAAAACCACACGATAGACCTTTTTGCCTTCCAGCAAACCCCGTTCTTTCAGAATCTCGGCCAAATGCCAGGAGATGGCCTCACCTTCACGGTCGAGGTCAGTTGCAAGGTAGAGCGCGTCTGCCTTTTTCATCGCCTTTGCAATCGCTTCTACATGCTTGCTGTTTTTATCGATGGTTTCGTAATGCATCTGGAACCCGTGCTCCGGATCAACAGCGCCCTTCTTCGGCAACAGATCACGAACATGCCCATAGGATGCAAGTACTTCGAAGTCATCACCCAGATAACGTTTAATCGTGTTTGCCTTGGCCGGTGATTCGACCACAACGAGATTTTTTGCCATACGAGAGTTTTGAGATTGAGTCAGAGATTAGTGTAAAACGCCGTTTTGCTCATCCAGAACCAGATCTTCCATCCAGCCAAATGCGTCTTCCTGCCCAGGTTGGTTGAAAAGCACCATCAAGATGATCCATTTGAGTTGTTCTATTTCTATGGTATTCGATTCCAAAGCCATAACCCGATCGAGCACTAGTTCTCTGCTTTGGTGACCAAGGACACCTATCTGCTCGAGAAACATGAGAAACCCGCGACTTTCGATATCGAGTTTGCGCTGTTCACTGGAGGTATAGACGCGAATGGCAGTACTCTCCCTGATTCTCTCACCAGGAAGAGGATCCTGTTGTGCTGCCAAGCCTTGCAACCATTCAAAGGCCTTGAGAATCTGTTCGTCATCAAAACCGGCTCCTTTGAGTTCAAGGCGCAATGAGTCTTGATCGACAGCAATCTCGCTGTCATCATTCATATAGTTTTCAAAAAGAAATATCAGTACATCTAATACTGTTTGCTTCATATCGTTCCGGTTAGTTGATATCGATCTATTCCTTATCGGGTCCGAACATACATCCCTCCCGCCTGGGAACAGACATCTCCCTCCAGCTCAAGTTCTAACAGAATGGAGGAAACATCGCTGGCCGTCAATCCTGTTCTTTCAACAATTTGATCGACAGACACCGGATCATAACCCAAAATGTCCATAACCAAACGATGTTGGGTGCCACTCTCGTGATTTAATTTCTCCTCTGATGAGCGATCATTTTCAGCAGGTACGAGGACGGCAAACATGGGGCCAAGTTCTTCTACAATATCTTCCACCGACTCAACCAGCCTGGCGCCTTCCCGGATCAGGGTATGGCAACCTTTCGTTTGTGGGTTTTTGATCGAACCCGGTATGGCAAAGACCTCTTTGCCCTGTTCCATGGCAAAACGTGCCGTGATCAGTGAGCCACTACGCTTCGCAGCCTCAACCACGAGAACCCCAACGGCAAGACCGCTGATCACACGGTTCCTTCGAGGAAAGTTTTCTTTCCTGGGCCTTGTTCCTGGAATGAATTCTGACACGATAGCCCCATTCTCGACAATCTGCTCAGCCAGCGACAGGTGTTTGGCCGGATAGATCCGATCAGGCCCTGTCCCAAGGACAGCGATGGTTTTACCACCGGCCTCTAGCGCCCCCGAATGGGCTGCTGCATCAACACCAAGGGCAAGACCACTGGTGATCACCAACCCTGCACTGGCCAGGGATCGTGAAAACTCCCGAGCTATAACCAACCCGCCAGGTGTAGCCAAGCGGCTACCGACAATGGCGATTTGGGGCAGCGATAACAAATCGGGATCTCCGTTAACATAAAGGAGAAGGGGTGGATCAGTCAGTTCTTTGAGTAAAGTAGGGTAACGTTTATCCTCCAGGGTAACAATATGGTGCCGGGGATGAGCATTGAGCCAGTCGAGATCCTCTTTACACGCTCTATCAGCCGTTCTGATCTGCTCAATGGCGGAAGATGAAAGCCCTGAACTTTTCAAGTTGGCTGAGGAAGCATTGAAAACCTGCTGCGGCGATCCAAAGGCTTGCAGCAGAGTAAGTATTTTCTTGGGTCCAAATCCCTTGAGACGATTGAGAGCCAACCAGTCTCTCAGACTGGAATCGTCCTGTTTTGTTTGGAAAGTGTTAACCGCAGCTCTGTCCATAGAGCTGCGATAATAACCGAGAACCTGTAATCTAAACAGATCCTGATTGTTAAGGTCTATGAACTGCGTCGTAAATATGAGCGGGACGCACCAAATCCATCACCAAGGCATAGCTGACCTTGTCAAAGGTGCGGAACACCATCAATTCACCAATGCGTTCTTCTGGCAATTCGACCAGTTCAGCAGTTTGTCGGTGTTCCACTCCAAGTTTTTTGTCTAGCGCCCGTTTGTTGTCACGTATGTCATTAAAAATATTACTCATGACCTTATCGAAGGTATTGGTCTCCTCGTGCTCGAAAACGATACGATCATGACCCGCCTTGGCCTTACGCTTGGGACCAATGGTATCCCGCACAAAACGTCCACTTTCATGGATAGAAAGTACGTGACCAGGCTCCAGTCCCTGTTTTGAACCCAGGTTCAAAACAACGATTTGATATTGCCCGATTTGTGAGACCCCATCGATGACAGCAATGATCTTACCGTTGACTTCATGTTCCGGTGCATGTGGGATGAACTCTTCACTGACTGGGTCTTCCGCAGCCATCAGACGATCACCCACCAGTACTTCCCGTTCAGACTTGGTGACCATCGCCGTTGCCGGATCACCAAAATTCTGCATCTCGGCACTACCTACATAAAGTGCCTCATATCCAAGGATTTCACCTTTTGTCTCCCCTTCCTTTGGTGGATTACGATAAACCTTGCCACTACGATAAATCAGGTAACGACTCTGTTCCTCGCCCTCAGAGACTCCGCGTATGTAAATCTTGTTATCGGAACCCGCGATCAAATGCTCATCTTCTGTCGCAAGAATATACGGGGCTTTCTCCAACGTATCCGGACCAACAACACGAGGTCGCGACAGATAGGGACGGATCACATCCAAAGGAATCGGAGGTATAGCATGCTCGTTCATGGTTGAGCGAATCTGTGGACTCAACTTGACATTCCTACCTGAAAAACGTCCACCCCGATCCAGTTGCAAACAGGGTTTACCATCACAAATCGCTAGCTTCAAGACATCTCCTGGATAGATCAAATGAGGGTTCTTGATATAAGGGTTTACCTGCCAGATCTCTGGCCAGAGCCAAGGGTCCTTCAGAAAAAGGGCCGAGATATCCCACAGGGTATCACCTTTTTTGACCACATAGCGTTCAGGATGGCTCGGATTAAGTTCAACATCATCTGCATTAACAACCAATGACAGACAGCACAAACCTATGAAATAAAATATTTTTTTATACATTTTCAGCACTCTTCCAAATCAAGTGAAAATTTGTCTGTACCCGGCAACCTAGTAGAAACAGGGATATCTCCTCTCGTCTAATCTAATGAACAGATTTCTGACATGATCCGGGCTCATACTGCGGAGATGTGCAAAAACCATGCACAAAATTCACTATCACTGTTGAACTTCAATTTTTGCTATACTGTCAAATAATTTATTTAGATATAGCATTATGGCAATACTTAATATCCTTCGTTTCCCCGACCCCAGATTGAGGCTGGTGGCAAAACCTGTTCAAACAGTCGACAGTTCAATACATCGGCTGCTGGATGATATGCTTGAGACGATGTATGCGGCACCTGGAATCGGACTTGCTGCAACCCAGGTCAATGTCCATAAACGAGTGCTGGTTGCTGATGTGAGTTCCGAACAAAACAATCCGGTTTTCCTGATCAATCCCGAGATCATAACGGCAGAAGGTGAAGAAGAGATGGAGGAAGGTTGTCTCTCTGTGCCTGATATTCATGAAGTCGTCAAGAGAGCCGAAAGAATACGTGTCCGTTATCTGGACAGAGACGGCAAATCAGTAGAGATGGAGGCGGATGGCCTGCTTGCTGTATGTATCCAGCATGAAATTGATCATCTGAACGGTAAACTCTTTGTTGACTATCTATCTCCGTTGAAACGGAACCGGATCAGGAAAAAGCTGGAAAAACAACTGCGGCAGACAGGATAACCGTCGTCCCTTATGCAGCCACCCCGTTTACGTATCGCGTTCGCAGGTACTCCCGAATTTGCAGCCGTAGCACTGAAAGCATTGATCAAATCTGGTCAGCATGATCTGATCGGGGTTTTCACCCAGCCTGACAGACACGCCGGGCGTGGCCGCAAACTGAAAAAAAGCGCTGTGAAAATGCTGGCTGAAGAACAGGGCCTTAAAGTTTATCAACCCCCTTCTTTCCGTAATTTGGAAATAGTGGAAACGTTACGGTCACTGGACCTGGATCTGCTGGTCGTAGTCGCCTTTGGTCAAATCCTCCCGGCATCCGTACTCGAAACACCTCGGCTCGGGTGTATCAATGTCCATGGCTCACTTCTGCCACGATGGCGTGGTGCCGCCCCGATTCAACGCGCGATCGAAGCAGGAGACAAACAAACCGGTGTCACAATCATGCAAATGGCCGAAAAATTGGACAGCGGCCCCATGTATCTGCGAACACCCTGTGAAATCACTCTGGATGAAACTGCCGGTACACTGCATGACAAACTGGCCACACTGGGCGCGGAGAGCCTGTTGGAGACTCTGACAGCCATTGCCGAAGGCAGGGCTACTCTGGAAGAGCAGGATGAATCCCTTGTGACCTACGCTGAGAAGATCAGCAAGGCAGAAGCCCAGATTGACTGGCAGAGACCAGCAGAAATCATTGAGCGAAAAATCCGTGCATTCAACCCAGTACCTGTCACCCATGCCGAGCTATTCGATCAAAACATCCGGATATGGGAAGCGGAAGTACTGGATGCAGAATCTCTCCCGGTGAAAAACTTACCTGGCGACATTCTTTCTCTTAGTCGTGAAGGCTGTGACATCCAAACTGGCAAAGGGATCCTGCGCATCAAGAGTCTCCAGTTGCCCGGAAAACGCAGGGTATCGATCAGCGATTTTGCTAACGCAAATCCGGAACTGATCAACCGTTAATCCGCATTCTTCATGAAACACAACGCTCGCACCATCGCCGCCCTGATCATTGATGATGTCTTTACTAGAAACCGATCCCTTGCTGACTGTTCAACACCATTACTCGAAAAACTGACCGACTTACGAGAGCGGAAACTTGCACAGGAACTCAGTTATGGTGTCCTTCGCTGGGACCTTCAACTACGTGCAATACTCGCGCCTTTTCTGCACAAACCACTGAAGTCCCGTGACAGTATCATCATGGCATTGCTCCTGATTGGCGCCTACCAGATCAGGCAGATGCGTACACCAGAATATGCCGCCGTCTCCAGCACGGTAGAAGCTGCCCGGTATTTTGGCCGTCCTTGGGCAACTTCCTTGCTGAATGGAATTCTCCGTAATCTGACTCGCCAGGACGACGTGTTGTCAAAGATCATCAACCAATCGGAAACCATCAAATATTCCCATCCGGAATGGATGTTAAGGCGACTACAGAAAGATTGGCCCGAAGACTGGCCTACCATTCTGAAAAACAACAACCGCCCACCTGAGCTTGCCTTGAGGGTGAATCAAAGAAAAATCTCTCGGGAGGACTATCTCTTAAAACTCAAAAATGAGGGGATACCTGCCATAGCCTCCAGACTCAGCGGGCAAGGTATCATGCCTAGCCATTCTGTCAATCCTGCCCTGCTCCCGGGCTTTACCCAAGGAGAAGTTTCCGTACAGGGTATTGCTGCACAGCAGGCTGTGTACTTGCTCGATCTGAAACCAGGCTGCCTTGTACTTGATGCCTGCGCAGCCCCGGGTGGAAAAACGGCACATATCCTGGAAACCGAACCGGAATTGACTCACATGATAGCGATCGATACGACATCAAAAAGAATTAACCTACTGGAATCAACCCTGCGGCGCCTGGAACTACTCTCAGAAAAGGTTGAAATTATTGACTGTGACATAACCTGCATCAAGAAATGGTGGAATGGACAACATTTCGATCGCATTCTACTGGATGCCCCTTGTTCTGCAACCGGTGTGATCCGAAAACACCCGGATATCAAATACCACCGTACCGAAGAAGACATAGATTTACTGGTCGAGAAACAACGGGAAATGCTCATCGCACTCTGGCCATTACTTGCCAGCGGCGGCCGCCTTGTATATGTTACCTGTTCCACATTCAGGCAGGAGAACCAAGAGCAGATCTCTTGGTTTCTGTCACAACAACAAGATGCACGGGAATTGCCCATCGATGCACCTTGGGGACGCAGGGTAGAGCCCGGAAGACAGATACTGCCAGGAGAAGAAGGGATGGATGGATTTTACTATGCCTGTCTGGTCAAAGAATAAGCTCTTTCTGACTGTTGTATTCCTCATGACAGCACATCTTTCCGCCATGACCCATGCTGCGGATATCCGGATCAGGCATGTAACCCATCAGATCATCAATAATATCTATGTGATCAATGCCGACATCCGCTATAAACTGAATCCCAAACCGCTTGAGGCACTGAAAAGCGGGATCCCCCTGATCTTTTACCTTGAACTCGAATTCGTCAGGCCCCGGGATTTCCTTTGGAATAAAAAAATCATCGGTGTCCGCCAGAATGTTCAACTGGAACACCACCCGCTCAGTGACCGATTTGTAGTCACCAATCTTGCCACAGGGGATCGTTTCAGTTTCAATTCGCTTGAAGACGCCCTTCAAAAGATGGGCGAAATAAGAAATCTGCCGGTTGTGGACAAAAAAGCTCTGAAAGGCCAAGGGCCTTTGATAGGAAGACTACGTACAGGTCTCGACATTGAATCCCTACCTCCTCCGATGCGACTTCAGGCATGGCTCTCTCCCCAATGGTGGTTGTCAACCGGCTGGTATGAGTGGGAAATCTTGCCATGAGAGATTCCAAAAACTCCCTCATCGCAACACTTATTCTTTTCGTCATCATGCTTGGCTCTTTGGTCTTTATGAGCATTGCCATCAATGACTCGAAAAATTTCGGGCGAATATATTCTTTTCTTCTTGTAATCAACACGATTGGCCTGTTGGCCCTGCTCTATCTAATTAGCCGCAACATCCGGCATCTATTGCGACAACTCAAGGAAAACCGCCCTGGCTCACGCCTGACTCTGAGGATGGTTACCACCTTTATTACACTGGCAATTATCCCACTCTTGATCGTCTATTGGTTCTCTACTGACTTTATTCGTCGCGGGATCGATAATTGGTTCGATGTCCGCATCGAAAAGGCTTTAACCGATTCCCTGGAACTGAGCAAGGAATCGTTGAGCTTGCACATGCGGGAGTTATTGAAGACGACAGAAAAACTGGCCGAGGATCTTGCAGAAGAAGAACCTGTCGGTATCAGCATCAACACTCTCAATCTCAGTGATCTGGGTGAGATCAATACTACCGTCATGAACACTGTTGAACTGGATACCACCCGGCTCAATAGCCTGAGGGAAAGAAGTGGTGCTGAAGAGCTGACCGTCATGACAAGAAAAGGAAGATTGATCGCAACAACCAGTACGGATACCGATATTGTCCCCAATGTTCCCGGAAATTCTATCCTGCTCCAGTTGAAACAAGGACGAAACTACATTGGCCTTGAACCTATTCGGGATGCGGGTCTTTTTATACGCGCTGTGGTCAATATCCCAATTAATAACCTGAATACCAAAAAACGGATCCTGCAGGCGTTATATCCCATACCAACACACATGAATGAGCTGGCTGAAAATGTTCAGGAGGCCTTCGCGAAATACCAAGAACTCGCCTATCTGCGAAAACCTTTGCAACTCAGTTTTACCATGACGTTGACACTGGTGCTGTTGTTCAGCATCTTCAGTGCCGTTCTCGCTGCCTTCCATTCCGCACGCAAACTTACCCGGCCGGTTCAGGATCTGGCCGAAGGTACCCGCCGAATTGCAAGGGGGGATTATGGTAAACAGTTGCCCGTGTCTGGTTCAGACGATCTCGGTTTCTTGGTCCAGTCATTCAATGAAATGTCCACCAGAATTGCATCGGCACAGCACGAGTTGAACTCCCAACGAACCTACCTTGAGGCCGTACTGAGCAAACTCTCATCCGGTGTCCTGACTTTTGATGCTGATCTGAATCTGAAAACAGCCAATATCAGTGCCAATCAGATACTGAACACTGATCTTATGCCCTGGATCGGCGGACCTCTGAACGAGATCCCAGAAGCAGAACCCAAATTATCTGCTTTCTTCAAGGCGATCGAACCTGAACTGTCACATCATTCAGACGACTGGCAGAAACAGGTGGTCCTGTTTGGGTCCTCCGGTCGACAGATCCTGATGTGTCGCGGTACGGCACTCGATAGCTCTGGTGAGAAAGGTCATGTCATCGTCTTCGACGATATTACCGCCTTGATCCAGGGCCAAAAGGACGCTGCATGGAGTGAAGTCGCACGACGACTCGCCCATGAGATCAAGAATCCCTTGACACCGATCCAGCTCGCGACAGAAAGGTTGCGACAGAAATATCTCCCTAAAATGGATCCAGCTAATGCCAAACCTCTGGATCGCTTGACCAACACTATCATTCAGCAAGTGGATACCATGAAAGAGATGGTTAATGCCTTCTCAGATTATGCTCGTCCGCCGCAGATTAAACCAGAGCCTTTGAATATCAATACCATGATCGAAGAAGTCGCCACACTTTTCCAGCAAATGGATGGGAAACTTGATTTAGAACTTGCTCTCGATCAACAAATTCCTCTTATCGAGGCTGATCCCAATCGCTTGCGCCAGATCCTTAACAACGTGATCAAAAATGCGATCGAAGCTGTAGAAGAGGGTAAGGCACCACATATCCGGATCGAAACATCGACCGTACATACTTCTAGCCGCGAACAGATCGAAATTCGTATAATAGACAATGGTCCCGGGTTCCCGGAAGATTTGCTCAACGAAATCTTTGAACCCTATGTCACCACCAAAACCAGAGGTACTGGTCTTGGGCTTGCGATCGTAAAAAAGATCGTCGAAGAACACGGTGGAATCGTCTGGGTCAGTAATACCGACAACCATGGCGGCTGTGTCATAATTCGCCTGCCAGTGGTCATGGAGAATCAGAATGTACACTCGATCAATGAAGCAAGGAAAAACATCTTATGAGTTCAGCTCATATTCTTGTTGTTGACGATGAACCAGATATTCGATCCCTTCTGAAAGAGATACTCGAAGATGAAGGTTTCAGTGTCTCGTTGGCTGAAAAGGGACAAGCGGCACGAGAGTCACTGAAAGATCGCAAGCCAGACCTCATTCTGCTGGATATCTGGATGCCGGACATCGATGGGGTATCCCTGCTCAAGGAATGGAAGGAAAATGAAAGTTTTGACTGTCCTGTCATCATGATCTCCGGACACGGTACCGTCGAAACAGCAGTGGAAGCGATCCGGATCGGAGCCTATGACTTTATCGAAAAACCTCTTTCCATTGCCAAACTCCTGATTACTGTCGATCGGGCCCTGGAAACCTCTTCCCTTAAACGCGAAAACATCGATCTCAAAAAACAGAAGGAAATCCCTATAGATCAAAGTTTCGGCAATCACCCATTGCTGATCAAACTCAAAAACCAGATTGAAAAGGTTGCAAGCCACGATACCTCTGCGTTGATCACCGGTCCCACAGGGAGCGGAAAAGAAAAATTTGCCCGTTATCTTCACGAATGCAGTCCACGCGTCTCAGGACCTTTTATCTCGGTTAATGTCGGTGGCCTAGCCAGGGAGAATCCTGGCGTCGAACTCTTTGGTAGCGAAAAAGGAGATGAAGTCCACTTTGGTTATCTGGAACAAGCAAGTGGTGGTACCCTCTTCATGCAGGATATTTTCGATATGGATCTCAATACGCAGGCACGGCTTGCCAGTGCGCTTGAACAACAGAGCATCGTCCGGGTAGGTGGCCACAAAACAGTAAAGATTGATGTCCGCATAATTGCTTCGACCCGCCATGATCTCCAGCAAAAGATTGCCGAAGGTTTGTTTCGAGACGATTTATTCTATGCTCTCAATGTCATTCCTCTACATGTTCCCGCCCTGAAAGAGCATGCGGAGGATATTCCCGACCTGCTGGATCACTATGTACAATATTTTGTTGAACATGAGGGGCTACCCGCCCGAAAGTTCACCACAGCGGCCAAAAACAGACTTCGCAGTTATGAATGGCCCGGAAACATCCGCGAGCTGACCAATCTCGTTCAGCGCTTGCTGATTCTGGGTGGAGAAGAGGAGATCGATCTCCGTGAAGTGGAAGCCGCACTCGGGCTTGCGCCCGCTGCCCCACCAGCTGAAATCATTTCAGGCTATGATTTCCCCCTCAGGGAAGCGAGGGAGCAGTTCGAGCGGGGGTATTTTGAATACCAACTCCGACTCAATGCAGGCAATGTCAGCAAGGTCGCCTCTCATGCAGGAATTGAACGAACCCACTTATATCGTAAACTTCGCGCTCTGGATATCGATCCAAAAGAAATCGCAAAACAATTCAAGGAAAAACAGGGTCAATGAAAATCATTATCATTGGTGCCGGCCAAGTCGGATCATCTGTCGCCAGCAACCTCTGTGGTGAGGCAAACGATATTACAATTGTAGATATCGATCCCTCTTTGCTCCAGGCATTACAGGACAAATACGACCTGAGAACCGTTTCCGGCTCGGGTTCCCATCCGATTACACTGATTCGTGCAGGCGCAAAAGAGGCTGACATGATCATTGCTGTCACCAATAGTGATGAAATCAACATGATCGCCTGTCAAGTCGCCTACACCCTTTTTCATACCCCGACCAAGATTGCCCGGGTCAGGGACGCCGAATATCTCAAATATCCCGAACTTTTCCACCAAGAATCTCTTCCGATAGATGTTTTAATCAGTCCAGAACAAAAGGTGACCAAATACATCGAAAGACTGATCAGCTATCCCGGGGCGCTTCAAGTACTCAACTTTGCCGGAGGCAAAGTCCAGCTGGTTGCTGTCAAAGCGCATTACGATAGTCCAATCGTGGGTCATGAGCTTCGCACACTGAAAGAACACATGCGAACCATAGAAACTCGTGTCGCAGCCATCTTCCGCAAGGGCAAACCTATCATTCCCCGTGGAGACACTGTGATCGAACCCAATGACGAAGTTTTTTTTATTGCTGCGCCCAAACATATTCGTGCGGTGATGGCAGAGATGAGCCGGATTGAAAAACGGGTTCGGCGAATCATATTGGCGGGCGGTGGAAATATCGGCCTTCGGCTGGCCAAAAGCCTGGAAAAAAAATACAGTGTCAAGATTATTGAATACGATAACCAGCGTGCCAACCAGATTGCGGAGGAATTACACCACGCAATTGTCCTCAAAGGTGATGCAGCTGACGAAGCGCTTCTTCTGGAAGAGAATATTGAAGAAACGGATATCTTCTGTGCCCTGACCAACGATGATGAGGTCAATATTATCTCCTCCATGCTTGCAAAGCGTCTTGGGGCAAAAAAAGTAATGGCATTGATTAACCGTGCGGCCTATGTTGATCTAGTTCAGCAGGATATCATCGATATCGCCATCTCCCCGCAGCAAGCGACAATTGGCAGCCTTCTGGCGCATGTCAGACGTGGTGATGTGGTCGTCGTACATTCTCTGCGACGGGGTGCTGCTGAAGCGATCGAGGCTATTGCTCATGGTGACAGGAACTCATCCAAGGTTGTCGGCAGAAAAATTGACGAAATCAAACTACCCCCGGGCACGACCATCTGCACCATCGTTCGGGAAGACGAAGTCATCATGGTTCACCATGATACGGTCATCGAAGCAGAGGATCATGTCATCATCATGGTGACCGACAAACGACGTGTCCCGGAGATAGAGAAACTTTTCCAAGTCGGAGTTACCTTCCTCTAGTGCGGATTGTCATCATACAGAAAATATTGGGTATCCTCCTGGCGTTATTCAGCCTGTCGATGGCGCCTCCTGCACTATTATCCTTTTTTGCAGAAGACGGCGCTTTGCAACCCTTTATGATCGCTCTTTTAAGTACATTAACACTGGGCCTGTTACTCTGGCTTCCTGTCAGAAAGAAAAAACAGGAACTGCGACTGCGTGACGGATTTTTAGTTGTTGTTCTATTCTGGACCGTTCTTGGACTCTCTGGAGCGATTCCTTTCACATTGGCAGAACACCCTCACATGTCCTTTACGGACGCGGTTTTTGAATCACTCTCTGGACTGACAACAACAGGTGCAACGGTCATCGTGGGCATCGACAACCTGCCTATTTCCATTCTTTACTACCGGCAACAGATGCAGTGGCTTG
Source organism: Gammaproteobacteria bacterium (assembly GCA_026984775.1). GTDB lineage: Bacteria > Pseudomonadota > Gammaproteobacteria > CAJXQU01 > CAJXQU01 > CAJXQU01. The sequence goes on from JALSRM010000005.1 coordinate 55,102, forward strand.
GAGGCATGGGCATCATCGTACTTGCTGTTGCGATTCTTCCCATGTTGGGTATCGGTGGCATGCAGCTCTATCGTGCAGAAACACCCGGACCAATGAAAGACAACAAACTTACTCCAAGAATCACCGAAACAGCCAAAACTCTCTGGTTTCTTTACCTTGGGTTGACGCTTGTCTGCTGTTTAGCCTACTGGTTTTATGGTATGACCTTTTTTGACGCTCTTTGCCACAGCTTTGCAACTGTGGCAACAGGTGGTTTTTCAACTCACGATGCAAGCATTGCCTATTTTGATCATACCCATATTGAAGCAATCGCTTCATTTTTTATGCTTGTCTCAAGCGTAAACTACTCTCTCCATTTTATGGCGTGGCGCTGGCGCAGTGTGAAATCGTATCTTTATGATAGTGAATTCGTAACATATATAGCGATATTAGTCACAGTAACATTAATCACCACCTTCTATCTGGTTACACTTGACGTTTATCACAGTGTTGAAGTCAGCTTAAGGCACAGCTTTTTTAATGCTGTTTCGATGGCTTCCACCACAGGGTTCACGTCAACAAATTTTCAGAGTTGGCCCAGTTTCACTCCACTACTTCTGATATTGCTGAGTTTTGCAGGTGGATGTGCAGGTTCAACGGCAGGTGGAATCAAGATAATCCGTGTACTTCTGTTATTTAAACAAGGAATGCGTGAGATAAAAAGACTTATTCATCCGAACGCAATTTTTCCGATCAAATTGGGAAATAAACCCGTGTCGGATCGTGTAATAGATGCGGTATGGGGCTTTTTCGCCACGTATATCGCAACATTCACCATTATGCTTCTGATCCTTATGGCAACGGGGCTGGATCAGGTCACTGCATTTTCTGCCGTGGCAGCCTGCATAAACAATCTAGGACCTGGGCTCGGGGATGTCAGCGCACATTATGGTGACATTTCTGATGTTGCCAAGTGGGTATTGAGCTTTGCAATGCTCCTTGGGCGTCTCGAAATTTTTACCCTACTGGTATTGCTCTCACCCGCTTTCTGGAAAAGTTGATCCTTCATGTATAAGACCGACGATCAGGAACATTCGTGATATTGTGCCAACAATTCTCTTCCCTTCTTTGTTACATACCCCTCCTCGCTGATATATCCGAGTTTTCGGGCAAACGTATATAAAGACCATGGGGTATTTTCAGGCAAATAAACGAGACCATCCCCATAGTGGTAGTCAAGAATTGAGATCAGTTGAGCATCTGTTGGATTTTTTTCAGTAAACACTGGCAGCGAACTCATAATATTTCTCCATGCATTACCAATACACAGTAGATATATTAATTAAGTTTGTCAAGTATTGGCTATATCGTGTTGTTTTACATAATAAAGTTATTCAGTAATATGCTGTCTTCCCAAATATTCCATGGTTGCCATTTCCTGTAACCGACTGACCGTTCTTTTGAAACTTTTTTCCAACCTTTTCCCAGAATAGAGTTCATTAGCAGGTTTTTCTGCAGAAAGAATCAATTTAACGTTTCGATCATAGAATTCATCGATCAGGGTCATAAAACGTTTAGCAAGATCATCTTTGCTTCCATCCATATGCGGTACATTTGAAATAAGAACTGTCTGAAATATACGCGCGATTTCAATGTAATCAGCAGCTCCTCTTGGGCCATCACAAATTTCACGGAAATCAAACCATACAACACCATCTGCCATTTTTATCGTTTGGATCTTGCGGCCTTCGATCTCAATCCACTGATTACTTGTACCTACCCCCGGAGCAAGACTGCAAAAACTTTTAGAAAGACTGATCTCTGCCTCATTATCCAATGGTGAATGATAAATTTCTGCCTTTTCCAGAGCTCGGAAACGAAAATCGATTCCACCATCAACTTTAACCACCTCTGTGTTTTTCTTGATCAACTCTATCGCTGGTAGAAATCGTTCCCGCTGCAGGCCACCGGCATAAAGTTCATCCGGATGTTCATTTGAAGTCGCTACCAAAACAATATTACGTTCAAAAAGTGCATGGAACAGGTTTCCCAATAACATTGCATCGGTAATATCGGAAACATGCAACTCATCGAAACAGATAACCCTGGTAGTTTCGGAAAACTGATCTGCAACGATATCCAGAGGATTCTGAACATTCTTCAAGGATTTGAGTTCATTATGGATATTCTGCATAAAGCTGTGAAAATGGATCCTTTTCTTTTCCTTGAAAGGCAAACAGTTATAAAAGGTATCGACAAGATAGGTTTTCCCGCGACCAACTCCACCCCAAAAATAGAGCCCCTTTAATAAAGGTTTTTCGTGTGGTTCTCTTTTTCCTAGGATTCTATTGAGAAATTCACCTTTCCTAATTTTGTGTTTGTGATGCTTTAAAGATGTGACCAAATCATCAAATAAACGC
>JALSRM010000005.1:65000-84630 GCA_026984775.1 Gammaproteobacteria bacterium
TCTCTTATCTTCAGCCGCTTGGCTATCAGCAAAAACGATTTATATGAGATTCTCTCCCTTGGGGAGGACACACAAAGCCTCAAGCGATTGAAGCCGGGGCAAGTTCTAAAACTCAAGTTCGAAAACTCCAAGATTGAAGAACTGGTTCATGAGGCTGATCTTACCCATACCTTGAAAGTCAAAAAGAAGGATGACGAATTCGAAGCTCGAATGATCGAAGAAAAACCGGAGATCAGGATCGCAAATGCATCCGGACGCATCAATGATTCACTCTTCCTCTCCGGCCAGAGGGCCGGTCTGTCTGATAATATTCTTATGCAGTTATTCGATATTTTTGGATGGGATATCGATTTTGTCCTCGATATCCGTGAAGGTGACGAATTCCGTGTGATCTACGAAGAACTTTTCAAGAATGGAGAAAAAGTCAAGGATGGCAGGATTTTGGCTGCGGAGTTCATTAACCAGGGAAAGGGCTTCAAAGCAGTTTACTTCAATGAGGGAGATGAATCAGGATACTATTCTGAAGATGGCAAGAGCATGAAAAAAGCCTTTCTGCGGACACCGGTCAACTTCACCCGCATCAGCTCTCGTTTTAACCTCAAAAGGAAACACCCTGTTTTGAACAAGATCCGTGCACACAAGGGTGTCGACTATGCTGCCCCTATGGGCACCCCGGTAAAAGCAACAGGAAATGGAAAGGTTGTCTTTGTTGGAACCAAAAATGGTTACGGCAATACAGTGATCATTCAACACGGTGGAAAGTATAGCACCCTCTACGCGCATCTCTCCCGCTTTGCACGAGGTCTGAAAAAAGGCAAGCGTGTAGAACAGGGACAAACCATCGCCTATGTTGGCAAGACAGGACTGGCCACCGGGCCACACCTTCACTACGAGTTCAGGATCAATGGCGTCCACCGGGATCCCCTGACCGTCGAGCTGCCCAAGTCATTACCACTGCCGAAAAAATACATGCCTGATTTTCTCAGGCAGAGCAAACCTCTCCTAACCCAGCTGGCCTCCATTGGCAATCCTAAAAAAGAGACACGTCGAGCAGAAACAGGCAAGAAAAAGAAAACACCCACCAAAATCGATATGGCAGCTCGGGAATATCCCTCTCAACAAACGATTAACTAGGCCTCTCAAGGCGATGTATATGCCTCTAGATACTACTGATTCTTTTTTCAAATTCTAATGACATTTTTTATAGGCCTCATGTCTGGCACGAGCGCTGACTCAGTTGACGCTGCTCTAGTTTCATTCAACACTCAGAAAATATCTTTGCAACTCTATAATGAGACACCACTCCCATCCCACTTGCAGGAAACCCTCGCCAGGATACGATCTGGAGATTTCCCGATCACATTTCAGGAATTCGGTGAACTGGATATTCAACTGGGCATACTTTTTTCTGAAGCAGCGAACCAACTTATCCACTCGGCTGGACTTAACCCTGCAGAGATAGCTGCAATCGGTTCCCATGGCCAAACCATTTTTCACCATCCCCAGGGAAATGTTCCTTTTACCCTGCAGCTCGGCGATCCTTCAACGATCGCCTATAGAACGGGAATAATGACCATCGCCGATTTTCGTTCCATGGATATCGCTGCCGGCGGTCAAGGTGCACCATTGACCCCTGCTTTTCACGAAGCTGTTTTCCGGGATAAGAAAAACAACCGAGCGATTGTGAATCTGGGTGGCATAGCCAACATTACCCTACTTCCTGCTGCGACTGATCAACCAGTTATTGGTTTCGATACTGGTCCGGCAAACGCCCTGATGGATGAGTGGATCTTGAAACATCTCCAAGAGCCTTATGACAAGCATGGTGAGTGGGCCAAAAGTGGAAGAGTGATAAAGAGTCTGTTAGAAAAAATGCTGGCGGATGACTTCTTTCAGCAACCTCCCCCAAAAAGTACTGGGAGGGAATACTTCAATTACAAGTGGCTGGATCGGATGCTGGAGGAGAATACTTACTCACCGAAAGATGTTCAGGCAACGCTACTGCAACTGACGGTGGAGACCATCAGGCAGGCTATCGAAACGACCAGGCTGGAGATAAGGGAAATCATTCTTTGTGGTGGAGGCGCACATAATTATGCCTTGGTGCAAGGCCTGAAAAAGGCTTTCCCTGATAAGACACTTCGTCCTTCTGATGATTACGGGATCAATCCTGACTGCATCGAGGCCATGGCTTTTGCTTGGTTGGCAAAATGCAGACTTGAAAACCAGCCAGCGAATATTCCATCTGTGACCGGTGCCGAAAAAGCGGTTGTGCTGGGGGCCATCTATAAGAAAAGCTAGTCAACCCGACAATAGATTTTCAAACAGAAAATGATGATCCACAGCCACAGGTGGTTGTCGCATTGGGATTGCGGATCACAAACTGAGCACCTTCCAGACCTTCAGTATAATCGATCTCGGCACCCATGAGATACTGGATGCTCATGGGATCTACCAGCAATTTTACACCCCTTTTTTCAATCACTTCATCACCCTCGTTGATTTTATCTTCGAACGTGAAACCATACTGAAAACCGGAACAACCACCACCAGAAATAAAGACCCTCAGCATCAGGTTTTCATCCTCTTCTTCCTCAATCAACTGGCGTACCTTCTCAGCTGCTGCATCGGTAAATATGAGCAGTTCATTGCTTTCACTATCCATTGTCATTGCGTTGTTACTGTTACTCATTTACTCCTCCTGATCGTGTTCCAGGCTCAAGTGAGCCTCTTCTGTATCCATAATCTTGTGGATCAGCTGGCCGTTGACCTCTGCACCCATCGTCATTTCTAACAGATTATAGTACACGTTACCTTCGACTCGTGCATTGGCAGCGAGTTCGATATGTTGATAGGCATAGACATCACCAATAACAGTACCATTCAAAACGATATAGGGAACCTTGATTTCACCTTCTACGGAACCACGATCACTTATCGTCAAAACAGAGGTATCGATCTCTTCAGCAAGAATATTCCCGATCACTTTTCCGTCGATATGACAACCTCCGACAAAATTGAGATCACCTTTAATGACTGTATGCTGTCCAACCAGTGTGTCGACCTGGGTAACTCTGCGTTTTTTCTTTTTACCTAACATGACAGGACAACCTCATATTATGACTTCTTTCCAGTTATACACTTTCTCAATTGCCTTGGCCTCCATCTCATCGGGTTGGACTATGATTTCAACCTTCTCTGGAACAAAGCCCGTTGGAAGAATGAAAGCACCTTCAATTTTCTTGAAGTGTTTGATCTCGTAATGCAAACCCTTGCCTTTCACCTTCATCAAATCTTTCAGGTTCAGGTCACTTTGACCGTCGCTACTATTACCATGCAGTATGATCGAGATATCGCCACTCGCCACTCTACCACCTTTGACGATTCTGGTTAAGATCAGCTCGAAACGATAACGTTGTTTATCATTTAATGACTCCAGCCGTAAAGCCTGAATCTTGAGTCCTCGGCCTTTGCCGGCAGCACCCATGATGTTCTGGTAAAAACCCAGTTCTTCGCGCAGCGCCAAATTTTCTTTTTCCAGCTTTGTCAGTTCTTTCCTGAGTTCATCCTGAGCGGCTTTATCCACTTGGGCCGTTCTTTCCAGAACCGTAATTTTTTTCTTCAGTGAATCCAGTTCTGCCATCCTCTCTTTTTCCGTTTCAGAGAAACCCGTCTGCGCCATGGGTTTTTGTGCAATGACACCTGCCATCTCCTGATAGATCATCCGCCATTTCCCATAGTCCAGCAATAACCAACCACTAATAATCAGAAACAATGCAAAACAGATCAGTAGCAGGATATTCTGGCGTCTGAAGGGCCTGCGATTGAGCTGTCTATGAAGGTGCCGCATTGTTTAAAGATCAGGGTACCAGGGGCACCGACTCAAGCCCGGTTGTTTCAGGGAAGCCGAACATGAGATTCATATTCTGTACCGCCTGGCCTGCTGCCCCCTTTTCGAGATTGTCAATCACGGAAAGGATAATGGCCTGTTTTTTTACCCGATGGACAGCAATCCTGCAAAGGTTTGAGCCCCGGACGGATCGGGTATCCGGATGTGACCCAGGCGGTAAAACATCCACGAAAGGTTCATCCCTATAACGTTGCTCATACAGCTTCTGTAGATCACAATCTGTATCTCCAAGCATTGCGTAGAGTGTTGCGTGGATCCCTCTCATTATTGGCAACAGGTGAGGAATAAATGTCAAATCGATATCTTTATTCGCCCCTCCTGTGATCATTTTCAGAGTCTGGGTAATTTCTGGCAAGTGCCGATGGCCGGGCACGGAATAGGCCTTGAAGTTATCACTTACTTCGGCAAAAAGGGTTGCAGTTTTTGCTTCTCTACCTGCTCCACTGGTACCTGACTTGCAATCTGCGATCAATGGTCCAGTGGCCACGAGTCCTTGCTCTAGAAGGGGCAAAAAACCAAGTGTTGCAGCTGTTGGGTAGCATCCCGGGTTTGCTATAAGTCGGGCCTTGCTGATTTGATCCCTGTTGATTTCGGGCAGGCCATACACTGCTTCGGACAGTAGATCTGTCGAAGTATGTTCAAAACCGTACCACCTTTTCCACACTGCCGGATCTTTCAATCTGAAATCAGCGGCCAGATCAATGATGCGGGTTCCGGCGTTCAGCAAGGCAGGGGCCATCTCCATTGCGGTTCCGTTGGGTGTCGCAAAAAAAACCAGATCACAATCAGAAAGCACATCGGAACCCGGTGTCGTAAAGACGAGCTCTGTCAGTCCTCTGAGTGCAGGATAAACTTCGGCAACAGGCACCCCTTCCTCTGATCGGGAAGTGACTTGGGTTAAATTGACTTGTGGGTGGTTCACGAGTAACCGCAACAATGCGATACCGGTATAACCTGTTCCACCAACAACGCCGACGTTAATCATGAGGGAAACTCCAGAAAAACAGGATAACAATGATAAGGGGAGAAAATCGAAAGCACAAAAAGAAAAAGCGGCCAAAGCCGCTTCAAATTCATTGTTATTGTTATAATTATAACATTGACAGCACTATGTCTGTTAATGCTAGGTTCAGCATAGTGTGACAGAGTTCACATGTCAAGACTTTGGCACAAATTTTCTGTGGATTTATTCAAATCTTAGCAGCACCTCCAGGAGGCAGAACCCTTTTGAACAAGAAAATCCAACGAATGCCCCGTTACTTGATCTTGGCGGTTGTGATCTTGGCAAGTCTTCCCTGGTTATACAGAAACAGTGTGACGGTTCCGGATGATGTGGTTTTCAGGCTCATCGATGGACGGCAACTAACTCTTGAACAACTCCGGGGCAGACCGGTACTGATTGATTTCTGGGCCACAAGCTGTAGAAGCTGCCTTGAAGAAACACCGGATCTCATCGCTTTGTATCAGGAACTCGCCAATCAAGGGTTGGAAATCATTGCCGTTGCCATGCCCTATGATCGGCCCGATATGGTTTTAAAGGCGGCAGAAGAGCTGAACATCCCCTACCCGATTGCACTGGACATCGACGGCACAGTCGTTGCCGCTTTTGGAGGGATTGCCGTCACACCCACGCATTTTCTGATCAGACCGGATGGTAAGATTGCAGATCGAATTACAGGCACCATCGATCCTGCTAAACTCCGTGTAAGGATAAAAAAAATGCTCCCTCAGGAAATTTTTCAGGACGCTTAAGTCGATGCTCTGGATCAAGGCCTTTCATATCATTTTCATGGTGACCTGGTTTGCCGGTCTGTTCTACCTGCCACGCCTGTTCGTCTATCATGCCATGAGTGATGACGCGATCAGCATCAATCGTTTCAAGATTATGGAAAGAAAATTATTCTTCGGCATTATGACACCGGGGGGGATCTTGACCATCCTTCTCGGTATATGGATGCTCAGCAAAGCGGGTATCGATGCCTATGGTGGCTGGTTATATGTGAAGCTGGCCCTCGTTGCGATTCTGATCGGCTATCACCTCTATTGTGGAAAGCTGCTGAGAGACTTCAAGCAGGATCAGAACCGCCACAGCCATATCTTCTATCGCTGGCTGAATGAGTTTCCGGTCCTGTTGCTGATCCCTATCGTCATTCTTGCTGTCGTGCGTCCCTTTTGAATGAACGAACTTCCCGTCGTCCTCACCTTCTCCGGCCTCGATCCCACCGGTGGTGCCGGACTTCAGGCCGATATCGAAACCATTGCGGCACTTGGCGGAATGGCGCTGCCGATCATGACGACCAATACCATCCAGAACACCCAAACCTTTCTGGAATCCCAAGGTGTCGATCCGGCCTGGCTTAGAAGACAAGCCCGCCTTCTGTTACAGGACATCACACCCGATGCAATCAAAATTGGCCTGGCCCCCTCCGCAGAAACCATTGAAACAATTGCAGATCTGATCCCGGAAGACACACCCGTGGTGCTCGACCCCATTCTGCGATCCGGCACCGGCAGGAACCTGGCCAATGATGAACACATCCTCGCAATGAAAGAAAGACTGTTCCCTAAATGTACCATTATCACACCCAATCGTTACGAAGCTCGGACACTTGGCGGGAAAGAAGTACTGGACGAAGCTGCCAATCAACTGATCGAAAACGGCTGCCGTTTCGTTCTGATCACGGGCGCTGATGAAGCGGATGATCGTATCGAGAATCACCTCTATGGAATCAATGGGCTCATCGAGGTGTATCTCCATGAACACCTGCCCGGGATCTTTCATGGTTCCGGCTGTACCCTGTCATCGGCAATTGCCCTCCTGCTGGCCAAGGGACTGAATCTACGCACCGCAGTGGAACAGGCACTGGCCTATACTGAGGTAGCACTCCGATCGGGCCATGCCCTTGGCAAAAAGCAAAACCACCCCCGAAGAGTGAAAACACAATAACTCGAATAGACCGGATAAGTCTTTCCTACCCCGTCCGACTTTCCATTTTACGTTACAATCCGGATATGAAGCTCACTACAGGAAAAGGCCTCTACGCCATCACCAGCAACGCGGATTCGCTTGAGGATGTAAAGGCAGTTTTGCAGGCTGGCGCCTCCTGCTTGCAATACCGTGAAAAAACCAACCCTGACCCTGCACGAGCACGCGCATTGAGCGCTCTCTGTACGGAATACGACACTGTTTTCATTATCAATGATGATCCCGAGCTGGCTAAAGATGTCAATGCCGATGGTGTGCATCTGGGTGAAGAGGATGCTTCTTTTACAGAAGCAAGGAAGTGGCTTGGTAAGGATGCGATCATCGGGATTTCCTGCTACGACTCCATGGAACTGGCACGACACGCAGAAAAAGAAGGGGCTGATTACGTCGCCTTCGGCAGTTTCTTCCCGTCCGAAACAAAACGTAACCCCCGCCGGCCCAAGCTCGAGTTATTGAGAGCGGCGAGAAATAAACTCTCCATCCCCATCGTTGCCATTGGTGGCATAACGCCTGAAAATGCGGAACCCTTACTGGAAGCCGGCGCGGACTTTATCGCCGCTATCCATGGACTCTTCGGTCAGCCTGATCCTGGTGATGCTGCCAAACGCTATATTGAGTTATTCCACCAGCTTCCAGATCATTCACCCTATTGCAATCACACAATCTTTGAGGAGCAAAAATGAGTCGATCACATGAACTGTTCAAACAAGCACAAAATCACATTCCCGGCGGTGTCAATTCACCGGTTCGAGCTTTTAAAGGAGTCGGCGGTGATCCGATCTTTTTCAAAAAAGCCAAAGGCGCTTACCTCATTGACGAGGACGATAACCGCTATATCGATTACGTCGGTTCATGGGGGCCCATGATCGTCGGACATGCTCACCCAAAGGTGATCTCGAGCGTACAGGAGATCGCCGCCAACGGTTTAAGTTTCGGTGCACCGACGGCCATCGAAATCGTTCTGGCGGAAATGGTCTGTGAACTGATGCCATCCATCGAGAAGGTCCGTATGGTGAGCTCTGGTACGGAAGCCACCATGAGTGCGATTCGGCTGGCACGCGGTTATACCGGCCGGGACAAGATCGTTAAATTCGAAGGTTGTTATCACGGCCATGCGGATTCACTGCTGGTCAAGGCCGGTTCGGGTGCATTGACTCTGGGAGTACCCAGCTCTCCGGGGGTTCCGGAAGGTTTGGCGCAACACACCATCACCCTCACCTACAACGATATCGAAGAAGTGGAGAAAACATTTGAGCAGATCGGTGAACACATCGCCGCTGTCATCGTCGAGCCAGTCGCTGGCAACATGAACTGTGTTCCACCCGTGCCCGGGTTTCTCGAAGGATTGCGAACCCTCACAGAAAAATACGATAGCGTGTTGATCATCGACGAGGTCATGACCGGTTTCCGCGTCGCGCTCGGTGGTGCACAAGCCCACTATGACATCCAGCCGGATCTGACCACGCTGGGCAAAGTGCTTGGCGGCGGCATGCCGGTTGGTGCCTTCGGAGGCAAGCGGGAGATCATGGATCATATCGCGCCAGACGGGCCGGTGTATCAGGCCGGCACCCTCTCTGGAAACCCGGTGGCCATGGCGGCAGGTCTGGCCACGCTTGAACTGATCACTGAACCAGGATTCCATCAGAAACTGAATGCGACCGCACAAACACTGGTTGCAGGGATCAAGGCAACCGCAGATCAGGCAGGTATCCCGTTGACAACGAATCAAGTCGGCGGCATGTTCGGGATCTTCTTCTCCGAAGATGAAAACATCACCTCATTTTCACAGGTCATGGCTTGTGATCAGGAACGTTTCAAAAAATTCTTTCATGGCATGCTCAATGAGGGAATCTATCTCGCACCCTCTGCCTTCGAGGCCGGCTTTGTCTCCAGCAAACATGGCAAGAACGAGATCGAGGCAACGATTGCCGCAGCAGAACGGGTCTTCGACTCCTTGTAAGCATAAAAAAACCCGGAGGGAAGCCACTTCCTTCCGGGTTTTTGATCGGGGAGAATCTCAGCGATTCATGATGTACATGGTGACTTCAAAGCCGAATCGCAGATCTTCGTATGCAGGTGTTTCCCATTTCATGGTGTCTCTCCTCTATTGTATCGAGTTTAGTTAGTGAATTGCAGAATTCTTAGCGATTCATGATGTACATGGTAACTTCAAAGCCAAATCGCAGATCTTCGTAAGCCGGTGTTTCCCATTTCATAATGTTTCTCCTGTTTATCAGTCATTGTTTCTGTTGTATGGCAGATATGCAGTCTGCTTGTTTTATCTACTGCAGGCACCGTGCCAGTTTACTGAGGCCATTCCTTTGCCGTTAATTATCTTGTTTTAAATCAATCATTTAAACACATATTGGAATAATCCGGCGTAATCGTGCTAGAGCCTAAAAGGTTATCCCTCTTACATAAAATGGCTGTTATCAACCAAGAAGCTGGTTCTAAACAACCACACATGGAACCTGATCTGTGGCATCATCCAGGTATCAAAGTTAACGGAACTGATAACCCAATCACTGTCTGTCCATGAAAAAACGAACTCCGCTCGTACGCAGCAGCCGAACCCCCAAGGCCACTGTCCGACCCTTGCTGGAATCCGCCGTCCGACAGCATCAGCAGGGGGATCTCGATCAAGCAAGAGCCGGATACCGTAACATTTTGAAACTGTTCCCCGATCATCCTGATGCGCTCCACTTTCTCGCCCGTCTCTACTGCCAGACAGGAAAACCCGATGCCGCACTGAAACTGATTCGCCGAGGCATCAAACGCTACCCAGACAACCCACATTTCTATTGTGTTTTGGGAAACATCCAACGGATGAAATCCAACCTGCCCAGCGCGATTGAGGCCTACAAAAAAGCAACGCAACTGGATGAGCAGCAGATGGAGAGCTGGGTCCAGTTGGGTATGACCTTACGGGACACGGGTCAGATCGATCAGGCCATCACGGTTTATCGACAGGCCATCGCGATCAAACCGGATATTGCAGAGCTCCATAACAACCTGGGCAATGCTCTGAAAATGCAGGGGTTGCTGGACGAGGCCATTGAGGCCTACCACCAGGCCGTCACCATCAACCCGGGATTTGCCGGTGGTTTCCATAACCTGGGCAGTGCCTTGCTGGAAGCCGGAAACAAAGATGAAGCACTGGCAGCACTCCGGCATGCTCACCACCTCGCACCCAACAACACGCTCTATCTGGAAGCATTGGCGAGTTGTTTCAGTCAATTGGAAGTCACCGGCAACGATCCATCACTACGGGATGATCTGCTCCGTTGTCTGTGTTTGAACCGCACCGATGGGCGTGGACTCACCAAAACCCTATGTCACTTTCTAAGACACTCCGGCCTGCATCAGGAAGATCCCCTCTTGCTCGAGTTGCTGCAGCGCCAACCCGTTTGTGATCCATACCTCGAAGACGAACTGATGGCTGAACGTAAAAACCTGTTACGAGCCATCCTCGATAGCACAGAGATCCTCCACCAAGACTTTCTCAACGCGCTGGCCACACAGTGCTTCCTCAATGAATATATATACGAGGAGACGGCAGAAGAATCCCAATGGATCGAACAACTCATAATCAAGGTTTGTGAAAAACCCGATCCTCGCGCTGTCGCCATCCTGGCCTGCTACCGTCCACTTCACACATTGGCCTGTGCCGACCGGCTGAAAGAACCCGCACCCCTCATCCAACAACAAATCGAGGAACCGCAACGCGAAGAGAAACTTAAACGACAGATCAAATCACTCGCTGCGATCAACAATGAAACCTCTGCCGCGGTACAGGCCCAGTACGAAGAACACCCCTACCCACGGTGGCGATTCACAGACCGTCCCACACCCACCACCCTTGGAAATTATCTGTGCTCCCTGTTCCCCCATGAGCAGGCCGAATTCCCGAAAAAGATCCAAATCCTCGCAGCCGGTGGTGGTACCGGCCTGCAACCCATTCGTACGGCACTGCGCTTCCCCGACAGCTGGGTGCAGGTCATTGATCTGAGCCTCAATAGTCTTGCGTATGGCATGCGCAAGGCGCAAGAACTGAAAGTCCCCAACATCCGCTTTGCTCAGGCCGATCTCTTGAATCTCCATGACTGGGGAAAACAGTTCCACTTCATCGAAAGCTATGGCGTTTTGCATCATCTTGCGGTTCCCTTCGAAGGGTGGCAGGCGCTGACACAGCGGCTCGTACCCGGTGGCGTCATGCGCCTGGGACTTTACAGCGAATTGGCACGTAAACCAATCCAGGCAGCCTGGCGGTTGATCGAAGAACACAAACTCAAACCCACCACAGAGGGGATCCGGAAATTCAGACGGATCATCAAATCCCTGGATGAATCCCATCCGCTTCGCACCCTCCTCGACTCACCGGATTTTTATTCCCTGTCAGAGTGTCGCGACCTGGTCTTTCACGTCTGTGAACACGCGTACACTTTGCCCGAGATCGCACACACCATCGAAAAACTCGGACTGGAATTCATCGGCTTCGAGTTCCCTGAACTGAAGACCCTGCGTAAATTCAAGATCCGTTTCCCGGAAAAGAATTCTGAGAATGATCTCGACCGCTGGCACTGCTTTGAACAGGACAATCCTGAAACTTTTGCATCACAATACGTTTTTTGGGTAAGAAAACCATCTTGAGGTAGAATCACCTTTCCGATCCATTGAGAACACTATTTCGTTTAGGCGTGCAGCGCAAAACGAAGGAGATAAAAATGAAAATCGTACTCGCACCCGACTCGTTCAAAGAAAATCTGACTTCACTTCAGGTCGCCACCTGTATCGAAAAAGGCATCAAACGGGTTTTACCCAAAGCCAACTGCATCAAGGTCCCCATGGCCGACGGTGGTGAAGGCACGGTACAGGCACTGGTCGATGCCACTGGAGGCAGATTTGTACGTAAGAAAGTCACCGGCCCGGATGGGAATCAGGTCTCATCACGGTATGGCATTCTCGGTGATGGAGAAACCGCCGTGATCGAAATGGCGGAAGCCTCCGGCTTGCACCTGGTGGAAAAAGAAAAACGCGATCCGTTGACCGCCACCACCTATGGCACCGGTGAGCTGATCATGGACGCCATGAAAAAGGGCAGCCGGACTATCATTATCGGGCTGGGGGGGTCGGCCACTGTGGATGGTGGCGCCGGTATGGCCCAAGCCCTGGGTATCCGCTTTCTGGACAAGTCAGGGGAGGTGATCGAAGCACATCTTGGGGGCGGCATGCTCAAGCAAATCGCCACCATCGACATGACAGGACGTGATCCTCTCGTTGCTAAAACAAAGATCATCATCGCCTCGGATGTCACCAATCCCTTGGCTGGAAAGAAAGGGGCCGCCCATGTCTTTGGTCCCCAGAAGGGAGCGACGCCGGCACAGGTCAAGACCCTGGACGAAAACCTCAAATACTTCGGCCAGTTGATCAAGAAACAACTGAAGAAAGATGTGGCCAAAAAACCGGGGGCTGGAGCGGCCGGTGGGCTTGGTGCCGCATTGATGGCCTTCACCCGGGCCAGCATGAAACGGGGTGTGGATCTCATCGTTAAGGTCACTGAACTCGAAAAATACCTCAAAGGAGCCGACCTGGTCATCACTGGTGAAGGCCGCATCGACTTCCAGACCGCCTTCGGCAAAACGCCCGCTGGTGTCGCCAAGGCAGCACGAAAACACAGAGTGCCCGTGGTAGCCATCGGCGGCTGCTTGGCCGATGATGCACGTGGTGTCTTTGAACACGGTATTGATGGCCTGGAATCCGCGGCTGCAAAGGACATGAGTTTCGAAGAAGCGATCAAGCATTCGCGCAAGCATCTGGAATTGGCTGGGGAACGCACCATTCGGATGATCCTGATCGGCAAGAAAATGGCGCGAAAAAGACAAAGGAAGAAATAGTTCATTGCCTGGACATGCGATCGAAAGCAGGATCTGGGTCGATGCCGATGCCTGCCCAGTCGTCATCAAACAGATCCTGTTCCGGGCAGCGGAACGAAAAAAGATTGAGGTCGTCCTGGTCGCTAACCAGTTCATCCGGATTCCACCCTCTCCTTTCATTCGTTTCATCAAGGTCGCGGCCGGCTTCGACGTAGCGGATCATACGATCGTAAACGAAGTGAGAGGAGGTGATCTCGTGATCACCAGTGATATCCCCCTTGCTGCTGCGGTGATCGAAAAAAGGGCCTTAGCCCTCAGCCCACGGGGCGAGCCCTTTACTCCAGAAAACATCCGCGAGCGTCTCGACATCAGGGATTTCATGGAAACACTGCGCTCCAGCGGCATCGTAACCGGCGGGCCTGCCGCAATGAAACCGAGCGATCACCAAGCTTTCGCCAATCAACTGGACAGGTTCCTGGCCCAGCTTTAATGCAAAGGCCTAACCGCCTCCTCTTTGGTATGTCCGATCAAACTTTTCCAGGAAACGGTTGATCTGTTGATTCGAAAAACCGCTAAATTCAAAATCAACCACTAATACCGGAAAGGAGAGTGATCCAATCGTCCTCAGGCCCTCTTCGGAAAAGCGGATCACGATCCGACCCTCTCCAGCCTCAATACGGATGATGTTTTCCGAAATATCGTATTCAAAGGGTGCAGCAGCACGGGGTAAGAGACGCAACAGATCGGAACGGCGCAGGCTCATCTCCTTGCGATAAGACTGTGCCATCAAAATACCTTGATCGACGAGGATTTGAAGTTGACCCAGACCTCGCTGCCCAGATTGAGATCCAACTGACGCAGGGATTCACGTGTAATCTGGGCATGAAACACCTCACCGGCATCGACGGTAATCCAGACCCGTCTCCGTTCTTCCGCAATCGCCACGACCCGACCATGAAAACGGTTCCTCATACTTGATGTCAGGGCCTCTGTGGACAAAACGATTTCGGCAGGATTGACCACGAGGTGCTTCCCTGTGCCCATATCATCGGGGACCTGGATATGTAGTCTCCCGGTATCGAAACCATTCCCGCTGAGTCGGCCATGAAACAGATTCAACAACGGCGAATCCACGGGATGGCCAGCCATCAGGCTGATAGATTCGTCCGCCAGCGCCATACCCTGCAAATGATCATGCGTGCTGAAAACGACGGTCATCGCTTCGTCTTCCTGCAAGCGGCGAAGCAATGACTCAAGCTGTTCCACACTGCCCTGATCGAGATGTGTAAAGGGCTCATCCAACAGGAGCACCCTGGGCTGCAACGCCAAGGCACGGGCAAGTGCCACTTTCCGCGCTTCACCACCGGAAAGTTTTCCGGCATCGCGATCGGCATGAGCCTCCATGCCGATACGTGCAAGAGCCTGCCTGGCCAACTCCTGTTGTTGCCCTTTCAACACACCACGAAAACGGAGCCCAAGGAGGATATTTTCCATCACGCTGCCCTTCATCAGATACGGATTCTGGGCAACCAATGCCACTTGGCGACGAAGAACCAGAAGGTCACCGGGAGAGACAGCTTCATCGAAGAAATGCAAATGGCCCGATGTCGGTGTCTCGAGGAAGGCCAACAGATGGAGCAGTGTCGTCTTCCCCGCACCATTGCTGCCCGTCAGGGATGTGATGTTCTTACTCTTGATCAGTAGCTTTGGAATCGACAAAACCGGCGTCTCATTCTTGTAGCCGAAAACCACGTTTTCCAATCGATAGGCTGCAGTCATGATCCGGCTCTGCGGGTAAAAGCGTAGAGGATGAAATTAACGAAAAAGGCGATCACCAATAACAAGAGCCCCAGCGCCAACCCCAGTTCGAACTCGCCCTTACTGGTCTCCAGCGCAATCGCCGTGGTCATGGTCCGGGTGAAACCCTCGATGTTGCCACCGAGCATGATCGCCGCACCCACCTCGCCTATGGCACGGCCAAACCCGGCCACCACAGCGGCGACAATGGCCAGCCGGGTTTCGCTCATCACCATGATCGCTGTCTGCATGCGGTTTGCACCCAGTGACTGCAGGGTGGGAAGCAAACGTGGATCGGCCGATTGGACCGCGACCAGGGTTAGATTAAGGATGATCGGCAAGATCAGAATACACTCGCCGATCACCATCGCCGTTGGCGTATAGAGCAGGCCCAGCTCACCCAATGGCCCCTGCCGGGTGAACAGACCATAGAGAAAAAGGCCGATCACTACTGTGGGCATCGCCATCAGGGTATTGAGAACCTGTTGCAATAGCCGTTTGCCGCGGAACTCATGGATCGCGGCGAAAATCCCAATAGGGATTGCAAACAATGCCGCGAACAGGGAAGCCTGCAGGGAAATCTTCAGCGAAGTTAAGACCGTCTCCCAAACCTCCCGATCGAATGAGAGGATCAGATCCAGGGCTGTGGAAAGAGACTCGCTGAAATACCCCAAATCCAGTCCTAGGGCAGCTCGCCGGTGATCACATAGCGCATGATGTCGACCACCTGTTCTGGTGTCTGGGCAACCGCAAGCGCAGCCGCATCCACCTCCTTGAGAGGGTGGGTCAGATCCGGATCATGCAGGGTGATGATCGATTTGCCTAAGGCAGCCGCATAACCGGCATCAAAGGCAGCATTCCATTGACGGTATTTGTCACCGAAACGGACCACCACCACATCGGCTTTTTCGATCAGGGTGCGGGTACGGATAGAATTGATCTTTGAGGCCTTGTGATCCTTCCAGAAAGGCTCCGCCTCCGGCCCCAGAATCCGATCACCGCAGTCATCGCTCGAGGCGTGATCCGTGACCGGAGAAAAAAGTGTAACCGGCAACTTGGCGGCCTTAATCCCGGATTCGATCCGCTCACGCCAGTCGGTATGGATCTCGCCAGAAAGATACAGATTCCAGTTCATGTTTTCTCCTTGTGACTATAAAATATACCGTTATTCTATGACATCCATTCAACCGATTACAGAAATCCAGCAAACTCGGGTACGCAAACGTTCCCATGACTTGATCCGCCAAGCAGCGACTGATCTCGGAGAGACAATTCCCGAGATCGAGATCCGCTTCGATCTGAACGGCCGATCAGCAGGGATGTATTGCAGCCGCATACGCCAGCGCTGGATCCGTTACAATCCCTATCTCTTTGCCAAGTACTTCGAGGATAACCTTGAATACACAGTGCCACATGAAGTGGCGCACTATCTGGCCGATATCCTTTTCGGGCACAGAAAGATCGCTCCACATGGCGAAGAATGGCAGGCCATGATGAAACTGCTCGGATATGAACCCTTGACAACCCACCGATTCAACCTGGAAGGTGTTCCGGTCAGAAAACAGAGACGCCACCTCTACCGCTGTGGTTGCCGTAATCACCTACTGAGCACCACGCGCCACAACCGTATTCAACGCGATCAGCGGCGGCATTATGTTTGCAAATCCTGTGGTGAAGTTCTGAGTTATGTGAAGGAGGACAATCAACATGCCAACCTATGACTATCTTTGTGAGGCCAATGGTCAAGTCATCGAAGTCCGGCACCGGATGAATGACACCATCGAAACCTGGAGGCAACTTTGTGAACACGCTGGTATCGACTTGGGGGAGACCGCACCTGATGCACCGGTGAAGAAGCTGGCCAACGGTGGTCAGATCGTGAGCAAATCCAATCTCGGGAGTGGTGAGGCGCCACCCTGCGAAACCACGGGCACCTGCTGTGGCGGCGGCATGTGTGGGTTCTGATGGGGAAAATCGTTCCATTCAGAAAGCCATCCCTCAAGGAGAAGGCCAAAGCCCACACCCTGTGCAAAAACGGCTTTCACAAATGGAAAATGGTCACCAAGCAACCGTTTGATGTGAAACAGGGTCGTTTGGTAACCCTGTTCCGTTGTACACGGTGTGGCAAGGAAAAGAACAAAGCGATTTAGTCGCCCTCGAGCCGGCGGCAGAGACGTGGCTCAACCCCTTTTCCCTCAAATCACCCCAGACCGCGACTTTTCGCAGTACCGTGGCTGGTTTTTCGCCACGTTGCCTCTCCACTGAAGCTGGTTCCCCTCAGGCTTTCCTGAAGATCAATGATGCATTAGTACCCCCGAAACCGAAGCTGTTGGACATCACGGTGGTGAGCCCCGCTCGTTCCTGGGTTTCCCTCACAATCGGCATGCCTTCCGCCGCAGGATCGAGTGCGTTGATATTGGCCGACGCGGCAATGAAGTCGTGCTCCAGCATCAGCAGGGAATAGATCGCTTCGTGGATGCCAGCGGCGCCTTGTGAATGACCGGTCAAGGATTTGGTGGAACTGATCTTTGGAATTGTCCTGCCCGCGAACGCCTGCTTGACTGCATCCAGTTCCACCGTATCACCGGCTGGTGTAGCGGTGCCGTGGGCATTGATGTAGTCCACCTCACCTTCCAGACTATCAAGGGCAATTTTCATACAATTGATGGCCCCTGCACCCGAGGGCTTCACCATGTCCTCACCGTCGGATGCCGCTCCATAGCCGACCAACTCTCCATAGATCTTGGCACCACGGCTTCTGGCATGTTCCAACTCTTCCAGTACGATTACACCGCCGCCACCAGCGATGACGAAACCGTCACGGGAGACATCATACGGCCGGGATGCCGTCTCGGGCTGGTCATTGTATTTGGAGGACAATGCCCCCATAGCATCGAACAGAACAGTCAGGCTCCAATGCAGCTCTTCACCGCCACCGGCAAACATGATGTCCTGCTTGCCCATTTGGATGAGCTCGGCAGCATTACCGATGCAGTGGGCACTGGTAGCACAGGCGGAACTGATGGAATAGCTGATCCCTTTGATTTTGAAGGCCGTTCCCAGATTGGCACTGGTGGTACTGCCCATGGTCCTGGGTACGAGTGTGGGTGGAACCTTGCGTGCCCCTTTTTCTCGCAGCGTATCCACGGCCAGTACGATATTTTCATTGGAGGCTCCGCCGGAACCCGTGATGATTCCCGTCTGAGGATTGGAGATCTCATTTTCCGTGAGTCCTGAATCGGCAATAGCCTCCTGCATAGCGATGTAGGTGTAGGCAGCTGCGTCACCCATGAAACGCATCAGTTTCCGGTCCACGACATCGGCCGGATCCAGTTTGACGGACCCGTGGATCTGGGAGCGGAAACCCAGATCCGCATACTCCTGACAAAACTCAATGCCTGATCGTCCCTCTCTCAGTGAAGCGGTGACTTCATCCTTGTTGTTGCCAATGCTTGAAACAATTCCCAAACCTGTCACAACCACTCTTCTCATCTTGAACATTCCTGACTAAAAGTTTTCAGTTGATGTGAATAACCCCACCCTCAGATCCTTTGCAGAATAGATTTCTCTGCCATCGACTTCCATGGTGGCGTCTCCGATACCCATGAACAGTTTGCGCATAATGACCCGGGTCATGTCCACACGATAGGTCACTTTCTTGCACTGGGGTGTGACCTGACCGGTGAATTTAACTTCACCAACGCCCAAGGCCCTGCCCCGTCCGGGACCACCTCGCCAACCAAGATAGAACCCGATCAACTGCCACATGGCATCGAGCCCAAGGCAACCGGGCATCACCGGATCACCTTCGAAATGACAATCGAAAAACCAGTGTTCAGGCTTGATGTCGAATTCAGCAATGATCTCACCTTTGCCTTCTCTGCCCCCATCTTCAGTAATCGATACAATGCGATCGAACATCAACATCGGGGGCATTGGCAGTTGCGCGTTCCCAGGCCCAAAAAGTTTACCTTGCGCACATTCGATCAGCTCCTCATAACTGAACTGGTTTCTGGACATTAAAGCGGAGTTGTCTTCGACTGGTTTCATGGGTATTAGAATTCCTGTTTTGAATTGCATTATATTAACCGATTAAACAACCACTGACACGACATTAAAACTCTTGCCATTCCTGCCGCTATCCTTAAGACCTGGTAAAAAGTACTGGAGGTAGAAATGGAACGAT
Source organism: Gammaproteobacteria bacterium (assembly GCA_026984775.1). Taxonomy (GTDB): domain Bacteria; phylum Pseudomonadota; class Gammaproteobacteria; order CAJXQU01; family CAJXQU01; genus CAJXQU01. The sequence goes on from JALSRM010000005.1 coordinate 83,753, forward strand.
CAGGAAGCAGTGGGTATAAAAACCGGATCCTTGCTGTGGATGATGAGAGATTCAACCTTGAGATCATCGCTGAATATCTGGGAGAGTGCGATTATGAATTGATCACTGCTGAAAATGGCGAAAGCGCTTGGGATATCCTCGAATCTGAGCAGGAAACTATCGATCTGGTGCTTCTTGACCGCATGTTACCCGACATGGACGGTATGGAAATCCTCTCCAGGATAAAACAACATCCAGTTTTCAAACACACCCCAGTGATAATCCAGACCGCCAAAGCCAGCAAGCAGGATATCATCCAGGGCATGCAGGCGGGTGCTTTTTACTATCTGACAAAACCTTTCGACGAGGAAATCCTGAAATCCATTGTCAAGACAGCGCTCAATGATCATCAATTTTATTGTTCACTACAGGCTCGGCTGGATCAGACATCTTGCACCTTGGCCCTGATGTACAGCGGCTCCTTCCGTTTCAGAACACTGGAAGAGGCAAAGAGCCTGGCCTCCTTGATCGCCAATGCCTGTCCGGTTCCGGATCAGGTGCTTGGTGGTCTCTCTGAGTTGATGATCAATGCAGTGGAGCACGGTAACCTCGGCATCACCTATGCTGAAAAATCTGTACTGTTGGAAGAGGAGCGATGGCTTGATGAGGTCTCGAACAGACTGGCAATGGCCGAATATTCAGGGCGCTATGCAACACTGGAATATAAACGCACTGCATCCCACATCGAAATCACAATAAAAGATATGGGTGACGGATTTGACTGGCGTGATTTTATTGAAATTTCTCTGGATAGGATCGCGGACAAACATGGCCGTGGAATTGCCATGGCAAAAATCATGAGCTTTGATTCCCTAGAATATCATGGCAAGGGCAATGTG
>JALSRM010000006.1 GCA_026984775.1 Gammaproteobacteria bacterium
TACTCATGGTTCCTGACCTCTTTATGTTAGTTGCAGGAGATGTTAGCAGCGCAAATGCTGCACTGCAACATTTATGCATGTAAACAGATTGTTTGAACTGATGAAACAGAAACTTATCTGTTTTCTCTGTTTTCTATCAGTTCCTCGACGACAGCAGGATCAGCAAGAGTACTTGTATCCCCAAGGTTATCCAGTTCGTTGGCCGCAATCTTGCGTAGAATCCGGCGCATGATCTTGCCAGAACGGGTTTTGGGCAGTCCCGGTGCCCACTGGATCAGATCCGGTGTTGCAATGGGACCAATCTCCTTGCGCACGTGTTCAACCAGTTCCTGCTTTAGTGCTTCAGTAGGTTTAGTATCCTTCATCAGGGTGACATAGGCGTAGATACCCTGTCCCTTGATGGGGTGTGGATAGCCCACCACCGCCGCCTCAGCAACGGCATCATGCAGGACCAATGCGCTCTCAACTTCGGCTGTGCCTAGGCGATGACCGGAAACGTTGATCACATCATCCACTCGACCCGTGATCCAGTAATAGCCATCTGTATCACGATGGGCACCATCACCCGTGAAGTAGGTCCCTGGAAAAGTCTTGAAATAGGCTTCGTTGAAACGTTCATGGTTACCATAGAGGGTTCGCATCTGTCCCGGCCAGGATCGTTTGATCACCAGGCAGCCTTCCGCCTCGCCTTCCAGTTCATTTCCCTGATCATCGACGATGGCAGGGACGATGCCGAAGAAAGGCAGGGTGGCAGAACCGGGTTTCAGATCTGTAGCCCCAGGCAGTGGTGTGATCAGGATCCCGCCCGTCTCGGTCTGCCACCAGGTATCCACAATGGGACAGCGTCCCTCCCCCACGACATGATAGTACCACTCCCACGCTTCCGGATTGATGGGTTCACCGACGGAGCTGAGGATACGCAGCGATGCCCGGCTGCAGCGTTTGACGAACTCATCACCGAGACCCATCAGGGCGCGGATGGCCGTGGGCGCTGTATAGAAGATGTTGACCTGATGTTTGTCCACTACCTCCCAAAAACGCCCTGCATCAGGATAAGTGGGAATACCCTCGAACATGAGTGTGGTAGCACCATTGCACAAGGGGCCATAGACGATATACGTATGTCCGGTCACCCAGCCGACATCGGCGGTACACCAGTAGATGTCGCCATCATGATAGTCGAAGATGTATTTGTGCGTTATGGCGGCGTAAAGAAGGTAACCTCCGGTAGTGTGGAGTACACCTTTGGGTTTGCCAGTCGAGCCCGAGGTATAGAGGATAAATAGTGGATCTTCCGCGTCCATTTCTTCGGGTGGGCAGTTGGCATCGACGGTATCCATTATCTCATGCAGCCAGATATCCCGTTCCTCTTGCCATTCGATTTTCGCATCGGTACATTTGGCCACCAACACTGTATGGACATTGGGGCACTCGCAGATAGCCTGATCCACATTGGCCTTCAGTGGGATGGTTTTGCCTCCGCGCATCCCTTCGTTGGCGGTGATCACCACACGGCAGTCTGAATCCAGGATCCGATCCCGGAGGGCATCAGGAGAGAACCCGCCGAAGACCACGGAGTGAATGGCACCGATACGGGTACAGGCCAGCATGGCGATGGCCGCTTCCGGTATCATGGGCATGTAGAGAGCGACACGGTCCCCCTTTCTAACACCACGTTTTTTCAGCACGTTAGCAAAACGGCAAACCTGTTGATGCAGTTCCCGGTAGGTGATTTTTTTATCCACAGCCGGGTCATCACCTTCCCAGATGATCGCGATCTGATCGCCGCGGACTTCCAGATGTCGATCGAGACAGTTATAGGAGACGTTCAGTTTTGCGCCTTCGAACCAAGCAACTTTTGCAGTGCCCTCTTCGCGGTTGTATTCCCATCCCTGGACTTTGTCCCAGGTTTTGTACCAGGTCACGAACTGTTTGGCCTGTTCAGCCCAGAAAGTATCTGGGTTATCCACCGACTGCTGATACATGGTCTGGTATTTCTGTTTGTCGATCCAAGCGGTGTTGGCGAGAGACTCGGGTACCGGATAGATTTTTGATTCTGACATGAGACGACCTCCTTTTTTCGCTTCCTGCGGTGGTTTTTAACGTAAAAGATAATTATGGTTTACACTGTTGCCAATGTCACTAAAAGCGCTCAACGGATCAATGGAAAATAACAATTTGCTGGAGACTGCCATCGATGCGGTCAGGAAGGCTTGCAGGGTTACCCGTAAGGTTCAGGAGGGGCTGGCGCAGATCCGGCAATTCCAGAAAGATGACAAAAGCCCGGTCACGGTTGCCGATTTTGCTTCACAGGCTGTGGTCTGTCATGTGTTGCAGGAGTCGCTTGGATCGTTCAATCTGGTGGGTGAGGAGACCAGCCAGGCACTGCGGCAGGACGATCAGGAAAGGTTGTGTCTTTCTGTGGTCGAGGCAGTGAAGACAGTCTGGCCGGAAGCAACCAGGGAGCATGTATTGAATGCTATCGATCTGGGTGACCACGCTGCAACCGCTCCAACTTATTGGACGCTCGATCCGGTTGATGGCACTAAGGGCTTTCTTCGGGGTGAGCAGTATGCGATCTCTCTAGCCTTGATCGAAAAGGGCAGGGTGGTACTCGGTGTTTTGGGATGTCCCAATCTGTCAGCCGATTTGAGTCGTCCGTTTTTTGATCCCGATCTCGAAGGCAGGATATTTTACGCAGTTTCAGGTGAAGGCACCCATAGTGTGTCCGCCGTACAGAAGGATGACAACGCAGTCCGGTTAAGCCCACCCGTTCCCGGAGAACACATCCGCGTCTGTGAATCGGTGGAACCTACCCATTCGAAGCATGATGATACAGCCAAGATCGTGGAAATTCTGGGAGGAGCAGGTAAGCCGGTGAGACTCGACAGCCAGTGTAAATATGCCGTGGTTGCCCGGGGACAGGCAGATGCGTATTTACGCCTGCCCACGCGCAAGGGCTATGTTGAGAAAATTTGGGATCACGCGGCTGGGATGCTCATCGCTCAGGAAGCCGGGATCGTAGTTACCGATATTCATGGGCAGACACTTGATTTCTCCATCGGTGTCGGGCTTGATAACAATCAGGGGATTGTGTGTGCACATCCGAAATTTCACAACCGGATTATTGAAGCCATCAGGAAACTTTCCATTGGGGTCTGACTCCAGGCGTCAATTTATATCTGATAGTTTTTTGGTTATCTTTTTGTGCCTGCTTGTTGCCTGCACAGAGACTGATTCCAGCGATTATTTTCCTTTGCGGGAAGGGAGAATCTTGGAGTACAGGCAAATTAAGATCATTCGTGATGAAGTCCATGAAAGCAGGCAGATTGTACGTACACTATCGCCTGTTATGACCGATGGAAAGAAATTGTACCGATTGGAAAAACAAGGGGAAATCAAACGCTACTTCAACCGAAATGAAGATGGCATTTTTAGTCAGGATCAAGAAAAGAAAACTCCTTTTTTGTATCTCCCTATTTCACTTCGGAATGAGGTTTTTTCAGACCGTAGATGGCAACTTCCAAGCCAGTTAGGGGTTGTTGAAAGTCGAACCTTTGCACGACAAGATCGTATTCTTAATCGTACACACAGGGTTGTTCTTCGCTATTCGGTTATAGGGCAGAATGTGGAAGTTGATGTTCCTGCTGGCCGTTTCCGGCATTGTCTGAAAGTCATGGGGATAGGGAGCACTTTGGTCAGAGTCGATCGGGGGAACGGTATCGCCCAGGTTGAGATCGAAAACACCGATTGGTATGCACCCGGTGTGGGCCTGGTCAAGACAGAACGTATTGAAAAATCGGACAGTCCCTTTTTAAAGACCGGTCGCTATACACTGGAGTTACTGCGCTACCAGTGATTATTTATTTATCACCATGTGTACCCAAATGCTGGCTGCATATCCCAAAGCAATAGCCCAACTCCATTTAAGATGGCTGAAGAAGGTATAAATACCACGTGCCTGCCCCATCACGGCAACGCCGGCTGCTGAACCTACAGACAGCAGGGAACCACCCACACCGGCGGTTAGTGTAACCAGCAGCCACTGGTGCAGATCCATATCCGGCATCATGGTCAGGACCGCAAACATCACCGGAATGTTATCGACTACAGAAGATAAAAGTCCCACGACAACATTAGCGGTCGTTGGTCCTAATCCCTCGTACATGCTGGCTGAAATCATACTCAAGTAACCCAGGGCTCCTAAGCCTCCGACACAAAGGATTACACCATAAAAAAACATCAAGGTATCCCATTCCGCCCGGGCCAGGGACTTGAAGATATCGAAACTGCGTTCTGTCTGTCTGTTGTCCCTATCTTTGTCATCATGGATTTCAAGTCCCACTGCGCGCTTGCCCATATTGTCACCGGGCATCTGAAGGTGTTGGTACTTTCTTTTAAGAAGATAGCCATAAAACTTCAGGAATCCCAGGCCGGTCATCATGCCAAGCACCGGGGGGAGATGGAGAAAGTTATGAGCGGATACCGCCATAATGATGGTCATAATGAATAGACCAATGACAACCCAGGCACCTGGCATCATGGTCACTTTGACTTTCAATGGTTCTGGTTTTTCTTGCGGTACTGTCAGAGACATGATGAAGGCAGGAACCAACCAGTTCACAAGAGAGGGTACAAAGAGCGCGAGAAATTCTTCAAAGGCGACAATACCTTTTTGCCATACCATCAATGTCGTGATGTCCCCAAAAGGACTGAAGGCTCCACCCGCATTGGCTGCAACCACGATATTGATACAGGCAACGATCACAAAGCGCGTGTTTGTTCCGCCAACGGCCATGGCTACCGTGGCCATGAGAAGGGCAGTGGTCAGGTTGTCGGCAACCGGTGAGATGAAGAAGGCGAGCAAGCCGGTCAGCCAGAAAATGGTTCGCAAGGAAAACCCTTTTGAAACCAGCCAGCCTCGGAGTGCATCGAAGACACCCATGTATTCCATCGTATTGATATAGGTCATGGCGGCCAGCAAGAAGAGAAAGAGCTCGGCAAACTCAAGCAGATTATGGCGCACCATTTGTTCGGCAGTGTGGGTGTCACCGTGTTGGGCATAGATAATGGCGACGATGGCCCAGATGATACCCGCAGCTACCGTGACCGGCTTCGATTTCCGAAGATGAAGTTGTTCTTCGAAAATAACCAGTAGATAAGCAAGGCAGAAGAGAATAACCGCTGCAATTGCTGCCCAGTGGCCGGTAAAGTCCTGTTGGTGAACACTTTCTTCAGATGTCGCAAATGAGCAGATGGGAAAGAGAACTACGAAAAGCATGCTGATAACTTTGGGAAGAATTTGCATAAATTTTCTGCCTTGTTGGTGTTATTGCCAGTAAGAGGTGAATTTTAACATTACCTGATGTTGTTTAATAAGTGGTTACTGATCCCAAAGGCATGATCTATGCCACTGTTAGCCAGCATGGCTGTCAGGTTTTCTCCATTCGTGCCAGGTTTTCCCAAACATATTTTTGTGACGGAAGTATCAAATACAGAAAATTAATGTTTCTGCCACTATCGCCGAAAACATGATTATCGATAAGATAGGTCTTATGGTAATGGAAAAAGAAAGTATTATCCTAAAGGCTATCTCCGAGGAGGTGGCGACACGCCAGTCTGCAAAGCAGCAATGGCGTCCTGATGTGACAGTGGCTGCAATCATTGAGCAGGACAATCATTTTTTGATGGTGGAAGAGTTTTCACAGGGGAAGCTAGTTCTGAACCAGCCTGCCGGCCATCTTGAAGATGGCGAAACTCTGATTCAGGCAGTGGAACGTGAAGTCAATGAAGAGACCGCTTGGATATTCCATCCAGAAGCCGTTGTTGGTCTCTATCTGTACCCTTCTTCAACCAGATCAACCACCTATCTTCGGGTTTGTTTTACTGGTAGCTGCAGTAATTTCGATCCGGAGCAAACACTCGATCATGGGATTCAGCAGGCACTCTGGATGAGCCTTGACGAGATCAGAACGCAATCCGAACGGTTACGCAGTCCTTCCATTATGGCCAGCTTCGAGGATTATCTGAATGGACACCGCTTCCCACTGGAATATTTGAAATATCACACTCACTTTTGAGGGAGCGATCGGCTTTGGGATCAAAGTTCAGAATCGTTGCCTGATACCCTGAGCATATTGAACAGTTTGTCTTTCAGGTTTAGTCTTTTTTTCTTCAGTGCTTCCAGGTATTCATCGCTGGTGATTTCGATCGCTTCCTCAATACGGAGAATTTCATGATCGAGTTCATGATATTCATCGAACAGTTTGGCGAAAAGGGGGTTGTTCATTTTCAGCTTGTGGATTTGCTCTTTGTATTCAGGTAGTTCATGAATCAGATCGTGTTTTTCTCCAAACATTTTATATTTACCCTCTAGTGGCACATTGGATACATTGTGTTGTGTAGGGAACGGCTTTCAGCCGCTTCGGGTTGATGGGGCGCTCACAGATAGAACAGATCCCGTACTTTCCTTCGTCGATCCGATGCAGGGCCTCATTCACCAGTGAGAGCTCAAATTCTGCGGTATCTTTCAATTCACTGAGAACGTCATCGTTTTCCCGTTCTGTTGCCTGATCGATTGGGTCGGGCGTTCGTCCGTTTTTGAAATCCTGGTCGATCTTTTCGATTCGTGTGATCAGTTCATCACGCTTGGTTAAGAGGTCTTTTTTTATCTGTGCAAGATCATTCTTTCTGTCTTCCATAATCAAATAATAAAACTTATGACTGGTAAGCAATTGATCTAGATCAAGCTGGGGCACTCTATTACGTGATTGGTTGTAGAGTATCGCCGGCTTAATAAGGCAGAATTTCAGGAACTGGCTTCGGCAAGTTTTTGTTCGTTGACTGATAACAGTACTTCAAATTCTTTAGCCGGTACAGGCGGGCTGAGGAAGAATCCCTGATATTCGTCACAGCCGAGTTGTTGCAGAAAATCAAGGTGATACGGCTCTTCCACACCTTCTGCGACCGTGTGAAGGTTAAGTGTTTTTGCCATGGTGATGATTAATCGAGCCAGTTCACCGTGTTCATGGTTTTCGTTGATATCCTTGATGAATGCCCGATCGATTTTGAGCGTATCCAGCGGCAACTGATTGAGAAAACTCAGAGAGGAAAAGCCTGTACCGAAATCGTCCATTGAAATTAACAGCCCCATTTCTCTGAAAGTATTCAATAATGTAATCGCAGTCTCTATGTTGTTCATGGTACAGCTTTCGGTGATCTCAAGATCGACAAAGGCTGGTGGCAGACCGGAGGACGCAATCACCTCCTCTACCTCCCGGGCGAAATTTTGTTGCAGAAATTGTTTTACGGAAACATTGACACTCACAACAAGATCCGTGTATCCCTTTTGATGCCAGCGTTTTGTCTGCTGGCAGGCTTTTTCCAGTACCTGTTTTCCAATGGGAATGATCAGTCCAGTGTTCTCGGCAACGGGAATAAATTCAAATGGTGGGACTAGTCCTCTCTCGGGATGTTGCCAACGGATCAGCGCCTCCATACCCTTGATTCTACCGGTCTGTACACAGACCTTGGGTTGATAAAAAACGACCAATTCATCGTTCTCCAACGCATGGCGTAGTTCTTTCTCTATATTCAGAGATTGGAGGGCGCGTGACTTCATTTCTTCATTAAAGAAGAAGAATTGATTGCCGCCAACCTTCTTGGCATGGTTCAATGCAAGTTCCGCTTGCCGGATCAGCGTGTCCTTGTCACAGTTCTCCGAAGAAGAGAGGGCAATTCCAATGCTGCCTGTCGTGATCAACTCATTGTCGTCGACGAGATGAGTTTTTTTCAGGGTTTCGAGAAGCTTACCGGCAATTTCCCCGATGGACCCGGAAGAACCGACACCTTCTATAATGAGTGCAAATTCATCGGCACCCAGTCTCGAGAGTGTATCCGTCGAACGCACTGCCTGGCGAAGCTCATTGGCAATGAGCTTCAGAAACTGATCGCCTGTTTTATGACCATAGGACTCATTGATGTTTTTGAACCGATCCAGATTGATCAGAATAACGGCAATACGGTTATCACTTCGGCCGGGTCGTTCCAGCGCATGTTCCAACCTTTCGTGAAACAGAATCCGATTGGGAAGATCAGTCAGAGTGTCGTAATAATATTGATGATGAATTTTTTTGCGTGCGAGATGTTGTTCCGTGATGTCCTGAACGATGCCCAGCATACGAACGACTTTCCCCTGATCATCCCGGATCAGTTCTGCATCTTGATAGACCACCTGAAATGTTTGATCAGGACGTTTTACCTTGAATTCAACTCGATAGGGTATGCCATAGCGAAGTGACTGAACCGTTGCATGCCTGAGTCTTTCGTGATCCTCGGGGAAAATCCTTGCCTTGAGGGCCTCACGATTATTAGCAAACTCATCAGGTTTGACATCGAGAAGATCATAGACTTCTTCTGACCAATAGAGATGATCACTTTCGATCTCCCAGTCCCAGTAGCCCATTTTGGCCACCTTGTTGGCATGGGACTGTCGGAGCTGTTGTTTGTAGAGTTCCAGATCGGTCTGCAGGGTTTTGAGCCCATGCCGCACGCGTTGCTTGAATATAGGTAAGTTGACCGGTTTGATAACGAAATCCGTTGCTCCGGACTCGAATGATTTTTCTACGGATTCGATATCATCCAGCCCGGTCAGCATCATGATCGGGATATGCAGCCCCTTCTCCTTTGCACGGATGGCTTTGCATGCTGTATAGCCATCCATCACCGGCATCAGAACATCCATGACGACCATGTTGGGGGCGTGTTCGGTTGTCAACTCCAAGGCGTGTTGGCCGTTTTCTGCGGTAATGACCTCATAACCCTCGCTTTCCAAGGCTTTTTCAATGTAGATCCTGCCGACCAACTCGTCGTCAACGACCAGGATCAGAGGTTTCTTTCTCTCATCAAAACGATAAATCAAAGGGTCACTTCCTTTTCGCCAAGCAGGTTTTCAATGGCAATCTGGCTCTGTTCGAACAAAATGGTAATTTTTTCGATTCGTTTATCCATTCCTTCGGTTTCACCCTGGCGGCATTTCTCCTCTGTCTCTTTACAGAACGAGAAGAGTTTTTCTACTCCCAACGCGGCACTGCTTCCCTTGAGGGCATGAACAGCATTCCGGAGACCTTCAAGATCACCTGACTCGAAATGGAGCCTCATCTCTTCAATATTGCTTTTCCCCGAATCGATGAAAGCATTGATGATCAGTCCAAAATTTTCACCCATCATTTCCCGGGTTTCTGAAAATTTGTCTCTATCGATAATATCGGCTGGAAGTTCCTTTTCTGTAATTCCCGATTCTTTATCCACGATTATTGGTTGTTCCTCTGGTTTATGCACCGGGTTTTCCGGGGAGGTATTATCGAGCCACCGGGAAAGTACCTTAGACAACCCCCGAAGGCTATAGGGTTTGGTGAGGTAATCGTCCATGCCCGCCTGCAGGCATTTCTCCCTGTCGCCTTGCATTGCATTTGCAGTTAACGCAATGATCGGGATCGGTTCTGATCGGTTTTCACGTTCATACGCCCTGATTTGGCGTGTGGCTTCGAAACCATCCATGACAGGCATCTGGCAGTCCATCAAGATCAGATCGAAACGTTCGTTCTTGCTCGCCTCGAGTGCTTCCTGTCCATTGGTTGCAATATCGAAATCTAGTCCCAGTCGGCTTAGCATCTCAGTGCCCACATGCTGGTTCACCAAGTTGTCATCCACGAACAGGATCTTCCCATGCAGTTTTTCTGAATTCTGGCGTTGAGTCTGCTCGAGGATCTCTTCGATTCGTTCCTGATTCTGTACGGTTGCAACTGCATCATAGAGCAACGATTGTCTGATCGGTTTGTTCAACAGCAGATCGAAGAGTTCAGCCTTATCCGTTTCTGTGTTGAGTTCCATGGAACTCAGAAGAATAATTTTCAGGTGATCGAAAGCCGGATCCTTGCGTATCTCGGCGGCAACATCATATCCACTGGCACCGGGCATTTGCATATCCAGCAAGAGAATGTCGAAGGGTCTTCCCTGGGCATTCGCTTCCTGTAACCGGTACAGACCGCTTTCAGGGATGGTTTCGGTTACATTTTCTGCGCCCCAGCTCTCGACATATTTTTTCAGGATCAGGCAGTTGGTTTCATTGTCATCAATGGTCAGAATACGGAGATCATTCATAGCTGAACCATGGAGACTTTCAAATTCGATGATTTCAAAAGGCAGCTCGAACCAGAAGGTCGAACCCTTGCCTACCGTGCTCTCAAGACCAATTTCTCCACCCATCATTTCGATCAGGCTTTTGGAGATGGCAAGACCGAGTCCGGTACCGCCGTATTTGCGGCTGGTGGAGCTGTCCGCCTGGGTGAAGGCTTCAAAGAGGCTCGCCTGCTTGTCCGGTGGGATGCCGATCCCGGTATCCTTGACCTCGAACCGCAAACGGGTTCTATCCTCTGTCTCTTCAACAATGGAAACTATGATCGTGACCTCACCCTGTTCGGTAAACTTGATCGCATTGCTGGTGAGATTGTTCAGGACCTGTTGCAGTCGCAAGACATCCCCCTTGAGAATGGTCTTTATTTTCGGCGAGATGAAGACAGACAGTTCTAGCCCTTTCTGATGTGCCAGTTTGGCGAGCAGATCGGCTGTGTCTTCTACCGCCTTGCGCAGATCGAAATCAATTTGCTCAATATGCAGTTTACCCGATTCGATCTTGGAGATATCGAGAATGTCATTGATGACATTCAGCAACATGCTTGCCGATCCATGGGCAATCTCCACGTAGTTTTTGGCTTTGTCATCAAGCTTCATCTTGTGCAGCAGGTCTAACATTCCAAGGACGCCATTCATGGGCGTCCGGATCTCGTGGCTCATATTGGCGAGGAAATCGGATTTGGCCTGAGCCATCTCTTCCGCATGCCGTTTTGCTTGGTGCAGTTTTTCTTGGACCCGCTCATTGGCAATGGCCACACCCAGGAGATCACCGATAAAATTCAGCGTATCGAGCCGGGACTGATCCCGGGAAGGGTAGGGATCGGTATACATGAACAGGATCCCCATAATCTTGCCATTATGCCAGAGGGGGACGATGTAGTGACCATGCGCGGTCATGCCTTCAAACGTGTGATCATGGTTCGGGTCGGTAAAGCAGTCGTCAGAAACAATGAGCTCGCCGGAAATCGCCGCCCGGCCACAAAGGCAACTGCCGAGTTGGATACATTTTTCCTTGTGTAGAAACTCATCGGTATATTCACCGTGAGTGACGAACATCTCCAGCTGGCATCCATTCTCCGGTAACAGAAAGACCCCGAGTTTGTTCTGGAGCTGCAATCCTTCCGCCTTTGAAATGGCATTCAGGGCTTTGGCAACGCGTACCTTCAGAGGCGCTTGTTCCTGCAGGATCTGGGCCACTTCTGCCCTGATCAGAGCATCGTTTCTATCCTGAATGATTTGTCGTTCCAGTTCTTTTAATCGCGTAATATCCGTGCGCATGGAGATATATTCATAGGGTTTTCCCTTTTTATTCAGGAAAGGAACGATGGTTGAATCGACCCAGTAATGCGTTCCATCTTTGGCAACATTTTTGAATTCACCATGCCAGACTTCACCTCTTGCGATAGTTCGCCACATGTTTTTGAAGTAGGAGAGGGAGTGTTCGTCAGATTTCAGAATACGGTGGTCCTGCCCCAGCAGTTCTTCTTTTGTATACCCACTGATCTGGCAAAATTTTTCATTGACATGAGTGATCTCTCCTCGCACGTTGGCCTTGCTGACGATGGCATGTTGATCCAGGGCGTGTTGTTGATTGATTAGTTCTTTCTCCTTTTCTTGGTATTCGACGCGGAGGTGTATATTTTCCCGATAACTGTTGTTCACACGCCTTGCGCCCAGCAGCAGGTAGAGGAAAAACATGGGGATGATCATGGCCAGTGCCGTATCTAAACTACTGCCTCCCTGCAGCAGTCTTAATTCGATAGGAAGAGTGCAGGCGAGAAGAAAAGGCGTGATGACTGCCATGTGAAAGGACAATGTCGTTACTGCCGAGCTGGCAATGCCGGTAAGGAGAATGATCAAAAAAGCTTGGTACTGAACAGAACTTTCTGGATAGGCCTGCCAGAAAAAAAATCCCCAGGCAATTCCATGCAAGAGGGAGCCTATCACGCACCGGGCCAGCCAATGATCCAGATCGATCTTCTCATGATCGGTTTGATGGTAGAGAAAAACATCCAGTAGACGAATTACTGCAATGAGAAAAACAGGATATATCCAGGGAGCGGCTTCTTCATTACCGCCCAGATCCGATGACAGGGTAAGGAGTACAATGGTGGCGGTCAGAATTGAACCAGCTTGAGAGGGAAAAACGCCTTGATACAGAGCTTTGAGTTGTTCTTTCTTATAGGAATCATCCAATTTGTTTGTCCTCATGATTTACTGGTCCCATCAACCACAGATTGTGTTTTTACGCATGGTTTGTAAAGCAAAAAATACGCCATGTAGGATTCCCTTGGTATAATGCTGCAATGCAAATAGAAAACAGGATCATCGTTGGGCTTTCCGGCGGGGTGGATTCATCCGTTACGGCCTTGCTGTTGAAACAACAGGGCTACACCTTGGAGGGCCTGTTCATGAAGAACTGGGAAGAGGATGATACGGAGAGCCATTGTGCCGCTGCGGAAGATGTAGAAGATGCGAAAACCATCTGCGATCGCATTGGCATCAAGCTGCACACAGTCAATTTTTCTATCGAATATTGGGAGGACGTCTTTGAGCGTTTCATCCGCGAATATGCAGAGGGATTGACGCCCAACCCCGATATCCTCTGCAACCGGGAGATCAAGTTTAAGGCCTTTCTCGAGCATGCCATGGATCTGGGTGCCGACCGGATCGCCACAGGCCACTATGCCCGGGTGGAAGAACGGGATGGGCAATTTTTTCTGCTCAGAGGGAAAGACTCAAACAAGGATCAAAGCTATTTCCTCTACACTTTAGGACAGAAGGAACTCTCAAAAACCCTATTCCCGGTAGGTGAGTTGGAGAAGCCCGAGGTGCGACGTATCGCTGAGAAAGCTGGCCTTGTCACCCACGATAAAAAGGACAGTACCGGGATCTGTTTCATCGGCGAACGCCCTTTCAGGGAGTTCCTGAGCCGTTACCTCCCTGCACAGCCCGGGGAGATCAGGACACCGGAAGGGCGGGTCATCGGTCAGCACAGCGGTGCTATGTATTATACCTTAGGGCAGCGTCAGGGCTTGGGGATCGGGGGCGTCCGGGGTGCTTCTGAAGAACCCTGGTTCGTGGTGGACAAGGATGTGGAAAACAACGTCATCATCGCGGCACAGGGGCATGATCATCCGCTCCTGTTTAGCCGGTCGCTGGAGGCTAAAGAGCTGAGCTGGGTGGCCGGTTCTCCACCACCGGGTGCTTTTCGTTGCACGGCTAAAACCCGATATCGGCAGGCAGATCAGGCATGTGTGATCGAACCTGTGGGAGTGGATCGGGTCCGCGTGATTTTTGATGCTCCTCAGCGTGCCGTGACCCCGGGGCAGTCCGTGGTCTTCTACGATGGCGCGATTTGTCTGGGAGGTGGGGTGATCCAGCAAACATTCGATTGAACTCTTTCTTTCAAAGAACTTAACCTCGTGATCAAGGTCTCATTTCACACGATCTCAAAACAGGTGGCATCAAATGAAGTTTGGTAAATGGCTCTCATTCTTTCTCTCAATTATTTTTTTCGGTAGTTTCTTTATTGGCACACAAGTGGCCAGTGAGACAGAACAGAAACCCGGAGCGCAGCAAGCGCTTGCCCATGATGATCAAGTGCGTGATCACCTTTTCGCGCTATGGGTGAAAAAACACCAGGACTTCCAGAAACCGGAGGTAAAAGAATTGAAAAGTCGTCTCACCCCTTTGCAATATGAAGTCACCCAAGAAGAGGGAACGGAACGACCTTTCAAAAATGAGTATTGGGACAACAAGGAGGAGGGGATCTACGTAGATATTGTCTCTGGTGAGCCTCTTTTCAGTTCGACTGATAAATACAAATCCGGTACGGGATGGCCGAGTTTTACCCGTGCTATCAGTGAGAAGGCTATCGTTACGAAGCCCGATCTGAGCCTGTTTGGAATCCGAACAGAACTCCGGAGTGCCATTGCTGACAGTCATCTGGGGCATGTCTTCGATGACGGTCCGGCTCCAACAGGTAAGCGTTATTGTATCAACTCGGCTTCCTTGCGCTTCATCCCCAAAGAACGGTTGGAAGCCGAGGGTTACGGCGAGTTTCTATCACTGTTCGAATAAGCCCTCTACTGAAAGATACCGTTCACCCGTGTCATAGGAGAAGGTCAGGATACGGCTTCCAGCCGGGATCTCAGCCAGTTTGCTGTTGACCGCAGAGAGGGCAGCTCCGGTCGAAATGCCAACGAAGATGCCTTCCTCTCTGGCGCAACGCCGGGCGAAGTCGAAAGCGGCCATGTTGGAAACCGGCACTACCCCATCCAGCAGATCCACATTTAGATTCTTTGGAATGAATCCCGCCCCCAGTCCTTGGATCATATGCGGGCCAGGTTCCCCTCCACTGATCACAGGAGAGGCCTCCGGTTCCACGGCGAAGACTTTCAGATCCGGCCATTCGGCTTTCAACACTTCCGTACAGCCGGTGATGTGCCCGCCTGTACCAACACCGGTGATCAAAAAATCCAGCCCTTCGGGGAAGTCCTGGAGAATTTCCCTTGCCGTGGTCTCACGGTGGACCGCCACGTTGGCCGGATTGTCGAACTGGGAGGGCATCCAACTGCCGGGTATCTTTGCAAGTATTTCTTCCGCCCGTGCGATGGCCCCGGGCATACCTTTCTCCCGCGGTGTGAGCTCCAGTTCGGCCCCCAGTGCCTGCATGTAACGCCGTCGCTCCAGTGACATGGACTCCGGCATCACCAGGATCAGGCGGTAACCCTTAACCGCTGCAACCATCGCAAGACCGATACCGGTATTACCGGATGTGGGTTCAATGATCACCGAATCCGGGTTGAGTAATCCTTGTTTTTCTGCATCTTCGATCATCGCCAATGCGATGCGATCCTTGATGCTTGCCGCAGGATTCGATCGTTCCAGTTTCATCCAGACTTCATGATCCGAACCAAACAGGCGGTTAACGCGAACATGAGGGGTGTTCCCGATAGATTCCAGAATGTTATTGAATTTCATGATATCAGCCCTGTATGAAGCAATGGTAGTAAAGTGAACAAATATATATCATTATTGTCTTTAAAAATAAGATCCAAAAGAAATAATTTAATGATGAAATGGATTGTACTGACCTTCGGTTTGTTGCTGGCAGCCTGTGAGGATGAAAATCCTCAGGCATCGAACATCCCGAAAGTATACGATTTCAATCTTGTTGAGGTCGCAGAAGGGATTTTTGTTCACCACGGTGTGCATGCCCTGATCGATGATCCCAGGCATGATGATATTGCCAATATCGGATTTATCGTGGGTAGTCAATGTGTCGCTGTAGTCGACACGGGGGGGAGCTTGGCAGTTGGTGAGAAACTCCGCGCCGCGATCCGGGAAAAAACGAGCAAACCGATTTGTTATGTTATCAACAGCCATGTACATTTTGATCATATCCTCGGCAATGCAGCTTTCAGGCAGGACAAGCCAAAGTTTGTCGGCCACAGGAATCTGGCTGAAGCGATAGAACAAAACCGCGACTTCTTTCTTGAAGAATTTGGAGAAGATCTGGGAAAGAATCCAACGGCTGATCTGATCATTGCTCCTGATGTTCTGGTGGATGATACGAAGGAGATCGATCTCGGCGATCGCATGCTGATTCTTACTGCTCGGCCCAAAGCACATACTTCTGCTGATCTAACCGTGCTGGATAAAAAAACCAATACGATGTGGTTGGCCGATCTGTTGTTCATGGAGCGAATACCCTCGCTCGATGGCAGCCTGCTTGGTTGGTATGAACTGATGGAAAAACTCCATGACGAATCGTATGCCAGGGTCATTCCCGGTCATGGTCCGGTCAGTGCCCCCTGGTCAGAAGCGATGGAACCGCAGCAACGTTATTTCAAAGTATTGATCGATGAAACGCGAAAGGCGATCGCCGATGGTGTCTTTCTGGGTGATGCCATCAAGCAGGTGGCGCGGTCGGAACAGGACAAGTGGTTGTTTTTCGATCGGCTCAATCAGCGTGCGGTTAGTCGAGCCTATCGTGAGCTTGAATGGGAATGATCCATCAGATGGATTGCATTCTTCAGTAATGACATACTGATTCTTTCCCCCACTGCAAGCGAGTTTCTCTCTGCCACATGAGAGGGCAGATCCATGTGCAGTCTTGTTTCCGGAGAAGAGTCGAGCGAGACAATTACATTTGTGATGCCACTAATTGTAACCAGTTCTACAATCTGACCTGAAACAGGGTTTTCCCGTACACCTCGGGACGGGTTTACTCGCCGGTGGAGCAAGACCCGATCTGCTGGAATACTCCAGTTCAGCTTTGCCCCCCGAGGAAAGGGTCGTTGAAACGGGGCTTCAAACTCAATACCTCCCCAAGCAATCAGGGAGTGATCGTTTTGTTCATTCTGTTCGATGACAACACCTTCGAACAGGTTTCGCACGTCCATAAGACGGGCAACAAGGGCTGAGGAAGGTGTGCGCAGAACATCTTCGGGTGTCCCGATCTGCAACCCTGTCCCATTGTGAATCACACAGATTTGATCAGCCAGCATTGCAGCCTCATCCAGATCGTGCGTCACCAAAATGATCGGTATCTCAAGTTTGCGGATCAGCTCCAGCAGTTCCAGCCTCAACTTGCGGCGGGTGACCTGATCGACTGCAGAAAAGGGTTCATCGAGCAACAGAACACGAGGTTCCCTTGCCAGTGCCCGGGCCAACGCCACACGTTGTTGCTGCCCTCCGGAGAGAGTCGAAGGCAGTCGCTCCTCCAGCCCCCGCAGATTGACCAGGGAAAGCAGTTCAGTGACAGAAGTTTTGCTCTGTGCAGTGAATGCAATCTCGATATTCTGTCTGACATTCAGGTGAGGGAACAGCGCATAATTCTGAAAGACCAGCCCTGCATGACGTTGCTGTGGGGAAACAAAGACTTTTTGATCGGTATCGAACCAGGTCCAATCATCGCAGTAGATAAATCCTTCATCAGTCCTGAACAGACCGGCAATGCAGCGCAGGACAGTCGTTTTGCCACTACCCGAAGGGCCGACGAGTGCGAGTACTTTTCCAGGTGCACAGGTAAATTCCAGATCCAGCGGGATTCCGCTCATATTTTTCAGTTGCAGGCTGAGACCTTTCATGCGGAACGGCGATTGAGCAGAAAAACCAGGCTGATCGTAACAAAGGCGAAGATCAGTAAAACCATTGACATGATATGAGCTGATTGATCATCGAAGGTTTGTACTCGATCGAAGATGGCTATCGAGAGGGTTTGGGTTTCTCCCGGAATATTACCACCAACCATCAGGACAACCCCAAATTCTCCAAGCGTATGGGCAAAGGCCAAGACCATGCCTGACAGGATACCCGGCCAGGCGAGGGGTAGCTCGATCTTGAGAAAGGTCTGCCAGCGATTCAGCCCACTGCACCAAGCGGCCTCGCGCAGGTTCTTTGGAATTGATTCAAAGGCACGCAACATGGGTTGTACAGCAAAGGGCAGGCTATAAATAAGTGAAGCCAGTAATAAACCGCTAAAGGTAAATATCAGTGAGTGACCGGTTATCTCTTGATAGAGGTGGCCAAACCAGGAGTTGGAACCAAAAAAGATCAGCAGATAGAAGCCAAGTACGGTGGGTGGAAGAACCAGGGGTAGCGCGAGCAGAGCTTCCACGAGTTCCTTGCCCCGAAACTGACGCCAAGCCAGAAACCGGGCAATCAATAGTCCACTAAACAGCAGAATAATCATAACCAGTGTGGCTAACCGAAGAGAGAGAAAGAAGGCAGACCAGTCCATCATCTTACAGATCCAAACCCGTATTTTTCGAAGATTTTCTGGGCATCCGGTTGAAGCAGGTATTCGTAAAACACATTCGCAACTTCACCTGCGTTTTTCATCAGGACCATCCGCTGTTGCAGTTGTTGATAGAGCCGGTGCGAGACTAACTGGTAATGCCCCAGTCCTTTTTTCTCCAGAATGATAGCGAGAGAATGGGGCAGTAGTGCACCATCGACTATGCCTGTAGCTAGGAAACGTGCCGTTTGAGAGGCATTCTGTCCCATGATCAGAAAAGGCTGGAGGCTTGACCACAAACCTGAATGGATCAGTGCCTCACGGGCAATTCTTCCATAAGGAGCAAGCTCGGGGTTGGGGATTGAGAAATGTTGGATTGCATTTTCAGTGAGCGCCTTGTCCAGTGCTGAAAGATCTTCTGAAAGGATCAGATTTCGTTCCCCCGGTTCAAAAAGAGCCAGTTGTCCTAAAGTATAGACCACTCCCCGGTCACGCGTCATACCGTGTTTTGCCAAGTAGTCAGTATAGAGCTGATCAGCGGAGAGAAAGAGTTCATAGGGTGCGCCCTGTTCAATTTGCCTGCTCAGGATTCCAGAGGACGAGTAACTGACTCTGACCCGGTGTCCGGTCCGTTCCTCAAATCGAACAATGATTTCATCCAGAGCAAAGGTCAGACTCGATGCTGCAGCAACCTTGGTCTCTCCAGCAGATACCGGAGAGAGATAAATGAAAAAAAGAAATGTGAACAGAAGAAAACGGAGAACATACTTCATGATAAAGCATCATAGCGGTTTTTGAAGCCAATGTGGATTCAGTCTCTTTGAAACAAGTGGTGCAGACGTTTACAAAACAGTCTCGCTCTCGGTCTCTTTGTTCTGTTTAGAACGTTTTTCCGGGTTGTCCTCTACAGATTCCTGGATCGGAATCATGAAATAGAATCTCGCGCCGCCAGCCGCATTGTTCTCAACACCAATATGCCCATTGTGGGCATGAATAATACGTTTGCAAATCGCTAGCCCCAGCCCGGTTCCCCCGGCATGGGAGCGGGTCTTGCTGCTCTGGATAAATTCATTGAAGATTGAGTCGTATTCTCCCTCAGGAATACCTACGCCCTGATCAGTAACTGAAACCAAGAGCGCAGGAACGGTTTCAGTCTCCGTCTCACGGTATCCTTTTTTGCATTTCGTTTGACTGACCGATATTTCAATGGTGCTTTTCGGAGGAGAAAACTTGATTGCATTGGAAATCAAATTGGCCATTACCTGCGAGATTCGGGCTTTATCAAAACAGGCAGTTGTAGGAAAGCTTACCCGGTTATAGTGAAGAGTAATCTCCTTCTCGGCGGCCATACCTTCAAATTCTTGTACACTCTTTTCCAGGATTACTTGTAACTGGTCTATTTCGAATTCCATTACCATTTTGTTGGCATCCAGTTTTTCCAGATCAAGCAGATCGTTCAGAAGAAGCATTAACCGGTTACCACTGTCTCGGATACGCAGGAAGTAATTGTTGATTTTTATGTTCCCGATGCCCTTAGTTTTTTTGATGCCCAGATTGGAGAAGCTGAGAATGGCGTGCATGGGTGTCCGGAGCTCATGCGACATATTGGCAAGGAACATAGATTTGGTCTGATTGGCAAGTTCAGCTTTTTCTTTGGCTTCGAGAAGATGGGCTGTCTTGGTCGCTACCTGTTCTTCAAGGTGATCATGGGTGGCTATCAGCTGATTGTAAACTGTTCTCACTTGTTCATTACGTTTGTTATACCAGTAGGTAATGAGACGTAACTCGATCATTCCCGTTTTGACGGAAAGGGGAGCCAGTTTTTTTGTCCGGGAAAGTGCCTGGAGTTGTGAAGTAATCGCGGCAAGAGGGCGCAGCAGAATAGCATTGAGTAAAATGATAACAAGTACAGTGATAATGACCAGGGCAAAGAAAATTGCTCCAAGCAATGATCGCTTGATTCCACTGTATACAGCGAGGATCTGATGGTATGGCATGAGTGTTACAATCTTCCAGTCTGTATTCGGCACATTCATTACCCTGACCAGTGCTTTTTCTTTCAGGATCAGGTCATCGTCCAGGATATGGAAAATCTTTGCTTTGTCCTGTGCGGTCTCGGAACCAGTGGCAGAGAGGGCTTGGGATTCTCTTTCTGTCGGATCAAGATCCAGTATCTTCATGATGGAATGGAAGACGGGGAATTTGTCTGCAAGCTGCTCAATTTTGATCAGTTCTGTCTGGAATGGCCCTGGCTTGTAAGAAATTTCGACAGATCCAAAAATGTTTTCCGGAAATGAAAGTAAAGTACCCTCGCCATCAACTGCAAAAGCATAACCTTCATAGTGCGATGAAACCTCATTCAGAAAATCCTGCAGGCCTTCCAGTTTCAGGTCAATGGTGGCAACACCGAAAAACTGGCCCCACTTGAAGAGAGGATAGGAACAGGTCACCATGGGTTGGCGGGTGTGAGGGTCGATATAGGCCTTCGACCAGAATGTCCTGCCCGAACGATCGTTTCTGGCCCTGGTGTACCAAGGCTCATTGAAATAGGCAGGGACGTCAGGGGCATTATAGCTTTCAACGAAATTCAGATAGCCCTCGGTGTCACGTCCCCAGAAAAAACTGTATCGCTCTTTTCCGGAATCGAAAAGATATGGCTCCGGCCAGATACCGCCACCGGTAACATAGGAGTCTGCACCGGTATCATTGATGATGGGTTTGATCGAGCGGATCAAGAGTTGACGGTCCTTTGGGAGCTTTTCAGTTATATGGGCAATGGAACGCGTCAGGGTATCTATCCTGACGATCCGGTTTTCGAGTTCCCTGACCATGGTTTCGCCCGACTGAAGGAGCAGTTTTTTTGCGTGTTCTTCGATCAATGGTTTGCCATACTCTTGCATGCTGATGACTACAGCCACCAGCATAACGATACTCATCAGGATGAGTATTGCCGGGATCCAGAAACGAAAACTTCTGCAGAATCCCCCAGGCAGATCTGCGGCAATAATAGGGTTTTCGCTGTCAATTTTCTGCATTAGGGGCGATTGGTTAATTGTCGGATGTCGCAGGTATTTGCGATCTGTTGACAGGCTCTAAATTTAGGCAGATTCTTCTTCAAGGATTAGATCAGTTGTGCTGTTGGAAGCGCGTGCCAGATCGACGGTTGCTGTGACCACATTGCCCTTGCCATGATATTCTAGAGAATCAAAGCTCATAATTTTTGCCATGGCAATTCCACGGCCATGTTTGTCCGCGATCCTATCCAGAGAAATTTCAATAAAATCACGCCAGTCAAATCCGTCACCCATATCTTTTATAGTGATTTCGATGTGGGATGCAGTGCGTTTATATTCCAGTGTTGCATAGCGCCCTGAATATTCGGCCATTGCCAGTCTGTGCGAGACCTCATCAAGCCATCGCTCCTCTTCCAACAGTACAGATTTTTCAGCATAGGTGATGCCGAGGTTACCGTGCTCCA
>JALSRM010000007.1 GCA_026984775.1 Gammaproteobacteria bacterium
TGAGTTGCCAGGGTGCATTGCCTTTCATTTGGTTAATGGCATTGAGATTAGCCGTTGCTTCTTCAGGTTGCTGGCCGCCGGAAAGGAAATTAATGCTCGGTACAGCAGAGGACACAGTGCGTTTCAATACCTTTAACGTCGCTTCGGCCACTTCTTTCGGGTCGGCACGGCGACAATCCTTGCCCGGTATAACCATATTCGGCTTCAATAACATGAGTTCAAGGCCGACTCCATGCAAGTGCAATGCATGAAAGACCGCGTGCAAAACCTGTTCGGTGACTTCTGCACAACGATCGATATCGTGATCTCCATCCATCAGAACTTCAGGTTCCACAATGGGGACAAGCCCTTCCTGCTGGCAGACAGCTGCATAGCGGGCGAGCATTTCAGCATTGGCTTTCAGCCCAAGCTGTGTCGGGTTATGCGGTGAGACAGGATAGACTTCCCGCCACTTGGCAAAACGGGCTCCCTGAGCCTTGTATTCCTGCAACCGATCACTCAGACCATCCAGACCAAATGTGATTAAATCACCAGGCGAATTGGGTAACGGTTTTGTTCCCTTGTCCACTTTGATCCCGGGTACAATCTTCTGTGACCAGGCGGTCTCTGGCAATGGTATTTCCTTGTCATCCTTTTGCGTCAGTGTTTCCTCGAACAGGATCACGCCACTGATGTATTCACCCAGGCCCGGTGTCGTCAGAAGAAGTGAGCGATAGGCTCGTCGGGTTTCTTCTGTGGATTCTACATCGATCGCGTCAAAACGTTTTTTGATCGTTGGCAGGCTTTCATCAGCAGCCAGAATTCCACGCTTTTCATCGATTAGATCCTGTATGGTTTTTTCAAGTTCTGCTGTGTTCATGATATTGTCCTCCGTTGCTTTCAGTTGTACTCAGGTTTTTCTGAGTTGCATCTTGTGGGATTGCAGGACTGCAATCCCACAGGAGGCCATACGGCTTATTGCATCATCCGATCGACTGGTCAGTATGATGGGCACACGAGCACCTACGACGACACCGGCACCTTCGGCACCTGCAAGATATTCAAGTTGTTTGGCCAGCATGTTCCCAGATTCCACATCTGGGACCAACAAGATATCGGCTCTGCCGGCTACCGGAGAGACAATACCTTTGGTTTTGGCTGCGGCTTCAGAGACCGCATTATCGAAGGCCAGTGGTCCGTCGATAAGTCCACCGGTGATCTGACCACGATCGGCCATTTTGCACAATGCAGCTGCCTCCACCGTCGATTGTATTTTGGGATTGACAGTTTCCACAGCAGAAAGGATGGCGACTTTGGGTTTACGGATGTGCAGTGCGAGGGCCAGATCAAGCGCATTCTGGAGGATATCTTTTTTATCTTCCAGAGTCGGGTAGATGTTGATCGCGGCATCGGTGATCAGAAGTGCCCGAGGATAGGTGGGCACGTCAAAGGCAAAGACGTGGCTCATTCGACGTTCGGTTCGTAAGCCGGTAGTTTTATCCAGCACCGCATGCATCAGTTCATCGGTGTGCAGGCTACCTTTCATTAGCGCATCAACCTTGCCAGCACGTGCTAGTTCAACGGCTTTTAATGCGGCAGCATGACTATGTTCTGTAGGGACTATGGACCAGGGTGACAGATCAACGCCCAGTGCTTCAGCTGCCTTGCGGATCTTTTCCTCGGGTCCGATCAGTACAGGCTCGATCAGGTTTGCTTTGGCGGCATCAATCGCACCGCCGAGAGATTCTTTCTGCGTGGGATGCACAACGGCGGTTCTTAAGGGTTTCAGTCGTGAAACCATCTCCAGCAACAGGCGTAAATGCGGTCGTCCCTTGAGATTGATTTCGGGGGTTTCTATCACTTCATGACGGATTTTATGGTTGAGAACGAGCGTTACAACCTCCCCCTGCAGAACCGGCTCACCATTACAATCGTTACCAAGAAAACCAAAAGTGACCTGGTTGCTGGCGGGATTTTTTTCCTTTGCCGTCAGGGTCAGTGTCAACTCCTGACCGAGTATTACCGGTGAGATAAAGTGTATCGAGAGATCAAGAATCCGCGTACCCGGTCCCGGCAGCTGATTTTCGAGAATTGACGAAATGATCGAGCTGCTCCACAGGCTCGGTACCATTGCACCATCTGTGGGTATGTTCCTGATAAAATCATCTCCAAGGACATTCGGATCCAGATCACCTGTGATCGCGGCGACCAGTTTGAGATCCTGCAATGTAATTCGACGCATGAGAGTAGCCGTTTCCCCAATGCTGATCTCGTCAAATGTTTTGTTTTCTGTGCAATTCATATCACTTACCCCAGCGACCATGAGGGTGCCTCATCGCATAGCGGTAGATCAGGAACCGGTATTTTTTGACCAAGTTTTTTCGCTGCGTTCTGTAACGCACTACGCAGGCCTTCTTCGACGACAGGATGGTAGAAGGGCAGGCGTAATATTTCCTCTACGGTCTTTTGTTGCTGAATCATCCAGGCGAGCAGGTGGACAAGATGTTCTCCGTCCGGAGCCATCATCTCAGCCCCTAGTAATTTGCTATCATCTGGTGAGACATACACTCTCAGATATCCTTTGTTATGACCGCTCACAAAGGCGCGGGATTGATGGGCAAAGTCAAACTCACCCACGATGATTTCCCTTTCCTGACATTCCCGCCATGAAAGTCCCGTACGGGCAATATTGGGATCACTGAAGACGATGCCCATGGGTACACGACGGCCGAGACATTCCGCATCTTCGTGCAGGCTCAGATAGGCTGTCAGTCGGCCTTCATCGGCAGCTTCATGTTGCAACGTTCGAAAGCCATTGGCATCACCGGCAATGTAGATCGGGAGATCACCGATCTGCAGAGTTTTGGGATCAAATTCTGGCAGGCCATGCTGATTAAATTTAGCGCCTGTGGCCTGAAGGTTAAGGTGATCCAGATTCGGTCTTCTGCCGAGGGCGACGAGGACTTTATCAACAGTAGATTCCTGTTCTCCAGCCTTGATGCGGATCGCGTCCTGATTGTCTGTCCAGCTTAATTCCGCATCATCTCCAAGTACGAACGGAAAATCCTCCTGCAGTCGTTCGATAGCGACTTCATTGACGGCTGGATCGCTGATACTGGCAATATTTTCACTCTTGCTGAACGCAAAAATATCGATTTCCAGACGAGCGAGCGCCTGTGCCAGCTCCACACCGATTGCGCCCAGGCCAATCACACCTATCCTTTCGGGAAGGTTTTGTTGTTCAAAGATGGTATCGCTGGTCAGAAGCCGATCGGAGAATTGTTGCCAGGGCTTCGGTATGACCGGAGTCGATCCTGTCGCGACAATGAAGTTTTCGGCAGTGATGGTCTGATCACCGACTTGTACGGTATCAGGTGAGATGAAGGAGGCTTGGCCGGTGATGCTTCGCTCATCCAGGGCATCGGTTACTTTGGCGACGCCTGAAGTCAGGTGATCACGGAGATCACGGACATGCTGGAGAATAGTCGGTATATCCACACTCAAATATCCTATACCATGAATCCCTTCAGTGGCCATGACCTTGCGCCGATGGTAATCCTTTGCGATCTGGATCAGAGCCTTTGACGGCATGCATCCCACGCGGGCGCAGGTCGTACCATAGGGTGGCTCGTTGATAATGACAAAATCATCCGTCACCTTCTGTACCTGTTTGAGAGCGGTTAGTCCAGCTGTACCGGCACCGATGATGACAACTTTTACTTTTTTGTTCATGTTGTTATTTCCATTGCTTCCTACTTGATCAGATCATTTCCAAACATAATGTGATTCCCTGTCCACCACCAATACACATGGTAACGATACCTCTTTTGAGTCCATCACGTTGCATGGAGTGGATCAGTCTTGTAGTCAGAATAGCACCCGTTGCACCTATGGGATGACCATGTGCTATGGCACCGCCTTCGACATTGACAATATCTTTCGGTAGGCCAAGCTCGCGCTGACAACAGATCGCAATGGCTGCAAATGCCTCGTTGATTTCGGCACGTTCAATATCACTGATCTTCCAGTTGGCGCGTTCCAGTGCCTGCTGCGTTGAGGGGACTGGGCCAATACCAAACATGCCCGGTTCCACTGCAGCGAGACCATACGAAACGATGCGTGCCACTGGTTGAAGTCCGTGCGTTTCCGCCCAACCTCTATCAGCGAGGATCATGGCAGAGGCTGCCGTATTCAGCCCCGGAGCATTGCCCGCAGTGATGGTTCCATTCTTGCGGAAAACGGGTTTCAACTTTGCCAGTGATTCGGCTGTGGTATCCGGCCGGTTATGTTCATCAGTATCAAAGAGGGTTGTGCCCTTACGGGAAGTGATTTCAACGGGTGTTATTTCATTTTTGAACTTTCCGGCCATTTGTGCCTCGGCAAACCGTTGTTGTGATCGCAGCGCCCAGGCATCCTGGTCTTCACGACTGATGATGTAACGGCTGACAAGATCTTCCGTATGCCATCCGGAATGCTGTCCGGAGAATGCATCATTCAGCCCGTCTCGCAACATGCTGTCGAAGAGCTGGCCATCTCCCATCTTGTATCCCCATCGACCGTTACTGACGAGATAGGGGGCCTGATCCATGTTTTCCATACCACCGGCAACGGCACAATTTACCATTCCGCTCATGATCTCTACAGCAGCAGAGACAATGGCCTGGGCTCCCGATCCGCAAACCCGATTGACCGTCATGGCAGGTACTTTTTCTGGCAATCCAGCATTGATCAAGGCTTGCCGGGAGGGATTCATTTT
>JALSRM010000008.1 GCA_026984775.1 Gammaproteobacteria bacterium
GCACTGGAGAACCTGATCAAACTCTGTGCCGCCAGTCCCTGGATTGCTGAATACATCACCAATCAACCCATCCTGCTGGATGAGTTGATCGATCCAGAGACGTTGTATTCCCCGCCGGATCGGGCCACTCTTGAAAAAGAGCTGCATGATACGCTGTTGCATCTATCGGCGAATGATCTGGAAAGGCAAATGGATGCCCTGCGCCATTTCAGACATTCACAGGTTCTACGGGTTGCGGCAGCAGACATCACGGGCCGGTTGCCACTTGCCGAGGTCAGTAATCACTTGACTGCAATAGCTGAGGTCGTTATCGGGGCTGCGAGTGAACTGGCCTGGAACGAAATGGTGGAACGTTACGGTGAACCCTGTTTTATTGAAGACGGCGAGCAAAAGAGAGCATCTTTTGCCATCATCGGTTATGGCAAACTGGGAGGATATGAACTGGGATACGGATCGGATCTGGATGTCGTTTTTCTCCACGACAGCCGTGGTGACGATCAATGGACCAATGGAAAAAAACAGGTGGACAACAGTGTGTTTTTCAATCGTCTCGGGCAACGTTTGATCCATATCCTGACCACCATGACCCCAGCGGGTCGTACCTATGAAATCGATACCCGTTTGCGCCCCAGTGGCCTTTCCGGATTTCTGGTTACCAGTCTGGAAGCCTACGAAGACTATCAACTGAACAGCGCATGGACCTGGGAGCACCAAGCGCTGGTCCGTGCAAGGCCCGTGACGGGTGAAGAGCAGATACGATCAGTATTTCTCAAAATCCGGAGCCGTATCCTGTCTCAACCACGTAATGAAGCAGTGCTGAAAAAAGAGATTCGGGAGATGCGAGAAAAAATGCGCCAAACCCTGGGGCAAAACATTAAAGGCATGTTTGATCTCAAGCAGGGGCTGGGTGGGATGGCCGACATTGAGTTTATAGTACAGTATAATGTCTTGCGCTGGGCGTCTGAATATCATGAGCTGTTGGTATTTACCGACAATCTCCGACTGTTGGAAATCATGGCCCGTCTGAAATTACTGAAAAAGAAAGAAGCCGAATGTTTGATCGATGCCTATTTTCGTTACCGGACAGACGGGCACAGGCTGGCCTTGCAGGGCCAACCGGCCATCGTGCCGGAGATGAAGTACAAAAAAATCCGGCAGCATGTGACAATAATCTGGAACAACATTTTTCAAGAGGGAAGATAAACAATGACAATGGCCGATCGTGACGGGGTGATCTGGTTGGATGGGGAGTTGGTCCCTTGGCGTGAAGCCACGACCCATGTGTTAACACACACTTTACACTATGGAATGGGGGTTTTCGAAGGTGTACGGGCCTATCATGCGCAACGCGGCACGGCGATTTTCCGCTTGCAGGATCATACGGATCGATTGTTTCGCTCGGCCCATATTCTGCGTATGAACATTCCGTACAGCAAATCCGACATCAATGAAGCCTGTATCGCTGCGGTGCGGGAGAACCGACTTGACTCGGCTTATTTGCGACCCATGTGTTTTTATGGTTCCGAGGGTATGGGGCTCAGGGCAGATAACCTCAATGTGCATGTGATGGTGGCTGCATGGGAATGGGGTGCCTATATGGGGGATGATGGTTTGCAAAAAGGCATTCGAGTACGGACTTCATCCTACACCCGCCACCATGTCAATATCACCATGTGTAAGGCCAAGGCCAACGGCAACTATATGAACTCCATGCTGGCTCTGCAAGAAGCGTTGGAGTGCGGTTATGACGAGGCATTGCTGCTGGATGCGGAAGGCTTTGTGGCCGAAGGCAGTGGTGAGAACATCTTTATCGTACGCAATGGCGTGATCTACACGCCTGATCTGACTTCGGCACTGGAGGGCATCACTCGCGATACGATCATCCAGCTAGCCGCTGCAATCGGCCATGAGGTCAAAGAGAAACGGATCACCCGCGATGAAGTCTATGTCGCCGACGAGGCCTTTTTCTGCGGAACAGCCGCCGAGGTGACACCGATCCGTGAACTCGATGGCAGAACCATTGGTTCAGGTTCCCGTGGCCCGATTACGGAAAAGTTGCAAACTCTTTATTTTGATCAGGTCCACGGTCGTCGGCAAGAACATCCGGAATGGTTGAGTTACATCCAATGAATGAAGAAGAAATCCTGAAACAAAAACGGGTCGAGGTGAGTCCAGCGGACTTACCGCTCCATTGTCCAATCCCCGAGTCGTTACTCTGGTGTATGCACCCGCGGGTTTTCCTGCCCATAGAAGAGACCGGGGAAGCGAAATGCCCCTATTGCGGAACTGAATATAAGCTAAAGGAAGGCAGGTAAACTTTTCTAGCTATAGAAATGATTACCAGGTTTTCAGGTTTCACTTATCTTGATTTTTGTAGAAAAGCCCCAGATGAAGTGCTAAAGTTCTTAAAAAAATAGAATAAGTAAAAAGGGGCAGGTCATGAAAATCAGAACGCTTCCCGCAGTGATCGCGGGTTTATTTATCGGTTTTTCTACCACTGCAACAGCCTTTGAGGATATTTTTATCTTTGGTGATAGTTTGAGCGACAGCGGTGCCTATGTCGGCAATCCAGATGCAGGTGCAGGTGGAAAATTCACTACTAATCCAGGTCCTATTTGGGTTGAAAATCTAGGACAGCGCTTCGGCCTCAGTGTTATTGCCAATAACCCGAATAATCCAAATACCTCTCCTGCAGGGAATAATTTTGCCCAGGGTGGCGCACAAGTCAGCAACCCTATTGGTATCGGGCAGTCACCTTCTCCGCAGGGTGCGTTGCCAATCTCGACTCAGGTTGCCAACTTCCTGACCCTGCACCCACAGGCCGATCCCAATGCAATCTATACTGTATGGGGTGGTGCTAACGATGTGTTTTTCAATGCTGGACTGCTGGGATCGGGCTCCATCACCCAGACCCAGGCAGGTGACAACATGAAGGTAAGTGCCGGTACGCTCGTTGGCCTGATCAACCAGCTCGGCGCAGCAGGGGCAGGGATTATTTTAGTGCCCAATCTGCCTGACATCGGCAGTACTCCGGCAACGATTCTGCAAGCGATTTCAACTGCCGGTGCTGGCAATCCTAATCTTGCGACAGCACTGGGAGCTGCAACACTCGCCCTGCGCGCACCATCAACCGATGCCGCAGCACAGGCTGCAGCAAAGGCCACTGCGATTGCACAGGCAGAGGCGATTCTGGGGTTTCCTGCAGGAACGCTTAATCCAGTCGTTGCCCAGACGGCAGCAGCCTTTTCTGGTCTGTCTTCGGCTTTCAATACCTTTTTGAATCTATCCCTGCAATCCAGTACGGCCAATGTCTTTCCTCTGGACATCCATTCATTACTTAATGAAGCGATCTCCGACCCCGCCAGTTTTGGTCTGGTCAACGTTACCGGCACAGCCTGTAATACGCCTTCGTCATTGAATTGTACTGCGCCATTCTTTGCGACACCGGATGCTGCACAGACCTTCCTGTTTGCAGATGGGGTCCATCCGACGACCGTTGCCCATGCTCTCATTTCGGATTATGCCGCATCTGTCTTGCTGGCCCCGGCACTTGTTTCCAGTCTCGCTGATACGCCGGTCAGTTCCGGGCGTCACCTCAGGAATATGGTCCGTTCACAGTTGCGTTTGATGGCCGGTTCTCCGGTGGGCACATTCTCTCCTTTTGTATCAGGTGGGTACCGTTCCCAAGATGCTGACAAGACGGCAGAGTCTGAAGGGTATGGTGTTGATGCCGGGATAATCTTTGGTTCACTTGCCTATCGTGTCATTGATCATGTGACTGCAGGAATTGCCTTGAGTCAGCAGTTTGGTAATGTAGATTGGGACAGTAACTTTGGTGGTTTTGACGAAGATGCGCTGTATGTTAGCTTGTTTGCCGGTCTCGATATGCGTAACTTTTTTCTCAATGTCATAGCTGCACTGGGGGAGATCAACTATGACAGTATCCAACGTAATATTGTCTTCGGTTCTGCGACCCAGAGCCGGGTAGGTAATACTCAAGGCAACCATGAACTCATTAGTCTGACTGCTGGTGCCAGCCTTCTGCAGCGCGGTAATCTTTCAGTAGGACCGATCATCGGGCTGACTTACCATCATATTGAAGTCGATGGCTATCAGGAACAGGGCTCTGCAGCCACAGCCATGCGTTTTGGCAAACAGGAACGGGATTCACTCCTCTTTGAAGGAGGTATTTTTGCTGCGATGGACTTGGCCAATGATCTTACCGTTAGATGTTCAGTCTTGCGTGAGGAGGAACTGAAGGATGATCCTCGCTCACTCCAAATTGGAAGTAAAGGATCCAACAATCTTTTGACAATTCCGGCGCAGAGACCAGAACGTGGTGCATGGATTGCAGAGCTCGGAGCTAGCAAACAGATTGGAAAGAATGTCTCCGCTACGGCAAGCTACTATTTCCGCAGTGGAGATGATTATGAAACCGATCACATGATCAATGTCGGTGTACAGATCGATCTGAATTGATCAAATGCTCAATCACGGCCTCTACCGATAATTGTCCATTTGAGAGGTTGTGGATTACGGGTGCCTCGGCACCCGTTTTTACGCCTGTCAGATC
This sequence comes from Gammaproteobacteria bacterium, assembly GCA_026984775.1. Lineage (GTDB taxonomy): Bacteria > Pseudomonadota > Gammaproteobacteria > CAJXQU01 > CAJXQU01 > CAJXQU01. The sequence goes on from JALSRM010000008.1 coordinate 4,574, forward strand.
CGGATCTGAAGCAAGATAGAGGGCAACACCAGATTTGCCCAGAGCGGCTGCAATATGCATCAGGCCGGTATCCATACCAACTACCGATCGGGCTGATAAGATGATCCTTGCAAGCTGATTCAGATCCATTTGGGGTAGAACGGTGGCCCT
>JALSRM010000009.1 GCA_026984775.1 Gammaproteobacteria bacterium
GTAGAGCGGATCGCCGCTTCTGCCGGATCGTTTAATCTAGTACTTTCCGGTATCGTTTCTACAGGGTTTCTTGTCTGTGCAATTTACAATCTGATTCGGCATGACTATTCTGGTTTTGCGGGTTGGTTTTCTCAGGCGATCAACGCCTGGTCACTTTTTTATGGTGGCTACTTAACCTCCACTTACCGAACACTCAATAATTTTGTGGCCCTTTCAAAAATTCAGGCTGCCCAAGCGGTGATCACGTTTGTTATGGTTTTTTCTCTACCATTTTTAGAATTTTATGGTCTCTGTGCCCGGGTTGCTTTGCCCGCTATTGTCGTGGTCTGGCTCTATCATAAATTCCGACCACTCAGAATCAACTATCATTTTAATGTAAAAGAGTTATTGGGACTGATTAAGATCGGTTTACCTTTCTCGTTCTGGGGTAGCCTTTATACTTCCTTTTGGTATGCAACAGAGAGTGCTTTAATGCTCTCCCTCGTTGGCACATCCTCACTGGGGTTATTATCGGTTGCCGTGGTCATGCGGGAAGCGATGAATGCACTACCCAGAGTTATCTGGCAGGTTTTCACGCCACGCGTGATTTCTTCCTATGCTCAGGATGGCAGCATACGAGGCGCAAATCATAGGGTGATGTGGGTAACCGTTGGTTTGGTGATCTGCATGGTCATATTGGCCTTTGCAGGCACCTATATACTGGATGTTTTTGTTCCTTATTTCATCCCTAAATATATCGATGGAATACCGATAATGAAGGTCTGTCTGTGGTTTTCTGTTGTCGAGGCCGCATTCCTACCAATCAATATTCTTTTTGCAACCGGCAAACCCTGGCTGTATGGCCGTAGTGTCATTGCAGGAATCATTGTATTTCCTATGGCGACTTATCTGTTACTGCCTGAGACAGGAGGGGCACTTGCTATTGTTATTGGATCATTGCTTGGTCGTGCTGCAAGAACCATAGCTGCTTATGTTGATCTGGTGCTTCTCACCAAGGGTGAATCCCGGGAGTCTGGCCATGAATCGTGAATTTTTATGGTAATCCACAAGCAGGCAAAAATAGCACCTGCTATTCGCTTATAATAGAAGCAGTATAGATAACTGAACGTATATTACACAGAACAGAATTTAACCTTGATAACAATTGACCAAGAGCTTTCCCAGGTCGTTTTTAATTTTATAACAGTAATTCCGGTTCGGATATAGGGAATAATACAAGAGTTGAGAACGCGAAACGCAACGTTAGAAGGCAAGAAACCTAACTTGAGCTTCAGGGAAGGTGGGAAAACCTCGGTTTTCCTCGCCTTTTTTGTTGGCGCCGTCATTCTTGGCGCAGGAATTGTATTGGGCAGATCAAGAATCTATATTCTTTTTATTCCTACCGTGGCTTTCATTATGACATTGTTGTGGAGAAAGCTGGATCGCCCCTGGATTAACCTGGCTTCCATGGCTGCTGCCACACCTATAGCTGTTGCACGCTATGAACTGAATGGCAATCTCATTTTTGCCCTGTTTTACACAGCCCTGAATCCACGCTGTCTTTTCAGGCTTCCTGGATGGATCTATCTGCCCAGTATTCTAGTCCTTTTCGGATTGATCACCAGTTCAATTAATTGGATGTCAGAAGGGGTGACGAGTGGTTTCATGCGCCAGATTATGTTTGCTTTTAATCTATTCATTGGTCCATTTCTACTCTTGCCTGCTGTCTATCAAAGAATGAAAAGCAGCAATAACCATGAGGCTAATCTGAAAACACTTTTGTTTTGCCTGATACTGCCTTCAACAATCTTGTTGCTATCGGCAAAACTGTTTGGAAATGTTGCAAATTTGTGGGAGGCTTCTAGGCATGCTGGAAGTAGTCCCGAAGGTTTTCTCTTATATAGGCTCGGTAATGCTTATATCAACTTTTTAAGGACAGAGATCGGTTTCATATTGGCAGCCTTGATCTGTGCCTCAGTGGCAATTGTATCCTGCCCGATAAAAACGGGTATAAAGACAGTTGCAACCGGGTGTCTACTGGTAAATATCTTTTTGCTTCTCTCCACAGCCAGTTTCGGTAGTATTGCGGCTTGTTTCATGGGACTGGCAGCTATCTTTTTTGTACAGATGCAAAAGATCAACCTAGGTAAGGTTATTCTATCGGCTTTTGTCCTCTGCTTTACACTTGTCATAACTTATTCGCTGGCTCCAGACAGTACAAAAGATTACTTGGAGAAACGGTTTGAACACCGTGTTGTCAATAAAAATACGGACCGGCTTACATTGTGGGCTTATGGCGTGGATGCCATCCTCAAACATCCTGAAGGTGTCGGTTTGACTCTGAAAGGCAGCACAGGGGCTTTCATACACAATGACTATATTGTTTATGTGGTCAGTTATGGCGTCATTGGAGGGCTGTGTTATTTTTTGCTTGTTATTTCTGTAATAGTCTCATTTCTCAGGCTGCGAAAAAAGATAAGCAAGGACCCCGCTGCACTGGCAGTTTATCTTGCTGGGTTAGGCGTCATTGTTGCACTGGCATTTAACTCAATCACAGATCACTCGAATGAAAACCGGTGGTACTTTAATGTAATTTGGTCGATCATCTGGTACTGTTATTTTTGCAGTCTGTCTGTACAAAATCGTTCTTCCGCTAAAATCGATCCAACAGGAGAGAGTATTGAAAATACTGGTCGTGACCAATCTTTACCCGACACAGGAGAGGCCGTATATAAGCCCGTTCGTCAAAGAACAGGTCGAGTCTTTACGGGAACTTTACCCCGATCTCGAGATCGACGTTCGTATCATTGAAGGTACCCGCCCAAGATGGGCTTATTTACGCGAGATTGTACTTTTACCCATGGCTGTCAAAAAAGGTAAGTACGATATCGTCCATGCTCATTTCGGACTGACGTTGATCTCAACCCTGTTGGTGAGGAAGCCCGTTGTGATCACCTTTCATGGTTCTGATCTGCTGGTTTCGCCAACAAAATATATTTCCAGGTTGCTGGCACCAACAGCAGCCAAAGTGATCGTTGTAGCTGAAAGATTAAAAGAGTCTCTTGGGTATGGAGAAATGATTCCGTGTGGCATAGATACAAAGAAATTTTCTTTACCATCCTCTTATGCAAAAAAAAATTACCCTGAATCACCCAATAAATTAAAAGTCCTTTTCCCATCCGATCCTGCAAGAAAGATTAAAGACTATAACCTTTTTAAGGCCACATGCATAGAGCTGAAAAATCGAGGCTATAAGATAGAGGAAGTTCATTTGGTTAATATCGATCGGGAGAATGTCCAGCAAATATATTGGGAGTGTGATCTCATGTTGCTCACATCCTTGTCTGAAGGATCTCCAACTGTCATAAAAGAAGCGATTGCGTCTAAATTACCCTTTGTGTCAGTTGATGTTGGGGATGTTAAGAGCTGGGTGAATAAAATAGACTTTGGATACATCGTATCAGAGCGAGAACCCTCAACAGTTGCAGATGGTGTGAATACTCTTCTTGCAAGAATAAATAACAGGGAACTACTGGATAACAGTAAGTGTGTTGATACGTTCGATCTAAAAACGATTGCTAGGCGAATTAAACACCTGTATGAGCAGGTAATTTAATGGATATTGATAGGGGAAAGTCTAATTTATTCAGATTCCTGCAGCACATGGGTGTACCGCCAAAATTGATCACAATAAGCGATTGATTTCTTTGTGAGAAAAATTAGCTCGTACATTTCGTTTTTCGTCCTAAGATAATAATGGATGAATTGATCTTAGATTTCATAGTATTCATATAGTGTCCAAACCAAGAGCTAACTTAATACTTAAGGCTAGTCACTTAGTTTAATACTCTAATTTATAAATAATAGTATTTTTTATAAAAAAAGGGATGTAACTAAAACGCTTTATATTTGCTTTATTGAAACCTTGAAATTGCAACCAAGCTTCATCACTATAATAATTTAATCTAGAATAAATCTTTTTTTTGCCAGCAGGTTTTATTTGCCATAAAAACTCACCTGCATGGGGTTCGAAAAATGTTGAAATACTAGGAACAATAATGACATAAGATTTCGATACTCTTTCTACTTCAGATATTAAATTACACAGCTTTTCGATTGGTTGGATATGTTCAAAAACTCCAATAGATACACAAAGGTCAAAATGATTATCTTCGAATGGAAGGTTTTCTGCATCTAGCTTTAGAAATGTTACATTATTCTGATCTATTTCATAATCTGTAATATCAACACCAGTAATATGTACATCATGACAGTCTTTGAAAAATTGTATAAAATCTTTCCCGTTAGCACAGCCTATCTCTAAAATATTTTTATTCTTAAGCCATGTTTGGTCTAACAATTTTTCTTCAAATATTTTATTAATGAAATCCAACCTTCTCTTTTTTAGAAGAGTAGAATATTTTGTTTTCCAAACAGGGTATATTTTTTTTATAAGAAAGGATCTCATTAGTTCTCCTTGTGCTCACATTACCAGGATGGGATTTGATATAACCAATCTATTATATTCTATACGATCTTTTGTAAAGTGTACGACAAGGAATGAAAGTGTTTGTTAAAACCTGGTAATGTAAATAATCTTGGTTCAGATTGGTTGTGATAAAGGGAAATGTGAAGGATAGTTATTAAATACTCACCTGGCTTGCTTACGAGAACAGTTCCTTCTAACATCCAGCATATTTCATCGAACGATCTTTCCCAAACAGGATTTATGCGGATGAACAATAATCACTCATTGATTTGGAAGATACCTTTGAAATATTGGGGGTTGATTCTTTTGTCCCTCATTCTGCTGGGGCTGTATTTTTATGATGCATTGGCTTTCATGGTTGAGTGGTGGTCACGGGAAGAATATAGCCATGGGCCACTTATCCCGCTGATCACATTATTCTTTATCTGGCAGAAGAAGGGTGAGCTGGAAAAGGTCCCCTTTAATAGTACTTATGTCGGTACGGTTATTCTTGTTGTGTTTCTGTTATTGGGGCTGGTCGGTAATCTGAGTACTATTTTCGTGGTTTCGCAGTATGCCTTTTTGTTCGCCTTATCAGGGCTGGTTTTGTCTGCTGTTGGCTGGCGCGTGTTTTTTCTGATACTGGCGCCACTGGCGATTCTGTTTTTTATGGTGCCATTGCCTAATTTTTTCTATAACAATCTTTCCCAAAAACTCCAGTTGTTATCATCTGCGATCGGCGTGGAGGTGACACGTCTCTTTGGTGTTAGTGTGTACCTTGAAGGTAATGTGATCGACCTTGGGAATTACAAATTGCAGGTGGTGGATGCCTGTAGTGGGTTACGTTATCTGTTTCCGTTGATGAGTTTTGGTTTTATCTGTGCCTATTTGTTTAAGGCTCCATTCTGGCAACGGCTATTGATCTTTTTATCAACCATTCCGATAACGATCCTGATGAACAGTTTTCGTATTGGTGTGATCGGTGTATTGGTGGATCGATGGGGTACTGAACAGGCCGAAGGTTTTTTGCATGATTTCGAAGGTTGGGTGATCTTTATGGCCTGTGTCGGTATTTTGTTTACCGAGATGTGGTTGCTAAATAAGTTGTTTGGAAAAGAGCATCGGCCTTTGCGTGAAGTGTTTGGTCTGGAGTTTCCTGAGCCCACACCCAAAGATGCCGAGTCAAGATCACGTACTATTCCAAAGCCCTTTATTGCATCTGTGATTGTTCTTGTGCTTGCCACGGCTGCATCAATGGGACTGGATAAACGGCAAGAGGTGATTCCTGAGCGTTCTTCATTTGCCTTCTTTCCTGAACGGTTGGGTGAGTGGCAGGGAAAACTCGGCAAGCTGGATGATATCTTTATCGAGGGCCTTGAGGGATTGTCTGATCATGTGATCGGGGATTATGTCGATCCGGAGGGGAATCGGGTCAATTTTTATGCAGCCTATTATGAGTCACAGAGGGCGGGGGGATCAGTACATTCTCCGAAGTCCTGTATCCCGGGCGGGGGATGGGTGATCAAGAAGATTACACAGGTTCCACTGGAGGGTGTGCTTGTGGACGGCAAGCCGGTTATGGCCAATCGTGTGGAGATTGCGAAGGGAGATTACAAACAACTGGTTTATTACTGGTTCCAGCAGCGAGGGCGGTCGATTACCAATGAGTATCTGCTGAAGTGGTTTTTGTTCTGGGATGCCTTGACGAAACACCGCACAGATGGATCACTGGTTCGTCTGACAACAATCATTAATCCAAACGAATCCTGGGAGAATGGTGATGAACGGATCAGGAAGTTTGCCAAGGCGTTGGGTGATCGATTGAAAGATTTTATTCCAGAATAGCTTGTCTGAGACACCTTTTTCGGGACCATGAATCACGATACGACTCCATTAATTGCCTTCGTCATGTCCATGGCGTTAAGTGTATTGGTGATCCCGATCGGGAGGCGATTTGCAGAGCGTCTTGGTATGATTGACGAGCCGGGCGAACGCAAGGTTCATTTGCAGGCCATACCCAGAACAGGTGGTATCGGGATTATTGCCGGAACTCTTCTTGCCCTTTTTACCTTGCTTAATGCAGAGCCTGTTGTTGTTTCATTTTTGGTCGGTGCTTTGATTATTACTGCCTTTGGGGTTTGGGATGATATCAGCCAGATCCGGCCAGGTGTGAAATTCCTTGGCCAGTTCCTGGCCATCACTGTAGTGATTTTCTATGGTGATGTTTGGATCAGACATTTACCTTTTACGGGAATCGATGGTGTCTCGCCCTGGGTTGGGATCCCGTTCACCTATTTTGCGATCATCGGAATGAGCAATGCAGTCAATACTTCTGACGGGCTGGATGGGCTTGCTGGTGGTGAATCGATGCTGAGTTTGATCGTGATTGCATTTCTGGCCTATATCGTAGATGGGATACAGGCAACAGTGATTGCCGCTGCCTGTATTGGCGGTGTATTGGGGTTTTTGCGTTTCAATACTCATCCAGCATTGTTATTTATGGGTGACGCAGGCAGTCAGTTTTTGGGCTTTACCCTGGGGTTTCTGGCGGTCTATCTTACACAGAATGTCCACCCGACATTGAGTCCGGCATTGACGTTGTTTTTTCTGGGATTGCCAGTGATGGATCTGGTTGCGGTCATGATCATGCGTCTTATGAAAGGCAAGAGTCCTTTCCGCGCAGATCGTACGCATATCCATCACCGGTTGATGAACCTTGGCTTTGATCATTATGAAACCGTTGTCATTATCTATTCAGTACAGGCTTTTTTTGTTATCAGTGCCATCTTTTTGCGTTATCAAAGTGATGCCCTGATCATGGTCTTGTATCTGTTTTCTGCCCTTGTGATTTTCGGTTTGTTGTCTCGTGCTGAGAACATCGGATGGAAGGCATCGTTGAGCTCCCCCACATCCTTGACGGTTTCTGTCCGGTTCTTGAGAACACACAAAATTGATATTACCCAATGGGCATTGAGGCTGATTATGGTAATTCTGCCCCTTTATCTGATAGGCAGTTCGATCATTGTCGAAACTGTTCCCAGGGACTTTGGCATGGTGGGAACGATCTTTTTTATCGTGATGTTGCTGGACATGTTTTACTCTCCTCAGAGTAACGGTTTTTCATTGCGGGGCGGGGTTTACATCGCTGCGATTTTCACCATTTATCTTGCCGCCCATTCTGAACGTTTTTCTTACTTTACCTATATCGAGGTGGTTCTGTTTGCCCTGGTTGCACTTTCTATTGCAATTGTTGTGCGTTATGCAACGGACAAGAAATTTCAGACCTCACCTATGGATTATCTAATCGTCTTCGCTGTGGTGGCGATTGCTGTTTTTGGCCGGAGATATCTTCAGATCGAAGATATTGGGATCCTGGTGGTCAAGAGCATTATCATTCTCTACGGTTGTGAAGTACTCCTTACACGCTATGAAAAGCGGATTAATGCAATGAACATTGCCGCACTGGCAACCATGGGTATCCTTGGTTATCGTGGTTTTGTGTCCGGCTTAATCTAGGAACAAACCGGCTTTAGGTTGAGTGCCTTGCGCCTCTTTTCTGCGTACAATTTATTTGATCCTCATCAATAGCGATCCTGCGTACAGATGATACGATACTCACATCCCTGTCGTTTAAGGAGGAGAGTATGTTTCAGCCCATTCCTGTTTTTGATGAAGATATTTTTGCTTTCAGGATCACTGGCAAGATCACGAAGAAGGACTATGAAGCCTTTAAACAAACTCTGATGACGCTGATCCACAAATATGGCCCTCTCTCTTTGTTACTCGATCTCAAAAACATGAGTGGGCTGGAGGCTGGCGTAGTCTGGGAAGATCTCAAATTTGCCAGTCAGCATGACAAGGATTTCAAAAAAATCGCGATCATCGGCGATCGGAAGTGGGAGAAATGGCTGACGGTATTGACCGATGCATTGACCACACCGGAATTACGCTTCTTTGAAGCGGAAGAAACGTCGGAAGCACTGGATTGGTTACGCGGGATCGAGCGTCCTGCAGATGAGCAGGATAAAGACGAGATCACACCTTATCGGCGTATCCTCGTTGCAACTGACTTTTCACCACACTCGGTACGGGCGCTTCAAAGGGCGAAGGAACTGGCAACACGCTATGGCGCCAGTATGACGATTATTCATGTCATTGAGCCACTCATCAATTATGAGAGTGACTATTTCATGATCACTCCACTTGAGAATTATGCGGATACAGAAGAGATCATGTACAAGAATGCGCAGTCCACAATGGAGCAACAGAAGAAAGAACTCGGCCTCGAGGAGGTGAATAGTGAAATCATCTGGGGAACACCCAAAGAGACAATACTGACCTATGCCGAAGCACAACGTGCGGATCTCATTGTCATGGGATCGCATGGCAGGCGTGGTCTCGCCAGATTGATTGGCTCGACGACAAACGGGGTTATCAACCGGGCAAAATGCGAAGTTCTGTCTGTCCCTCTCTGATCGATAGGTGAAGACTTTTGGGGCAAGGGTTTGAATCCTTGCAGTTTGGCCCTATATTGTTGGCAAGAGAACTCAACTGGAACAATAACAATCGATGGAATTCAAAGACTATTATGAAATCATGGGTGTCCCGCGGGACGCAACCCAGGATCAGATCAAGCGTGCTTACCGCAAGTTGGCGAGAAAGTATCATCCGGATGTCAGCAAGGAACCGGATGCCGAAGCGCGTTTCAAAGAAGTGGGGGAAGCCTATGAAGTACTGAAGGACCCGGAGAAACGGGCGGCCTACGATCAGTTGGGTGCCAACTGGAAGGCTGGACAGGATTTTCATCCTCCACCGGGGTGGGATGCTGGCTTTGAACACAGTGGTGCTGGCTTCACCGGTGCCGATGATTCAGATTTCAGTGCCTTCTTTGAAGAACTGTTTGGCCGTGGTGGCGGATTTCATACCGGCCGAGCACAACGTGGTCAACGTGCTGGTGGTGGCTTTCATATGCGTGGTGAGGACCACTACGCCAGAATTCTTATCGACCTTGAGGACAGCTTCAATGGTGCCAAGCGCAGCATCACCCTGCGAGCACCGGAAGTGGATCCGGATGGGCATGTCTATCTGAAGGAAAGAACACTGAATGTCACGATTCCGAAAGGTATCAAGCCAGGGCAACACATCCGCCTGGCGGGACAGGGTAATCCTGGTATTGGTGAAGGCAAGCCGGGTGATCTCTATCTGGAAGTGGAATTCAAGCCCCATCCTATCTATAAGGTCGATGGACGTAATCTGATCATCGACTTGCCCGTTACCCCATGGGAAGCCGCGTTGGGGGCGAAGGTCAAGGTGCCGACGCCAAAAGGCACAGTGGATCTTAAAATTCCTACCGGTTCCAAATCCGGGCAGAAGCTACGACTCAAGGGACGAGGCCTTCCGAGCAAGCCACCAGGCAATCTGATCGCCGTATTGCAAATCGTAGTACCTCCAGCAAAGACAGTGGAGGAACAGGAACTCTGGAGGCAACTCGAAAACAAATATAGAAACTTCAACCCGCGGGCAAAACTGGGAGTATAAAATTACACATGGCTAGCAAAGAAATTTCGACTCAAACCATCGTCAGTATACTGGAAGAGGAAACCCAACTGACACTCCGCGATCTCTGCCGTGCCTGCTCGGTACATGCGGAGCGCATCATCGAGCTGGTGGAAGAAGGGATCCTTGAACCTGCGGGGACCGATATCATCGAGTGGCGTTTTACAGGCACAAGCCTGATCAGAGCACGTACCGCAATCCGGTTACAGCAAGATCTCCACATCAATACCGCCGGCGTCGCTCTCGCACTGGATCTGATGGACGAGATCGAGGAGCTGCGACGTCAGTTGAGTGCACTGACAGGCCACTAACCCCGATCAAAAAGGGTAACGTCCCCTTTTTAGGGCGATGTGTTTATTCGACAATGCGCCAGGTACCATCCGGTTGACGACAGGCCACACCATAGGCCTCTTCTGTTCTGCCTCCGATGGTGACGGTTTGATGGAATTCGCGGCAATAATCCCCTCGTGACGAAGTCCCGTCTCTGGTCGGTGTTACCGTACCAGAGTGACCACTTTCGGGATTATTCCATCGGATTGTTTCACCAAGTGGTGCGCTGTACGCTGAAACAATTGCACGGTTGGCCTTCATTCGATCGAGTTCATCCATCGATCGCCCGATTTCACTACCGATCAAACCGCCGATCAGAACACCGGCACCAGTCGCAGCCAGTTGCCCTTTGCCTGATCCAAACTGAGAACCTAACAATCCACCGAGTGCCGCACCCGTAAGACCTCCAATGGTTTGCTTGGTACCACCGGTAGAAGAGCATGCGGCAAGATTGATTGCTGCAATGAATGTAATAATCAGACTGATATAACGCATGATATCCTCCTTGGAGTCATTGGCTCTAACGATACAACAAACACAAATCCATATCCTGATCTGGATCAGTCAGGTGGGCAGTCTGATTTTTATAATTGAAGCAAGCTCTCTAGTATAGAAAAGGGAAACGTCCCCTTTAGTAAGCAAGCTCTCTTAGAAAAGGGAAACGTCCCCTTTAGTAAGCAAGCTCTCTTAGAAAAGGGAAACGTCCCCTTTAGAGGATATTCAGATGGTGGTCCGTATCAAAATAATCTGGTTTTTTATTTGTATCAGTATTCCATCCCTGGGCATTGAGCAGGTGCTGGCAGAAGATTTCGTTCGCTTACGTGAGGAAATGGTGCAGGAGATCGGGCATGATCTGAGGGAAACCGTGGCACAGACTCATGTCAGTGATTTGTCTGAGCAAGTGAAAAAAGCACTCCTTGCCGTGCCCCGTCATGAATTTGTTCCCGAGAGACTCAAAGACAAAGCCTACGAAAACCGGCCTTTACCCATCGGTTACGGACAAACCATTTCACAGCCGTTTATCGTCGCCTTGATGACAGAATTGCTGAAACTGAAGCCGAATGACAAGGTGCTGGAAATCGGTACGGGATCGGGCTATCAGGCAGCAGTTCTTGCGGAAATTGTGGATCAGGTCTATACCATCGAGATCATCCCCGAACTGGGTGAACACGCCGCAGAAAGGTTTGAGCGGCTCGGCTACGCCAACATCAAAACACGCATTGGCGATGGTTATTACGGATGGGAGGAAGCGGCGCCTTTTGATGCCATCATCGTCACCGCAGCGGCCAGCCACATTCCACCACCACTGGTGCAGCAGTTGAAGCCGGGTGGTCGCATGATCATTCCGGTGGGCAGTCAGTTTATGACCCAGTTTCTGGTATTGGTGGAGAAAGATCAACGTGGCGAGATTGTCGCTGAACAGATTGTCCCGGTTAAATTCGTCCCGCTGACACGAGCGACAGAAAAGTAAGAGCGACTATGACATTCGGGCAGAGAAAACCGGGACTGAAGTTTCTCATCGCCATTGGACTCGTCTCTGGCGCCTCGCTGGGCTATGAGATTCTGCTGATGCGCATCTTTTCCATCATTCAGTGGCATCATTTTGCCTACCTGATGATCAGCCTGGCACTGCTGGGTTTTGGTGTCAGCGGCACCATCATCACGCTGCTGGGCGATCGATTGAGTCGTCATTTTTACCGGGCCTTTCAATTAAACCTTGTTCTCTTCAGCATCAGCTCTCTGGGCTGTTTTCTGATCGCACAACAGGTGCAGTTCAACCCGCTTGAAATACTTTGGGACAAAGGACAATGGATTAATCTTGCCGGGATTTTTTTGTTGCTCATGCTACCGTTTTTCTTTGCCGCCAACGGTATCTGCCTGGCCTTCATGCAATACAAAAGGCATATCAATTCGGTCTATGCTGCCAACCTGTTTGGTTCCGGCATGGGGGCATTGGCCGTTATTCTGCTGTTGCATTGGTTGTTTCCACTGACGCTACTCGGCCTGATCAGTGGACTCGGTTTCCTGGCCGTAGCACTCCTGCAGAAACCTTCAATTTTGACCCTGAAAGGGATGATCGGATTGATTCTTGCTGTGCTGGTTCCAATCTTCGTCATACAGTCAGATTTGCAACTGAAACCACTGGAATACAAGCAGTTGAGTCAGACCATGAAACAGATGGGCGCCAGGGTGATTGCCGAGCGATCGGGCCCACTGGCTCTGATCACGGTGGTCGAAAGTCCCAAAATCCCGTTCCGTTACGCGCCGGGTCTGAGCCTGATGTCACCGGCTTTGCCGCCTGATCAGCTTGGGTTGTTTTTTGATGGTGAGGGTATGACCGCGATCACGCGTTATGACGGCAAGCAGGATTCGATTGCCTATCTGCATGAGATGCCATCGGCCTTGCCTTATGTGCTGCTGGATCAACCCGATGTTCTGATCCTCGGTGCCGGGGGTGGAGCCAGTATTTTGCAGGCCTTATGGCACGGTGCCCGGCAAATCGATGCCGTCGAGTTGAATGACGATCTGGTGGCACTGATGACGGCAGATTTTGCCGACTATTCGGGCCGGATCTACACACATGAAAAGGTCAGCGTTCATGTAGAGGAAGCCCGCGGGTTTATTGAAACCACACAAAATCAGTTTGATTTGATCCAGATGGAGCTGATGGATTCCTTTAATGTCTCTTCCGCCGGTCTTTCAGCCTTGAGCGAAACCTGGCTCTATACGGTGGAATCGTTTCAGACACTCCTTCAACGACTGAAACCCGAAGGCATTCTAGCGATCGGGCGCTGGATCCGTTTGCCGCCACGGGATGGCCCCAGAATGCTGGCCACCGTTATCGAAGCCATGCATCGATCAGGCATTGACGATCCGGCCAGACGACTGGTCTGGATACGCAGTTGGAATCTGGGCGTTCTGCTGATCAGGAACGGTGCATTCTCTGCAGCGGATATCGCGTCGATCAAGGCCTTTTGCATACAGCGTGCTTTTGATTTGGCCTGGTATCCGGGGATCAGTGAAAAAGAGGTCAACCGGTACAATCATCTGGCCGATCCGGTGTTCTATCAGGCCGCCGTTGCACTGCTCGGAGAGGAACGGGATCGCTATATTGAAACCAACAAGTTCAATATCACACCGGTGACGGATGACAAACCCTGGTTCTTTCGTTTCTTCCGCTGGCGTATTCTTCCGGACGTGATGAATAATATCCAGACGGGTGGTTATTCATTGCTCGATCTCGGTTATCTGGTTCTGGTGGCAACCCTGGTTCTGGCGTCTGTTTTCAGTTTTCTGCTGATCCTTCTGCCACTCGTTTTCAAATACAGAAAATGGATGCAACGCTGTCACGAGTCACCCTTGCGGGTAGCACTTTATTTTTCCTGTCTCGGGTTTGCCTTCATGTTCATTGAGATCGCATTCATGCAGCGTTTCAGCCTTTATCTTTCTCATCCGGTCCTTTCTGCCGCGACGATGCTAACGTCCTTTCTGGTCTTTGCCGGTATCGGCAGTCAGTGGGTGGGTCGTGGCCATCATCCGTATGCAAAAAAGCGGATCATGATTTCAGTTTTTGTGATTGTTGCCATTGCGACGCTCTATCTGCTGGTTCTGCCCGTTATCTTTCGTACCAGCATGACGTTTCCGGACACGCTCAGAGTGTTGATTTCAATCCTGTTGATCGCTCCTCTGGCCGTTTTTATGGGTATGCCGTTTCCTGCCGGGATCGCAAGACTCGAGAATGAGTCAGGTGAAAAGGCCTGCAGGATGGTACCGTGGGCCTGGGGTGTCAATGGATGTGCGTCGGTCATCGGGGCCGTACTGGCTACGTTACTGGCGACACATTTTGGCATTTCAGCTGTCATACTAATAGCCATGGCTTTTTATCTTGTGGCATTGGTTCTGATCCCGACGCAGGCAGGCTTTACTGGAGGTGGTGAAAATGATCGAGGCCGTACTGTTTGATCTGAGTGGAGTGCTTTATACCGGTACAGAACCGATCCCGGGTGCTGTCGAATCGATACAGAAACTGAATAAAGCCGGACTCCCGATCCGATACATCACTAACACGACCCGATCGCCCCGTGGAAAGATCCTGAAGCGGCTTCAGTCGATGGGCTTCGCAATCCATGAAGATCAGCTCCTGACCGCCCCGGTTGCGGCCAGACATTATCTGATTGAAAAAGGGTTATCACCTTTCTTGCTGATCCATCCTGATTTGAAAGTCGAGTTTGCCGATCTTGAATCGAACAACAGCAATGCCGTGCTGGTGGGGGATGCGGGTTCGGCATTCACCTATGAACACATGAATCAGGCCTTTCGGCTCCTGGTAGAGGGCGTTCCTCTGATCGCCATGGGTAAAAACCGTTATTTCCGCGAGCAGGATGGACTCAGTCTGGATGCGGGCCCTTTCGTGGTCGCGCTCGAATATGCTGCTGAGACAGAAGCCATTCTGATCGGAAAGCCCAGTCCCGAATTCTTTCGTGCCGCTCTCGAGAGCATCCATGCCAAGGCCGAAAATACGATCATGGTGGGGGATGATGTGGAGGCCGATGTGATTGGTGCACTGGATGCCGGTTTGCAGGGGATTCTTGTCCGCACGGGTAAATACCGATCCGGTGATGAGAAAAAAATCGAGGGCAGGGCGGTTTGTCTTGATGACATCAATACGGTTGTTGAGTGGATTCTTGATCAGAAGACAAACTGAGGGGAACGACACTCAACGCAGGGTAAACACCTCATCCTCGATCTGGCTGATATCCGCTTTGGTCAGATCCTTGTCAAAGGATTTCCAGACAAGTTTTTCACACTCGTCGGTCAACTTGTCTCTGAGCATGCCGAGGAATGCGGGCGCGGCGACCAACACCAGCCGTTCGAACTTCCGCTCGTTTCTTTCCTTCTCGATTTTTTGGGCGATCTCCCGGGCAAAGGCTTCTGCATCCTGTTTTTTGGCATCCGTTTCCTGTTCCATGGAATGTCTGCCACCACCGACCCGATCGAATGAACGGCCAGGTTTGTCCGCGATCAAATCACGTTCGTGAGCACGTGCTTCCGGGTTGACGAGATCCTCCTCTTCCACCAGAAATTTCTTCCCATCTCTGTTCCGCAGAAACCGTGCCCGATATTCATCGGCCACGACAACGAAAGTTTTTTTCATTTTTTTCTCCTGTCACGTTATTTCTAATTTTCGTTGATTTCGCCTTCCTTATCTTGATCCGGATCAATAGTGGGCTCATCCAGATCAACTGGCATGGTTTTATCCTTGTGGTATCGGGTAAGCGGGACGAAGGCAACGGGCAAGATATTCTTTTCCTTGATTTCACCCCCGGGTGTTTTCGTGATCAGCATCAGATTCTGTTGTCCTGAACGTGGGCCAACAGGAATTACCATACGTCCACCGGGTTTCAGTTGATCCAGCAGGGGGTGAGGGATTTCTTCGGCAACGGCGGTCACCATGATCGCGTCATAGGGTGCATGTTCAGGCAGACCGAAATAACCGTCTCCTGTATAAACATGTACATTGTCAAAGCCAAGCCGATGCAGTTTTTTTTGTGCCGACCGGGCTAGAGGTTCGTGGGTTTCTATTGAGTAGACCTCTTGGGCGAGAAGTGACAGGACGGCAGACTGGTAGCCGGAACCCGTGCCGATTTCCAGAACCACATCGTTCTCCTGCAGGTCCAGCAGATCAGTCATCAGGGCGACGATAAACGGTTGCGAAATCGTTTGTCCACATTCAATGGGCAGAGGTGAATCGATATATGCAAGCCGTTGCTGGGTGCGATCCACAAATTCGTGTCGTGGTATCTTGTTCATGGCCTGGATCACACGTCTGGCAGGTTCCTTGCGGCCTGTATAACTGGAAGTAAAACGTGCCTCCTCTTTTATTCGGGCGATCATGGCCTTGCGATCGGTTTCAAAAGTGTTATTCACTCGGGTCATTCTTTCTCCAGCTTTCGATCAGGTTGATGGGAATGGGGAAAACGATGGTGGATGAGCGATCACCGGCAACCTCGGTCAGGGTTTGAAGGTATCGCAACTGTATCGCCTGGGGCTGTTGTGAAAGGACTTTGGCTGCCGCCAGCAGTTTTTCCGAAGCCTGCAATTCCCCTTCGGCATGGATGACTTTTGCCCGCCGTTCACGTTCGGCTTCGGCTTGTCGGGCAATTGCCCGGATCATGCTCTCGTCCAGGTCCACATGCTTGATCTCCACGTTGGCCACCTTTATCCCCCAGGCATCGGTCTGCGAGTCGAGAATGCCCTGGATGTCGGCATTGAGCTTGTCTCGCTCCGCCAGCATTTCGTCAAGTTCATGCTGGCCCAGCACCGAGCGCAGAGTGGTTTGTGCCAACTGGCTGGTGGCGTCGAAGAAGTTTTCTACCTGGATGATGGCTTTTTGCGGATCGATGACACGGAAGTAGACCACGGCATTGACCTTGACCGAGACATTGTCTTTGGAGATCACATCCTGAGTGGGAACGTCCATGACGATGGTGCGAAGGTCCACCCGAACCATTTGCTGAATGAAGGGGATAATGATGATGAATCCTGGCCCCTTGACCTTATAGAAACGGCCAAGCAGGAAAACCACGCCACGTTCATATTCACGCAGGATCCGTATGGCACTGAACAGCAGGGCCAGCGTCAGAAAAACGATGATTGCCATAAATTGTAGAGTCATGTTTGTACCTCACTTTCTTCCGGATGGACGATCAGCGTCAACCCGTCAATTGCCTGCACCTTCAGTCTCTCACCCTGTTGGACTGGCCGATCAGAACGGGCGTTCCAGATCTCACTGTGAATCCTGACCCGGCCTTCTCGTTCGAAGTCTTCCAATGCAGTCGCCATCGCACCGAGCATCTCTTCCTTTCCGGCAACCACCGGATTCTTTCTTGCCTTGAATACCAGTCCCAGTGTGAGAATAAAGAGCAGGGCCGTGATCACGGTAAAACCGGCGATCAGTCCCATGTCGATGCCGTATCCAGGTACTCCTGTGTCGATCAGGATCACGGAGCCGATCACAAAGGATGCAACACCTCCCAACCCCAGCACACCAAAGCTCGGAGCAAAGGCCTCTGCTGTCATCAGTGCAATACCGAAGATGATTAGCGCAAACCCCGCATAATTGATAGGAAGGACCTGGAAAGCGAACAGGGCGAGGAGCAGACAGATGGCACCGACCGTCCCGGGCAAAACGGCCCCTGGGTTGGAGAACTCAAAGATCAGGCCATAGATCCCGATCAACATTAAGATGTAGGCGATATTGGGGTTGGTGATGACTTCCAACAAACGGTTTCGCCAGTCGGGTTCTATTTCCTGCGTGAGCAGCCCGGACGTATGCAGTGTTTTCTGCATGCCGAGAATATCCACCCTACGACCGTCCAGCTGTTGAAACAGATCGGCTTCATCTCTTGCAATGATGTCGATCACGCCTTTTTTCAGTGCTTCTTCGGCAGAAAGACTTGCAGCTGAACGGACAGCCTGTTCTGCCCAGTCTGCATTGCGACCGCGCATTTCTGCCAGCCCTCGGATATAGGCGACCGCATCATTGATCATCTTTCTGTTCATGGGATCCTCTATCTGGGGGTGCTGAGTTTTTTTTTCAACTTTTCCACCGCTTCCATCATCTACATCAGGTTTGTCCGTAAGTGGATTGTCTTTCCCGAGTCTGCCTGGAGACATCTGGATGGGAGTCGCCGCTCCCAAATTGGTTGCAGGAGCCATTGCAGCAATATGGCTGGCATAGAGAATATAGGTGCCTGCACTTGCAGCACGTGAACCACCTGGAGCAACGTAGGTAATAACCGGAACAGGTGAGGCGATGATCTTTTTTATGATTTCACGCATGGAGAGATCGAGACCACCGGGTGTATCCATACGGATCAGGATCAGTTCTGTCGTTGCTGGATCAGCCTTTTTGAGCGAGCGGGTGATGTAGTCTGCTGTCGCCGGCCCAATGATACCTTCGATCTGCAACATGAGGGCCATGTGAGGGGGGTGTGAGGTGATATTATCCTGCTGGACAGGATCCTTGGCCAGCGCCGGCATCGCAAGCGTGAGGTACATCGTCAACAGTACAGAAAAAATTCGCATCTTGATCACACGACTCCTGATTGAGAAAACAATGCCCGCAACTTTCCAATTCTTTCAATAGGTTTAGACAGCCTCCTCTCCTTTTGGTTGTCGTTGCTTGAATTTAGCAACAATGCACCTATATTGGGTTGATATAAATCACGAAAAGGATACAAACTTCATGAATAACTCTCTGCAAATAGTTTGTCCCCATTGCAATACCATTAATCGTGTACCACAGGAAAAACTGGGTGATAACGGTAAATGCGGGAAATGTAAACAACCCCTTTTCACTGGGACTCCCATTGAACTTAATGGCAACAATTTCCAGCGCCATGCAGTAAAGAATGATATCCCATTGGTCGTCGATTTCTGGGCTGAATGGTGTGGACCCTGCAAGGCCTTTGCTCCGGTTTTTGCACAAGCAGCAAAGGAACTGGAACCTTTTATTCGTTTCGGAAAACTGAATACAGAAATGGAACAGCCGATCGCCGCCCAGTATCAGATACGCAGTATTCCGACGCTGATGGTGATCAAGCATGGCAAGGAGATAGCGCGTCAGGCAGGTGCCATGTCTCTGCATCAGTTCAAGACCTGGCTGAAACCCTGGTTGCCGTGAGTTACAGGAGGGAGATTAACCCGTGTCGATGGAGAGGATTCAATTCTCGGTACGGTATGATAAGGTATAGGTTCATTTCACGGGCAGGGGGATAAATGGTCGCAAGCCACACTCTGGTATCTTTACACCCAACCCTGGATTGCAGTCATTGCCGTCTGCATTCGATCTGTGTGGCCGGAAACATGACCGAGGAAGAGACAGCGGTACTGACACAGGCTGTCGTCCATATCAACCCGTTGAAACAGGGGGAGTTTTTGTTTCACCAGGGCGATCCCTTTGAATCCCTCTATATCGTTCGATCCGGATCTGTAAAATGTGTCATGACGGATGCCGATGGTATGGAACAGATCGTCGGTTTCAATTTCCCTGGTGATCTGTTGGGGCTTGATGCCATTGGTGAACGCTGCCATACCACTTCGGTGATTGCGCTGCAGCACTCCTCCTTTTGCAAATTGTCCTGGGATGACTTCAATATACTCAGTCAGAAATGTTCGCATTTTCATATCCAAAGTCTTTCAATCTTCAGCCGTGAACTGATCCACATCCATGAAATGGTGATGGCCATGGGCCAGAAAGGGGTAGAACAGAAGCTGGCGATTTTTCTCCTTGCCATTTCACAACGTATGAAAGAGCGTGGTTTCTCGGAAAGGGAATTTATTCTCAGTATGTCGCGCAGTGATATCGCAAATTTTCTCGGCATAGCCCCGGAAACAGTCAGCCGTGAATTCACCCAACTGCAGAAGGAAGGTGTTATCCAGGTGGATCGGCGCCGCGTCCAGATAGAATCGTTGGAAAATCTTCGGGCCATCGCTGGCTGATTCAGAACCTTAGGAACAATTCTTGAATATGCTATTCTTATAACATTATAAGGAGAGCACATTATGGATACTGCAGTCAAAAACCTTGAAAAGACGTTTCCGGAGACTGTCAATCTGGATCCTTACGGGATTTTTTCTTCCAGTTTGGCAATCCAGCGTGCCTGGATGAATCATCCAAAAGAGCTGTCGGAACAACTCACCAAATTGGCCCTCGAGTTCTGGTCTCTGGAGGAGTGGCAGACGCTGACAGGTTTTGGGTCTCATGGTGATCTTTTCGAACCGGTTACGTATGACGAGCGGTTCCAATACCGTTTCTGGGAAGAAAACCCGTGGTACGACACCCTCAAGGAGGGGTATTTGCTCTACACCCGCTGGTTGGAGGATGCCATCTACGCAACACCGGGTGTGGAAGAGAAAACCCGCCGCAAGGCAGCATTTTGGGCCCGGCAGATGCTCAATGCCATGGCGCCAACCAATTTCTATCCGACCAACCCGGAAGCCATCGTTCGTTCACTGGAAACCAAAGGTATCAGTCTCATCGACGGGTTCAAGAACTTCCTGATGGATCTTGAACGCGGCACCATCAGTATGGTTCGGGAAGATGCCTTCGAGGTCGGAAAGGATCTGGCAACCACTCCCGGTGCGGTGGTCTTCCGAAACGAGATGCTGGAAGTGATCCAATATGCCCCGACCACAGACAAGGTTCATGAAATACCGATTGTCATCGTCTCCCCATGGATCAACAAATACTATATTCTTGATCTCAAGGAACAGAAGAGCATGGTGAAGTATCTGGTCGATCAAGGTTTTACGGTTTTCATCACCAGCTGGAAGAACCCGGGTTCCGACATGCGTGATGTGACTCTTGATGATTATATGCTGCGGGGAGTGCTGGAAGCCGTCAACGTGGCGAGAGACATTTGTGAAGTTCCACAGGTCCATCTTACCGGATACTGCATCGGGGGCACCATCGTCAGTGCATTGATGGCATGGCTCAATCATCCCGATCAGGGCGAGGGCAATCCGGTCGCACACTGGACCTTGCTGGCCTCACTTGTGGACTTTTCTGAACCGGGCTGTATCGATGTCTTTATCGATGAGAACGCGATCCGTGCGGTGGAAAAATTGATGGAAGAGAAAGGCTATCTCGATGGACAGGACATGGCTATGTCCTTTCGTATGTTGCGATCGAATAGTCTGATCTGGCACTACTATGTTCATAACTATCTGATGGGTGAGGAACCTGAGGCCTTTGATGTCCTGTTTTGGAACATGGATACGACCCGAATGCCGGAAGCCATGCACCGGTTTTATCTGCGCGAGTTGTATTTGAAAAACAAACTGGTACAACCGAATGCCCTGACACTGGGCGGCCGCCCTATTGATTTGACCCGGATTACCCAGCCACTCTACGCTGTGGGTACAGAGCAGGATCACATTGTGCCCTGGAAAGAGTCTTTCAAGACCAAGGATATCGTGAAAGGACCGGTACGCTACGTATTGGCGACTTCGGGGCATATTCTTGGTATTGTCAGTCCACCTGTTGATCCTCCAAAACGCCGATACTGGGTCTCCGATGTAGAGAAGGGGATTTCACCGGATCACTGGCTGGAGCAGACAGAAAAAATACCTGGCTCCTGGTGGAAAGACTGGGTCAGCTGGCTCTCTCCACAGGCTGGTGCTAAACGCAAACCGCCCACACTGGGTGGTCAGCGATATCAACCGCTTGCTGATGCGCCTGGGACATATGTGCTGGAAAAGTAAGAATTAACCCGGCAAGGGATCATTGAAACCATCGTTCTTGTGAATTACGGACCAGCGGCGTGGTGTCGGTCATTCTTCCAGGTTTGCCCATGGATACCTCCTTGTGCCACCTTATTGCTCCGTTGATACCGTGTTTCCTACCCAATAAAACCCTGATCATGAGATCAGGGTTTCTATATCTGCATTTCAGGCAGCAGATTGTTTAGCCTCTGCAGAAGCTGTTTTCCGGGAACGTGGAGCTGCTTTTTTTGTAGTGGCTTCAGGTTTTTCAACAGGAACCAGATGAGAGACAAACTCATTTTGGGCATCCAGCGTTTTTTCTGCGGCGTTTTCCCAGGCCTTGAAGACGTTATTGACGGCCTTGCTCCATTCTGCCACAGGATTCATCATTGATTGGGCCATCGGATTCCATTGCATCATGTTCTGGCTGGGCGCCTGTCTTTCAAACTCTCTTGCCAAAGAGAACCAAGTTTCCAACAGTTCTTCCTGTGATTTGATACCCGCGTCGAGCATTTCCTTTATTGAGCCGAAATACTGGTCGATGATCTCTGATTCTGCTAATTCTGGATTAGCAGTTTTCAACATATTATGGGTAAATTTTTCCTGTGTTTGCAGCATCTCTGTCATTACCTGCTGTGTGATCTCCAGCGGTCGGCGACAGGCTTCTTCCCATTCAGAACGTGCAGAGGTTTTTTTGCCCTGCATGAAATTGTCCCAGAATTGTCGTTGAAGGTTTGTCCATGCGCCTATCATTTCCTCGAGTTCGGTCTTTGTGGTCATAATGCCCCTCCGGTTGTTGCAGTTGAGTCATTCATTCATATGATTTCAGTCAGGTGACTGGATCACAACCAAAACCAGGTTTGTCGTGAGATGATGAGATTGATCGCCATGATCGGGTTATTGGCACCTGTGAAATATTGGGGTAACCGTTTGGAGTTTCCTGGATTTCACAGGGTTGTGTTGAACTCTGCCAATGTTCATACATCCCTGTGTCATGTTATTACCCCACCAATCTTTGATTACGGGTTAGTACTATAAAACCTGATTTCACGTTGAAGTGTATATCAGAATATTCCTTCTCTTTCTGATATAGATCAGAAAGAGAGTTGCTGAAGCGAGATCTTCCGCTTCAGGACAGGCGATGGCGGAAGGACCATCCTGCAGCAGCCAATGTCACCACTGCAATCAGCGTCATGGGAAAATACTGGTCGAGCAGCAGGGCATAGGAGTCACCTTCCAGGAAAACACTGCGAAGAATAATCAAAAAATAACGCAGTGGATTTAGGTAGGTCAGATACTGAATGATCTCCGGCATATTGGCAATAGGGGTTGCGAAGCCAGAAAGAATAACCGAAGGGACCAGGAAGAGGAACGCACCAAGAATACCTTGCTGCTGGGTGAGGGCGATTGAAGAAATCATCAGTCCGACTCCGGTTGCCGATAACAGGAACAGAAACATGCCGATATAGAGCGCCCCCAGATTTCCCCGCAAGGGAACTTCGAACCAGTAGATAGCCATCAGCAGGATAAAGCTGCCCTCGATCAGCCCTATCAGGATTCCCGGAACAGACTTGCCAATAAGGATTTCTACTGGTCGTAACGGCGTGACCAGTAATTGATCAAACGTTCCGGCTTCCCGCTCTCGGGCAACGGACAAACCTGTCACGATGGTGGTAATGACCAGTGAGAGGAGCCCAACGATTCCAGGGACAATAAACCAGCGAGAAACGAGGTTCTCATTGAACCAGGAACGGATCGCCAAAGAGGCTGGTGGTCCGGTCAAACCATTCCGCTCAAACCATTCGATATTGAAATCCGTGACGATGGTGCGTAAATAACCTAAGGCCAACAGAGCAGTATTGGAGTTTCTGCCATCGATGATTGCCTGAACCTGCGCTGATTTTCCTTTCTCTATTTCGCTACCGAACCGTGATCCGATATGAAGAACGATCAATGCTTCCTTGTTATTGATTGCAACTTCGATCTGGCCATCGTGATCGAGAGGATCAATCAATTCAAAGTGTGGAGACCCTCTGAGCCGGGCGACCAATGCTCTGGAGAGCTGGCTGTGATCTTCATCGTAAATGGCAACGGGAATATGATTCAGATCAAAGGTTGCGGCATAACCAAAAACCAGTAATTGAGCGATCGGAGGGCCAATGAGAATGACCCGACTCTGCTTGTCCTTGAGAATAGCCAGTAATTCCTTAATGGCCAATGCCAGAATATGTCGTAGTGTGATCATCTATATCAGTCGCTTGTGTGCTTTTTTCTTTATGATGCCAAAGAAAACGAACATCATGATCAGCAATGCGGCACAGTTGCTTAAAATGATTGGCCAGATATCACCAGCCAGAAAGATTGTCTGCAGAATGGCAACGAAATACCGTGCCGGGATAATATGAGTAATGAACTGGATGGGTTCTGGCATGGCGCTGATTTGGAAAATGAAGCCGGATAGAATAAAGGCAGGGAGAAAGGTCGTGATAATTGCGATCTGGCCGGCAACGAACTGGTTCTTTGCAACTGTCGAGATCAGCAACCCCATACCGAGTGCGACCATCATGAACAGTGCAGAGGCTGCAGTAAGTGCCAGAAATGAACCGCGCAGAGGGACATCAAACAGCCAGACTGCCATGGCTACGCTCAGAAACATCCCTCCCATACCAAGAATGAAATAGGGAATCAGCTTCCCGAGGAGGATCTCACTAATGCGAATGGGGGTCACCATCAGGGCTTCCATGGTGCCTCTCTCCCATTCACGGGCAACGACCATTGATGTCAGCAAGGCACCTATCAAGGTCATGATGACGGCAATCAGACCTGGTACGAGGAAATAGCGACTGTTGACGGCAGCATTGAACCAGATCCGGGGTTCGATCATGACTGGAGTCTTTAGATCATGCCCTTGGTCGCGGGAAAAGCTCGATAGCCAGGTCTGCCAGACACCTTGAATATACCCCACCGAAATACGTGCCTGATTGGCATTGACACCGTTGACGTAGACACCAATCGGCGCAGTTTTCCGGGATAAGAGACGGTCGCTGAAGTCGTTACGTAACCAGACGATCCCATCCACTTTATGTTCCATCAAGGCTATTTCTGCATCCTGAACAGTATGGTATAGAACGGGAATAAAATATTCGGAATGCTGAAAGGCGCCTATGAGGCCTGCTGTGTTTGTATCCGGTTGTTCAACCACAGTGGCCAGCCTGATGTGTTTTGCGTCCAGAGAGACACCATAGCCAAACAGCAGTAGGAGAATGACCGGCATGATAAAGGCGATCGCAATGCTGGAGGGATCACGCAGGATCTGGAGACTTTCTTTTCTGATCAGCCCCTTCAGGCGCATACGTTTTCGCAAAGAGCGATTCATGCGGCCTGACCCTCTGTGTTCTTGCCATATTCAATAAGAGTAATAAAGACATCTTCCATGGTGGGATCCGGCAGATCAGGTCTCTGTATGCTGGATTTCAGTTCAGCAGGTGACCCTTCGGCGAGAACCTTCCCCTCGGACATGATGATGAGACGATCACAATAGTTTGCTTCATCCATGAAATGTGTCGTGACAAGCACTGTTACTCCCGATTCGGCCAGTGTATTGATCCGCAGCCAGAACTCTCTCCTTGCGAGGGGATCCACCCCTGAGGTGGGTTCATCAAGGAAAAGGATCTCGGGTTCGTGCATGAGCGAAGCGGCCATAGCCAGCCTTTGTTTGAAACCCAGTGGCAAATCACCGGCGATCGTGTCTCTGTAGGGGGCAAGTTCAAAGGTAGAAAGTGCCCAGCCGATTCGCGTCTTTTTCCTTTTCCTGGCCAGGCCATAGGCACTGGCAAAAAACCGAAGATTCTGTTCGACGGACAGGTTGGCATAGAGTGAGAAACGCTGCGCCATATAGCCTATCTTGCCCCGTGCTTCGGCTGAAGCAGTACGTAGATCGTGACCTGCGGTACGTACTGTACCAGTTGTTACTGGCAGTAACCCACAGAGCATTCGAAAGGTGGTGGATTTACCTGCCCCATTCGCTCCGAGCAGGCCAAAGATCTCGCCTCTTTTTACTTGAAAGCTGACATCATTGACAGCAATAAAATCGCCGAACTTTCGCTTCAGATTTTTTACTTCTATGACAACTTCGCTTGCTTCTTGTCGGGATATGTTTTTTTGTTGAAGAGGGGCAAGATCATAGGGGACCCTGGTTTTCTTTTCAGTTCCCAGTGTAGCAATGAAGGCATCTTCAAAGATTGGTTCTGCAGGCTCAATCTTCAGATTGGAATCATCAGGAAAATAGGCAACAAGATCTGGCATGCCCTCTGTTTCGGTTACAACACGCACCTTTTCTCCTTCGATAATGGCATCGGTAATTCCTGGAATCGAGTTAAGCCGGATTGACAACGAACGTTTGTTGATTGCGGGTGCCGAGATATGGAAAACCCGACCTTTAAGAGGTTGGCTGAATGATCGAGGTGCTCCTTGGCCGAGCCGTTTCCCCTGGTGCATGAGGATGATCTCATCACATCGTTCGGCCTCGTCCAGGTAGGCCGTACTCAGCAGCACACTCATTCCTTCGTCTTGGACTTGCCGGTAGATGATTGACCAGAGTTCACGCCGGGAGACAGGGTCGACACCCACCGTCGGTTCATCGAGAATCAACAGCCGGGGTGGGTGGATCAGAGTACACGCCAGTCCGAGTTTCTGTTTCATCCCTCCTGACAATTTACCCGAGAGGCGGTTTGTAAAAGGAGCAAGTCCAGTCATGTGCATTAGTTCTTGATACCGCTCTGTCCGATCCTTATCGCTGACACCTTGTAGATCGGCATACAGATCCAGATTTTCCTGAACCGTCAAATCCTCATACAGTCCAAACCGTTGAGGCATGTAACCCACAGATGATTGGACACGCAGCGGATTTTGAACGGCATCGATACCGAGAACCATGATTCTTCCCTGATCCGGTAATAACAAACCAGTGGCGAGCCGCATCAGGGTGGTCTTTCCTGCTCCATCAGGACCAATCAGACCGGTGACCTTTCCGTAATCTATCTTCAGACTCATGTCGTCAACGGCCACAACAGTCCTGTTACCTGATGAAAAGGTTTTACTGACACTCTCCAGCTCGAGAGCGTTGGATGTTTTCACTTAATGTGACTCCGTTTCCTTGCAGGGTGGTTGGTCATTCGTCCAAGATTCCATGCTCTGGTTGAGCGGGATCTGGACAGTTGCGGGCATTCCCAGCCGTAATTCATTGTCAGGATTGCAGACAAAAATCCGGGCCTGATACACCAGCCTCGTGCGCAATTCCGGTGTCTGTACATTTTTGGGTGTAAATTCAGCCGTGGGTGATATAAAACCAACCCAGCCCTGATATTCCTTTTCGGGAAAACTGTCTGTGAAGATACTGGCCCGGGCACCGAGTTTGACTTTTCCCAGGCTGGGTTCGGGGATATAGGCCCTGACCCAAAGCGGGTCATTCAGTGCCAGGGTATACACCGGTTGTTGTGGTGAAGCCATATCGCCGGGTTCGAGTAATCTTTCTCTGATGATTCCATCGGCAGGTGCATAGAGATCGGCATCCTTTAGTTGTTTTATGGCAAGAACCCGTTGTGCATCCAGGCTTTGTAACTTTGCCTGTGCGGCAGCAATATCCTCTTTGCGCGGTCCTTCCCTGACAAGTGCGAGCGTCTCTTGGGCAACCTTCAAACGGGCCTGTGCAGAAGATACTGCCGACAGTGCATCATCCAGTTTCTGTTGCGATGCAAGGTTTTTGCTATGAAGTGATTTCAGGCGTTTGTAGGTTCGTCGGGCTTCATAAAGGAGTGTCTCGGCTTCCTTGACCTTCGCCTCTGCTTGTCTGATTTCCTGGGGACGGCTGCCCGCTTCCAGTTTTGCCACTGTCTGTTTCTGCGCTTCCAGAAGCGCTTTAACCTTGTCGACATTGGCCTCAAAAGCCGTTTTATCGAGGGAAGCCAGACGTTGCCCCTTTTTGACGGCATCCCCTTCCCAGAAGAGCATCTGATCAATGCGTTCGACTGCAAGAAATGCCAGATCGACCTCTCTTATATCTATATTTCCATAAATGACGAGCCTGTCGGATTCCTTGGCGGGTTTCTGTTGTTGTAGCCACCACCAGCCAACACCTGCAATAACAGCCAGAAGCACGACCCATCGAAAAATAATTTTTAAAGATTTCATTGTGGTTTATCTCAATAGGATCGATATATGGATCCAAGCTGCAAATAACAGGTTTGTAACCCTTGCTGAAGGGCTCTAAGGTGTTATGAAGCCGAACTTATTGATTCAGTTTTTCAAGTATCTGTTCAAGCAGAGCTTTTCGATCTTTCAGACGCTGTTTGAAATCATGTTGATCTGTATCAGCTATTTCATAGCTGAGATCGGATATCTTACTCTCCAGGATTTCAGCGAGAATTTCTTTTTCTTGTTGCTCCAAGGGTAACTGGATCATAGTAAGCTCCTTTGATTCTAGAAATGAAATCTTGGTTATCATAACAATACGGAATTTAAAGATCATGATCTGGAACAATTTATCGATACTTTCACTTGCAGGCATAGGTGTTTTGTATGCACTGTGGTGTGCTTGGTCTGTATTAAAAATTCCGGTGGAAGATAAGGCTTTGTTGGTACCTGCTTCAGCCATCCAGGCCGGTGCCGGAGCGTTTATCCGAACACAATATCTGACGGTGTTAATCATTGGAGTATTGATTTTTATCGTTCTGTGGCGAGTCCCCCAGTTTGGATTATTGACAGCGATCGGGTTTGCCATTGGGGGATTCTTTTCAGCACTATCAGGTATTATTGGCATGAATGTTTCGGTTCGGGCCAATGTACGTACCGCTATCGCCGCCGGGCATGGTCTGTCTACTGCGTTCAAAACATCGCTGACAGCCGGTTCGGTGACTGGTTTTTTGGTTGGATCACTGGTTCTCCTCAGTGTCAGTGGATTCTATCTGTTGTTGATCAAACTCAGTGGAGGCCAACAACCTGAGATGATGCCCATGATTGGTCTCGGTTTTGGAGCTTCCCTGATCAGTATTTTTTCCCGACTCGGGGGTGGCATTTTCACCAAGGCCGCAGATGTGGGTGCGGATCTGGCAGGAAAGATAGAACAGGGGATCCCTGAGGATGATGCACGAAACCCTGCGGTTATTGCGGACAATGTGGGTGATAATGTGGGCGACTGTGCGGGCATGGCTGCCGATGTCTTTGAAAGCTATGTGGTCACATTGATCGCAACGATGTTGGTCGCAGGATCGGTTGATCCGGACAAACCCGCCCTGATGTATCTTCCATTGGCACTTGGAAGCGTGGCCATTCTTTGCGGAATGATCGGTATGCAGTTCATCCGTTTGCCGAGAAATAACAGCATTCTGACTGCTCTGACTTTTGGTGTCTTCATGAGTGTGATTCTGACTATGGCTGGAAATTATTTTCTTTGCCAGAAAATGATGAGTGATGTGGATCTGCTAACGGGCCAACAGGCTTTCCTGTTAACAGTCATCGGTCTGATCGTTGCGCTTGCCCTCATTTTCACAACGGATTATTTTACCTCGAGCCGATTTAGACCTGTATTGCGTATCGTACAGGCTTCAAAATCCGGACATGCTACCAATATCATTACCGGCCTTGCAGTAGGTTTGAGGGCGACAACGGTTCCGACCCTGATCATTGTCACCGGCATTCTCGTTTCGTATGGCATAGGGGGAATATATGGTATTGCCATTTCTACCTGTGCGATGCTGGCATTGACACCGGTGATCATTTCCATTGATGCTTATGGTCCCGTCACAGACAATGCGGGCGGGATTGTGGAAATGGCCGGACGACCGGATTCGATCAGATGTGTGACCGATCAGCTGGATGCAGCAGGTAATACAACCAAGGCGGTAACAAAGACGTTTGCCATCGGCTCAGCGGCACTGGCTGCGTTGGTGTTGTTCGCGGTTTACAATATGGAGTTTGTAAAACGTTCGACTCACCTTATTTTTACTCTGGACAATGCCTATACCTTGTCGGGGATCTTTATTGGTTCTCTGGTTCCTTTTCTATTCAGTGGTTTTGCTCTGGAGGCCGTAGGGGGTGCAGCCGCCAAGATTGTTCAAGAGGTGAGGCGGCAATTTCAGGAGCACCCCGGAATCCTGAGTGGGGAAGAAAGTCCCGATTATGAAGAGGCTGTCAGGATGCTGACCCTGGCCTCCATTAAAGGGATGCTAACTCCTGCCTTGTTTACCGTGATAATCCCCTTGTTGATTGCTCTCCTCTGGCAACCTTTTTCGATGCCTGGTAGTGGTGCCCAGATTATGGGTGGGGTACTGATTGGAGCCATTGCCAGCGGTCTGTTGATGGCTCTGTCCATGACGATCGGGGGGGCTGCCTGGGATAATGCAAAAAAGTATATTGAGGCAGGCCACGAAGGTGGTAAGGGCTCCGCAGCCCATCATGCCGCAATCACCGGGGATACGGTTG
This sequence comes from Gammaproteobacteria bacterium, assembly GCA_026984775.1. GTDB lineage: Bacteria > Pseudomonadota > Gammaproteobacteria > CAJXQU01 > CAJXQU01 > CAJXQU01. The sequence goes on from JALSRM010000009.1 coordinate 30,080, forward strand.
GCGATCCCTACAAGGATACAGCAGGACCCGCAATCAATCCGATGCTCAAGGTGCTTAATATACTCGCAGTTTTATTGGTGCCTTTTCTTGTCTGAACATCGCTTCAGAACATATGATGGCCACCATTGATTGAGAAGTTGGCCCCAGTGATATATCCGGCCGCATCATCGGTGAGAAAAACGACCGTTCTGGAGATGTCTTCTGGAACACCAAAGTGGCCAACGGGTATCTCTTCCATGATTTTATTTCGGATCTCTTCCGGTACTGCCATGACCATTTGAGTTGCAATATACCCTGGAGAAATTGTATTGACGAGGACTCCTTTTCTGGCACCTTCCCGTGCAAGCGCCTTGGTGAATCCATGTAGCCCCGCCTTTGCAGCACTGTAGTTGGCTTGACCGAATTGGCCTTTTTGTCCGTTGATTGAGGAGATGTTTACGATGCGTCCCCACTGGCGTTCCAGCATACCGGGGAAGACCTGCTTCGTCATATTGAAGGCGCCTGTCAGATCGACATTGATGACAGCGTCCCAATCCTCGAGAGTCATCTTTTTCATGGTTCGATCACGCGTAATACCTGCATTGTTGACCAGGATATCCACAGGGCCGATATCTTTCTCAACCTTTCCAATCATCTCCCTGCAGCTTTCGTAATCTGCGACATCAGCTTCATAGATTGCGATATCGAATCCTTCTCTCCGGCGTTCTTCCTGCCATTCGTGGGCCTTTTCTTCATTGACCTTGCGGTATGTGGAAACCACACGCCGGCCTTGTTTTGTGAGATCCCGGCACATAGCGGTTCCAAGGCCACCAATACCACCTGTGACAACGGCTACTCTACTCATCATCGATTCTCCTGATGTAATCCAATAGACTCTCCATAGATGGTGGTGGAAACAGATAAATCAAGTGCATGTATCGTGGATCCTCATTCAGAGAGAGTAAATCCTGTATTATGCAGACATGGTTGTGAATCACTGAGATGAATGAAATGACTGCAAGCGCTGGGCGTCTTACATTAGTACGTCATGGTGAATCGATCTGGAATCGGCAGAACCGTTTTACCGGATGGGTGGATGTTTCCCTGAGCAAACAGGGAATGAAAGAGGCCGTCAGAATGGGTAAACAACTGTGCGATTATCGTTATGATGTCGCATTTTCCTCAACTCTGTTACGGGCTCAGGATACGCTTTACGAGATCCTTAAACACAATTGCCATTGCGATCAATACATGCGGGTTCATGAATTGAGCAGAGAGTGGTATGAACATTTCGTATCCTCAGGAGAAGATCGCACGGAATTGAAAATTTATATCTCCGAGAAACTAAATGAGCGGTATTATGGCGATTTGCAGGGTTTGAACAAGGATGAGATAAAAAAGCAGTATGGTGTAGAGCAGGTCCATGTCTGGCGTCGGAGTTATTCGGTTGCTCCTCCGGGAGGGGAAAGTCTTGCCGATACGGCAAAACGAGTCCTTCCGTATTATAAAACGTACATCGTTCCCTGGCTGGAAAAGGGCCGATCGGTTCTGGTCTCGGCACATGGGAACTCGCTGCGTGCACTGATCATGTATCTAGAAAAGATGACGCCAGATGAAATAGAAAATTTTGAAATTCCAACAGGCACCCCTTATATATATATTTTCGATCGTCGGCTGGAAATACGTGAGAAGAAGGTTTTATGAGTGATACTATGGTCAAGGGAAAACCCATTGGTTTCTGGTCGGCGGTAGCCATGGGCATTGGAGCCATGGTTGGAGCGGGGATCTTCGCACTGCTGGGTGAGGCTGGGGCTATTTCTGGAAGCGCGGTGTATATTTCCTTTATCATCGGTGGAATTATCGCACTGTCAAGCGCCTATTCATTGGGAAAGCTTGGAGCACGCTATCCTGCAGCAGGAGGTATCGTTGAATATCTGGTACAAGCTTATGGCAGCGGTTTTTTTACCGGTGTAACCAGTTTGATCCTGTATGGTGCTGCTGTTGTTTCTCTCAGCCTCATTGCAAAGGCCTTTGGTAATTATGCGGTCACCTTTCTGCCTGATGGACATGCGCCCTGGTGGCACCACGTCTTTTCAGTCGCCATTGTACTTTTTTTCGTCATCGTCAATTTGAATGGAGCACGAAATGTTGCGTTTTGGGAGCGAATAACAGTTATCTTCAAGTTTCTAGCGTTAGCAGGCCTTGCGATTGCAGGTATTGTTTATTTGAATCCAGAATTATTGTCTCCTTCGTTATATCCTCCGGTTAAGGATATCTTTTTCTCTCTATCGATTACCTTTTTTGCCTATGAGGGCTTCAGAGTCATTACCAATTCAGCAGAGGATATGCCGGATCCAGGGAAAACATTACCTCGTGCGATGATCACTTCCGTTTTACTGGTCATGCTCTTGTATGTAGGGGTTTCCTTTGCCGTGTTTGGAAACCTGCCGGTAGAAACCGTGATTGCTACCAAAGATTATGCACTGGCACAGGCGGCCAAGCCCATTTTTGGGCAGATTGGGTTCACAGTTGTTGCCCTGGCCGCGTTGGTGTCGACGGCTTCTTCAATCAATGCAAATCTTTATGCTGTGACGAATGTGACTTACCAACTCGCGAAGGATGGTGAATTACCAGAGGTCTTTGGTGCTCCGATCAGGCACAGTAGGGAAGGGCTTGTGATCAGTGGTATTTTGATAATTATCATGATGCTTTTATTCAATCTGGCAGAGATAGCCCTAACAGGCTCCGTTCTCATATTGACTGTACATACGATCACCCATTTTGGTCATTTGAAATTAATCAAGGAGACCAATGCATCACGTCCAATGATTGTAACGGCCATTATTATGAGTCTGACCGCTGTAGTCCTGGCCTTAATCTATGAGAGTCAGAAATCAGACAATGTCTTATTGATGATGGCCGGATTTATCGTGATTGCAGCCATGATTGAGTTTCTCTTGCAGAAACTTACCAATCGGGAAATCTTGCCACGAATGCCAACCATCAAACAATAATAATGAAAAGAAGAATAAAAAAGGCGATAAAGGGAGATGGTGATGAGTTCTGAACCGATCATCATTTTCCTTTTTATCGTCGCTTCCGGTGTTGCATTTGCTGCTGGCAGATGGAACCTGCCCTACACCGTAGCACTGGTGGTTGTTGGCTTGATTCTTGGCAGTATGGAAATTTTTCAGGCACCGGAGTTAACACATGATTTGCTGTTCCTGGTCTTTTTACCGGGACTGATCTTTGAAGCAGCTTATCATATAAAATTTGATGAACTTTGGCGTGATCGAGCACCTATACTGAGTCTTGCAATCCCGGGAGTTGTTGTTTCTATCGTCCTCACGGCACTCTTGTTACTTATGATCAGCTCGGGTATGAGCCTGATGCCGGCGCAAATACTCCCACCGATTGAATGGCCGTTGGCATTGATCTTTGGAGCAGCTATCGCAGCAACGGATCCTGTCGCAGTCGTCTCCATTTTCAGAAATCTTGGTGCACCTCCTCGCCTCAATCTGTTGATTGAGGGTGAAAGCCTCCTGAATGACGGAACAGCAATCGTGTTTTTTGGTTTGATGCTTTCAATTTTAGTCGGCAGTGGGTTCTCGACTGATCACATCGTGATAGAGTTTGTTATGGTGGTTGGTGGAGGGCTGCTCATTGGGGGTATTGTTGGTACCTTGATCTCACTGGCGCTTCGTCAGATCGATGATCCTATGATCGAAATCATGCTGACGACAGTAGCGGCTTATGGTTCCTTTCTAGTGGCTGATCAGATTGCGTTTTCAGGTGTGATCAGTACAGTAGTTGCAGGATTGGTATGTGGAAACTATGGTGCAAAAGTCGGCATGTCTCCCTCAACACGAATAGCCGTACATGCATTCTGGGAATACTTGGCATTCATGTTGAATTCATTGATCTTTCTATTGATCGGTCTTGAAGTCAAAATTGATTCTCTTTATGAAATATGGCCAGTGATTTTTCTTGCATATCTGGCCGTTACCATTTCCCGTTTCATCATTGTCTACGCCGTGTCTTATCTGTTGTCATTTACCAAAGCAAGTATTCCAACACCGTGGATCGCGATTCTCAGTTGGGGTGGGCTCAGGGGTGCACTTTCCATGGTGCTTGTTCTCAGTTTACCTTTTGATCTTCCTAATCGGACCCTTGTCATTAATATGGTGTTCGGTGTGGTTCTTCTCTCGATTCTGTTTCAGGGAATGAGTATTTCCTGGCTTGGCAGGAAGCTGGGGATCCTCGGTGTAAAAAGGACATTGGCAGATTATGAAAAGCATCGAGTAGAGATTCAGCTGAGCCACCGGGTACTGGAAGAGCTGAAACATCTGGAAAAGATGCATTTGTATGATAAGACAGCCGTGGACAGACTAATCCATTACTATACAAATCGCTTCGAATCAGCAAAATCAGAACTCCACAATCTCTCGATTGATAGAGAGTTACGTTCCCAGGAAGACCTAATGCAATTATCCAGACGCCTGTTGCTTTGCGAACGATCCCATCTTCTTGAGTTACGTCAGAGTGGACGAATCAGTATGCAGGTTGCCGAAGAACTGCTTGCAGATATTGATGCGCGCCTGCTGGATCTCGAGTCGGGAGAGTTGTTTGTGGAGAAAGAAACATTGTCTTCAGAAGATGAACAAGCGGCTACGACCGAGCTTGATGAAAATGTCGTTCCCAACGGAACCAGGAGTTAATCTCGGTTCATCCCTCTACAAAAATAGATTGTAAAATGAGCAGAAATGGCAAAGAAGTGTTGACATTAAAAGAAGTCATTTCTATGGGCGTTGGCGGTATGGTGGGTGGTGGCATCTTTTCAGTATTGGGGTTGGCCATCGTTCAGGCCGGGCATGCAGCTCCTATAGCGTTTGCGATTGGTGGTGTGATTGCAATGTTGACAGGGCTATCTTATGCACATCTTGGTGTCCATTTTCGATCCAACGGAGGAAGTTTCACCTTTCTTGAACATGCTTTCAAGAATCAACACGTTGCTGGAATAGGCGGCTGGTTGTTATTGATCGGTTATGTTGGAACAATGGCTCTTTATTCCTATACCTTCGGCGCTTATGGTGCTGCGATGTTGGGTGGTGATAACGAGACAAACCCAAACATGCACCACCTGCTGGAAACCTTGATCATGTTGATCTTTCTCAGTATCAATCTTTATGGTGTCCGTGCGAGTGGACGAAGTGAACTTCTCTTGGTAACCACGAAGGTGCTGATCCTGTTTCTTTTCGGGATTATTGGCCTGTTCAATGCCAACCCTGACCATTTTTTGCCCGTTTTCAACCAGGGTTATCTCGGTGTATTGATGGGGGCTGCACTTATTTTCGTTGCCTATGAAGGTTTTGAGCTTATCCCCAATGCAGTCAATGAAATGGAAAATCCGGGGCGAAACCTGAAACGGGGTATCATCTGGTCTGTGGCAATCACGACCATGATCTATGTCTTGGTATCCCTTGTTGCAGTTGGAAATCTTACTGCAGATGAAGTACAGAAATATAAGGAATATGTTTTGGCGGTTGCGGCACAGCCCATGTTGGGTCAGGCTGGTTTTTTATTGATCGGACTGGCAGCACTCCTGTCAACAGCTTCTGCTATCAATGCGACATTGTTTGGTACGGCAAGACTTGGATCGGTCATGTCCAAAGAGGGCACATTGCCCAGGGCATTCAGCTCCTTCAGCCGAACATCTCATGTACCCTGGGTGAGTCTGATTGTGATCACGTTTGTCACACTGCTGTTTGTCAATTTTGCCAATCTCACCGTCATCTCATCCTTCGCAAGTTCTACATTCCTTCTGATTTTTGCGGCGATCAATCTTTCCGCATGGAAACTTCGCCGAACATTGGGAGAGGCCGGTTTTACGAGTACGGTATTGTTTCCACTTATGGGGCTGATCATGTCACTGATTTCCTGGGTGACCTTATTTATGTTTCTTTGGAGGCATTCGATTGAGAGTGTGATCTGGATTTTATCTGTCTATCTTGCAACGGTTTTTGGGGAACTTCTGATCAACACTTATCACCAGAAGCGATCTGAAGGTTGATTATGTGGTGGTTCACAAAGTTCCGTACCTATCGAATCCTGAAGAAGCATGGGATTCCCGATCCCGAATGGCATGAGGCAACTTTAAGACTTCCTCTTGTAGAGGTGTTGTCTGCGGCAGAAAAAGCGAGGCTGCGCGTACTGACCACCTTGTTTATTTATGAGAAATCTTTCAGTGGGGTCCAAGGTCTCGAGCTGAATTTGAAAATGAAGATCATCATCGCTTCCCAGGCGTGTCTCGAGATACTTGAATTAGGCATGGGTTCGTTCGATGGCTGGCATGAAATAGTCGTTTATCCAGGTGCATTCAGGGTGGAACGGAAGACCATGGATGAACAAAGACTTGTTGTTCACGATGAGCGTAAATCACTGAGTGGTGAGGCCTGGATCCGCGGTCCTGTGATCCTTTCATGGGATGATGTTAAACGTGACAGTTATACCTTGCACTCGGGACGTCATGTCGTACTGCATGAGTTTGCGCATAAACTGGATATGCTCAATGGGAGGGCTAATGGCATGCCTCCATTACACCCGGATATGCCAATCAAGGAATGGACCCGTTCCCTAAGCGAAGCCTATGAACATCTGCAAAAGCGTACTCAGAATCACCAGAGTGGAATCAATCCTTATGCCGTGGAAAACCCGGCAGAATTCTTTGCTGTGATGTGTGAATACTTTTTCACAGCACCACAGGTCCTGACTACTGAATACCCACATGTGTATGATCAACTAAAGCACTATTTTCGGCAGGATCCTCTGGCCCGGTATTCTCAGCAGGGCTAGTGTATTCGCTTGTACAGCTCAGCCCTCAGCCTCCTGGATGATCTCGTCGACTTCCTCTCCACTGAGGACCTCCTGAGATTCCAGTTTTTTGGCCAGTGCTTCGAGGACATTTCTTTTCGATTGCATAATCTCGCAGGCACGCCGGTAGCCTTCGTCAATGAGCGCTTTGACCTCATCATCGATCAGGCGAGCTGTCGCCTCACTGTAATTACGTTCTTCCTGGCTGGCAACACCAAGAAAAGCCAGTTGTTCCTGTTTGCCGAAAGTTACGGCGCCCAGTTTTTTGCTCATGCCCATTTTCTTCACCATTTGCCGAGCAATCTCAGACGCACGTTCAAGATCATTGGCCGCACCACTGGAAACATCGCCAAAGACAACTTCTTCTGCAACACGCCCGCCCATGAGGATAGCAATCTGATCTTTCAGTTCCTGTTCTGTTTGCAGGAATTTTTCGTGTACCGGTAGTTGAAGGGTATAACCAAGCGCAGCGACACCATGAGGAATAATGGATACCTTGTGCACAGGTTCAGCTGTCGGAACATTTTTTGCGACCAGGGTATGCCCTGATTCGTGATAGGCGACCCGGTGTTTCTCTTCCTGGGTGATGCCGGTATGTTTCTTTTCCGGTCCCGCGATGACGCGATCGATAGCCTCCTCGAAATCTTCCATAGTGATTTGATCATGGTTCTTCCGAACGGCTCGGATGGCGGCTTCATTACAGATGTTGGCCAGATCGGCTCCTACGAAACCAGGGGTGCGTTTTGCAATCACCTCAAGGTCCACATCAGGGGCGAGTTTCATTTTTCGAGTATGGATTTTGAGGATTTCCACACGGCCCTTGAGGTCGGGTTTGTCTACCACGATCTGGCGGTCGAATCGGCCAGCCCTGAGGAGCGCCTTGTCGAGAATTTCTGGTCGGTTGGTGGCGGCCATAACGACGACACCGGAGGAGGTATCGAAGCCGTCCATTTCCGTGAGTAATTGGTTTAGCGTCTGCTCACGTTCATCATGTCCACCCATACTCGGGCCGACACCACGTGCACCACCGATGGCATCCAGTTCATCAATGAAGATGATACAGGGTGCTTTCTGGCGCGCCTGGTTGAACAGTTCACGCACTCTTGCTGCACCAACACCAACGAACAGCTCAATGAATTCCGAGCCACTGATATTGAAGAAGGGGACGTGTGACTCACCAGCGACTGCCCTGGCAAGCAGGGTCTTGCCCGTACCGGGAGGCCCCATCAACAATACGCCCTTCGGCATGTGACCTCCAAGCTTTGAAATCTCTTGGGGGTTTTTAAGAAAGTTGATGACTTCACGCAGTTCTTCTTTTGCCTCATCAGCTCCTGCAACATCATCAAATGTAACCTTGAGATCTTCTTCGGCATGGATGCGGACCTTATTGCCGATATTGAGAAAACTTTGTCCCATCCCCCCCATGCGCCGGGCAAACCATGCCCAGAGGAGAAACAGCAGACCGAATGGGATTATCCAATTGAGTAGAAGATCCCTGAACCAGTTATCTTCATAGACAACAGTGAACTTGACATCATGCTCAAGCAAATCCTTGGCAACTTCGTTATTCTGCGGAACCAGGGTAACGAATTGTCTGGGTTTCCCAGTTGCAGGATCGATCTCTTTCAGGGATCCACGGATAAACCGATCACTCACAATGGCTTCCGTCACCTCGCCCTTCTCCAGATAGTTCTGAAACTCACTGTAGGGAATGGTGACCTTGGCCATTTGCAGGCTTGGCCATATCCACATGGACAAAATGATAAATAGAATATAGAGCCATAGGATGTTTTTCGGTTCTTTCCAGAAAGGATTGGGTTTATCCGCATGATCGGGTTTGTTAATCTCGATCTCAGGCTCTTTGGGATCTCGTTTGAAGTTAGCTTTTGCCATGGGTCACCTGATTATTGTTATGATCTGCCTGGATATATGGTTCC
>JALSRM010000010.1 GCA_026984775.1 Gammaproteobacteria bacterium
CAAGATCGGGATATCATTCAGCAGAGCCAATACGATGATCATGATCGCAGTGACTGGATAAAACTGGAAAATACCAATTGCAAGACTCATGAACAGGATGATGCGAATGGTCTCCGCAATACGGAAAACGGTATAACTCTGCATGCGCTCAAATGTTGTACGGGCCTGCTTGATCGCATCAACGATCACGCCGAGGCCTGGGGCCATCAACACAATATCTGCAGCAGCCCGTGCCGCATCCGTTGCGCCACTGACGGCAATCCCGGCATCTGCCTTTTTCAGTGCCGGAGCGTCATTGACACCATCACCGGTCATGCCAACGATGTGACCGGCCTTTTGCAGTTTATCAATGATGAAAAATTTATCTTCCGGGAAAACCTGTGCAAAGCCATTGGCGGCTTCGATATGGGCGATGATGTCGGACTCGTGTTTTTTGACCGTGCCCTCGGGCAGTTCCCGGTCATAGAGTTCCTTTCGCACTTCATCCACAATCGTCTTGACGGTATGATCGAGTTCTTCAGCAGGAACTTCGGTGTGCAGGGTTCTTACCAGTGCCCTGGAAATCACATCCGCGAGAACAAGGTATTCTTCGGTTGATTCTCCTTTCAGCTCACGGACATCTTCAATGTTGTCTCCGATATCGAGAAGTCGGGCGATGTAGCGGGCCACAGCCAGATTGTCGCCGGTGATCATCTTGGTTTCGACACCCAGAGATTGTGCCTCTGCGATAACGTCTTTTGAGTCCTCACGAGGAGGATCAAACAGGGGAATCAATCCAACGAAGGTATATTCCTTTTCATCCCCATTTCTGAAAGCGACACCCAGTGTTCTGAATCCTTTTTCGGCAAAGGTCTCTACCGCTGTATAGGCATGATTTTTGTCAAACTTGCTGGCATCAGACAATTCGATGATAACCTGTGGTGCACCTTTGGTGGTATAAAGCATAGTACCGTCACTGCCTTTCAAAACCGCCTCGGTGCGTTTGCTGACAGGATCGAAAGGTTTGAAGTTAAGCAACTGATAATTCTGTAGCCGGGCTCTGAGACCACGTTTATTGACCATTTCGAAGATGGGCTGCTCTATGGGATCATGGTTTTCTTCTCTGCTCGCTAGTGCTGCATAGAAAAAAAGCTCATCTTGGCTAAACCCTTTAACACAGAAGGGCTCGGATGTACTCATTCTGTTTTGTGTCAACGTCCCTGTTTTATCAGAACAGAGAATGTCCATTCCGGCCAGTTCTTCGATGGCATCGAGACGACTGACAATGGCCTGTTTTTTGGCGAGGGCTACAGCACCTATGGCCATCGTTACGGTCAGTACCGCAGGCATGGCTACAGGGATGGCTGAGATGGTAAGTACCAGAGAGAAAACGAGCAGTTCGTAGATGGATTCATTCCGCTGGATACCCAGCAGAATGATAATAGCAATCATGATCATAGTCAGACCAATCAGAAAGTTTCCAACCTTTATGACCATGGCCTTGAAATGGCTACGACCTTCGAGCTGGGCCTTTGCAACGAGACCGACTGTTTTACCAAAATAGGTATTCAACCCGGTTGCCGTGATGACAGCAACCATTTCGCCCTGTTTAACGATACTGTTGGCATAGACCTCATCTCCGGGTTTCTTATCCACCGGGAGTGACTCGCCAGTGAGGGCAGACTGGTCAATCTGCAAAAAATCAGCACCACTGATCAGCCTGGCATCGGCAGGGACGATATCGCCAATCTTGAGTTTGACTATGTCACCAGGAACCAGATCGACAGCATCGATCTCTTGCCATTGTCCATCACGCTTGACCAGTGCCTTCAGTGCAAGTTTCTGCTTCAGGACAGCGATGGCATTCAGTGCCTTGGATTCCTGGTAAAAATCAACGAAGGCATTGACCAGGAGCATAATCATAATGATGGTAAAGTCTTCCCAGCGCTTGACAGAGGCCGAGAGAATAGCAGCGGTTTCGATCATCCACGGGATAGGACCCCAGAAACGATGGAAAAGACGAGTTAGCCAACTCTCTTCTTTGGTTTCAAGTCGATTGAGTCCGAATTCCTGCTGTCTTCTGATGGCTTCACTGGAAGTGAGTCCGGTCTTCGGATCGGTTTTCAATAATGTTGTATCTATTGCATTAATCTTCAATCTTTATGAACCCGATATTACTGTAATTGAGAAGAGGAGGTTATTTTATAGTGTTATATGAGGGCGTTATTGATCATAATCAATTCGTACAATAGAAGTAATAAGATAATAAAGACATTCTTTGAACAATCTAACAGGAACTCTTCAACTGTTTCCAAAATACAAACCAATACTATGGATCTGGTCACTGCATTACTGATTCTCCTCATCGTTATGGTAACGGCCTTTGACTTTACCAACGGTTTTCATGATGCAGCCGATATGGTGGCTACGGCGATCGCATCACATGCCATGAGTACCTTTACAGCAATTACTCTTGTCAGTCTGTTCACCTTTCTGGGCCCCTTTCTTGTTGGTCTGGCCGTAGCCGATACAGTAGGTACCTTTGTTGATATTAGTATGACGTCGGCATTGATTGGCGAGAGTGTCGTCATCGCGGCACTGTTTGCTGCGATCAGTTATAACCTGGCAACATGGTGGCTCGGATTTCCTTCCTCTTCATCGAATTCACTTGCCGGAGGTTTGGTGGGCGCAGGATTGCAGTCGATTGGGACTGAACATATCAATTGGGGATTTTATGCTTTATACCATGGAGAACTGGAAGGTTTGATGAAGGTTTTCGCCGGGTTGTTCGTTTCCCCTTTTATGGGATTTATGGTCGGGTTTCTGATTCTGAAAATATTTCGGCAAGTTTTTCGTCGATTCAGAAGTACTATACGTTCCCTGTTTGTGGTTTCTCAGTATTTCAGTGTTGCCTGGCTGGGTTTTTCTCATGGCGCAAATGATGCACAAAAAGGAATGGCGATTATCGGGATGATGTTACTGGCCAGTGGTCATACGGAAAGTTTTTCCATTCCTGTCTGGGCGGTCTTTCTATGTGCGGGTTCGATCACCTTTGGTACGATGATGGGCGGGTGGAAGATTATCAAGACCTTGGGTTATGGGCTTTTTCGCGTACGTTTGCTCCATTCCTTCGCAAGTCAGTCAGCATCAGCCCTGGTAAATACGATCGCAACGACATTTGGTGCGCCCACATCGACTACACAAGTCGTGACGGCATCCTTACTTGGCACCGGGGCCGCTGAGAACGCACGGCGTATCAAATGGGGAACTGCAATGGGAATTGTGGTTGGCTGGTTTCTGAATGTACCTGTTTCCATGGGGCTGGGATGGTTGTATTGCTGGATCCTGATCAAGATTATTGGGGTAGTGTCATGAAGAGTTTGATAGAGAGATATCTTTTGCCTAAGGAAGCTGACTTCAACAAGGCGTTACAGAATCAAGTCAATGCCAGCAGGGATACCATTCTTGATCTCCACGAGTACTGTTTTGAAGGAAATCATGAAGCGCTGATCAGAATTATCGAAGACAGCAGGCATTGCCGAACAATTAAAAACCAGAATATGCGGGAATTGCTGGATGTATTCATTACACCCTACGATCGAGAATCAATTTATAGAATTATCAACCAAATCGACTGGGTGGCGCTGAGTGCCAAACATCTCGCAATCGATCTCAAGATCTTTCAGATTGTCTGTCCTGATAACTATCAACCGATTTTTTCCTCACTCAGAGAAATGGCCGATGCACTCGCAGAAGGATTTGTCTTCCTTGAAGAAGAAAAAATGCATGAGATTGTTCGTGTAGTGAACGAAATCTATGTTCATTATGATCAGGCTGTCGAGCAGTGTGTACTCGCCGCTTCGGAGCATCTCAATAATGACGAGATACGGATTTTCCTGAGCCACAGAGAGGTGCTGATGCAGATGAAAGAAGTTGCAAAACGTATCCACGTATCAGCCAACACATTGGAAGATATGGCGATGAAAATTGTTTAGGGCGCCATAAAAGTTTAGAATTCGACTTTGTACACGGATTGTTTTTCCTCTCACAGCTAATCCCTGGGTGGGATTAATCACGATTTCTTGTGTAATTGGGCAATGCCCTGTCACGAAGTTCTATGAAATTCGAGAACCAAGCTCACGAAGTGTTTAATAAAACCCTGGCTAGTTTTTTAACTTTCTGTACTCCCAGATGGCGGCCATTAAGCCCAGAATAATGATTCCAATTGCGATGGGGATGAGTATCCAGATATAGGCTTCCAGATATCCCAGTAACAATGTTGCCAGGCTGATAAAAAGACCAAGCACAATAAATCGCCAACCAATATAGATTCCGGCAAGGAAGGTTGATAAAGACATTGTCATCATCAGCGTCAGTGCGGTAGCATCCGAATTATAACGACCAACCTGGTAGAGCAAGAATATGCTTTTCACAACAACAAATACAGCACCCCAATGCAAAACCTGTTGGCGGATAAAATGATAACCATCGATCTCATGACGCTTGTAACGTGACCATTCCGATATAATGGCTGCAATAGCAAAGACAGGGATCATCCACAACCAGTAGTAGTAACTTTTCAGTGGTGAGGCATTGGTGTACGCAACCCCGATGAAGCACAATATCAGAAGAACACTGAGAATTGCTTCGCTGATAAAAATCCGGTGGAACCAGCTGTGAGGATCATCAAGGAATGATTTATGGTTTAACCTTGTGTTATTCATATTCATTTATCTCTGTGGCAAAAAACAATTCCAAATTTCACCAGACTCATCTACGCCAGGTAAGGGATGGCGAATGGAAACCGATAGGGTGCATTACGCTTACTCCATTGCAGGGTCATATTTTCCCTGACGTGCCAGGCTATTGAGACGCGCCCGTTTCAACAATGCTTTCTGTGCGGCCAAAACGTTTTCAGGTTTTCCCTGCCATGCATGCAGTGCTGGTTGCTGCAACGCACGACCGTAGGAGAGGCTTAGCTGCCAGGGTGCATTGCCCTTCAATCGATTGATCGCATTGAGATTGGCCGTTGCCTCTTCCGGTCCTTGACCTCCGGAAAGAAAGTTGATGCTGGGTACTGCAGAGGGAACCGTTCGTTTTAATACGCTGAGTGTGGCAACTGCAACTTCTTCAGGATCAGCGTGACGGAGTGCCTTGCCAGGTACCACCATATTGGGTTTCAGCAACATCAGCTCAAGAATGACACCATGAAGATGTAGTGCATGAAAGACGCTGTGCAAAACATTTTCAGTGACCTCCGCACAACGATCAATATCGTGGTCTCCGTCCATCAGGACTTCAGGCTCCACAATCGGGACAAAACCCTCCTGCTGGCAGATCGCGGCATAGCGGGCGAGCATTTCCGCATTGGCATGAAGACCGAGTTGGGTCGGGTTAGACAATGTCACGGGGTAAACCTCACGCCACTTGGCGAACCGGGCGCCTTGTGATTTGTATCCCTGCAGCCGTTCACTCAGACCATCTAGCCCAAATGTAATCCGATCACCAGAAGCATTGGGTAGTGGTTTTGTACCTTTGTCTACCTTGATTCCAGGGACGATTTTCTGTGACCAGGCGACTTCAGGTAATGGTATCCCATGGTCGTCCTTTTGAATCAAGGTTTCTTCGAACAGGATTACGCCACTGATGTATTTACCGAGGCCCTGTGTCGTCAGCAGAAGTGAGCGCCAGGAACGTCGGGTCTCCTCCGACGACTCGACATTGATCGCATCAAAGCGTTTTTTTATGGTAGGAAAACTTTCATCAGCGGCCAGAATGCCACGCCTGTCATCAACCAGATCCTGGATGGTTTTTTCGAGTTCTGCCTTTTGCATGTTTTTGTCCTCCGTCACGGTTGATTGATCGGCTCTTTCTCAACTGCATCTTATGGGATTGTAATACCGCAATCGCACAGGATGCCATGCGGCTGGTAGTATCATCCGATCGACTGGTGAGGATAATGGGTACACGTGCGCCGACGACCACACCGGCACCTTCTGCACCGCCAAGGTATTCGAGTTGTTTCGCCAGCATGTTCCCCGATTCAACATCTGGGACGAGTAGAATATCTGCCTTGCCTGCCACTGGTGAGACAATGCCTTTGGTCTTCGCGGCGGCTTCGGAGACCGCATTATCAAAAGCTAGCGGACCGTCGATGAGTCCGCCGGTGATTTGGCCACGATCAGCCATTTTACAGAGGGCAGCAGCCTCTACTGTCGATTGGATATTTGGATTGACTGTCTCCACAGCGGAAAGGATGGCCACTTTAGGCTTGCGGATATGTAACGCCAGCGCGAGATCGATGGCATTCTGAAGTATATCTTTTTTGTCTTCCAGAGTAGGGTAGATATTGATCGCGGCATCGGTGATCAGGAGTGCCCTGGGGTAGGTGGGGACATCAAAGGCGAAGACGTGACTCATTCTTCTATCGGTACGTAGCCCGGTTTCCCTGTCCAGGACAGCATGCATCAATTCATCGGTGTGCAAGCTGCCTTTCATCAGGGCGTCAACTTTGCCTGCGCGTGCCAGCTCGACGGCTTTCCAGGCAGCCTCATGACTGTGTTCTGCAGGGACAATGGTCCAGGGTGAAAGATCAATATCCAGTTCTGTTGCTGCCTTGATGATCTTTTCCTCAGGCCCCACCAGAACAGGTTCGATCAGATTGGCTTTTGCGGCTTCAATGGCACCACTCAGTGATTCTGTCTGGGTTGGATGTACGACTGCGGTACGCAAGGGATTCAGTCGTGAAACCATCTCCAGCAGCAGGCGCAAGTGAGGACGCCCCTTGAGGTTGATTTCAGGAATTTCTGTTGCTTCACGGCGGATCTTGTGATTGAGTGCAACGGTTATCGCTTCCCCCTCAAGGACAGGTTCACCATTGCAGTCAGTTCCTAGAAAACCAAAAGTGATTTGATTGTTCGATGGAGCTTTACGCTTTGCTCTCAATGTCAGTGTCACTATCTGTCCCAGAGTGATTGGTGCGACAAAGTGTATCGACAGATCGATGATTCGTGTGCCAGGCCCCGGCAATTGGTTTTCCAAAATGGATGAGATGATCGAGCTGCTCCATAGACTCGGCACCGTTACGCCGTCAGTGGGTATTTGCCTTACATAGTCTTCGTTAAGCACTTCCGGATCCAGATCACCTGAAACCGCGGTCATCAATTTGATGTCCTGCAGCGTAAGGCGGCGTGTGAGCGATGCTGTGTCGCCAATGTTGATCTCATCAAACGTCTTGTTTTCGATAGATTGCATGGTTGTTTATCCCAAAGACCAGGAGGGTGCCTCATCACATAGTGGCAGATCAGGAACCGGAATTCTATGACCCAATTTTTTTGCAGCGTTCTGCAGGGCACTGCGGAGACCTTCCTCAATGACGGGATGATAGAAGGGTAAACGTAATACGTCTTGAACTGTCTGCTGCTGCTGAATCACCCACGCCAGTAAATGTGCAAGATGTTCTCCATCCGGTGCGATCATTTCGGCACCCAATAATGTGCTGTCTTTCTGTGAGACGTAAACGCGCAACGCGCCCCGGTTGCGATTCGATACAAAGGCGCGGGATTGGTGTATGAAATCGAACTCGCCAACGACAATGTCTCTGTCTTGACACGCTTGCCAGGAGAGACCGATACGTGCGATATTGGGATCGCTGAAGACAATACCCATGGGAACGCGGCGACCCAGGCATTCTGCGTCTTCATGCAGGCTCAGATAGGCGGCAAGCCGTCCTTCGTCGGCAGCCTCGTGTTGCAGGGTGCGGTAACCATTGGCGTCCCCAGCGATATAGATGGGGAGATCACCGATCTGAAGTGTTTTGGGATCAAAAACAGGTCGTCCTTGCTGATCGAATTCAGCCCCGGTTGCCTGCAGATTCAGATTATCGAGATTGGGCCGTCGCCCAAGCGCAACGAGGATTTTATCGACCGTCGCTTCCTTTTCACCAGCCTTGAGTCGGATCCTGCCCCGTTCATCAGTCCAACTGAGTTCTGCATTCTGCCCGAGTACGAAAGAAAACTCCTCTTTCAAAAGGTCAATTGCGGCCTGATTGACATCTGGGTCGGTAATGCCGGCAATATGCTCACTTTTACTGACGGCAAAGATGTCGATGTCGAGACGGGCGAGTGCCTGTGCCAGTTCGACGCCGATGGCACCCAGGCCAATCACACCCATCCTATCCGGCAGATCCGGTTGATCGAAGATATCATCGCTGGTCAGAATCCGATCGGAGAATTCCAGCCAAGACTTCGGAATGATCGGTTTTGATCCGGTGGCGATGATAAAGATTTCGGCTGTGATCGTCTGATCACCCACCCGAAGAGTGTCTGCTGAGATAAAGGAAGCACGACCGGTAATGCTCTTCTCCCCCAGCGCATCGGTGATTCGGATGACATTGGAGGTCAGATGATCACGAAGGTCACGGACACGTTGTAGAATAGCCGGGATATCTACACTCAATTGTCCTGAACCGTGGATCCCTTCCGTCGCCATAACTTTGCGCCGGTGGTAATCTTTTGCAATCTGGATCAAGGCCTTCGATGGCATACAGCCCACACGTGCACAGGTTGTACCATAAGGCGGTTCGTTGATAATGACAAAGTTATCCGTTGCCTTCTGTACCTGTTTGAGTGCCGTGAGCCCGGCGGTTCCGGCACCAATGATGGCGACGTTTACGTTTTTTTTGTTATGCGTCATCTGTTGTTTCCTGTCATAGCATTTCCAGGCATAAGGTAATACCCTGGCCCCCACCAATGCACATGGTCACGAGACCTCGTTTAAGCCTGTCACGATGCATGGAGTGGATAAGTCTTGTTGTCAAGATGGCTCCGGTTGCACCAATTGGGTGTCCATGAGCAATAGCTCCCCCTTCGACATTGACGATATCTTCAGGTAGGCCTAGCTCGCGCTGACAACAGATTGCAATGGCGGCGAATGCTTCATTGATCTCAGCCCGTTCCACATCACTGATCGTCCAGTTGGCGCGTTCGAGTGCCTGGTGGGTCGATGGAACAGGACCAATGCCAAACATACCCGGTTCCACTGCAGCAATACCATAGGAAACAATGCGTGCCATCGGTTGCAGCCCCTGTTGTTCTGCCCAGCGTGATTCAGCAAGGATCATGGCAGAGGCTGCCGAATTCAATCCCGGTGCATTCCCTGCGGTAATCGTTCCATTCTTGCGAAAAACCGGTTTTAGCTTGGCTAGTGATTCGGCCTTCGTATCAGGGCGGTTGTGTTCATCCGTATCAAAAACGGTCATTGTCTTGTGAGAAGGGATCTTAACCGGCACAATTTCATTCTTGAATTTTCCAGCTTTTTGAGCCTCGGCAAACCGTTGTTGTGATCGCAGCGCCCATCTGTCCTGATCTTCACGGCTGATTTTATATTGAGTTACAAGATCCTCTGTATGCCAGCCGGAATGATGGCCTGAGAAAGCATCGTTCAGACCATCGCGTAACATACTGTCGTAGAGCTGGCCATCGCCCATCCTGTATCCCCAGCGACCATGGCTTACCAGGTAGGGTGCCTGATCCATGTTTTCCATACCACCTGCCACGGCGCAATTGACCATTCCACTCATGATTTCGATTGCTGCCGACACAATGGCCTGTGCACCTGAACCACACACCCGGTTGACGGTCATGGCAGGGACCTTATCGGGTAATCCGGCATTGATCACAGCCTGCCGTGAAGGGTTCATTTTTGCCCCGGCTTGAATCACTTGTCCAAGCACAGCAGTTTCAATCTTGTTCTGATCCAGGCCTGTGCGTTCGACGGTTTCCTTGATCACGACTGCACCAAGGTCAGGTGCAGGAATGGATTTAAGGGTGCCGTTGTACGTACCGATTGCCGTCCTCACGGGTGAACAGATCACGACTTCGTTACTCATTAGTTTTCCCTCCAACGATCAGAGTCAATTCTCAGGTCGATGAAATACATCGTTTTATTTTTGCAAGACATAGATTCCAGGAGCATCTGACAGAATGGGGTAATCTTTGTCATCAATGCCCATGGGTGGAGGCGCTACCCGTTTTTTTGTGGAATGATCAACCAGCCAATGATTCCATGATGGCCACCACGACCCTTCATCGATCGGGGTTTGGAGGAGCCAAGTCTCCGGATCTACGTGCCTGTCACCGGCCTTTCGGGTGGCGATCCGGTGATGACGGCGTGGATGACCGGGTTCACTGATGATGCCCGCATTATGCCCCCCATTGGTGAGCAGAAAAGTGACGTCAGCGTGCCGGGCGAGTTGATGGATCTTGAATACGGATCGCCAAGGCGCGACGTGATCTGTCTCGGTACCGACGACAAACAGGGGGACGCGAATATCACCAATGGAAATGGTACGTTCATCCACACGATAACGTCCTTCAGCGAGATCATTGTTCAGATACAACTGTTCCAGATATTCTGAGTGCATCTTGTAGGGCAGGCGGGTGGCATCTGCATTCCAGGCCATGAGATCGATCATGGGCCGGCGTTCACCCAACAGGTACTCGTGGATCAAACTGGACCAAATCAGGTCATTCGATCGCAACATACTGAAAGCGCCCGCCATTTGCGTGGTGTCGAGATAGCCCTGGTCCCACATGATATCTTCGAGCCAGGCAACCTGACTGGGATCGATGAACAAACCCAGCTCACCCACTTCGGTAAAATCGGTTTGTGTCGCGAGCAAAGTGATGGATTGCAGTCGGTTGTCACCTTCACGTGCCATGGCAGCCGCAGCAATGCTCAACAGGGTCCCACCCAGGCAGTAACCCAGTGCATGGATCTTCACCTCCGGCTGGATCGTGGAGATGATATCGAGTGCGGCCATGACGCCTAAGCGGCGATAATCGTCCATACCCAGATCCCGATCCTCGGCAGTAGGGTTCTTCCAAGAGATCATATAAACCGTATGCCCCTGCTCAACCAGGTATTTGACCATGGAATTGTGTGGTGACAGGTCAAGGATATAGTATTTCATGATCCAGGCTGGCGTGATCAGGATCGGTTCCCGATACACGGTCTTGGTTGCCGGTGCATACTGGATCAGCTCGATCAGACGGTTACGGTAAATAACCTTGCCCGGTGTGATAGCCACTTGTTTGCCCGGAATAAAATTCTCAGCACCCACAGGCGGTTTGCCGCCCAATTTCCGTTCCATGTCCTCGATAAAGTTGAGCCATCCACGGACAAAGTTTTGGCCTCCCTGTTCCAGGGTGACCCGGATCACTTCCGGATTCATGAACGGGAAGTTGGAGGGGGAAAAGGCATCCAGGAACTGACGCGTCATAAACTCAACCACACGCTCGTGATGTGGAGTAACGCCTCTTACACCCGTGGTGGCGTTGGACCACCATTGTTGTTGATGAAGAAAGGCCTGATAGATCAGGTTAAAGGGCCATTGCTGCCAGTCATCACCACGAAACCGCTTATCCTGTGGCAAAGGGCACATGCAAGGAGGTGTGTTTTTATCCAGGGTCGCATGAGCTGCATAGACCGAATAGCGCATTGTCTTACGGATTGCTTTCTGTATCAGTTCCAGATGCTTACCGGGTGAAACCGACAGATGAGACAGCCAGTCCATATAGGCCAGCATGAATGCTGCCGGTGAAATGCTTAGGGTCAGCTTGCCGAGCCATGCGTGATAGAGACGGTCAAGGCTATTGCCCGTATTCAAATGACTTATCTTTTCCATAGTTACACTCCATGCACAAGTCTACCCTTGGGTTGGATGCTCTTCTTGATCCAGATCAGTTCATTCTTGTTCTTTCTCCGCGAGACTCTATATAAGTTTTATCAATACAAATTCAACCACCATAAGAATAAAGATCAGGAGGAGCATCATGTTTCAGAGAATTCCAGTCAATGATGAGAAAATCTTCGCATTCAAGGCAACGGGGAAGTTGACCGATGCCGATTACAAAAAATTTATTCCTGAACTCGAGTCGGCGATAGAGAAGCAGGGTGCCTTGTCTGTTTATCTTCAGTTGGAAGATTTTCATGGATGGGAACCGAAGGCAGCCTGGGATGATTTCAAGATTGGTCTGAAGCACGGAAATGATTTCAGAAAAATCGCTATCGTCGGTGAAAAAAAGTGGGAGCGTTGGATGGCTACACTTGGTAAGGCATTTACCGGTGGGCGAATTGAGTTCTTCAATCATGAAGATGCACCCAAGGCATGGGACTGGCTGCGCGAGCAGGAAGAAGAAACCGAAACAGAAACCGAGGAACAAAAGGATACCTATCAGAAGATTCTTGCTGCGATAGATTTTTCCGATCATTCGGGAAAAACAGTCAAAAAAGCAGTAGAACTTGCGAAGAAATATGATGCAGAACTGATGGTGCTCCATGCATTGAGGCACATTACTCGCTACGATAGAAGTTTTGAGCTGCTCGTGGTTCCCGATGAAGCTTTTGAAACCGATGAGATTATCTTCGAAAGGGCTGAAAAGAAGATGGATGAGCTTACGGGAAAGATCGGATATCCAAAATTAAAAACAGAGATTATCTGGGGTCGATCGAAATCGACTATCCTGTTTTATGCCGAGGCTCAGCAGGCCGATCTGATCGTCATGGGTTCACATGGACATCATGGTCTGGCAAGGATGCTTGGATCGACTACCAATGGAGTTATCAACAACGCACGCTGTGATGTACTGGTCGTGCGGACCTGAGATCGATCTTCTCCTTGGAAGGACGAAGGATCAGGAGAGCAAAATATAAACAGGTTTCGACTTCCTATTCGAGAAAGATGCTCGAAGAGGTCCTCAATGGGAGACGCCGGCAGTTTTTAAACGCCTGCACTAGCCAAGCAGGAAATTGATCTCTGGTAGCTTTCTGGTCACGGATTCATGACCTTCTTGAATGGCTTCCCTTGCACGCTGAAATTCCAGTAATCCTAGATAGGCCAGTTTGGGTGTTAGCAGGATATCCGGTGGATCACCAGCCATTCGGCTTCGTGTGAGTCTGTCTTCAACAATATTCATGGAACCGACGATGGTATCTATCAGGCCGGGCGGTGTTTCCTGATTCTCGGAAGAGAATTTCAAGAGCGAACCAGAATAAGTTTTCAGAGTCTCCTTGATGGAATTAAGAAAATTGTTGTCGGATGAGGACTCTTTCCCTCGTTCAGAAAACCGGCGGCCAACCAGATCGCTATTGAGGCTGACAGCGATGACGATATCTGCACCGAGAGCGCGGCAAAGTGAGACTGGAACAGGATTGACCAATCCGCCATCCACCAGCCACCTGCCACGCTGTTTCACTGGAGGAAAAAGACCGGGAAGAGCAATGGATGACCAGATCCCTTCATGGGCATTTCCTTCAGTGAACCAGATCTCCCTTCCGGTATCGAGATCAGTCGCTACACAGGCAAAGGATTTTTCAAGGTCTTCGATATTTAGCTCCCTGTCACACACATTTTCGTGAAGAAACTGACTCAGTTTGTCAGCATCGACAAAGCCTTTCAGGGTCAAGTTGAGTTCAAAGAAGCGTGCCAGTTTCGGTGTGGTCAGAGAATAGAGCCAGTTCTCGAGTTTTTCCAGGTTCCCTGCTGCGTAGGCAGCGCCGACAATCGCACCAATTGAACACCCGGTGACGATCTCGGGATGAATTCCATAGTCGGAGAGGGATTTGATAATCCCTATGTGAGCCCAGCCCCGTGCGGCACCGCCACCCAGTGCCAGACCAATAGCTGGTTTTGAAATTGCCTGATTGTTCATGGTTTTCCCTCCGAAGCTGTCTGTCTTTGATAATACACCAGAAAACGAGGGCTGATGAGCAGAAGCCTGATTCTATTTGATGTAGTCAATGCTAAGATACGAGCCATGCTTATTCCATCGACAGTCCTGGACTGGTTCGTGTCTTCTTTACTGGTCATATTTGCAACCGTTACGGCTCTGCATGCGCTCCTGCATAAACGCGATCCTCGTTCTTCACTGCTGTGGGTTATCGTTTGTCTGTCGCTACCTTTTATTGGCCCTGTTTTCTATCTGCTGTTCGGGATCAATCGAGCCTCCAGCCGGGTGTTGAAACTTGGAGCGGTACCCGAAACAGCGCTGAGTGAAATGCCGGTTTTTATCCCCGATCCTGAAAGCAGTCATGGCGATCCGCTTCTTCTTCTGGGATCTGCATTGACCGGTTTGCCTATCGTGGACGGCAATCAGGTTGAATTGCTGGAAAATGGTGATGAAGCCTATCCTTCCATGTTGGAGAGTATCAAGCAGGCAAAGGAATGGGTTTATCTATCTTTTTATATCTTTGAACATCAGGGGGTGGGGCAGCAGTTCATTGATGCCCTGACCTCGGCTATGGAACGGGGTGTCGATGTCCGTGTTTTGCTAGATGGTGTAGGTGCCTGGTATGACCGGGGGAGAACGGAAAAGATCCTGCGATCGAGAGGCGTTCGGGTTGAGGTCTTTCTGCCTCCAGCCAAGGTGATCCCGCGGCTGGAGATCAACCTGCGCAATCACCGCAAGGTCGTATTGGTCGATGGCAAGATCGGATTTACCGGAGGAATGAATATCCGTCCTGAACATGTTTTGCGTGATGCTGACCCGAAGGAGGCGACCAGGGATGTTATGTTCCGGATCCGGGGCCCGGTGCTGGAGCAAATGGGCAGGGTGTTTACCGAGGACTGGCGCTTTGCTTGTGGTGAAAGGCTACCCGAGAGGGTTTATGAGAATGAGCAGAGGGGTGCATCACGTTGTCGTGCTATTAGTGATGGCCCTGGTGTTCATCTTGATGTGTTGATGCATATCATCATCTCTGCAATCAACAGTGCAGAGAAGACGCTGAATATTATTACCCCTTATTTTTTGCCACCCCGTGAATTGATCGTAGCGATCCAGGCGGCTTCCTTGCGTGGTGTCGATGTCAATATCATCCTGCCATCGAACAATAACCTCCCATATGTACATTGGGCCATGCGCAACAGTCTCTGGCAATACCTGCAATATGGCGCAAAGATTTATTACCAGCCACCGCCTTTTGCTCATACCAAGCTGTTGATCGTAGATAGTTGTTATTGCCAGTTCGGTTCGGCAAATCTGGATATTCGCAGCTTGCGGCTCAACTTTGAACTGAACATCGAAACGCTCGATTCGGAACTGGCGGAGAGTCTGTTAGGGAAATTTGAACAGATAAGGAACGAAAGCACTCAGGTGACACTGGAAGATCTGGCTACACGTCCCCTTTATATCCGGATTTGGGATGCCTTCTGGTGGTTGCTTACGCCATACCTTTAAATGATCTGTTTTATTTCGTGTTCATTGTACAATAGCGCCCGACTTTTCATTTATATCCAAGGAAACAATGACGATCAGAACACGATTTGCTCCCAGTCCTACGGGCTATCTGCATGTTGGAGGCGCCAGAACGGCTCTCTTTTCCTGGCTCTATGCACGCAAGCATGGAGGCACTTTTATCCTGCGTGTGGAAGATACCGATCTGGAACGATCAACTGAAAAATCCGTGAATGCCATCCTCGAGGGCATGACCTGGCTGGGGCTGGACTATGATGAAGGTCCATTTTTTCAGACACATCGCTTCGATCGGTATAATGAAGCGATCGAGAAGTTACTTGAAAGCGGACATGCTTACCGCTGCAACTGCCCGAAGGAACGGCTTGATGCCTTGCGTGAAGAGCAGATGGCAAAAAAGATCAAGCCTCGCTATGACCGTCATTGTTACGGCAAGACGATCGACCCATCCGAGCCCCATGTGGTGCGTTTTCTGAACCCGGACGAGGGGGTTGTGGAAGTGGAGGATCTGGTGCGCGGGAAAGTGGTTTTCAATAATGCAGAATTAGACGATCTGATTATTCGCCGTTCCGATGGATCACCGACCTATAATCTCACTGTCGTTGTCGATGATACAGAGATGGGCATCACGCATGTGATTCGGGGAGATGATCATCTCAACAACACCCCTCGACAAATCAACATGATGAAGGCCTTGGGATTGCAACCACCACGCTATGCTCACCTGCCTATGATCCTCGGGGAAGACGGATCACGCCTGTCCAAGCGGCATGGTGCGGTGAGTGTTATCGAATATCGTGAAAAGGGCTTTTTGCCCGAAGCACTTATCAACTATCTGGTACGGCTTGGCTGGTCTCACGGTGATCAGGAAATCTTTACTATCGATGAAATGATCCGGCTGTTTGATATCAAGGATGTGAATAATTCAGCTGCCAGTTTCGATAACGAGAAATTGCTTTGGCTCAATCAGCAATATCTGATTAAGGACGATCCGGCGCGCATCGCCCGTTTGCTGAGTCATCACTTAGGGAAACTGGGCATCGATCCGGCAGAAGGGCCCGATCTGGTCGAAGTGGTCAAGGCGCAGCGGGAACGTGCCAAGACCTTGGTGGAGTTGGCCGAGATCAGCACTATTTTTTACCGTGATTATGAAGCGTTCGATGAAAAGGCCGCAAAGAAAAACTTGCGCCCAGCGGCACGGGAGGCCCTGGAGCGATGCCGGGCTGAACTGGAGGCACTCCATAATTGGACACCAGAAGCCATCCACCATTGTGTAGTCAAGGTGGCCGAACAACTGGAATTGAAACTGGGAAAAGTGGCCCAACCTTTGCGTGTGGCAGTCACTGGACGTGCCGCCTCGCCAAGTATCGATGTCACCCTCTACCTAACGGGGAAGGAGGCCACTTTACGGCGGATCGACAGGGCGCTCAACTACATCAACGAACGGGAAGAAAACCAGTAAATGAGTGACGAGAAAAAACCCGCGAATTTCATTCGTAACATCATTGAAGCAGATCTCGCCGCCGACAAAAACGGTGGCCGGGTGCATACACGCTTTCCCCCAGAGCCCAATGGTTATTTGCATATCGGACATGCCAAATCCATCTGTCTTAATTTTGGCTTGGCGGAAGACTATAATGGCCTGTGCAACTTGCGTTTCGACGACACCAACCCGCACAAGGAAGATGCAGAATATGTCGATGCGATCAAGCGGGATGTGCGTTGGTTGGGCTACGACTGGGGTGATCGGGAGTTTTTTGCATCCGACTATTTCGAACGTCTCTATGAATATGCCGTTCAGCTGATCAAGCAGGGAGATGCCTACGTTTGTGATCTCTCACCCGAGCAGGTCCGCGAATATCGCGGCACCTTGACGGAGCCCGGAAGAAACAGTCCCTATCGGGATCGCTCGGTGGAAGAGAATCTCGATCTTTTCACACGCATGCGTGCAGGCGAGTTCCCCGATGGCGCCAAAGTGCTTCGGGCCAAGATCGATATGGCCTCACCCAATATCAACCTGCGTGATCCGGCGATCTACCGGATCCGGCACGGAGTGATTCACCATCAGACGGGTAATGAGTGGTGTATCTACCCCATGTATGACTTCACCCATTGTCTGTCTGACTCCATCGAGGGCATCACGCATTCCCTGTGTACGCTGGAATTTGAGGATCATCGACCGCTCTATGACTGGTACCTCGATCGATTGCAGGTAGAGTGCCATCCGCAACAAATTGAATTTGCCCGCCTCAATCTGCAGTATGCGATCACCAGTAAACGCAAACTGACCCGGCTGGTGGAAGAGGGGATCGTCGAGGGTTGGGATGATCCACGAATGTCCACAATTTCCGGTATGCGGCGGCGGGGTTATCCAGCGGCGGCAATCCGCGACTTCTGCGATCGAATTGGCGTCAGTAAGGCGGATAACTCGGTAGAAATGGAGATCCTGGAGAGTTGCATTCGGGATCATCTCAATGCGAATGCACTACGGGCCATGGCCGTGCTCCACCCTCTCAAGGTGGTGATCACCAACTACCCAGAAGATAAGACTGAGGAATTGCAAGCACCCAACCATCCACAGAGAGAAGAAATGGGAACACGGACCATTCCCTTTACACGGGAGCTCTACATCGATCGTGCAGACTTTCGAGAAGAAGCCAACAAGAAGTTCAAACGCCTGGTGCTTGGCAAGGAAGTTCGCCTGCGCAACGCCTATGTGATCCGCTGTGATGAGGTGATTAAGGATGAAAACGACGAAATCATTGAGCTCCGCTGTACTTATGATCCGGAAACCCTGGGTGCCAATCCTGAAGGACGCAAGGTCAAGGGTGTCATCCACTGGGTCTCGGCCAAGTATGGACTCAAAGCCGAAATCCGACTCTATGATCGCCTCTTCACTCACCCTCATCCTGACAGCGACAAGGAGGTTGACGACTTTATGGTGCATCTCAACCCGGATTCATTGAGAACCCTGACTGCATGTTTTGTAGAGTCCAGCCTGGGCAATGCCAAGCCCGGTGATGTCTTCCAGTTCGAGCGCGAGGGCTACTTCTGTGCTGATGCTGAGCTGTGCCGTGAGGGCAGGCTGGTTTTCAACCGGACCGTCACCCTGCGTGATACCTGGGCCAAGATCGAGCAGAAGGGCTGAGCTGCATTACCAATGAATAGACCTTCAGGCCTCCTGCTCCCTTTTTTTCTGCTGATTCTGATCAGCAGAAATACCGAAGCTTCCGATTCGGTTCGGCAGGTGATGGACAGGATGACAGATGAGCAAAAGGCAGCTCAGCTGATACTGGTCTATTACACCGATCCTGCGTTTGTTTCGGATAACGACTTCGGAGGAGTTCTGATTATGCAGAACATGCTGAAGCATCCGGGCACGTTGAAGGCCGGCCTTGCAAGAATGCAGGAACGGTCGCACATCGGTGTTCTAGTCAGCATCGATCAGGAAGGTGGTCGAGTCAACCGTATGAAACGACTGCCAGGGTGGGAAAAAACACCCTCCGCTGCAGAAATGAGCCGGTGGCCGGCTGAGCGGATCAGAAACCATGCAAAGAGAATGGCAAGGGTACTTCATGATATGGGTATCAACATGAATCTGGCTCCCGTTTTGGATCCGGCGACAGATCATGAGAAAAAACCCACTTTCATGGCTTTGAAGAAACGTTCATTTGGTAACCCGCCTGACGATGTTGTGGAAAAGGCCGGAGCCTATGTTGAAGGCTTTCAGTCCCAGGGAATCATCAGTATCAGTAAACACTTTCCGGGGTATGATGTGGTTCAAAATTCGGATCACGAGATTGCTATCAGTCGCGCCCCCTCGTGGGCAATACAAAGTCATGTGATCCCTTTTCAACGACTGGCAAGAAAAGTCTCTGGCGTTATGCTCTCAAGCATCATCTATGAAAAATATACGTCCAACCCTGCAGTATTTTCGAGCCGGTTCACCAACACAGCACGAAATCTGCATCCGGATGGATTGTTGATCACGGACGATCTTTGGGGCAGGGCGCTCCGATTATGGACACGGGAGAAAAAGGAGGACGATCAGATCCTGACACTGACATACCGTGCGATCAAGACCGGAAACGATCTGTTGATGATGACCCACCCTCAAAAGGCTGTATTGATGAAAGCGGCCATCGTGAACTGGATGAAGGAGGAACCAGAATTCCGTTCTCGGGTAGATGACGCCGTCAGAAGGGTTCTGATGCTCAAATCTAGAATGGGGCTGGTCAAAGACATAAAAGCACCCCGCCGGTAAGGGTTTGCAAAAAACAAAAAAAATCCATTTTTTCCTTGACGAGCCGGGAGTGATCGCGTAAATTTGCGCCCTCAAAATCAGGGGCTATAGCTCAGCTGGGAGAGCGCTTGCATGGCATGCAAGAGGTCGGCGGTTCGATCCCGCCTAGCTCCACCAGAGAAATTGAGAAAACATCAGGGTGGCCTGATTCCGACAGTTTACTGTCCCCTTCGTCTAGAGGCCTAGGACACCGCCCTTTCACGGCGGCAACAGGGGTTCGAATCCCCTAGGGGACGCCAGATATAAAAAGACCGGCTTCGAGCCGGTCTTTTTATATCCGGGATTGAACAAGCATGAGAACTACTGGCAATGAAAGTGGTTCACAGAACGGTTTTCGCTCTTTCATACCCATATATGGGTGTACTCTTTATTCATCAGATTTTATGTTGTTTTTCTGTGGAAAGTCGTTCCATGGCATTTGGGGCAGGGAGGAATCTTGCCTACTTTATAAAAATGAAGTTCTTCTCCACAGCTGTCACAAACCAGTGTACCCGGGCCGGTAATTTCTCCGGTATGATAGGGTGCATTTTCAACCTTTTCCTTCAGCCTTAGCCATTCGAGGACAGTTGGGTCAGCTACATCCTGCATCCATTTCAGGAATTCTGCTTCAATTAGAGTGGTCTCAAAGCCCAGCCACTTCTTGAGATCGCGGCTGGTTTCAGCAAGGTAATTCACCAGATGGGAGAGATCACGCTCCAGATAGTTCCCCAGTTTTTCTGCATCCTCTTTCGAAACCTCTCCAAGCTGGGTCATCTTTTCCTTGGCTTCTTCGATGAGTTTGTGCAGAACCGGTGCCGACTTTTCTTCGGCCTTGTGTAAGCCACTGACAATGTCTTCGTACATCTTCTCATAGGCATTACCGAGGATATCGACGGGATCGAGATCATGGTCTTCTTTTTTCATTCTGGTTTCTCCACGGGTTAAAAGGTTTCATTGAATATATGGGGGTGACGAATGTTTTTTCAATGTGATAATGCTATCCATTTTGTTCAGGGCGGCTTTTTTGTGCGTGATCAGGAGAATGCTGGCGTGCTTTTTGTAGTCGATGACGGCATCAATGAGCCGCTGTTCGGTGACGGTGTCCAAGCCTTCACCTGGCTCATCAAGGATCAGGATGGGCGCATCCTTGAGTATCGCTCTTGCGATCACAAGGCGACGAACCTGACCTCCGGAGAGCTGCACGCCAGCTTCACCGACCCAGGTATCATAGCCTTCCGGCTGAGACATAATGAAGTCATGGATCTGGGCTACACGGCAGACGGTTTCAAGCTCCTGGTCATGGGCTTCCGGCTTGGCAAGCAGCAGGTTTTTGCGGATGGTACTGTTGAAGAGAAAAGACTGTTGCTGGACAACCGTGAAATAACGTCGCAGATCCTCTCCATGAAATTCTGTGAGAGAATTGTTTCCGAGGCAGATGATTCCACCTTTGGGCTCATAGAATTTCAGCAATAGGTGACAGATGGTGGTCTTGCCCGAACCGCTCTCACCCACGATGGCCAGTCTTTTCCCCTGCGGTAATCTAAAGCTCAAATCATGCAGCGTATCACTTTCTGCACAAGGGTAGCGAAAACACACATTTCTGAACTCTAGATCGAATCTTGACGGTTGTGGGGAGGGGTGATCGGGATCACTGACTGACGGTTTGCTGTCCACGATCGCGAACACGCGCCTGGCAGAGGCGAGTGTCTCTGGCAGGAGTCGGAAGGCCTGGGGAAGAGGCAGAATAGTCTCAAAGCTGGCGAGCACGAGAAATGCCAGCATGGGTAACTCTTCGGGCAAGATGTAATGCTGGTTCACCAAGGGGATAGCGATCAGCAGGATCGAAAACAGGGCGAGATTGGCGCAAAGCATCATTCCCTGCTGAGACCAAGCTGTCAGTCTGGTCTGTTGTTCCTGTTCATGCAGGATGGCCTCACTGAGATGTTCAAGTCTTTGCTGTTGTTTGATTTCCGCATCATAAAGGAGTATTTCTCCCATACCTTGTATGCTATCGATCACGGTGCTCCGAAGTTGTGACTGGGCTTCGATGATCCGTTGACCTGATTTTTTGAGCTGTTTGTTGACGAGCAATGGCAAAAGAACACCGGCAATGATCAGGAAACTGATCGTTGCCAGCATGATGTTGTACTCATAACGGGAGAGAAACCCGCCGATGATCAGGATCCCGATTACCGCGACCATGACCGGGGCCAGGATACGCAGATAAAAATTCTGTAGATGATCGATGTCTGCACGGATGCGACTCAGAAGATCACCACTGTGATAGGTCTGCAACACGGCAGGGGCGAGTGGTTCCAGATGCTCATAAAACCAGACCCGGAGCCGGGCAAGGAGTCGGAAGGTGGCCTCGTGCGTGATCACTCTTTCCGCATAACGGCCCGCGGTACGCGCAATGGCCAGTCCCCGGATCGCGGCTGCCGGCGTGAAATAGTTGACCTGTGTGATACCTAATGCACCGGCGATACCCATCACGGTGATGAACCAGCCGGCAAGTGCCAGCAGGCCTACATTGGCCAGAATGGTGATCAGCGTCAGCAGAATGCCCAGCAACATCCAGCCCCAGCAGGGACGGAAGAGGTTCAGCAATCGCAGGATGGTTTTCAGCGAGCTCATTGATACTCCTGATTGTTGAGAGTCTTCACAAGTTCTGCATAGCGTCCGGATTGCCGGATCAGAGTTTCATGGGTGCCACGTTCGATGAGGCGGCCCTTGTCTATGACCAGGATCAGATCGGCTGTAATCACAGTTCGCAAACGGTGTGCGATCATGATCAGTGTTTTGTTGCGTGCGAGGCGGCCGATACTTTGGCTGATCCTTTGCTCACTCTCTGCATCAAGGTTGGCCGTGGCCTCATCGAGCAGGATCAGAGGTGCATCTTTCAAAAAAGCACGGGCGAGTGCGATACGTTGGATCTGTCCGCCGGAAAGTCCCTGACCTTTTTCTCCAATGAGTGTCTCGTAACCGTCGGGTAAACGTTGGATGAAATCATTGAGCCCTGCATCGGCAACCGCTCTTTGGATCGCTTCCTCGGACACGTCCATGCCCATCGTGAGGTTGTCCCGAATGCTGCCCTGAAACAGATGAGGGTTCTGTGGTAACCAGGTGATGTGTTGGCGCCAT
The DNA here is from genome assembly GCA_026984775.1 of Gammaproteobacteria bacterium. Taxonomy (GTDB): domain Bacteria; phylum Pseudomonadota; class Gammaproteobacteria; order CAJXQU01; family CAJXQU01; genus CAJXQU01. Next base: position 22,654 of record JALSRM010000010.1, read on the forward strand.
CTGGCCCGATCGATCCTGGACAAGGGCACTTCATTGATGAGAATCTCCCCCTTGGTAGGTGAAATGAACCGAGCCAGGAGTTTTAATACAGTACTCTTACCGGCGCCGCTTTTGCCGACAAGTGCAATGCGTTTGCCTGCGGGTAGGGTGACGTTAAAATCCTCAAGGGCCGAGCCCCGATTATTGTAGGTGAAAAACACGTGCTCGAAGCGGATCCCGGGAGCCTTGTGAGGCGAGGGTAAGGCTACGGGTGTTGGCGTTGATTCAGGCAGAGGTTTTTCAAGGAGATCGAGCATCTTTTCTGCAGCACCAATCGCCTCTAGGCGTGCATGATAATGGGTGCCCAGATTGCGCAAGGGAAAGTAGAATTCCGGTGCCAGCAACAAGACGAAAAAACCGTGCAAGAAATCGATCTCGCCATAGTAGAGACGAAATCCGATCAGAACGGCAACAATAGCGATGCTGATACTGGCCAGAAATTCCAGCACCAGCGAAGATAGAAAGGCCACTCTCAAAACGGACATGGTGGACTGTCGGTATTCATTAGAAACCCTGGCAATGGCCTCAGCCTCGCGACGGCTGGCATTGAAGATTTTCAGCGTACTCAGTCCTTGGATCATATCCAGAAAGTGGGCACTCATCCGTGCCAGTTTGCGCCACTGTTTTTTATTTAGTCTCTCCGTGCCCTTGCCGATCAGGATCATAAAAAAAGGGATCAGCGGTGCGGTGAGGAGCAGCACCAGTCCCGATATCCAGTCGACTGGAAAGACGAACACCAAGATGGCCAGCGGGAGCAGAACCACTAGTGCCATGGTGGGCAGATAACGAGCGTAATACCCCTCCAGGGCTTCGATCCCATCGATGAGTACGGTAACCATCTCGCCGCTGGTTTCGTCGCCGATCGCGATCGGGCCGCGGGCAAACAGATGCCGGTGTAATTGTTTTCTGAGGCCGTGTTTAACCCTTGCCGCAGCTTTGAAGGCCAGGAGCTCGGATGACCAGTTCAATACAGTGCGGACGAGAAAAAGAACCAGTAGTGCAAACAGCTCGATCTGGACATCCACCAGTCTGGCTTGTTCAAAGACTACGGCCGTTATAGTTATGGCCAGCAGCCAGGCCTGCAAGATGAGTAAAAGACCGGAACCTAGGCCCAGACCAACGGCAAGCGATAGCGCATTTCCGGTAAGTGATTTTTGAGACCTGAGAAATTCAGGAAGGGTCATGGAAATGGAAGGCCGGACTCATTCGCTGAGTCCGGGATATCATTCTCCTTCTTCCAGACCATTCAGTTCAAGCCACATGACGTTGATGATGCCAAAGGCGCAGGCCAGTAAAACTCCAAGTATCCATGCAAAATACCACATGATTTTGTCTCCTCAATAAAGTTCGTGATCGTGTGCTCTGATCGTCTCGACCGAATACTTGCCCCACATGGTTTTGTAGCACCAGAAGGTATAGGCAAGAATAATGGGGACAAAGATCATGGCAGCCCAGAACATGATGTTCAGGGTCAGGGCGCTTGATGTTGCATCCCACATTGTGAGACTGTGATTCGGGTTGAGGCTGGATGGGAAAATGAACGGAAACAGTGAAAACCCGGCGGTGAGGATGATGCCGATCAGACTCATCGAGGAACTGAAAAAAGCCAGCCCTGTCCTTTCTGCCTTGCTGAAGACAAGGGCACCGAGGGCACCGGCAAAGCCCATCAAGGGTGCCAATACGGACAGGGGGTATTTCCCGTAGTTCTGCAGCCAGGTCGCCTCACCAATCAGGACAGTCTTGTTCAAAGGGTTGCTGGGGCCGGAGACATCGATCTCACTGGTGATGGTGTAGCCGTCAATGGCGAGCCACAGCCACAGGCCTTCAATGGCAAACAGGGCAATGACCACCAGTGCTGCCTTGTGCAGAAAGGCTTTCGAGCGTTCATGCACCGGGCCTTCAGAACGTAGCATCAGATAACTGGCACCGTGCATCATGAACATAGCCACGGCGAGCAATCCGGCCAGCAGTGCGAAAGGATGCAGCAACTGAAAAAAACCACCCTCGAAGGAGGAGCGCATGTATTCATCGTATTTGAATCCGATGCCAAGGAAGAGATTACCCATGCCCACACCCAGGATCAGGGGTGGAATTACACCGGGCACAAACAGTGCCCAGTCCCAGAAATTGCGCCATTTCTGACTCGGGAGCTTGGAGCGATAATCGAAACCGACTGGACGCAGAAAGAGTGTGAATAGCAGGATCAGTAACGCCAGATACATGCCCGAGAACGCAGTGGCATACAGGGTGGGCCATGCGGCAAAGAGGGCGCCTGCCGCCAGAATCAGCCACACCTGGTTACCGTCCCAGTGGGGGGCGATGGCATTGATGGCGATTCTGCGCTCCTCATCGTTTTTACCGACAAAGGGCAGGAGCATGGCCACCCCCATGTCGAACCCCTCAGTCAGGGCAAAACCGATCCAGAGAACACCTATGAGGATCCACCAGACCAGTCGTAAATATTCATAACTTAGAAATTCCATGTCTGGCCTCCTTTAGAGTAGATGATGGTTTGAGGTTTCTGTCTTCTCGAAGTGGTAGCGTCCGGTATGCAGGGAACTGGGCCCCAGACGTGCAAACTTGACCATCAGGTACACTTCGATAATGAGCAAGAAGGTATAGAAGACGATGAACGCCACCAGGCTGTTGACTACATCGCTGTAGTCCAGACTGGAAACTGCGGTTGCCGTTGGCAGGATTTCCCCGACTGCCCAGGGTTGCCGGCCATATTCGGCGACGAACCAGCCACTCTCGATGGCAATCCAGGGCAGAGGCAGACTCAGGAAGCAGAGCCACAACAGCCATCGTTTGCTGAAGGCAGTACGTTTGGCAGTGTAATAGAAAGCCAGTAAGAAGACGATCAACATAGCGACACCGGCAGCCACCATGATGCGGAAAGTGAAAAACAAGGGTGCCACATGGGGGATACTGTTTTTGGCAGCTTGTTTGATCTGGTCTTCCGTCGCATTGAGTACATTGGGTGCATATTGCTGCAACAACAGGGCATAGCCAAAATCCTTGCTGAGCGTCTCCTTGAAATGGGATTTCTCCTCGTCGGTTGCCTCACCATCACGGATTTTTTCAAAGACTTTATAGGCGATAATCCCCTTACGGATCTTTTCTTCATGTTCCCGGATGATGTCTTTCAGACCTACGACCTCTTCCGAAACAGAGCGAGTGGCGATCAAACCGAGCAGGTAGGGTATCTTGATCGCATTGTGGGTTGTTTGTTCCTCTTGATCCGGAAAACCAAATACAGTGAATGCTGCGGGAGGTTCTTCGGTTTCCCACTCCGCTTCAATTGCGGCAAGTTTGTATTTTTGCAGCTCACCAGTTTCATAACCGCTCTCATCTCCGAGGAGGATGACAGATAAAATCCCCGCAGTACCGAAACCCGCGGCCACGGCAAAGGAACGCTTGGCAAAACCGATGTCCCGTCCTCTGAGCAAATACCAGGCACTGATGCTGAGTACAAACATGGAACCGGCAACATAACCCGCGGCCACGGTATGGATGAATTTCACCTGAGCCACGGGATTGAACAGGATCTCGGCGAAACTAGTCATTTCCATGCGCATGGTCTCTACATTGAGGTCGGCCCCGACCGGATTCTGCATCCAGCCGTTGGCGATCAGTATCCAGAGAGCGGAGAGGTTGGTGCCGATTGCCATCAGCCAGGTCACGATCAGGTGCTGGACCTTGCTCATGCGCTCCCAGCCGAAAAAGAACATGCCGACGAACGTGGATTCCAGGAAGAAGGCCATCAGCCCCTCAATCGCCAGTGGTGCACCGAAGATATCACCTACGTAGTGGGAGTAGTAAGACCAGTTGGTACCGAAGGAAAACTCCATGGTCAGACCGGTGGCCACGCCGAGAGCGAAGTTGATGCCAAAGAGTTTACCCCAGAACTTGACCATATCCTTATAGACCTGTTTGCCCGTCATGACATAGACTGACTCCATGATTGCGAGCAGAAAGGTCAGGCCCAATGTCAGAGGCACGAACAGAAAATGGTACAAGGCAACGACTGCGAACTGTAAGCGCGATATATCAACGACTTCTTCAGGTATCATGTGAGCTTTCCCCGAGTGATTATTCTCACGTTATTGTATAACTACCCAGAGGAATCGGCTATAACCCGATAGGAAGATAAAATGAGCCCAGTGAGCAAAAAGACTCGTTTGCCCCCTTTTGAAGCGATCTTCGCCCGGTTAATCGCAGCGCCGTCGGTGAGCAGTGTTAATGCTGAATTCGATATGGGGAATCGAGGGGTCATCGATCTGCTGGCGGAATGGATGACCGATCTCGGATTTGCGATTGAGCTGCAGGAGGTGAGTAGTGGACCCGCCAAATACAATCTCATCGCGCGATTGGGAACAGGGGAAGACGGTCTGATCCTGGCCGGACACACGGATACGGTACCTTTCGATGAAAGTCTCTGGAACAGCGATCCATTCACATTGACCAGGAAGGGAGATCGTTTTTATGGACTTGGCACCTCCGACATGAAGGGCTTTTTCCCTTTGATCCTGGAAGCACTACGTGGACTCGATCTGGGAAAACTCACCAAACCTTTGATCATTCTTGCCACCGCCGATGAGGAGAGCACCATGAACGGTGCACGTACCTTGGTAAGAAAAAATAAGCTGAAAGCCCGGTATGCAATCATTGGTGAACCTACGGGATTACAACCTATCCGTATGCACAAAGGCGTCATGATGGAGTCGATCATCGTGCATGGACAATCAGGCCATTCGAGCAACCCCGCCTATGGACGTAATGCCTTGGAGGGCATGCACAGAGTGATCGGCGAATTGTTGAAGTGGAGGCGTGACTTACAGGAAAAGAATCGCGAACCACTATTCGACGTCGAGGTCCCCACTATGAACCTGGGGCATATTCACGGTGGTGACAATCCCAACCGGATCTGTGGAGAGTGCGAGCTCCAGATCGACCTGCGTGTACTCCCAGGGATGGATGTGGCTATTCTCAGGGATTCACTAAATCAAAGAGTTGCTAACGTTCTTGCAGATTCTGGGTTAACATATGAGATACGTTCACTGACGCAACCTGTACCTCCATTATGCACAGCACCTGGTTCAGCGATAGTCAAAGTAGCCGAACGGCTGAGCCGCAGACAAGCGGGAAGTGTCGCATTTGCGACAGAGGGTCCCTTTCTGGATCAGCTTGGAATCGAGACCGTGATCATGGGGGCCGGTGATATCGCACAGGCCCATCAGCCTGATGAATACGTTGCCCTGGAACGTGTGCAGCCGATGATCGCTCTATTGAAAAACATGATAATCGAGTTTTGTACTGACGATGGAAAGCACTGATTTACAGTTTGTCGACTGGTTTCGCTCCGCCTCTCCCTACATCCATACCCATCGGGGGAGCACAGTCGTGGTCTATTTTGGTGGCGAAGCGATAGGAGCTGAAGGTTTTCCCAGTCTGATCCACGACCTGGCCTTGCTTTCCAGTCTGGGAATGCGCCTGGTTGTCATCCATGGCGCTCGCCCCCAGATCGATGAGCGGCTTGAGATAAGGCGCGTAACACCTAGATATGAAAAGGGATTGCGAATCACAGACGAAGCCGCATTGGGTTGTGTGAAAGAGGCCGCGGGCGCCATTCGCGTCGAGATCGAGGCCCTTTTTTCTACAGGCATCGTCAATTCGCCCATGGCCGGTGCCCATATCCGGATTGCGTCTGGAAATTTCGTCACTGCCCGTCCCTTGGGTGTCCGTGAGGGTATCGATTTTTGTCATACGGGTGAAGTCAGGCGGATCGATAAAGGGGCGATCAAGCAGCATCTGGACCATGGTGAGATCGTTCTCATATCACCGGTGGGTTATTCACCGACGGGCGAGGTTTTCAACCTCAGTGCGCTGGACGTGGCCTCATCGGTGGCGGTGGCGTTGACAGCGGACAAGCTTGTCTTGCTGACTGAAGGCAACAAAGGGATAAATGAAGAAGGCCGCTTGCTACGCCAGATGACCCAGCTGGAAGTGGAAAACCGGTTGCAGGATGATGATGCCATCTCAGAATTGTTGTGTGCCTTGACCGCCAGTCGCCACGGTGTCAAACGCGTGCATCTTATTGATCGGAATATTTCGGGTGGTTTGCTGCTGGAGCTGTTTACCCGCGACGGCGTGGGTACTCTGATCAGTGCGGTGCCCTTCGATGAATTGCACAAGGCGACAGTGGACGACATTGGCGGGATCCTGGAATTGATCACACCTTTGGAAGAGGCTGGTGTGTTGGTTCGGCGTTCGAGGGAAAAACTGGAGATCGAGATCGATCACTTCATGGTTATGGAGCGCGATCATACAATCATTGCCTGTGGTGCGCTCTATCCCTACCCGGAAGACGATCTGGCCGAGATCGCCTGTCTTGCAGTCCATCCAGACTATCTGAATGCGGGCAGGGCAGCGTTGTTGCTGGAAGAACTGGAAAAGGAGGCAAAGCATCTGGGTATACACCGATTATTCGTACTGACGACGCAAACTGCTCACTGGTTTCTTGAGCATGGTTTTACCGAAGGGACGATCAAAGATCTGCCTATGGAGAAGAAACTACTCTATAACATGCAACGGAACTCCAAGGTTTTTTTCAAGAGTATATAAAAACGGTGATTACAGGAAGAAAAAGATGATCAGTGCATTGCGAACCAATCGGGGAAGACTGGAGCCAATCGATCTCAAACACGATCCTGATGCGCTAGGACAGGCTATCTGGATTGATCTGATCGAGCCTACGGATGAGGAGCGGTCACTCGTAAGCACGATTTTTTCGCACCCTTTACCCGAAACCAGTGATGTGGAAGAAATCGAGGCAAGCTCGAATTATTTTGTTTTTGAGGATGGTTTCCAGGTTAATTGCCTGTTCCTGCATCGTTCAGGAGAAAATCTCAAGAATTCGACAGTCGCTATGTTGCTCGACGAAAAACGGCTGGTGACACTGAGTGCCCGGGAAATTCCGATCATGCGATTGCTGCGTATGCGTTTGCAGAGACGAACCGACATTATCGATGATCCTGTAGCCCTGGTCATGGAATTGCATGAGATCAAGGTGGACGAATTGGCGGATATTCTGGAAGAGACGCACAGGTCAATTGAGTCAATTAGTCGTCAAGTGCTGGACCGTAATAATGAAGCAGAATTGGTGAACGCACTCGATGGACTGGCAAGAACTGAGGATATCAATGCCAAAGTCAGGCTGTGTTTGATGGATGGTCAGCGTGATCTGGGGTTTCTTCTGCGACATGCTCATCTTTCTCCTGAGTATGCAGAGCGTGTCCGCCTGATGCTTGGTGATATCGAAACACTATTGCCCCATAATACCTTTCTGTCTGAGAAAGTGGACTTTTTGCTCAATGCCGCACTTGGCTTTATCAACTTACAGCAGAACAATATCATCAAGATATTCTCTATTGCCGCAGTGGTTTTTCTGCCGCCGACACTGGTTGCGAGCATCTATGGAATGAATTTCAGGTTCATGCCGGAACTCACATGGCACTGGGGCTACCCATTGGCCCTAGTGCTTATGGTATTGTCCGGCATTGCTCCCTACCTCTATTTCAAGCGCAAAGGCTGGCTCTGACAGAAAACACTTACTCTGTAAAAAGGTCCTACCGAACCATTGGCCATGAGATGATGGGAATCAAGCCTTTTCGGCCTCTGTTACATCGATATTGATGATCAATTCATCATCTTTTGTAGTGATGAACACATGCCCCCCATGTTCCAGCTTGCCGAACAAGAGCTCTTCGGCCAGTGGGCGACGAATTTTATCCTGGATGAGTCGTCCCATGGGCCGCGCACCCATGAGCTGATCATGGCCATGTACGGCCAACCACTGTCGTGCACTGTCATCCACCTCAATGGTGACATTCTTGCTGTCGAGCTGGGTTTCCAGATCGATCAGGAACTTGTCGACCACATGGATGATCGTTGCCGGATCCAGTGGGTTGAAGTGAACGATGGAATCCAGACGATTACGGAACTCTGGAGTAAAGATCCGTTTGATATCTTCCATTGCGTCCATCGATTCGACTTGATTGGTGAATCCGATAGATGTGCGGTTGAGTTTGTCCGCGCCTGCATTCGTAGTCATGATCAGAATGACATTTCTAAAGTCAGTTTCACGTCCATTAGTGTCAGTCAGTCGCCCATGGTCCATGACCTGTAGCAGTAGATTGAAAACATCAGGATGTGCCTTTTCAATCTCATCCAACAGCAGAACCGCATGTGGTTGCTTGTTGATTGCTTCAGTAAGAAGTCCACCCTGATCAAATCCGACATAACCTGGGGGTGCACCGATTAACCGTGATACAGTATGTCGCTCCATGTATTCGGACATGTCAAAACGCACCAGATCGATGCCCATGATCTGAGCCAACTGTTTGCTGACTTCGGTTTTACCAACCCCCGTCGGACCAGCGAACAGAAAGGAGCCGATAGGTTTGTCTTCTCGGCCTAGCCCCGAACGCGACATCTTAATTGCCGATGAAAGGGTTTCAATTGCCTCATCCTGACCAAAGACCACCATCTTCAGATTACGTTCAAGGTTCTTCAGGGTATCCTTATCAGAGGTGGAAACAGTCTTCGATGGGATACGGGCAATTTTGGCGATCATATCCTCTATGTCCTGTACATCAATAACCTTTTTGCGCTCCTCTTCTGGCAGCAGTCGTTGGCTGGCGCCGGCTTCATCAATGATATCGATGGCCTTGTCGGGCAGATGCCGATCATTGATATAGCGTTCAGTCAGCTCTGCCGATGCCTTGAGTGCCTGATCGGTGTATTTGACATTATGGTGCTCTTCGAAGCGTGATTTCAGTCCCTTGAGAATTTCATAGGTCTCCTCGACAGAAGGTTCGATCACGTCGATTTTCTGAAAGCGGCGTGCCAGTGCCCGATCCTTTTCGAAGATTCCACGGTATTCCTGGTAGGTTGTGGATCCGATGCATTTCATTTCACCGGAAGCGAGCATCGGCTTGATCAGGTTCGAGGCATCCATGACACCACCGGATGCAGCACCAGCACCGATGATCGTATGGATCTCGTCGATGAAGAGCACTGCTCCAGGCGTTTTTTTGAGATGGGCAAGTACACTCTTCAGGCGTTTCTCGAAATCACCCCGATATTTGGTTCCTGCAAGTAGTGCGCCTAGATCCAGCGAAAAGATCACACTTTCCTCAAGTACTTCCGGCACCTGCCCATCAACAATTTTCTTGGCCAGACCTTCGGCAATGGCGGTCTTGCCCACACCCGCCTCACCTACGAGCAGAGGATTGTTCTTGCGCCGACGGCAGAGAATCTGGATGGTTCTTTCGATCTCGTGATCACGACCGATCAGAGGGTCAATTTTACCCTCCAATGCCATTTCGTTGAGATTGGTCGTGTAGTTGGCCAACGGACTGTCACTCTGATCAGTCTGTGTCTGCGCCTGATCAGATGAGGATGAAAATGAGTCGATGCTGCGATCCTCTGATGTCCCACCCGGGCTTTTGGTGATACCGTGAGAAATATAGTTGACTACATCAAGCCGGGTGATGTTCTGTTTATTGAGCAGATAAACAGCTCTAGACTCACGTTCGCCAAAGATTGCAATCAATACATTGGCACCCGAGACCTCTTTCTTCCCGGAAGACTGAACATGAAAGACTGCACGTTGGAGCACACGTTGAAAACCCAGAGTGGGCTGGGTATCGCGATCATCATTTTCCGGCAGAAGGACAGCATTTTCCTTGACCAGAACTTCCAGATCTTTACGCAGCTCATCGAGCTTGGCACCGCAGGCACGGAGGACTCTGGATGCAGATGGATTATCGAGAAGGGCGAGTAACAGATGCTCAACGGTCATGAATTCATGCCGTTGTTCCCGCGCTTCCTTGAAAGCGAGATTAAGCGTGGTTTCTAATTCTTTGTTTAACACAAGACGACTCCATTTGTAGTACGACCAGATACTCCCTCTCCCTGAAAGTAACGGCCTGTACGGTAGTTTCCTTTACCTGCTATCTTCCCAATAACTGTGAAAGGATTCAAGCTTTTTCCAGTGTACACAATAAAGGGTGCTGATGCTCACGTGAATATTGGTTGACTTGGTCAACTTTTGTTTCGGCGATCTCGTAGGTAAAGGTTCCACATACGCCTTTTCCCTTGGTATGGACCTCTAACATGATCTGTGTCGCAGAGTGACGATCCTTACCGAAAAAGCGTTCCAGTACCTGTACCACAAAATCCATCGGGGTATAATCATCGTTCAGCAGGACGACCTTGTATTGAGGGGGTTCCTTGACCTCAGGCTCTGCTTCCTGGAGTTCAAGTCCTGTATTGGCATCGTATTCAAAATCACCCGGCATGGTCAGTCAAAATAAGCCTTGATATCAGATAGAACAACGTTGATATTATAACTTATAATTTGACATATGGTGCAGCGCCGCGTACAGTCTAGCGCCCGAATATCAGGCGGCCGGAGACAGGTATCTGTATTTGGCTATTGGAAATGTTATTTGATTGTCAGGAAATGGATAATCCTGTCATCAGGCTATCCAGTTGTGCTGACATAATATTATTAAAGACCGGTTCAGACACGGATAGTTCAACTGTTTTTTTATTTCGTATGTAGAGGAAAGAAACTTATGGCTTCAAAAGAAGAGCAAATAAAAGCGTTAGAAAAAGATTGGGCAGAAAATCCCCGGTGGGCTAATGTTACGCGTGGCTACTCAGCAGAAGACGTTGTCCGCCTTCGTGGCAGCGTGCAACCGGAACACACGCTGGCCAAACGCGGAGCTGAAAAACTTTGGGACCTGATCAATGGCAGCGCCAAGAAAGGTTATGTCAATGCCTTCGGTGCAGTGACAGCAGGTCAGGCCATGCAGCAGGCAAAAGCAGGCCTTGAGGCCGTCTATCTGTCAGGCTGGCAGGTAGCTGCGGATGCCAACACCTCAGAAACCATGTACCCTGACCAGTCGCTCTATGCTTATGACTCTGTACCGAGAATGGTTCGGCGTATCAATAACACACTGAAACGTGCTGACGAAATCCAGTGGAAGAACATTTGTGATGGCAATATGGATGAAAAAGATGCCATTGATTTCTTCCTGCCAATCGTCGCCGATGCAGAAGCTGGTTTTGGTGGTGTTCTGAATGCCTATGAACTGATGAAAAACATGATCATCAACGGCGCCGCAGGTGCTCACTATGAAGATCAGCTGGCAGCAGTCAAGAAATGTGGTCATATGGGCGGCAAGGTACTGGTTCCAACACAGGAAGCCGTACAGAAACTGATTGCTGCCCGCCTGGCAGCAGACGTTATGGGTGTCCCAACGATCGTTCTGGCTCGAACAGACGCTGAAGCAGCCAACCTGATCACGAGTGATCACGATGAAAACGACAAGCCTTTCCTTACTGGCGAGCGTACCAGTGAAGGGTTCTTCCGTGTCAAGAATGGTCTGGAACAGGCAATTAGCCGTGGTGTTGCCTACGCACCTTATGCTGATCTGGTCTGGTGTGAAACGGGTACACCAGACATCGGTTTTGCGCGTGAATTCGCACAGGCCGTACAGGAAGCCGTACCTGGACAATTGTTGGCCTATAATTGTTCTCCTTCTTTCAACTGGAAGAAGAACCTGAGCGAATCACAGATCGCAAGCTTCCAGGATGAGCTTTCTGATCTTGGTTACAAGTTCCAGTTCATCACACTGGCCGGTATCCATATCAACTGGTATCGTACCTTCGACTTCGCATACAACTATGCTCGTGGCGAAGGCATGAAGCACTATACTGAAATGGTTCAGGAGCCAGAATTTGCAGCACGTGAACGCGGCTATACCTTCGTTTCTCATCAGCAGGAAGTTGGTGCAGGCTACTTCGATGATGTCACCACAGTTATTCAGGGTGGCCAGTCATCTGTTCGTGCTTTGGAAGGTTCAACTGAAGAAGAACAGTTCTGATTCAGAACCTCAAGCCAGTATGAAAACGGGGCTCATTGAGCCCCGTTTTTGATTTCTCTGCAGTTTTTTTAGAGTTCGATACCCTTTTGTGCCCTTATCCCTTTCTCGAAGGCATGTTTGACGAGCTTGATCTCACTCACGGTATCGGCGAACGCAATCAATCTTTCCGGTGCATCCCTGCCAGTGATGATCACATGCTGCTGTTCAGGTCGTGACTGCAAGTCTGCAAGAACCCGATCCAAATCGAGATATTCCATATTGAGTACGATATTCAGCTCATCCAGTATGATTAGATCGAATTCAGGGTCATTCAGCATGGCATGAGCTATTGACCAGCCTTTTTCAGCGGTTGCGATATCGCGTTCCCGATCCTGGGTATTCCAGGTGTAGCCTTCTCCGGTGACGTGATATTTCACTTCATCGGGAAAGCGGCGAAAGAAACGCTCCTCACCAGTACTCATTTTGCCCTTGATGAATTGCACCACGCCACAGTGCATTTTGTGCCCCAACGCCCGAGCCAACATGCCGAAGGCTGAACTGCTTTTCCCCTTGCCATCGCCAGTCAACACCAAGACCAGCCCTTTCTTCTGCCTGGCTGCACGGATACGGGCGTCGACAGCCTTTTTCTGTTCTTGCATACGCTTTTTGTGATCGTCCATAGCAAGTATTATATCGGGTTTATGTCAGGAGAATGTCAGTTTGAAACAATTTGTACTGGGTGGGGTGCGATCGGGCAAGAGCCGGCTGGCGCAGAGACTCGCCTTGGCATGCAAAAAGCCGGTGACCTACATCGCTACCGCCACTGCAGAAGACGAGGAAATGCAACGGCGAATCCAGTCTCATCAGCAGAACCGCCCCAGCGAGTGGGTAGTGGTTGAGGAGCCCTATGCGCTGGGCCGGGTGATTCAGTCTCATGGAGATACTGGTAATTGTCTCCTTATCGATTGCCTGACCTTGTGGCTGACGAATCTCTTGTGTGCAAACGATGAAGCACAATCAAGAACGGAAATCGATTGTTTTCTGCAACAGCTCGAAACTACAAAATGTGAGATTATCATTGTCAGTAATGAAACAGGATTGGGTGTGATACCTCAGGGTGAGTTATCGAGAAGGTTTTGTGATGAAGCCGGCATTCTTCATCAGGCCGTAGCTGCGCTCTGTGATCGGGTAATAATGACGGTTGCCGGACTACCTTGTGTAATAAAAGGAGAAAAAATTGAGTCTTGAATGGTTGCAACAACCTGTAAAATCAATCGACCAAACGTATGTTGAACATGCATCAGCCAGACAGGAACAATTGACCAAACCACCGGGTTCGCTTGGTCGACTAGAATCTTTGGCGATCAGGCTGGCAGGCCTGCAGGGCAGGGAATCTCCTCAAATGGAGCGGATTAATATTACGGTTTTTGCTGCAGATCATGGCATTGCTGCCCAAGGGGTATCCGCTTTTCCTCAATCTGTAACGCTGGAGATGATCCGTAATTTCTCTGTTGGAGGCGCAGCGATCAGCGTTATTTCAAATCAGCTTGGTGCCAGCTTGAACGTGATCAATCTCGGAACAGTAGAGGTCGGTGAGGAAATAGCTGGAGTCAGTTATTTCCCGTTGGGTCACGGGACGGCTGATTTTAGCCAATCACCTGCGATGACTGAAGAACAAATGGCAAAGGCGCTTGATATCGGACGGGATGTGGCCATCGATGCAAAGAATAAGAGTATCGATCTTTTTATCGGTGGTGATATGGGGATTGCCAACACGACGGCAGCAACAGCAATGGGCTGTGCGCTACTCGATCTGGATCCAGATGATTTGACAGGTCCAGGTACGGGTCTGGACGAGTATGGGATCAGGCACAAATCGGAAGTGATCAGAGCAGCACTCGTGCGCCATGGTCACGCACAGCAACCATTGGAGATCCTACGTCATTTCGGCGGTTTCGAGATTGCTGCGCTCGTTGGTGCCTATCTCGCGTGTGGACAGGAGGGGATCCCTGTGTTGGTCGATGGATTTATCACTACGGCAGCCGCTTTGCTTGCCTGTCGGCTGAACCCAGATCTGCAGGAGTGGCTTCTTTTCAGCCACACTTCGGCTGAGCCAGGTCATCAATTGATGTTGCGATCATTGAATGCCGAACCGATTCTACATCTGGGCATGAGACTGGGTGAGGGTAGTGGTGCTGGTGTTGCGGTTCCCTTGCTGCGCATGGCCTGTAACCTGCACAATCAGATGGCTACATTTGCCGACGCAGGTGTGGCCGGTAAATGCAGATAATATGAAGTTGTTCTTTGTCTTGTCATGACAAATCCTTTGCTTTCGGATTGGCTGCGATCATTTCTGATTGCAGTTCAGTTTCTGACTTCTATTCCAGTCATGATCAGGGGTGAGATCCAGCCACAGGACAACGGTCGTGCAGTAGTGTTTTATCCACTCGTTGGTCTGATTCTGGGATCGATTCTGTATGTCCTGTTCAGCTTCCTTGAACCGTCTGGCCTGTCTGCCGCGATAACACTTACGATCTGGGTAACCCTGACAGGGGCATTGCATCTCGACGGTCTTGCTGACAGCGCGGATGCATGGATGGGAGGCCATGCCGATCGCGAGCGTACCTTGACAATTATGAAAGATCCGACGGCGGGTCCAGTCGCTGTGGTCACACTGATCCTCGTTTTACTTCTGAAATGGGCAGCATTGCAACACATGATAGAAACAAACACCCTCTCTATTGTCTTTTCTCTGATACTTGCACGTATGATGGTCGTCGCCCTCTTGATGACCACACCTTATGCCAGAGAAAATGGCCTTGCTGCTGAGATGCAGCAAAATCTGCCAAAGAAAGTGACCGCCCTAGTGCTGCTTGGGTGTACCTTTTTATTACTGTTAATGGACTGGAAAACAGCAGTGACTGCAATGATTACAGCAGTTTTAATCACGCTCTATCTGCGTCACATGATGTTGAAAAGAATTAACGGTTTTACAGGCGATACTGCCGGAGCCCTGATTGAAATGGTTGAGCTTGGCGTTCTGGTTTCGCTTGTTGTAATTGATTGAAACAAAGAATCTCGTCAAGTTCACATAAACGTAAAGAGTCGTGAATAACCCTATCCCGTTTGTTTAAAGGATGGGTCATCAAGAGTAAAACATGTGAGGGGTAAGACAAAGGAGAGGAGTAAATCGCTTGATATTAAAGATACTGAGCCAGGGCCCTTACCTGACCATCAACAGGAACCGTAAAAAATGTAACGACAGTCAGCGTATATTCAAAGATTTTTCTTGTTCGTATCCACCTCACAGATAACACACAGAAACAAAAAGACTAGGCTGGGAAGAACGAAAGCTTGGACAGTTTGTATACCGGTTGTTCAACTCACGAATAGTATACTGTATTGGTGTTTTTAAACCCGATTTAGCCCAGGCAACTGGATTCATAAAGAAGTTATTTTTACCATCAGGTCAGTTTTACGAGAAGCTGCCAATACGTTGGTGCTTTATGTCAGGCATTTCAGAGGAGTGGACAACAGGGTATTTACATTTAGAGAATACCGATATTAATAATACCTGTGAAAAACAGTTATATCCTGATTGAACTAAGAAGAGAATAAATGCTGAATTTCGATTCAGAACAAGGCTATCAAGAAGGATAATTATATGATTAATCAATTGGTTAAAATGGTGCCCAGGAGAGGACTTGAACCTCCACGGGGTTGCCCCCACTAGCACCTGAAGCTAGCGCGTCTACCAATTCCGCCACCTGGGCCTTGATTAATGTCTTCCCAAGCCTCATATGGATGTGAGACCATAGTCAGACAGTACGTCTGTAACATAATCCAAGGACGCGCAATCTACCCGACCAGACCGAAAGTGTCAATGAAAAAAAAGAAAAAGTACGGAAAAAAAATCGATAAATTTTATCAACGCGAGGTCTCGAAGTATGAAAACCCGATTCCCAGCCGAGAACTGATTCTGGAGTATCTCAAGGATTGTAAAGGGCCGCGAAAGTTTGATGAGATCGCAGCTGATCTTGCGATCACCGATGAAGAACAATTGGTTGCCCTCAAACGGCGCCTGAGAGCAATGGAGCGTGACGGACAGTTGGTTTACAACCGACGTGGTGGGTACGTTCCTGTTGATGAGATTGATCTGATCTCCGGTCGTGTTATAGGTCATCCTGACGGATTTGGCTTCGTTGTACCGGACAAGGGTGGTGATGACATCTATCTTTCAGCTCGTGAAATGCGCAGACTACTGCATGGTGATCGGGTTCTTGTCAGTGTCGTTGGTTTCGATCGCCGTGGCCGGCCAGAAGGTACTGTTGTCGAAATCCTGGGACGTGCAAATAAACAGATTGTTGGCAGGTATATTGAGGAAGATGGTGTTGGCTTCGTTGTTCCAGATAACAAGCGTATCCATCAGGACATCCTGATCCCACCAGATGGCAAAGGTGATGCAAAAAACGGTCAGATAGTCGTTGTTGCTCTGGTCAAACAACCGGACAAAAGAACTCAACCTATCGGTAAAGTAATCGAAGTGATGGGCGATCATATGGCTCCCGGAATGGAAATTGAGGTGGCTATCCGTGCCTATGATCTGCCCACAGACTGGCCAGAGGCAGTAGAAGAGCAGATTGCGGATCTAAGCCCCGAGGTTGATGAAAAGGATAAACAACCGAAAACATATCCTCGAACCGATCTGAGGGCATTACCCCTTGTCACTATCGATGGAGAGGATGCCCGCGACTTTGATGATGCCGTTTATTGTGAGCGATCAGGAAAAGGCTGGCGCCTGATTGTTGCCATTGCCGATGTTTCTCATTACGTAAAAACAGGCACACCGCTAGATCAGGAAGCCCACAAGCGTGGTACATCAGTCTATTTTCCTGATCGTGTGATTCCCATGTTGCCTGAAATTCTATCTAACGGACTCTGTTCATTGAACCCCGATGTTGATCGACTCTGCATGGTTTGTGAGATGCAGGTTGATGCAGAGGGTCAGGTCAAACGGCATCGCTTTTTTGAAGGTGTAATGCGATCTGCTGCACGACTGACCTACGAAAAGATGGCTGCCATTGTAATCGACAAGGATACTGTACTACGCAAGGAATATAAGCATATCGTTTCGCATCTCGATGATCTCTATTCACTCTATAAGCTGTTCAGAAAAAATCGTGAGAAACGTGGCGCTATTGATTTCGATACCACAGAAACCCGGATCATTTTTGGTGATGACAGGAAGATTGAAAGAATTGAGCCTCTGATACGAAATGATGCCCATAAACTGATCGAGGAGTTCATGGTCGCAGCCAACGTTTGTGCAGCCAAATTCATGCTGAAGAACAAAATTCCATCACTCTATCGCATTCATGAAGCACCTGATCCAGACAAGATTAACGATACACGGACTTTTCTCAACAGCCTTGGTCTCAAACTTGGGGGTGGGGACAAACCAACGGCAAAGGACTTTGCCAGACTACTGAAACAGGCAGAGGGCAGGGAAGATGCCCACCTGATCCAGACCATTTTGCTTCGCACCATGCGTCTTGCCGTTTACAGCCCGGATAATATTGGGCACTTCGGTTTGGCATTCGATGCCTATACTCACTTTACTTCGCCCATTCGGCGGTATCCTGATTTGCTTGTTCACCGGGCCATCAGACATATAATCCGGCATGGCGATCCTGCACAATATCACTACAGCTACAGTGATATGCAGAACTTTGGCGATCACTGCTCCATGACCGAACGTCGTGCCGATGAGGCTACACGAGATGCTGTTAGCTGGTTGAAGTGTGAATACATGATGGATAAGGTTGGAGAAGAGTTCGATGGTGTGATCACGGCAGTGACTTCATTTGGGTTGTTTGTGGAGCTCGATGATATCTTTGTCGAAGGACTGGTGCATGTGA
Source organism: Gammaproteobacteria bacterium (assembly GCA_026984775.1). Taxonomy (GTDB): domain Bacteria; phylum Pseudomonadota; class Gammaproteobacteria; order CAJXQU01; family CAJXQU01; genus CAJXQU01. The sequence goes on from JALSRM010000010.1 coordinate 40,547, forward strand.
CCGCCCTAAAACATGATTATTATCAATTCGATCCTATTCACTTTTGTCTCAAGGGTGAACGTACCGGCAGAGTTTATCGTCTTGCCAACAAGATTAGAGTCAAAGTTGTACGTGTCGATCTGGATGATAAGAAGATCGACTTTGAACTGGCAGAGAAACCCCAAAAAACAACCAGCAAAAAGCGCCGTCGCAAAAACTTTTAAAGATGCGTTTGCCAGACTTTTCTGATGAGTCTGACTACTCCTGAACGTTGGTCGAGAGTGAAGGTGACAATTCCTAAATTTATTTTGTACGAATAGCTTTTATGAACTGAAATCAGTTCTACTTACCGGAAATAGAATTCTAAGAGTACCCTGAAATGCATAGGAGAACTATCATTGGTGTGGTAATCCGGCCAATTTGAATATCTCATTAACCGCTTGATCAAATGCAGACACTTTAAGAGCTGAGTGCTAGGCTTAGTCATGAACAGGTGTTCGATTGTCTCATGCACGCCATTCTTTCCTGAAAGACACTTCGATTACCTCAAAGAGGGGATTGTATTTCGGCCATGACTGATTTTTTCATTTCCTATGCCAGAGAAGATAAGCCGTTTGTAGAACGACTTTATTCTGTACTTGATGAAAAAGGATACGAATCCTGGGTTGACTGGGAAGGGATCCCACCCAGTGCCGAATGGATGCAGGAGATCAAGACAGCGATTGATGCGGCGGATTGTTTTGTTTTTATTATCAGTCCGGACTCAATTTCATCAGAAATCTGTCGTCTTGAACTTGAACATGCCATCTGCAGGAACAAACGTCTGCTGCCCGTTCTCTATAAAGAAACTGAGACCGCAAAAATTCCTCGTGAGGTTGCGAGTATCAACTGGCTTTTCATTCAGGAATCAGATGATCTTGATTCTTCCGTCAACAAGTTTATCGAAACCATCAATACCGATCTGGAACGTGTTCGAACACATACGCGTCTGACAGTCCGTGCAGCTGAATGGCAAGCCAATGAAAAGGATGAGAGCTTATTGCTACGTGGACGCGATCTGAATGAAGCAGAACAATGGCAGACAAAATCTATGGAGGGTGAGCCGTTACCAACACGAAGTCAGATCGACTTTATCAAAAGCAGCCGAGAAGCTGCCAACAACAGACAACGCAAAATCCTGATTTCGGTTGTCGCAGGATTCTTGTTGATGACGATACTGGCTATTTTCGCTTGGAGCCAACGTGGTATAGCTATCGATCAACGTAATCAGGCCGAACAGGCTCGATCAGAAGCCGAGCATCGATTGCTGCTGTCAACGGCACAGGTTTTGGCGGGTGAGGCGCCTGTTCAACAAAATGCGGATAAAGATGAACGTGCAGTTCTGTTGGCACGTCAGGCCTGGTTATTTAACCAGCGCGCAAACGGTCAGGTCATTGCACAAATTGATGATGCGCTGCGAAAAGTGCTGAGCAAGCCCTATTTTAGCACGGTACTCAACTATCATACAGATATAGTCAGGGCGGTCGCCTTCAGTCCGGATGGAGTGTATTTTTTAACAGCAGGAAAGGATAAAAACATTGCTCTGTGGAAATGTGATCAATTAAGTCATCCCCTGGCTGTATTCAAGGGGCATAAAGGGGCGATCACAGGAGTAAAATTCATTGCAAATGGCCAGCAGTTTGTCTCATCCAGTGCGGACGGAACGATCAAGTTCTGGTCACGGGAGAACCCGGAAAAACCGATCAAAACACTCGATAGTGGTACAAAAGAATCCTTTGGAGAACTGGCCGTCAATAAAGACGAAAATATGATCGCCGCCGGTGGGAGACATACTGTACGGATCTGGCGTCTAGAGGGTGACAAGACATTACTTGAATCTTTGAATCTGGCCGGTGGGTTTGGTGCTTCACTTGCCTTCAGCCCTGATGGAAAACTACTGGTCTCTGGCACACTGGATGGTCGCATTCGGATCTGGAAAACGGACAACCTCAATAAACCGCCAAAAGTACTGGATCCTGATGCAGGCGGACTTTTATCACTGGCTTTCAGTCCTGATGGTAAAAAACTTGCGGCAGCTCCGGCGGGTTTGAATGTTGTGTTATACGATATGAAACACCTGAATCAACGGCCAACGCTGCTTAAAGGACACAATGACTGGATCAACACCGTCATCTTTAGCCCCGATGGCAAAAAACTGATCACGGGTAGTGGCGGTGAGATGATGCGTGGCGATAATACCGTCCGGATCTGGGATATCGATCATCCTGATCAGAAACCAGTCATACTGACCGATCATTCATCCAGTATCTATACCGCTGCGATCAGCCCAGATGGCAAAACATTGGTTACCGGGAGCAAAGATCGAACAGCACGTGTATGGAATCTTGTAGAACCTTATGCTCAACCAACGCGTCTTACAGGTCATATAGCACCAGTCTGGGATGTGGCGTGGAACCCGGATGGCGAAACACTGGCTTCGGTAGCGGGTAGTTTTTTTGCCACGGGTGATTTTACTGATCCCAATGCAGAAAATCGTAATCTGCATTTCTGGAAACCAAACATCAAGGGTTCTCCGCCCGTTGTTTTTCTCGGTCAGGGAGATATTGATCATCGAGTTCAGTTCAGCAAAAAGGGTAGCCTCTTAGGTGATTTGTCTTATTACCTGAATTATAAAAAAGAGCAGCCAAGGTGGACACTGGCCACTCTGGATCAAATCTACGCAAAAAAAGCTCGCGGACGCTTCAGTGTCAAAACAACTGTCGCACTCAGTCCAGACGGTCAATGGGTTGCCAGTTTGACCCGTGGAAATAATGTTAGCCTCGTCAATCTGTCTGATCAGTCAGAAAGGCCGATCATCCTCAAAAACGGGCAGGGGAAATTGGCAATCCTCGAATTCAGTCATAATGGTAAGTTGCTCGCAGCAGGCAGTGAAAAAGGAACTGTACTAATCTGGGATATTCAACATCCGGATCATGCTCCCAAACTGTTGGATGATCACCGAGGCAAGATAGTGACGCTGGCTTTCAGTCAGAATGATCAATTACTGGCGGCTGCTGGCAAGCAAAAGATCGTTCTGGTCTGGAAACTGGATGAGACCGGGTCAGCACCGTTACGCCTGAAAGGGCCAGAGTCCTGGATCCTGTCATTGGCATTTACAAAAGATGACAAACGACTGGCCGTTGCATCAATGGACAAGACAATACGCCTATGGATGCTGTCAAATCCTTTTGCATCGCCTGTCGTGTTGCATGGTCATCAGAATGCTGTCAGGAGTATTGCCTTCAGGCCAGATGGTAAAATACTTGCGTCTGGATCCGATGACAAGAATATTTTGTTGTGGCGTTATGACACGACAGATCTTGCCGATCACGTTTGTAAAATCGTTGGCCGTAATCTGACGCTGACTGAATGGAACCAGTTTGTCGGTTCGCATTATCCTTATGAAAAGACCTGTTCAGAAGTGCCCGTACACAACAGTCTCGAACAGCAAGCCCGTGATCTGGCTCAACATGGTGATCTTGAGAAGTCACAACAACTGTTATCGCACATAAAAACACTTGATCCTGACTATCAGAAAGATCCTTCGAGCCAGCCTGGAAAATGGTATGCAAGGTATCTGCTGAAATCAGGGCACGAAGCAGCAAAGGCCGGGAAACTTGAAGAGGCGATCGCAAGTTATCAACTTGCCTTACACCATGACCTCGATCTAAAGATTGAGCCAGAAATTGAAGCAGGTCGGCAAGCCGCGCAGGTGAAATTGCAGAAGGGTGATCAACTTGCTGAGGATGGAAAGTTTGATGAGGCAGTCGAACATTATCAACAGGCACTGATGATTGATAAAACCCTTTCATTTGAACCGCAACTTCGAGCTGGGAAACTGGTCGCACCAAAAATCCTGCAGAAGGCAAAAAGTCTGGCACAACAACAAAAAATTGATCAGGCTATCACTAAATTTGAACATGCAAGAGAGCTGGATCCGGAGCTTGATATTGATCCGGTGACAGAAGCAGGGCGACTGGCAGCACCATCGATCAGGTATTCGGCAAACCGTAAAGCACAAGCAGGGGCTCTCGATGAAGCATTGGCTTTGTATAAGGAAGCATTGCGACTCGATCCTTCAATCAAGATCGATCCCC
>JALSRM010000011.1 GCA_026984775.1 Gammaproteobacteria bacterium
CATGCCTTCACCACATTTGCCCTCGGCCTTCTTTTTCATGCCTTCACCACATTTGCCCTCGGCCTTCTTTTTCATGCCTTCACCACATTTGCCCTCGGCATCATGACCTGCAAGCATATAGCCTGACGTCAATTTGTTCGCAGTAAAGGGGTTTTCAGCAGCATTGAGCAGGGATGTGGATGCCAGCGTCATTGCAAATGCGGTTCCCGTAATCAGGGAACCAGACTTGAGTGAATTTTTCTTTAACATGTTTTCTTTCCTCTCTCACACGATTTTATAAACAAAGACACAGGCAATACCGATCACCTGCTTGTACGAATTGACCTAACCTGATTATAAAAGTTCGAAAAATGGATTAACGCAATAAAAATGGCGGGCTAATACCGTGGTATAAGGCTGTGTACCCATTCGCTGAGATCAATACGGGCCTGTAAAATACAAACGATTTTGTACTGTTGAACAAGATCACAGGTGACGATAACATCGTCCAGTATGAACAGCTTTTTATTGCCGTACAATGATAATAGATATGGCATAACCCTTGCATTCCATATCTCCATAGATGCCTCATTTCTGGCGATTATGGAAAAGGAAGTATGCTGAATATTCACCCTTATCAGGAATCACAAAAGCTGATCCGTTGCCGTGTCTCCTCAAAGTGCAATCCTCCCAGCACACGTTATATCGAGCTGGAAAACTACAAGATGTGGGAGTACATGGTCACCACCAAACATGGTCTGATTGTGGAACAGGATCTCTCCCTCTGTCTGTGGGTACATGAAGAGGAGTTCATTCGCAATGAAGATATCTACAGCCGTGCGGGGAGTGTTTCACCCGTTAACCGTCTGTTGATTCTGATCAATGATGAAGCGCATGGCTATTATTATTCGGCCAGCCGGTTTGTCCCCTTGAAAGAGACTGAAAAGGTAAAGGAGATCCTTCTTTCCCATACCTCCAGCACCCAGCGGCAAGATGAGTATACCAACATTGAGGTTATTCCTGGCTATACGATCGAGCAGAAATCACATACAGAGGAAGAGCCTCTGGTTCTGGGATTGTCCACCGGCCCGCTGGAAGAACTTCGTGCCGCGGCAGAACTGGAAATCGAAGATTAGTTCTTTACCTTGGGACGCATATGCGGAAACAGCAGAACATCCCGAATTGATGCTGAATCCGTCAAAAACATGACCAGCCGATCGATACCGATGCCTTCTCCTGCAGTCGGTGGCATGCCATGTTCCAAAGCGCGTATATAGTCCGCATCGAAATGCATCGCCTCCTCATCCCCAGCTTCCATCTCTTCGACCTGCTTTCTGAATCGTTCAGCCTGATCTTCCGGATCATTCAGCTCGGAGAAGCCGTTCGCAATTTCACGCCCGGCAATAAAAAACTCGAATCGATCGGTCACAAACGGGTCTTCATCATTTCGTCTTGCAAGCGGTGACACCTCCGTAGGATAAGCTGTGATAAAGGTGGGTTCATCAAGACTGGATTCCACCGTTTTTTCGAAGATCTCAATCTGGATCTTGCCCAGACCATAGCTATCCTTGACCGGAATTCCGAGCTTCTCTGCAAACGTTTTAGCTGCCTCCCGATCAGCCAGTTGTTCAGGGGCAATTTCTGGGTTGAAAGCCAGGATTGATTCCTTCACGGTCATACGGTGGAAAGGTTTGGATAAATCATATTCCCTGCCCTGATAGATTACGGTTGTACTGCCAAGCACCTCTTTTGCCAGCGAACGAATAAGGTCTTCGGTCAGATCCATCAACTCATGGTAGTCGGCATAGGCCTGATACCACTCCAACATGGTGAACTCCGGATTGTGACGGGTAGAGAGTCCTTCGTTGCGGAAATTCCGATTGATCTCAAAGACCTTCTCAAAACCACCTACTACCAGCCTTTTCAAGTACAACTCCGGTGCTATACGCAGATAAAGTTGCATATCGAGGCTGTTGTGATGTGTTATAAAAGGGCGGGCAGTCGCACCGCCAGGGATTACCTGCATCATCGGTGTCTCCACTTCGATAAACCCTCTGCCCATGAGATAACGGCGAATATAATCGATAATCGCGGAACGCTTTTTGAATACCTCGCGTGACTTTTCGTTGACGATAAGATCGAGGTAACGCTGACGATAACGGGTCTCCTGATCGGCCAAGCCGTGAAATTTCTCCGGCAAGGGACGGAGTGCTTTGGTCAGCAGATGAATCTCGTCCACCATGATGGAGAGTTCACCGGTTTTGGTTTTGAACATCACACCTTCAGCACCGATGATGTCACCGATATCCCAGCGCTTGAACTCCATGTAACGACCTTCTGGCAGACTGTCCCGTTTCACGTAGAGTTGGATCTGACCGCTCATATCCTGGAGATGAGCGAATGCAGCCTTGCCCATGACACGACGCGTCATCATGCGGCCTGCAACTTTTACCCGTATGGGTTGTTCTTCCAGCTCTTCTTTTGAAAGTTCTTCATAACGCGCCTTCAACTCTGCACTCAGAGAGTCACGCCGAAAGTCATTTCGAAAAGGGTTTCCATTCTTACGCAATTCTGCTAGCTTGGCCTTGCGTTGTTCGATCTCGTCCCGCTCGTTGAAATCTTTTTCAGTGTTTTCTTTTTGCTTGTTCATATCTACAGTCCGCTTTTCAGACTCGCTTCAATAAATTTATCCAAATCACCATCAAGTACGGCTTGGGTATTACCCGTTTCCACCCCTGTTCGCAAATCCTTGATTCGGGACTGATCAAGTACATAGGAACGGATCTGACTGCCCCAGCCTATATCCGACTTGCTCTCTTCCAGTGCCTGCTGTTCTGCAGAGCGTTTCTGCAGTTCAAGTTCATAGAGTTTGGATTTGAGCTGCTTCATGGCATTGGCACGGTTCTTGTGCTGTGATCGGTCCGACTGGCACTGGACGACTACCCCGGTGGGGATATGCGTAATACGGATTGCGGAGTCAGTTTTGTTTACATGCTGGCCACCGGCACCACTTGCCCGATAGGTGTCTACACGCAAGTCAGCCGGGTTGATCTCAATATCGATCTCTTCATCGATTTCAGGGGAAACGAAAACTGAAGCAAAGGAGGTGTGCCGGCGGTTTCCAGAATCGAAAGGCGATTTTCTTACCAGGCGATGAACACCGGTCTCTGTGCGGAGCCAGCCAAAAGCATAATCACCTTCAAACTTGATCGTGGCACTTTTGATGCCAGCAACCTCTCCCGGTGAGACTTCGATCAACTCGGTTTTGAAGCCATGGCGTTCACCCCAACGCAAGTACATTCGCAGCAGCATTTCCGCCCAATCCTGGGCTTCTGTCCCGCCAGAACCTGCCTGTATATCGAGAAAGGCATTGCTTTCATCCATCTCACCAGAGAACATTCGCCGAAACTCAAGTTCAGCCAAACGAGCCTCCAGCTGATCGAGTTCATCCACGATGTCGTTGACAGTGTCTTCATCGTTCTCCTCTCTGGCAAGTTCCAGATACTCTTCTGCTTCCTCAAGACCTGTATCCAGCGTCTTGATTGTATCAACGACTTTTTCCAGTGAGGCCCTTTCCCTGCCCAATGCCTGGGCACGATCAGGATCATCCCAGATAGCGGGATCTTCGAGTTCACGCTCGACCTCTGTCAGCCTTTCGCACTTGTGATCGTAGTCAAAGGTACCCCCTCAGCGCGTCAACCCGCGCCTGCATCTCTTTGATATGTGAAAAAATGCTGTTCAGCTCCATCATGATCGGATAAAACCTGGTTGAAAACCGGTGGATCCTACACCAAACAGACCAAGAAAACGAATCTGTCCCAGGTATCAGGAGAGTGTCTTCTCTTGGTCGATGGTTTCTGAAAAATCAGGTGGATTGATCAGCAATTCCTCAAATTCGGATGCGGTCAGCGGCTTACTGAAGAGATATCCCTGTGCTTCTTCACAACCGATATTTCGCAGGAAGTCATACTGTTCCATGGTTTCAATCCCCTCGGCGACCACCTCCAGTCGTAAAGCATGACTCATAGCGACTATTGCACTCGAAATGGCCATGTCATCGGTATCGTCTGGAATATCCATGACAAAGGATCGATCGATTTTCAACGCATCAATGGGGAATTTTTTGAGATAGCTCAGAGAAGAGTAACCCGTACCGAAATCATCGAGGTAGATTTGGAAACCCATAGCCTTGAGCTCATTCAGAATTTGTTTACTTTTATCCTTATCGGACATCAGCAAGCTCTCTGTAATCTCCAGAGGCAGACAGTCCGGTGTCAGGTCATATTGTGCAAGAATGCCGTTGATGGTTGTCGCGAGGTCACCTTGTCTGAACTGCCGGGCAGACAGATTAACGGCAATGCGTACTTCCGGCAGCCCCTTGTCTTTCCATGTCCGAATCTGTTGACAAACATTGCGAATCACCCATTCTCCAATAGGTATGATGAGACCCGTAACTTCCGCCAGTGGGATGAAATCGACTGGCGAGATGAAGCCTTCTTCCTTATTGATCCAACGGATCAATGCTTCCGCACCGATAATCTCTCCATTAATCATGTCAACCTTGGGTTGATAGACGAGCGAAAACTCCTGCCGTTCCAGGGCTTTGTGTAACTGGGCCTCAATTTTCAGACGTTCATGTGCGCGTGTGTTCATTCCTGAGGAATAGAACTGATATTTTTTGCTGCCTTCCTCTTTGGCCCGATACATAGCGGTGTCAGCATTTTTTATCAGGGTTTCAGCAGCATCGCCATCCAGAGGATAGATCGTGACACCAATACTTGGGGTAACAAACACCTCCTGCCCTCCCACAACAAAGGGTTCCTTCATGACGTTCAGTATCTTTTCCGCCACCTGCGCGACATTATCCGGGTCCCTGACACCTTCCACGATGACGGTAAATTCATCACCACCAAGACGGGCAATAGTATCTGTTTCACGAACACACCGCTGCAACCGTTTTGAAACCATGACCAGCAATTCATCTCCTGCGGCATGGCCCAGTGAATCATTGATCTCTTTGAACCGATCCAGATCCATGAACATCAGACCCAGCATTTTTTGACTCCGATCTGCGCGTGCCAGCCCTCGCTTCAGACGGATATTGAAAAGTTCCCGATTGGGTAAGTCGGTGAGTTTGTCATAATGGGCAAGGTATGAGAGATTTTTTTGGATCTGCTCCCTTTCAATAGCATACCGAATGGACCGTGCAATCAGATGTCCATCGCCGACCCCTTTTACCAGATAGTCGTGTACACCGAGTTCGGAGATAGCATTCGAAAGGACATCCTCTCTTTTACCTATGATGACAATGGGAACCATGGGAGCTACTTTCTGTAACTTTCTGATCGTTTTTGAGCCGGAAAATTTCGGCCCATCGATATCCAGCAGAATGACATCGCATCCAATCGCCTCAAACTCCTTCTGTGCCTCCTCAATTGATCCTGCGTTGTGCAAAACCAATTCTTCATAGCCTGCGACGGCCAGAAGTGTTTCGATCAGGTCTGTATTTTCTGCATCGCTCTGAATCAGAAGGACATTTATTGATGTTTTTTTGTGCATAAAATCTTTTGCCTTACCTCGCGGGATCAATATACAACTCATGTCCATGCTCCCTTCAGCAAAAGACAGTTGGCAGACTGTTTCATTCATGGTAAGTCACGCCGTTTGCCCATGCAAAGCGGACTTCAATATCTGGTTCCGATGGTTATCGGCCTAGATGCCGAAAAATTTAGGCAATCACTGATCAATTTCGGACACGAGTTACAAGCACAATTGATGAATGCAAACCATACACGGTTCCCTCAGTAACGCCTAAAGCGATGGAAAAGGCAAAGTCACTCATTGAGATCCGTAACAAAAACCTGTCCGTTTTTATACACGACTTGTCCGTACATGCGTCGATGGCCGTTTGGACTCTCTTAAAGAGGAACAATATGCTGGATCAATAATTGGGGATTACGATTATCCCTAAACTCATTGACCTCGAGTCGGTAGACGATTTCGACCTGAGAGGTCGACTCAGGCCAGGCTTCATTTGTCACGTTGAATGCGATACCATCGATCAGGGATTCCGACCCGGGCTGCCGCAGGATCATTTTCAGATGCTTTTCACCCACGATCCGGATATTCACAAGCTCAAAAACACCATCGAAAATCGGTTCTGGAAATGCCTGTCCCCATGGCCCTGCAAACCGAATCAATTCGGCTACTTCAAGCGTCAGGTCCTCGGATGAGAGTTTTCCGTCACTTATAATCACACCTTCCAGATCTTCCAGCCGCAGATGATTTCTAACTTCTTGATCAAAAGCCGTGGAAAAGTCTTCATAGTTCTCCTTGGGCAAGGAAAGACCGGCAGCCATGGCATGCCCCCCAAACTTGCTGATCAAGCCGGGGTTTTTTGTCGCCACAGAATCGAGTAGATCACGGATATGTACACCATTGACAGAGCGGGCGGAACCCTTGATCTCACCTTCATCAGTATCGGCAAACACGATCACGGGGCGGTGATATCGCTCTTTGATACGAGATGCAAGAATACCGACTACACCTTGATGCCATTCAGGCTGATATAAACTCAGACCGAAAGGTATTTCCTTCTCCGCCAGATCCAGCTTGTCGAGGATCTGTATGGCTTCCTCCAGCATCAGATCACCGATCTCCCTGCGCTCCCGGTTCAACTGATCCAGCTCAGTCGCCAATTGCATGGCTTCACTTTCATCGTCACAGAGCAGACACTCAATACCCAAGGACATATCATCCAGCCGACCTGCTGCATTCAAACGGGGACCGATGGCAAAACCAAGATCTGACGAGACAAGGTTCTCCCAGGTTCGTCCTGCAACGAGGGCAATAGCCCGGATCCCGGCACAGCCGACACCATTCCTTATTCGGGCCAACCCCTGTGCCACCAGAATACGATTGATTCGATCCAACGGGACGACATCTGCAACGGTACCCAATGCAACCAAATCCAGTAATTCAGCGAGTTTCGGGAATGCTAACCCCTGTTGCTCGAACCAGTCTGTCTCCCGCAAGCGTGCTCTCAGGGCCATCAATACATAAAACATGACACCAACACCTGCCAGTGACTTGCCCGGGAACGTATCGCAAGGCTGATTGGGGTTTACGATAGCATTGGCATCTGGAAGCTGTTCTCCGGGCAAGTGATGATCCGTAATCAAGACTTTTATTCCCTTTTCTCTTGCTCGCGCAACACCTTCATTGCTGGCAATTCCATTATCCACGGTGATCAACAGATCAGGTAACTCCCTGGCAGCGACTTCAACAATTTCAGGTGTCAAACCGTATCCATATTCAAAACGGTTGGGTACCACATAACGAACATCTCTGGCACCCATGGCTCTCAATCCACGTACGGCGAGTGCACAACTGGTAGCGCCATCGGCATCAAAATCTGCAACGATCAGAATTCTCTGACTTTCCTTCAGGGCATGAAAAAGAAGCTCCACCGCGTCTCCAATCCCCTTTAGTCCTTTAAAATCAGGCAGATGCTTGAGGGAATAATCAAGTTCCTCTTCTGTGACAATATTCCTTGCCGCATAGATCCGTTGCAATAGCGGATGTATGGCATCGGAAAAGGAGGCCGGCTTGTGTTGACGACGCTTTATTTTGACTGTCATCCCAGCTGACGCCAGAAACGGTACAGGTGATAAGGTTTGAGAAGATACTGTTCACCATCAGTGATGATCGTCAGTTGCCTGATCCGTCGCCTTTTCAAGGCGGACAGGATTGGCTTGAACCATAGCTTCTCTTTTTCCCTCAGCCAGACATCCATACCTTCGGCTCGGGACACTGAAAGATCGCCTTGTGAGACAACGATCAATACCTGATCTGCCTTGTCACCCTCTACCAAGATTTTTTGCATATTTTCCGGTAACTCCTCACACTCAATTCCTGACCAAACCGCTAACCCTCGGGCATTGATATCATTGGTCATGATTCTATTAAACCGGCAAAGCACCTGATCAGGTAAGTGTCCCACTCCCCAGAACCAGAGGCTGTTGATCGGTGCCTCTCCCCGTGCTTCCCGTTGCCGATTGACAGGACAATCATGGAGAACCATTTGACACTCATTCATCAGACGTACCCACCCTAGTCCACTTGCACCCTTCGGCATGAATGCTTGGATATCACGACTAGCAGCGTCACGGGTGGGAAATGAGACTACCGACATCCTGTCATCATGCTTCACAGGATCCAGTTCCATATACCAACGCAATAAGGCGTTTCCCCGTTGCAGGCAAAGATCATAAGGCTTAAGAACCGGGTTGAGTAGAGAGAACAGTGCGGCAACTTCATCCTCGGTTATGAAAAAGTTCTGACTGTCGAAGAGCAGAAGAGAAGTCATATCCGCATGAAGAAAGACCGGATCAGCACGTACCCAGATCCTGTCCCTTGGGTATTCAAGATCAACCAGTGCAGAAATGGCTGCATAGGGAGGATTCTCAACTCCAAAGAGCCTGCTCAATTCAGAAAGCAGAGACGAATCCATTTTCTTCCTGTTGGCACAAGCGAGTAGCCTGCCAAGAGAGAAAGGTTGAGTAGCACTGATCTCATCCAGAGTACAATCAACAAGCAGAGTGATTTCCATTTTTAGGAATGTTTATTTAACCGTATGAACGACCGCCAAAGCTTGGAGATCAGATGATAAAGCCAAGAAAAATTGTGTAAAAAAACTATAAATGTTATCCAGTTCCCGCATTTTACCTTCTGTTTTCACTATACTCCCGACCTGTTGATCAACGGGTAGAACCGCCTGGAGAACTGACCACTGCCATGATGAAAGGACTCTTTTCCTTATTTATACTATTCGCCACGTCCCTGGTATCTTCCTGGTTGCAGGCAGCAAACCTGACTCTCTATACAGATTACAATGCCTGGCTCTCTGCGGTAAATGCCCATACCCAGAACCTTCAGGTCTCAACTTTTCAGACCAATTATGCGAATGTATCAAATGAAGAACATGTCGGTAGCTTTTCTCAACTGCCACCTTCCTCTGATCCAAATTACCTTATAGTCAGAAGCGATACCAATTTCGATGGCAATAATGTAAATCTGGGCAGACACGCTACTTTCAACTCAAGCAAAACCGGTTTCCCCATCAGTTTTGAAATCAATGCGGTGGAAACCTATAACGGCAGCCTGGCACGAATTTACTATAATGACATTCCTTACGGCAAGACACCACAACAAGTTGATGCCTTCACAGATGTCCTTTCAATCGGGAAATTCAATGGGTTCAATGGCAGTGACCATGACTGGGACAATGATGACTTCACACTTGAGATTACCAGTAATGACAGTGTCTATGCCATCGGTTTCGATGTCATCAATAACAAAAAAGATGTCTCCGAATATCTGAAAATCTTTGCCAACAAAGGAGACATACAACCCCTGATCGTTTTTGATCAAGGAAGCATTCCCGGTTATACCGGTGGGTATGAATCAAATTTCGACGATGTGCGTTTTATCGGTGTCATTTCGGATACGCCCTTCAAATGGCTCGAATTCAACGAGGATGACTACCCCAATGATATCGGACTGAGGAAACTCCGATTTGCAACCCCGCAACCTAAAGTAAGGCTAACAATCACCAGCACGGGTTCCGGTTCTGGATCTTTTAGTATCGCCCCGTCAGGAATCGACTGCAGCACCGCATCTACGATATGTTACGACTATGATAGCGGAACCCAGGTTTCTGTGATAGCAACACCTTCAACGGATAGTATATTTGTTTCCTGGAGTGGATGTAACAGTGCCAATGGACAAACCTGCACGATCACGATGACATCCAATAAAACGGTTACTGCCCTGTTTGAAAAAGATACCGATAGTGATGGTGTTCCTGATGCTTCAGATAACTGTCCGATTATTCCAAATCCGGGGCAAACAGACACAGATAGCGATAATACCGGCGACCTGTGTGATGCATTCCCTGAGGATCCCAATGAAACCAAAGATACGGATGGTGATGGCATGGGGGATAATTTCGAAACAACCTACAACCTGAATATCAATGACAGTTCGGATGCGATGCTGGATCCCGATAAGGATGGTATTTCCAATCTTCTGGAATTCCAAGGAAATAGTAACCCGACAAACATTAATGATCCCCAGCCTAAAGCAAGCATCATCTGGCATAACCAGGTTACAGGTGATACCCGGGTTTCTTTTATGGATCAAAACCAGACTATCTTGAACATTAGCCCTGGCAACCTCGGCAATCCATGGGAGATTGCAGGTGCGGGTGATTTTAATGGAGACGGTGAAAAGGATCTCTTCTGGCGGAATCTACAATCAGGAGAGGACAGAATCTTTCTGCTTGAAGGAGGTGCGGTCAAAAATGACGTCATCTTCAATACGGTAGGAGATCTCAATTGGTCTGTTGCAGGAATTGGCGACTTTAATGGAGATGGAAAAGACGATGTACTTTGGCATAACAATGTGACAGGCAGTGTCTGGCTCTATCTTATGGATGGCACAACAATTGTCGAAAGTCAGAATGTTTCATTCACAAGTCTGGAGTGGGAAATCAAGGGCGTGGCTGACTTTGATGGCGATGGCAAAAGTGACATCCTCTGGAGAAACAAAAATCATGGAAGAGTATGGATGTACCTTATGAACGGCCCCACCATCGCTTCCAGTCAGCATGTGGCTTATACGGGAAGCGACTGGGAGGTTGCAATTACAGGTGATTTCGATGGAAACCATACTGGAGATATTCTCTGGAGAAACAAATTTTCCGGCATGAACTGGATCTATCTGATGAACGGAACAACAATATCCCAGAGCGCTCAACTGAACACGGTTACCGATCTCGCCTGGAAAATTGTCCAAAGAGAGGATCTGAATCAGGATGGAAAAACAGATTTATACTGGAGACACCAGACAAGTGGTGAAACTTATATTTATTTCCTGGATGGAATTTCCATACTGAGCAAACTTCCAGCAGAACCGCAATCAGACATGAATTGGAAGGTTGTCCCTTAAAAAATCTGGCCACTCTGTCCTGCGATCAAGTTTCGGATCCTTTTGGCCGATGCAATAGCAAGTGCGACACCATTTCTAAAATGGCCTGCATTGACAAAAAGACCGGAAACCTCTTCAGACTCCTTGATGATCGGAATCCCCTGAACCGATCCAGGTCTCAGCCCTGCCCACTGCTTCACAATGGCGTAATTCGATAGCGATGGAACCAGTCTTGACGCTTGCCGGTAGAGTCCTTCTGCCACCTCTCTGGTCACGCGCTTGTCAAACCCGACATCTTCAACCGATGAGCCTATCAGGAGTTTTCCATCCTTCCTTGGAATCAGATAAACATCTTCTCTCAAGATAATCCTTTTCAGGAGTTCCGGAAAGATATCCATTAACAACATTTGACCGCGGATCGGTTTTATCAGTGATGTGTCAGGAAGAAATTGACTACTCCAGGCACCGGCTGCAACCACAACGATATCTGCAGCGATCCTGCCCTGTGTCGTTTCAACACCAGTAACTTTCTCTTTTATTTGTGTGATCCGAGCCACTTCAACCTTTTCACAGATATCAACGCCCTGCTGCAACAATGACTTCCGGAGAGCTTCGATCAACCGTGGATTTCTGACTTGGGCCACTTCCGGAAGCCAGATCGCAGATCCAATTTCCTGATTGAGTTTAGGTTCGAGTTCAAAGATCTGTTTTGCATCCAATCGCTGATAAGGAGAGCCTGTCTTGTTAGCCCAGTAATCCAGGTGCGCAAGATCAACTTGTTCCAGGATAAGCAGACCTGACTGGATCCACTGAGGATCGATTTTGGTCTCTTCCTTGAGTTCAGTACATAACTGGGGATAGATCTTCTGACTTTCCATGATCATGGGCCAGATCGTTTCTGGCGCTTTCCAAGGATAGAGAGGAGAGAGGATACCACCACCGGCCCACGATGATTCCCTTCCGACCTTTCCCTTTTCAAGGATCTTGACCTCAAGACCTTCCAGTGCCAGCTCCCGGGCTGTCATCAGGCCGATGATCCCTCCGCCGACGATGATGCAATTTATTTTCATAGATTATTCTTGTTCAGATCTGTACTGAATAATTAATGGTAATTTTCCACCATTTATCATTTGATTGCATGACATTCGCTGCAGCCCGTGGTACATATCCAATCAGTATCAACTTTTAGCTTGGCACAGCAGATGCATGTTCAAGGGTCAATTGCGGAAATACAACAGGACAAAGATGAAAAGCTTCTATCGAAACAGACTGGCAGGTTTTACCCTGATTGAATTAATGATTACAGTGACGATCATTGGAATCGTTGCAGCAATCGCCTACCCTGCCTACAATCAGTATGTGCTCAGAACACATCGTCAAGAGGGCAAGGATTTCCTGCAGAAAATTGCCAATAAGCAGGAACTCTATTTTGCATCCAATAACACTTACACTATTGATCTTACCCAGTTGGGGTACCCCGCAGATCCAGCCATCTCAGAACACAATTACTATTCGGTTGCCGTTGATAATCCGTCCGTAGCATGTCCCATTGCAACCTGTTATTCACTCACAGCAACCGCAATAGGATCACAGGCCAGAGACGCCACCTGTCCAACGCTGACGCTAACATCTTCAGGCCGGAAAACAGCCCCGGATCCCGAGTGCTGGGAAAAATAATAGCAACGCCTGAATAGTTAGAGTGCGTAGAGGTAACGTTTCCGCAAAAATGGTCAGGTGTTTAGTGCTTTGACCAGTTCCTTGGGTAGACTGAAGACAACCGTTTCCTGAACGCCATCCAACTCTTCTGGTGGAACCCCACCCCAGTCCCTGAGCTGCTGCACGACTTCCGATACCAACACTTCAGGGGCTGATGCACCGGCCGTCACACCGATGACATCTATACCCTCCAGCCATTCTTTACAGATATCATCTGCACCATCAATGAGATATGCGGGAATCCCGTGTTTTTCTGCGATTTCCTTGAGACGGGTGGAGTTGGAACTGGTTTTTGATCCCACAACCAGAACCAGGTCGGATTGACTAACAAGTTTCTTGACGGCATCCTGCCGATTTTGTGTAGCATAGCAGATATCTTCTTTTTTCGGCCCATGTATGTTGGGGAAACGGGCCCGCAAGGCATCAATCACTTCAGCTGTATCATCCATGGAGAGTGTTGTCTGGGTAACGAAAGCAAGAAAGTCTGGATTCTTCACTTTCAGCTTCTGCACATCCTCCACGGACTCCACCAGATACATACCACCGGTACCGTCCTCCCGGTTATACTGCCCGAGGGTACCTTCCACTTCAGGGTGTCCAGCATGCCCTATGAGAATACACTCTCTCCCTTCTTCCTGATAACGACTTACCTCCATATGAACTTTTGTGACCAGTGGACAAATCGCATCAAAAACACGCAGATTACGTCTGGCCGCTTCTTCGCGTACCGATTTCGCCACACCATGCGCACTGAAGATCACGGTGGCATCATCCGGGACTTCATCCAGTTCTTCAACAAAAACTGCGCCCTTTTCCCTAAGACCATCGACAACATATTTGTTATGCACTACTTCATGACGAACATAGACAGGTGAGCCGAACATTTCGAGCGCACGATCAACAATTCCGATAGCCCGATCGACACCTGCACAAAATCCACGGGGATTTGCCAAAATAATTTTCATACCAGAACAGTACGATGGCTGAGTGAAACTGTCAACAATTCAAAAAGGAGGTTCCGTACTCTTTCTTATACCGGCTTTTGAATTCCGGTTTGCTGAAAACATGATTCTGGGTACCGTGTTTTTCGATCTTGATGGCACCCATAAGTGATGCAATACGACCCGTTGTCTCCCAGTCAAGATTATTTCGAAGACCATGGAGTAATCCGGCCCGGTACGCATCACCACACCCCGTTGGATCACAGATCTCGGCAGGTTTCACCACCGGGATCTCCAGAGTCTCTTCCCTCCGATAGATGGTGGAGCCCTCTCCGCCACGAGTCACGATCAAGGCATCCACACGTTGAATGACGTCTTCGACTCCCCAGCCCGTGCGTTCCTGCATCATCTGCCATTCATAATCATTGACTGTCACCCAAGTGGCCTGTTCAATGAAATTTTTCAGTTCGTCTCCATTGAACATGGGCATGCCTTGCCCCGGATCAAAGATAAACGGGATCTCGAGTTCAACCATCTGTTCGGCATGCTGGATCATTCCATCCCGCCCGTCCGGTGAGATGATCCCAAGCACCAGATCCGTGGCATCTTCGATACGGTTGACATGGGCCAGGTTCATTGCACCTGGGTGGAAGGCCGTAATCTGATTGTCATCCAGATCGGTCGTGATGAATGCCTGTGCGGTGAGTTCATCATCGATGATCGTGATATTCTCACGCCGGATGCGGCATTCATCCAGCCATTCGGCATAGGGCCCAAAATCGCTGCCCGCGGTTGCCATGATGATCGGCGTGGTCCCCAACATATTGAGATTGTAGGCAATATTGCCGGCACAGCCTCCGAATTCCCGGCGTAGTTCCGGAACCAGGAAAGAAACATTCAGCATATGGATTTTGTCAGGCAGGATGTGGTTCTTGAAACGATCGGGGAAGACCATGATGTTGTCGTAAGCGAGGGATCCACAGATCAGTACGGGCATATCAATTCCTTGTGCAAATTAACAGAACGGGAAGTATCTCAAATCTATTACAAGAACCGCAACGGTGAAGATGACTATTTTTGATAACGCACATGCCAGATCTTGCCACCGCCATCATCCGAAATGAGCAAGGAGCCATCCTCCATTTGCAGCAAGCCGACGGGACGCCCCCAGACATCGGGTGAATCGGGTGCAAGCATCCAGCCGGTGATAAAATCTTTCGGTCCACTCAGAGGGCGACCGTCCTTGAAGGGGATGAAAGTAATACGATAGCCCACCCGCTGCGATCGGTTCCAAGAACCGTGAAAAGCGATAAAACAGCCCCCTTGGTATTTTTTGGGAAATTGCTTTCCAGTATAAAAAATAAAATCCATTGCTCCCACATGCGATCCAAGCAGGACGTCAGGATAACGTGTTTTGGCTACCCGCTCCGGGGCCTCCCCAACACGCCGCGGGTCCTCATGTGGCCCGATATAGGCATAAGGCCAGCCAAGAAAATCCCCCTTGTGTACAGTGGTCAGATAATCAGGCACCAAATCGTCACCCAAGGCATCCCTTTCATGAGAAGAGACCCATAGCTGATCAGTTCCTGGATACCAGCGCATTCCCATACCGTTACGAATGCCTGTAGCAAAAAGCTCGAAGCCGCTGCCATCGGGATTAAAACGACTGATGGCAGCACGCATCGGTGGTTCGCCAGCATCCACATTCGATTCCGATCCCACGCTGAGATAGAACTTCCGGCCTTTCCGATCAAATAGGATCGTACGTGTGATGTGCCCGCGGTTGAATTTCGCCAGATCGACGACCGTCTCCCCTTCTGGAGAGACCATCAGTGTTTCCGGGTTATATTTATAACGCCTGACCGCCATGGTTTCCGCCACATAGAGCCACCCCTGCTGGAAGGCCAGACCATAAGGATTATGCAGTCCCCGTAACAGGACTTTTTTCCGTTTGTCTTTGATCGCATAGACCAGGCCGGCAAAGGTATCACTGACCAGAAACTCTCCGTTTCTTCCCGCCAGCATGAAACGCGGGCTGACAAACCCAGAAAGGTATTCCTCGATCACAAAACCCTCCGGTAACTGTAATCGGGCATCCGCCGGTTTCGGTATCACCCGTGGTGGATTAACGGCCGACTTGGTGGCGTAGGGTTCGGGCAGGCCGCCTTCCGGCCAGTTGACCGGTTTATTGTCTGACGCTGCCCGGACTGGGGCTGCCATAACAAAAAACAGAAGACCAATCAGGAAATTTCTCATTTTCTTCCCTCCAGCATAGGTGCAAGGTATCGCGCCGTGTGGGATCGTTCATCTCGCGCCACGGCTTCCGGTGGCCCGGCAACGAGGATTTCACCGCCACCGTCCCCTCCTTCGGGACCCAGGTCGACAATCCAGTCTGCGGTCTTGATCACATCCAGATTGTGTTCGATGACGATCACGGTATTGCCATGATCACGCAAACGATGAAGGACGTGCAACAACTGCTCAGTATCGTAAAAATGTAACCCGGTCGTTGGCTCATCGAGAATATAGAGTGTATTGCCGGTATCCCGCTTGGACAACTCCCGGGAGAGTTTAACCCGCTGCGCCTCACCTCCCGACAGGGTGGTCGCATTCTGGCCTAATTTGATATAGGTTAGCCCCACATCCATCAGCGTTTGCAGTTTGTTTCGGATCATAGGAACCGGATCGAAAAACTCCCGTGCCTCTTCCACGGTCATGTCCAGTACCTCACTGATATTCTTGCCCTTGTATCGGATCTCCAGCGTCTCCCGATTGTAGCGCTTACCCTTGCACACATCACAGGGAACATAGATATCCGGAAGAAAGTGCATCTCCACCTTGATCACACCATCTCCCTGGCAGGCCTCACACCGTCCACCCTTGACATTGAAACTGAATCGGCCCGGCTTGTACCCCCTTGATCGGGCTTCATGAGTGGCGGCAAAGAGCTCCCGCACCGGGGTAAAGATGCCGGTATAAGTGGCCGGATTGGAACGTGGTGTTCTCCCAATGGGGCTCTGATCGATATCCACCACCTTGTCGAACATCTCCAGCCCTTCCACCCGTTCATAAGGGGCTGGCTCGATATTGGCCCGATTGAGATCACGCGCTGCTATTTTGTAGAGCGTGTCATTGATCAAGGTCGATTTGCCAGAACCGGAGACACCGGTAATGCAGGTCATCAGGCCCACCGGAATCTCCAAAGTCACCTTCTTGAGATTATTGCCACTGGCACCGATCACCCGCAGTACCCGATCCGGATCCATCGCCTGTCTCACTTCCGGGATGGTGATGGCCCGCTTCCCAGAGAGATATTGGCCTGTCAATGATCGAGGGCTGGCTTCGATCTCAGCCACTGTACCTTGGGCCACGATCTCGCCACCATGGACACCGGCACCCGGGCCAATATCGACAATCTCATCCGCGGCACGGATCGCTTCTTCATCGTGCTCCACCACGAGTACCGTATTGCCCAGATCGCGCAGATGGAACAGAGTATTCAAAAGCCGTTGATTATCTCGTTGATGCAGACCGATAGAGGGTTCATCGAGCACATACATTACGCCCACCAGTCCAGCCCCGATCTGACTCGCCAGCCGGATCCGCTGGGCTTCTCCCCCAGAGAGGGTTTCTGCACTGCGTGAGAGGGTCAGGTAATCGAGTCCTACGTTGACCAGGAAACTCAGCCGCTCGGTCACCTCTTTCAGGATCTTGGACGCAATCTTGGCCCGTTTACCTTCCAGGGCCAGATCACGGAAAAAAGCGAGAGCTTGCCCGACCGACATATTGGTAATTTTGGGCAGATTCAGATCGCTGATGAAGACATTGCGTGCCGCCGTACTGAGCCGATCACCATGGCATTCGGGACAAGGCCGCGTGACCAGAAACTTGGCCAGCTCCTCACGGATGGTACCGGACTCGGTTTCCCGATAGCGTCGCTGAAGATTGTGGATCACCCCTTCGAAGGGGTGTTCACGGTAACGGATCCGGCCCCGTGAATCCGGGTATTCGAATTTGATCGTCTCATCCCCGCTACCAAAAAGTATGACCTCCTGAACACTTTGCGGCAAATCCTGAAATGGTGTATCCACATCAAAACCGTAATGTTCGGCCAGCGCGCAAATCAACTGAAAATAATAGGCATTGCGCCGATCCCAGCCTCGGATCGCACCACCGGGCAAGGACAGTTCCGGATGCTGGACAACACGCTCCGGATCAAAAAACTGCATCACGCCCAGTCCATCACACTCCGGACAAGCCCCGGCAGGGTTATTGAAAGAGAAGATCCGCGGCTCCAGTTCACTGATGCTGTAACCACAATGGGGACAGGCGAACAGGGCCGAAAAGATCAGATCTGGCCTGTCTTCATCCATCCAGGCGACCTTGGCGATTCCCCCTGTCAACGCCAGAGCGGTTTCAAAAGACTCTGCCAGCCGCTGTTTCAGATCAGCGCGCACTTTGAAGCGATCGACGACCGCCTCGATATCATGTTTTTTATACAGATCCAGTTCGGGAGCATCATCGAGGTTCACCACCTCACCATTGATCCGGGCACGGATGTACCCCTCCCTGCGCAGACTTTCAAGCAACTGCACATGCTCCCCTTTCCTCCCCTGAACCAAAGGCGCCAGTAACATCAATTTACTGCCTTCCGGCAGCGCGAGCACCTGATCCACCATCTGGCTGATCGTCTGTGCTTCCAGCACCGCTCCATGTTCCGGACATCGAGGCTCACCAACGCGGGCAAACAGTAGACGCAAGTAGTCGTAGATCTCGGTAATCGTTCCTACGGTTGATCGAGGGTTATGCGAAGTGGACTTCTGCTCAATGGAGATTGCCGGGGACAAGCCTTCGATCAGATCCACATCAGGCTTTTCCATCATCGACAGAAACTGACGGGCATAGGAGGACAGTGACTCCACATAGCGTCGCTGACCTTCCGCATAAATGGTATCAAAAGCCAGTGAGGATTTACCGGATCCGGACAACCCGGTGATAACGATGAGTTTGTTTCTTGGCAGATCCAGATCAACACCCTTGAGATTATGGGTGCGCGCGCCGCGGATCAAAATTTTATCCATTTTCACCTAACAAAGATTACGAGCAACCTGTTAATATACGCGATTTTTGAAACCGATGATCCATTTATTCACGATATGAATGAAAACTCACAGAAAATGACCCGACAGGAACTCCGTGCATCGGCTTCGCTTGCACTGATTTTTTTCCTGCGTATGTTCGGTCTGTTCATGATCTTGCCAGTGCTCTCTCTGTATACCGGTGATATGGTGGGGGCAACACCATTACTGGTGGGCCTCGCCATCGGCGTCTATGGGTTGACCCAGGCTTTGTTGCAGATCCCTTTCGGTATGATCTCTGATCATCTCGGTCGCAAACCCGTGATTGCGGCAGGGCTTCTGATCTTTGTCATCGGCAGTGTGATCGCCGCAATGGCGGAGTCGATTCATATCCTGATACTTGGACGCGCACTCCAAGGTGCCGGTGCCATCGCGGCTTCCATCATGGCCCTGGCAGCAGATCTGACGCGGGAAAATC
Source organism: Gammaproteobacteria bacterium (assembly GCA_026984775.1). Lineage (GTDB taxonomy): Bacteria > Pseudomonadota > Gammaproteobacteria > CAJXQU01 > CAJXQU01 > CAJXQU01. Next base: position 19,182 of record JALSRM010000011.1, read on the forward strand.
AACGCACCAAGGCCATGGCCATTATCGGCATCAGTATCGGCATGGCCTTCACACTCGCTTTCATTGGTGGCCCGGTTCTTGATATCTGGCTGGGATTGAGCGGTCTGTTCTGGGCTGCAGCTCTACTCGGCATAATCGCGCTGATCGTCCTTTTTACATGGGTCCCGCATCCCGATCATTTTGAGTTTCACCCTGAAGCGGAAACAGAAAGCCGGAGTTTCCTTGCCGTACTGAAAAATGCCGATCTTTTGCGCCTGGATGCGAGTATCCTGATTCTGCATCTGGTGTTAACCGCCAGTTTTGTGGTCTTGCCACTGGCACTTCGTGATCATGCCGGGCTTCCCTCCGAGCAGCACTGGAAGATCTATCTGCCTGTGATGCTACTCTCTGTTGTCTTGATGGCACCTTTCGTCCGCATCGCCGACAAAAGAGATCTGGGCAAACCCTTGTTCATAGGGAGCATCCTGTTGCTGGCTACAGCCGAATTCGGCCTTTGGCAGGCCTATTCATCAACCTTGTGGCTTGCTGCTATGATGCTTGTTTTCTTCACTGCTGTGAACTACCTTGAGGCCGCACTTCCGTCAATGGTTTCACGTAGCGCACCAGCTGAACGGAAAGGCACGGCACTCGGTGTTTACTCAACTTCCCAGTTCTTGGGCGCCTTTGTGGGGGGTACACTGGGCGGCTGGCTGTATGGAAAAACCGGTATTGGCGGTGTCTTTATGGCCAACGGGATCATAATACTGATCTGGTTTCTGATTTCGCTACCCATGCGCGTCCAGACCACCAAGAGGTAGAAGCGGTTCCAAAAAAACGTTATCGTAACACTCTTCAAGATTACTCGCTCAAGAGGGAAATACCATGGCATCCAGAGGACTCAACAAGGTAATGATCATCGGCAATCTTGGTGCCGAACCGGAAGTACGTTATACCGCAGGCGGCAACGCCATGGCGACGGTCAATATCGCCACCAGCGAAACCTGGCGCGACAAACAGACCGGAGAACAACAAGAGCGAACCGAATGGCATCGTGTGGTTTTCTTCGGCAAACTGGCTGAAATCGTCCAGCAATATGTTCACAAGGGTTCAAAGATCTACGTCGAAGGCCGACTGCAGACACGCAAGTGGCAGGACAATAACGGGCAGGATCGCTACACTACCGAGATCGTGGCCAACGAGATGCAGATGCTGGACAGTAAAGGGGCTTCTGCCAGTTTCGAGTCAGCCCCACAGACAGCGCCCTCCCAGACACCCACATCCACGCAATCTGCGCCGTCTTCACCCCCACCTCAGCCACAGATCGACGATTTCGACGACGATATTCCTTTCTGATCCAACAATACATCTCATGCGCATGGTATCGTTGCCTTGCGTACAGCAAGGCCGGCCGGTATCTGTTGAACATGCTAAACTGGCCTACACCCGCAGCAGCAACCGCGATCGATACAGGTACGCCCCACCTCGAGCAGCCGTCCGGGCAGGGTGGGTACTGCGCCCAGATCGAATTCGGTTTCGGAATAAAAGCCTCCGGCTCGCCGCGCCGCCGCATCGCTGAGCAGGCGCGTGGTGCCGACAACGCGGTCATGCTTCCGGTCACGCACCACCAGATGGTCACAGTAGGCATCGAAACCGTCCCGGTCGATGCCATCCCCCTTCAGGC
>JALSRM010000012.1 GCA_026984775.1 Gammaproteobacteria bacterium
ATATGAAAGATCATTCCCAGCATGACAGCTCAGATCAATATAAGGAAAACAGCCTGACACTCCTTGGTGCAGTATCGATGGGTACTGGTGTGATGATTGGCGCAGGAATTTTAGCGTTAACCGGGCAGATCGCTGAGCTTGCGGGCTCATTATTTCCACTCGCCTTCCTGGCCGCTGCTGTCGTCACAGCTTTTACTGCTTACTCTTATGTGAAATTATCCAACGCCTATCCGTCCGCCGGTGGTATTGCCATGTTTCTGCAAAAAGCCTATGGCAAAGGAACGATGACAGCTGCTGGAGCATTGCTCATGTATTTTTCCATGGTCATCAACCAAAGTCTGGTTGCACGTACCTTTGGTACTTATACCATGCAATTATTTGATGTGAATTCTGGCAGTTGGATCGTACCAGCTCTGGGTGTTGGACTACTGATCTTTGCCTTCCTTCTGAACATCTCGGGGAATCGCATGATCGGCCTGTTTTCTCTGTTGATGGCTTTTATCAAAGTGGGTGGAATCGTGCTTTTTGCTGTGGGTGGCTTGCTGGTTTCTGATTTTTCATTTGAAAGCCCTTCAACAACAATGGCGGAAACCTCCGTGACAGGATTTATTGCCGCAATGGCCTTGGCGATTCTGGCCTATAAAGGTTTTACTACCATCACCAACAGTGGATCAGAGATTGTCGATCCCCATCGAAATGTGGGTCGTGCGATCATCATTTCGATTGTGATCTGTGTCGTTATTTATTTTCTGGTGGCTCTGGCGGTTGCAGGCAACCTGAGCCTTTCTAAAATCATCGCTGCAAAAGATTTTGCACTGGCCGAGGCAGCACGCCCGGCTTTGGGTGATTATGGTTTATGGTTCACCGTGGCCCTGGCCATTGTGGCCACCACTTCTGGAGTGATCGCAAGTATCTTTGCCGTATCACGCATGCTGGCCATGCTGACGGATATGAAACTGGTGCCCCACAGACATTTTGGTATGCCGGGCAGCATCCAAAAACACACGCTGGTTTACACGATCGTGATCGCAATCTTCCTGACCCTGTTTTTTGATTTGAGCCGAATTGCTTCGCTGGGTGCTATTTTTTATTTACTGATGGATATCGCCATTCACTGGGGCGTATTCAAATACCTTCGCAAAGAGATTGATGCGAATCCAGCCATCTTAATCACAGCGATTATTTTTGATGTTGTGGTGCTCGGTGCATTTCTGATGGTGAAAGCATCCACCGATATGATGGTAATTTATGCGGCCGTGATCGGGGTATTTATCGTTTTTGCTGGCGAAAGATATTTCTTAAACGGTCAGCAACTAGAAGAGACATAATCATCAGAGAAAGAACATACGAACCACTAAATTATGAATAGGAGTTACATAATGAAAACAACACTTTTTTGGCGAAATCTGATTGTTGGAATATTCGCTACAGGACTTATTTCCCTGACGGCATGCTCTGATCCGTATTGAAGTTTTGTTAACACAAAATTGAGGTAAGCAGTGATTTTAAGAACATGATAAAAAAACCTTGACCTGTGTCTAAGGCACAGGTTTTAAACTTTACTTAAAGCATTCAGAACCTGTTGGAGGTTACACATGCTAACCGTATCAGAACTTGCAAACCAAAGTGGGGTAACACCTCATGCAGTGCGCTATTACACACAGAGGGGGTTATTGAACCCAGATCGTGATCCGGATAATGGCTACCACCTCTATAATCCCAGTGAGATCAACTGGCTCCGGTTTGTTCGTCAAGCCAAGAAACTTGGTTATACGCTGAAGGAGATCAAAGAAATCATGCACGATGCAGATCAGGGTGAATCTCCTTGTCCACGGGTGCGCGAGATTTTGCAAAAACGTATTGTAGAGAACCGGCAGCAACTGGAAGAACTGATGAGGTTGCAGACACGAATGGAGCAAGCCCTGCAGGAATGGAAAAGCAAGCCTGACGGTGTTCCTGACGGACACTCCGTGTGCCACCTGATCGAAGGGTTTGAAGTGGATGAAATGAGTGAAACCACAGAACCAGAAAAGAAAAACCAGGAGTAATACGATGCCAGATCCTAAAAATGATCATAAAAAAGAAACCAGCCTCAAGGATCCTGTCTGTGGCATGGATGTCACTGAAGAGAGTGAACATCAGCATGAGCACGGAGACGTCGAATACCTTTTCTGCAGTAGCTCCTGCAAGGAGAAATTCATAACTGATCCTGATAAGTATCTCTCTTCAGAAGCTGGGGGGGGAGCACAAAATGATTCGAGTATAACGAACCCTGGCTCAGGAGATAACAAGAGTGATGGGACGATCTATACTTGTCCGATGCATCCGGAGATACGACAACCTGAGCCTGGTAGTTGTCCGAAATGTGGTATGGCATTGGAACCCATAGTAGCACCTGTCGCTGCAACTCGGGTTGAATATACCTGCCCCATGCACCCGGAAATTGTGCAGGATCATCCGGGGAATTGTCCCAAGTGCGGTATGACATTAGAACCACGTACAGTAGCACTGGAAGAAGATACCAGTGAACTTGATGATATGACGCATCGTTTCTGGGTTAGTACAGTCCTGGCAATACCCGTCTTTATTAGTGCGATGGCTGCTGAGTTCTGGCCTGATGCTGTGACAGAAATTATCAATCCGCGTTACCGCCAATGGTTCGAACTGATACTGGCCACACCTGTTGTGCTATGGGGCGGCTGGCCATTCTTTGTACGTGGTTGGCAATCCGTAAAGACCATGAACCTGAATATGTTTACCCTGATCGCAATGGGCGTGGGCGTGGCCTGGATCTACAGCGTGATCGGCGTCCTGTTTCCAGAGGTTTTTCCTGAATCGGTCAAAAACGCGATGGGTGTGATCCCTGTTTATTTTGAAGCGGCTGCCGTAATTACCACACTGGTCCTCTTGGGACAGGTACTGGAATTACGCGCACGCAGCAGTACCAATGCCGCGATCAAGGCCTTACTGGGACTGGCACCCAACATGGCCAGAATTGTTCGCAAGAATGGTACTGAAGAAGACATTCCACTGGAACAGGTTCAACCGGGGGACGTTCTTCGGGTACGCCCTGGTGAGAAGATACCCGTCGATGGCGTCGTACTGGAAGGAGAAAGCAACGTGGATGAATCCATGGTCACTGGTGAACCTCTTCCCGTTGAAAAAAAGGCAGGCGACAAACTGATCGGAGCCACTGTCAACGGTACCGGAAGCCTGCTGATGCGTGCAGAACGGGTTGGCGCAGATACATTGCTATCACAAATCGTGCAAATGGTTGCTGAAGCACAGCGTTCACGTGCGCCCATACAGAAACTGGCTGATACCGTTGCCAGTTATTTTGTACCTGCGGTAATCATCACCGCCATTATTACTTTTTTCGTCTGGTGGAGATGGGGGCCCGAGCCCGCCCTGGCCTATGCTGTGATCAACGCGGTGGCCGTGTTGATCATCGCCTGTCCCTGTGCCCTGGGTCTTGCGACTCCCATGTCAGTTATGGTTGGTACCGGCAGAGGTGCGATGATGGGTGTCTTGATCAAAAATGCTGAATCCCTCGAAGTGATGCAGGATGTGGACACACTGGTGGTTGACAAGACGGGGACACTGACAGAAGGAAAACCCAGACTGGTATCTGTCGTTGCAATAAATGGTTTTCGTGAACAGGACATCACACGTTTGGGAGCCAGCCTGGAACGAAACAGCGAACACCCTCTGGCCGAAGCGATTGTGCGTGGTGCCGAAGAGAAGGGGATCGATCTTGTACGCACTGATGATTTTCAGTCCATGACGGGCAAAGGCGTGACCGGAAAAGTCGAGGGACGTTCAGTCGCTATCGGCAACCTCAAGCTGCTGGAAAGCCTGTCGGTCGATGTCGGCGAATTGCCGCAACTGGCCGAAGAAGGTCGTGCTGAAGGTCAAACCGTCATGTTGGTTGCCATCGATGGTAAGGCGGCAGGCCTGATCGGTGTGGCCGATCCGATCAAGGAATCGACACCGGAAGCGATCGCCGATCTGCATAAAGAAGGGCTAACCGTGGTGATGCTAACAGGGGATAGTCGCACAACTGCACAAGCTGTTGCCAGTAAGCTGGATATTGACCGGGTCGAAGCAGAAGTACTGCCCGATCAAAAAGCGGAAATCGTCAAAAAACTGCAAAGCGAGGGTCGAATTGTTGCAATGGCAGGTGATGGTATTAATGATGCGCCGGCACTGGCACAGGCACATGTCGGTATTGCGATGGGCACTGGTACGGATGTGGCTATGGAAAGCGCTGGTGTGACCCTGATCAAGGGGGATCTGCGAGGCATTGTTCGTGCCCGACGGCTTAGCCGGGCAGTGATGGGCAATATCCGTCAGAATCTGTTTTTCGCCTTTATCTATAACTCATTGGGCGTTCCCGTGGCTGCTGGTGTGCTCTATCCAGTTTTTGGTCTGTTACTGTCACCAATGATCGCGGCGGCGGCCATGAGTTTCAGCTCTGTGTCGGTAATTGCTAATGCTTTGCGTTTGAACCGTGCAAAAATTTAACCATCTCTTCGATCACTGCAGGT
>JALSRM010000013.1 GCA_026984775.1 Gammaproteobacteria bacterium
AAAGATTTTCCTACCATCGCTTCGTAACCTACACGAATGATGAAATCGAGATGATCGGGTGCAGCCTGTCCATTACCCAGAAAGATCAGGGATCGTTCCACCATACCAGTACGTTTCGTTCGATGCCTGATGCCAAGCGGAGCAATGCCAACCAACTCACCAGTAGAGGTTAATCTTGCAGTAGTGATCCACAATTTAGTTCGCTGATTGAAATACTTCCACCAGGTAGAAACCCATTCCCATGTGAGGAAAATGGAATTGGCTGCTGAATGCTCAAGCAAGGAATTCCACTCAGATTGAAGCTGTTTGAGATCATTTTCTGACTGGATAACCTGTAAAGAAATAGATTTCCTTTCAGTGTCGTAAGACAAAGGATGACCTTCAAACAATAACTCAGAAGGAAAAGATTCGCTACGGATGATCGACATAATTTATGCATTGACCGCTAGACTGACCATGTGGATTCTATCGGCAATGTATAAATATGCTTTAGGGAAGCCTTGTTTTAGCCCAGTGCAGAATCATTTACCATTCGTCTGAGGCAACAAGGTGGGTTTTCGTTAGGTATTTTGATCGAATATTTGACGTGATCGATATCTCAGTCACAAGAGCCTGTCATCAGGCAACAATCACTGGTTGATATTGTCATGGAATCAACCCGAGTTTGGAGGGAAAAGATCTAACCTCTTAGAACCCCGGGGTTTCATCAAGGAACCTTTTTGCTTGATTGATCCAGTCTTCGCGTCGGATACGTCCGGGAAATTTGATAATGGTTTCTTCAAGTTCTTCGATTTGTTTTTCTGTCAGCTCGGCGATCTGTTTGAAACTGGTAATCCCCTGTTCATACAGTTTTTTTGCAAGCGTTGGTCCGATGCCTGAAATCCTCTCCAGATCGTCTTTGTCGTGTAACCTTTCTTTTTTGGGTTTAGGTTTTTTTTGTTCGGTTGACTTTCTTGGTACGGACTTCTCTTTGTTTGATTTGGGACGGACTGTATTTTCATTAGATACGATTTCATTCAGACTCAGAAAATCGAACCATTGATGCCAGAGTTCACCCTGCAATTCAAGCCATCCGTTCATGATTTCCTGAATTTTAGTAGAAACCTTGAGCAGTTCATCGGGTGAAAGCTCTTCGATATTGATCTCTTCTCTCCATTTTCTGAGCCAGTCAGACTGTGTTGCAAGTGATTCTTCTACAGTCTCTTTCCAGGACGAAATGTTTTCAAACAATGCAGAAGGATCTTCCATAGAATTGGCTGTTTCTTCGACCATTTTGAACCAGTACTCCCACAATTCAGATTGGTTTTGTGACCAGCCTTTCATTGATTCTTGAATCCGTTCAACCATTTCTGATTTGGTATCATTAGAGCTGGTGATCGTGCGGCTCATCTGGTTGGCCCACTGTTCCAGCCAGTGTGTTTGCAGTTCCAGAGACTGCCTCACAGCAGACTGCCCCCAGGACATGAAGGTTTTTAGATGTGGTAACTCCCAAGGGTTCATGGATTGAGTAGGGTATTCGATACCTGGCAGTTTCATGGGAAGATTTTCGATGAAACGTTGCTGCATTTCCTGCCATTCTTTGAAGATTGCATTCCAGTAAGTCATAGCAATACCTTCCAAGTACGTTTGATATTAATTAACTATAGCACATTGGAATTGTGCAGTGCAACAAATCATCTGGTGTCAAGATCGTACCGCAATTGGCGGATGGTTTGCTGATCGTCAGCAGCAGGTTGATAGAAAACCGTTTGGCTGGTCAGGGCACCCAGAGCCATGTTTATTTCATGCTCATTGCGTAGTCTGAGCAGATTGATGCCACACCGTTGCATGTGCGCTATCTGATCAGTGAGAATATCTCCAGTGGCAAGAATATCACCTTGAAATCCATAAGCCTCTCTCAACAGGCGTGCAAGGGTAAAACAGCGTCCATCGGTAAATTTGTGAAATTCAAGGGCTATGAGCTCAAGGTTATCCAACGCATTAGCAATGTCATCTAATGAGGCCCCTCCATCCAGTATTACGCCTGTTGGGTCTGTCCGTGCGAGCAGAGTTTTCTGGTTCGCAAGAAAGGTTTTATAGGGAAAGATGATCCTGCCTTCCGCATCGGGCTGATCGCTAACCTTCCACTCAATCTCTATAATTTGCTTGTTTTTCAGAACTTTCATATCAGGCGTATGCACGCTCCCTGAAGGTTTCTATACCGATACGGCGGTAGGTTTCTAGAAAGGTTTCTTCTGCATTGAGACGTTCATCAAGATATACGTTGAGTATATGTTCAATGGTATCCGCAACGTCATCCTTGGCTACAGCTGGTCCCAGTCGATCACCAAGGGTGGCATCATTCTCGGAGGAACCGCCCAAGGTAAACTGGTAAAACTCTGTTCCTTTTTTATCGACACCGAGAATACCAATATGGCCGACATGATGATGTCCACAGGCATTCATGCAGCCCGACATTTTGATCTTGATCGGTCCGAGATCATAGAGGTAGTCCAGATCATCGAACCTTTCGTTAATCTGTTTGGCAATGGAGATGGAGCTGGCATTGGCCAGAGAACAGAAGTCCAGACCAGGACAGCAAATCATGTCATTCAGGGTTCCTATATTGGCTGTTGCCAGTCCATGGACCTTCAATTGTTGCCACAGGGCATAGAGATCAGCCTGTTTGATATCTGGCAGAAGTAGATTTTGATCATGGGTAGTTCTTATCTCGCCATAACTGAACCGGTCTGCCAAATCTGCAACAGTCTCCATTTGTATATCGGTGATGTCACCAGGGGGCACACCCGGTGCTTTCAAGGAAATATAAGCGGCGCGATATCCCGGAACTTTGTGAATCACCGTATTATGCTGTATCCAGCGTTTGAAATCGGGATCCCTGTTCAGGATCTCGATAAAGCTGGTATCGTTCACGGCGTCCCGATCATATTCTGGAGATGAGAAGAAGGCAGTAACGCGATCGATCTCTTTCTGATCAATCTTCAGAGAAGAATCCTTGATACGCTTCCACTCTTTTTCCACCTTGTCTCTGAAGGTTTCTATGCCCAGTGACTTGACCAGCACCTTAATCCTGGCCCGATGGATGTTGTCTCTTCGACCCTCCAGATTATAGACACGTAGAATAGCTTCGAGATAGGAGAGAAGATGCCGTTTCTCGAGAAACTCACGGATGGTAACACCGATGATCGGCATACGTCCGAGGCCACCACCAACTAGGATCTTGAATCCGGTCTCTCCGTCCGAATTGCGTACGATATAGATACCAATATCGTGGAATTTAACCGCCGCCCGATCGTTTTCAGCTCCGGAGAAGGCTATCTTGAATTTTCTGGGCAACCAGTTGAACTCAGGGTGGAAAGTGGACCATTGACGAACGATTTCGCAATAAGGACGGGGATCCTCGATTTCATCCACGGCTACCCCAGCGAGGTGATCTGTCGTTGTATTACGAATGCAGTTACCGCTGGTTTGAATTGCATGCATCTGCACACTGGCCAGATTCTCAAGAATATCGGGAACACGCTCCAGCGCAGGCCAGTTATACTGGATGTTCTGCCGGGTACTGATATGCCCGTACCCCTTATCATACTCTCTGGCGATTTGTGCCAGCATCCGTAATTGTCTTGAGGAAAGTGTACCGTAGGGAATAGCAACGCGAAGCATCGGCGCATGCGTCTGGATATAAAGACCGTTGCGTAGACGCAGATGACGGAACTCCTCCTCCGTCAGTTCACCGGCCAGGAAACGCTGAGTTTGTTTACGAAACTCGGCAACGCGTTCGTCCACGGCTTTTTGATCGTATTGATCGTATTGATACATTGCAGGTTACAGAGTTAGCTGAAGATACGGTAACGATAGCAGCTATCACTTATGCATAAAAGGAATAAATTATGCTATATATATAGCATAATTGAATTAATAAGGCATAAAGCAAAATGATCAGATCCACTGTCCTAATAAGACGAAGCAAGGGGAGGAACGGTTCTACTTCCAGCAATCAGCCAAGGATTTGCTTCCGGACTTTCCCTTTTGACCCACATTGGTCAGAGTCAGATTTCCGCAACCATCCTTGGCTTGATCGGGGGTCGCTGTCGCGGTGATGGTATAGGAAGAACCACCGGCACCCAAGGCAATAGTGAGGGTATAGGCCCCAGATTCTGTTTGCAATGGTGCCGTGTAGCCAAGTGCCGTGACGTCATTTGTATAAGTCATCTGATCTGAAAAGAAGCGTTGTTGCTTGCTGGCAACTTCCAGTAACAGGTTTTCTGCCTCCGTACGTTTGTTGGTACGCATCTGATTCTGGTAGGAGGGCAGTGCGATGGCTGTCAGAATAGCCAGAATGACAGCTGCGATCATCACTTCGATCAGGGTAAAACCAGACTGATTGAATTTCATCACGGCATTTCTCATTTCACGATTTTCCAGTTGATTCTGACCAGTGGGTTATCAATTGAGGTCGTTTTGTGTTTACCCACATAGAGGTCGGCTCTGCCTAGTCCTGGCGGGAAGTAGGCTATGGGTTCGGTTGGGATCCCCATTCCTGGGACTGTGGCATAGCGGTTCTCTGCTGTGAGATTGTGTGTTGGAGTGGTGTCATCATAAAAATCCTTAACCGGTGTCGCTGTTGCAAGATCCACCAGATACAGACGGCCTATACCTCCTCCGCCTCCGCAGATCGAATTCCCCGCATTGGCAGGTGCAAAGGTTGTAAAGGCAACCTTGTTGTCGAAAATAAGGGAGGGTGTCAGGTTCTTTTCTCCTGAATGCTTCAGCTTTAGTTTCCAGCCGTGTTTGCTTTCGAGAATGGCCAAGGCATCGGCCTTATCCTGTTCCACCTGTGCGCCTGTACCTCCGTTACCCTGACCGATAGTATTTGGTGTTACATCATACAGGTCATTTTCTCTCACCAGTGACCAGGGTAATGATGGTGCACCTTCATCCACATTGGTATCCCTGATCATGTAGAAATAATCGTCAGTTCCAAAATCAAGGGGATGCGCTCGGTATCCGGAACCAATGGTAATGGCCCAAAACAAGCCGGATTTCCCTCTGACCTTGGCGACGCTCGGTGCAGAATAGAACCGGCGGTTTTTACGCTTGGAACCATTATTGGCCAGTTCAGCAAGCCTGTAACCGTTGATCGATGATCCACCACCGGACTGATCGAGATCAAAGCGCCAAACCTGTCCTCCCATATCGCCAAAATAGATGCGATCAGCGATACGGTCATCGTCTGTATCAATTACGGTGATCTCACTTGGGATACTGTATTTCATCTCCGCTGACGGGTTGCCTTTGGTGGCTTTCCAAAGCAAGCTTCCATCCAGAGCATCTACCATAAAAACTGCATTGCCGAGATCGTCGATCTGACGTTGATCATGATCATCCTGATCGGGATCATAACCACCACCAAAGATCAGGACTTTTCTATTTGATCCAAACCACTTGATCGTCGTTGGTACCATACGAGACCAAGTCTGTCCCAACTCGGCAAAGTCACCATCTCCACCGTCAATCTGCCAGGCAAGCTTGGGTGTGGCGGGATCCGAAATATCAAGCGCATAGTAGTGATTTCCGCCACGGCGCATGCCCATATACAACAGGACTCTTTCACCATTATTGACGATATGATCCTTGTTAATGTCATCATGATAGAAAGAGATGGGACCATCAAGCCCATACAGATGACCAGCAGCATTAAGATTCGCTTTGTGATCCTTTAGTTGAGGCAATAGTTCTTTAGGAATAAAAGCAAAAATCTCGTTGCCACCATTATGGTCACCATAATCGGTTGGGTTGGTTGCATCTATTGCATGCAGAAGCCCCTGATTTGTCGTAGAGAAGAGGATATCCATGTTCGAATAGGAAATCATAACCGGCTTGGCATGCAATGGATCGGTCATTTTCGAAGCGTAAAGCCAGTTGATCAGATCATCCTTTTCAGTATCATTTGAAACGTCCAACAAGGCTGGTGTGATTTTTGTTTCACTGGTTGTGATGCGTGTCAATGGTGAATTCGAAGGGCTGTCGGTATCGGTATAGGTAAAGATATTGCGTGTACTGACCCCGAGTTTTTCAGAGGCACCTCCAAGTTCGACAAAGTTTCCATCCGGACTTGTTGACCAGAAGCTCTGCGCACCATCCCTGAAACGTTCGGCTCCATCCACAAAGACAACTGCATCGTTGCCGTTTGTGTCTTTCAGACCGTCTGGGCTGATGAAATAACCTTTGGTGTTCCCTTTCCAGCTCTGGGTATCTCCCGGTTTGAAAATATTCATAAAAACTCGGTTATCCGATGAAAGTGTACTTGCCTTGATCGTCGTAACCAGGCCAGTAAAGGATTCGTTGTCACCGGTGATAGAGTCGATGATTAAATCGAACGCATCCTCAAGATCAGTTGCATTGGAAGCCGGATAGAAAGCACCGTTACCTTTTTGAGCAAGGAGTTCGAGATACTCCCGTCCTGGTCCATCCACATTAAAGCCGATGGTATAGGTGAAAACCCGGCTTCCTTCAAAAGAAGGCACTTGATCATTATTGGCAAGATATTCGATCAGTTCCGGACCGCACTTGCCGTCAGGGGCATTCGGGATATCAGCACAAGATGATTTGCCTGTCATTTTTTTTATTCTTTTCAGGGTACCCGAGGTATTTAAAGTCGGTGCACCATCTGAAAGCAGGACGATATAACTTGGGGTACAGGTCGCGGTAATGGGTGAGATGTATGTTGCGCCCAACCACCTTTTTTTATCATAGACATAGTCATGACTGCAGTAATAGCGTGTGTATGGGGTTTTCGTCGTGACAAGCTTGTCAGAAGGACATTTACATATAGGCGGTCTAGGTAGTCCGGTTTCTGGATCGGGTCCTTGTGGTGTGCACTCATATTGTGAGCTCGGAACGCTACATGTTGTTTTATTCCTGTAAGCGATTTCTGAACCACAGTTTCTCACATTGATTCTCAACCGGTTGATACCCCAGTTCACCAGTGGATCGGCAACAGTATTATAACCGTTGTGACACCATGATGGTTTCTGTTTAGTGCTTTCAGGAAAGACGGGCGAAGAGTTGCAATATCTTTTAGGGGTGTAGCCTACTTGTGGGTATTTCGCATAGGCTTTTGTTCCCCTGTAGGGCGGATAAGGTGAAGAGAGAGCAGTTGCTGAGGGCTCGTAACTACTGAAGTGTGCTGAATATTTACTGCCCCACGTGAATTTTTTTTTGTTTACATGCCAGAATTCTGGCTCACGTGCGCCACGCCATACCTTCTCGCCTCTATAATAGTATGCGGCTTCAAGAAGAGCCGGAACCATACGCGTTTTCCATCTGTCATTGATAGTGCCAAAGGATTCAAAGGCATGGGGCAGGTATTCCCAGGTTTCATAGGTGCCTGCGGGAATCGAAGGATCTCTGCCGCTAATATCATCTCGGATCCCTGTGATCGGCCAGCGGATGCCCGATGCATAGTGAGAAAACCATGAAAGTCCGATACGCAGATTACTGATATCCTTGTTTTTTGCAAGCACGTTGGTCAAGGCTTGTTTGAGAATATCATAGCGGCTCGGCTCTCCTGTCTTTCGCGCCAGTGCCGTGCCATCAATATTGAGATTCATACTGCCGGAAAGATCGAAGACAAACAGCACATTGACTGGAGGATTATTGGCATCTGCAATGCCATAAATCTCGATATCATCGGCATGGACTGGAGATGTCATTACTATCAGACCCACACCAAAGAGAAACAGGGATGTTTTCATTGTCAGTAAGAGTTTTTTCATGGGATCCTCCGATCTAAATCCTTTTGTTCGAAGAGGTCATGCAAAATCCAGACCTGTAACTCAACAAAGTTTCCCTTGCATGAACACGCTTGAGTAACTCAGGGGCAGTTACCTGTTCGGCCTGTTTCAGGACGAACCAGAAAACCGCGTTGATCATGATCAGCCGATGCATTGGCTGCGGCCACATCACCAACACCATGAATGCTGTATATATGAGCGACGAATGCCGGTGTGGATTCATCTGCCGACTGTTGATAGCCAAGCAGCTTGAAATCTTCACCACAATATTGAAGTGTTGCTTCTGCATTGATATCGATGGCTGCCGATGTTCCATTGGCCGGGACATCGAACATCGTATTGAAAGGAACATTGTTTATATCCTTGTCCAATACCTGAGCAGGTGGATTTTGCAGTTGCGCGGGTGTGTTTTTGAGAATGTAACCGGTATCCCAGACCCCTTCGATCACTGATTCTGCAACTTGAAAGGTCATGCTTTTCTGCTGGGCGTTGGCCGCCATCAGTTCGTTCATTGTGGTGGTGCGTATCGATGTGACACCAATGATGGTGATCAGTATCAGAAAGATCAGGCTGATGGCCAGTGCGACGCCCTGTTGTTGGTGAGGTGTTGGTAAATCCATTTTCGCGGTCTCCATAGCAATGTTCAGCTCATCCGGTTTCGAATCAGGATGGTGGTTGAGAAGGTTTTGTATAACTTGCGATCATTTTTTGCGACCTGGATATCCAGAAGCTGATAATTTTTGTTTTCATTGGCAGGTTTCAGATCCCGATCGGACCGGAGTAATAGTCCGATACGGATACTGTTGATATTGTCTCTCCAGACATTGGGCAGACCGGTTGCATTGACGGCAGCGGCGGTGAGATAACGATCCGTATCGCCATCACCGTCATCATCCAGACCATAGAGAATACGCATCTGTTCAACACCCTCGATAATGGTAATGGGTGCTCCAGCACCGCCAGCATTTCCTGTACAGATCAGCTCGCCGGCGGCATTGACCGACAGTGTATTCTCAGCAACGCCTGTGTCGGGCGGTGCGAGGCCAGCAGTTGTGGTACCGGTACAATCGGCTGGCGCCTCAAAACGAGCAGTCAGGCTTGAGTTCGATGCAGCAGGAAAGGGATTGACCAGCGCAGAGGGATCGTAGCTGTCAATATAACCTGCCATTTGAATGCTGTTTTTTATACTGTTCAGAGCAAAGCGGCCATTTTCCTGCAGGTTGCGCAGTTCTTCATTGATCCGGGAGGATTGTGCGCTGCTCATATAAACACTGATCACGCCACCCATCAGGAATAATCCGATAAGCATGGCGATCATCATTTCAACCAGTGAAAAACCGTTTTGATGGTAAGCGACTGTCAGTTTCATGGTCTGATTATGTTCTGGAGTCATGGCAGTATCTTATGTTGAACGTGTTTCGTTTTGGTCTGATCACCGGCACCGTTTTGTTCCGTTTCATTCCAGCTGACGATAATCGTGTATGTAGAATCAGGAGTGCAGGCAATGACACCGTCTTCACAGATAATTTGTATCCTACCTGCAGGCAGTAGGTCTTTTACACCATTACTGCCATTGGTACTGCCGCCACTGCCACAGGTTGCCTGATATTGATCAAAAACTGCCAGTTGTGCAGCTGTACAGGCGACTGGTTCGGCTCCACCAATAGTTTCACAATAAGGTGCAGGCCGGTTGGTGCAATCTCCAATCGTATTTGAATCGAAGCCTGCATAATTCATATTTTCGATACCTTCAGGATTCGCCCGCATGCGTTCGGCCAGGTTTTCGGCGATATAGATTGCCTGAGTACGGGCGAATGAACCATTGGTCTGTTTCAAACCTGTCGCCATCATATGTGCTGTGCCCAGTAAGCCAATGGATAGAACGAGCAGCGCGACGAGTGATTCGAGCAACGTGATTCCTGACTGTAATCGTGTCATCATCTCTCCTTGTCGTTAAGGTTTCGTCACCTGGATCCGGCCAATACGGCTCAGGTTGATAGTGCGGGTTTTCCCACTTTTTGTAACTGTCAGTTGACCGGCAACGGGAAGTCCACCGAGAGTCTGTGTCGAGCCGTCACTCAAGAATGAAATGTAGATCGCAGTGGTTCCAATTCCTGTTAATGTGACGCCACTCGCCAGTGGCTCATGAATCTGGATCACTTCGGCTGGTGCGAAGACACCGTCGTTGTTCTCGTCTTCGAATACGACCCAACCTTGTTCCCAGCCACCACCACCGGCACAGGACGCATAGTCGGTGCTTTTGCACAGGGCTACTCTTTTGCCACGTTTAATGGCTTCACTTCGAGCCAGGTAGAGTGCACTGACAAAGTCATTGGTATAGGCTGTCACACGATTGTTAATAATCATGTCACGCAGGCTCGGAATACCGACACCGATCAAAATTCCTGCGATCGCAATCGTGACAATGAGTTCGATCAATGTGAAACCTTTCTGTTCCTTTTTCATATGCACTAACATAGTTTTCTGATTGTGTCCTGCAAGTGATAACCGGATATTCGGTCAACCTCGACCGATAAGTGGTTGAATCAACCCTATTTCGTTTTTTTGTGTGCTGATAATCAGGCACAACTGTCCATTACCGGTTAGCGGCAGTAGATGAAAATACTTGAGGAGAGAGTTAGTCGTGCAGTGTTAACGTGCCCACCAAATCAGAAAGATCGGCCAGCTGATGCCGCTCCAGATAGTCAATCAGACCGGTATTGATCTTTTTACACACCGTCGGGTCATAGAAAAGAGCTGTACCAACACCGATTGCAGTCGCACCTGCGATCAGAAACTCAATGGCATCTTCTGCAGTGCAGATCCCACCTTGTCCAATGATTGGGATGTCGTGCGCTTTGGCCACCTGATAGACCTGATGAACCTTGAGAAGTGCGACAGGTTTGATCGCTGGACCAGAAAGCCCACCCTGATTATTACCGATGACTGGTTTGCGGCTTTCGATATCGATCGCCATTCCCATCAGGGTGTTGATCACTGCCAAGCCATTGGTACCCGCTTCGATACAGCGTCGAGCATTCTCGGTGATATCTGTCTGATTCGGAGAGAGCTTGGTAATTAGAGGCTTGTTGGTTGCACGACGACAGGCTTCGACGACGCATGCAGACATGTCGGGATTGTTGCCGAAGGCAACGCCGCCTTCTTTCACATTTGGACAGGAGATGTTGATCTCAATGGCATCTATAGGTGAATCATCGAATAACCGGGTGACTTCTTCATATTCTTCGACAGTAGATCCAGAAACATTGGCAATGAAACGTGTCTCGGAAAAATCCAGAGTGGGAAGAATCTCTTCGACCACGGTATGAGCTCCAGGGTTTTGCAATCCAATAGCGTTGAGCATACCAGCCGGTGTCTCCATGATACGATGGGGTGGATTACCCAGCCGTTTATCCAATGTTGTCCCCTTGAGGCAGACAGCACCCACATCCTTGTTGGAAAAACCTTCAACCCGGGTATACTCATCACCGAAGCCGACGCATCCGGACAAGAGCACCAACGGCGTATTGAACTCAAGCCCGCAAAATTCGATTGTCAGATTATTCTTTGCCATGATCCATGTTGTCCTCTATCAACCCGAGATTCCACCAAATACAGGGAATATTATACGTCTTTGTGCAAACACTGGAGCAAAACTTCATCTGATCCACCCCTTGGGATTCAGACTCGATGATCGATCGCTGAGACGCGCAGGACTGGATTATCACGAATGGGCCGATTTGGAGCAACACACTTCCTACGAGGAATTTTTGAACAACGTCGCTCCTGTACGCCTGTTTGCCTGTTCTACAAAGGGCCAAAAATTGTATAACAAAGTAAAATACAGGTTTGGTGATGCATTGCTTTTTGGACCGGAAACCCGAGGACTTCCTGACAAAGTTCTTGCTCATGTGGGTCAAAAAAATGTATTGCGCCTGCCAATGAGGGCACAAAACCGAAGTCTTAATCTTTCGAATACGGTAGCAGTTATGGTCTACCAGGCCTGGGCAGATCTTGGTTTCCCTGGAGGGGCATAAGAGGATCCAATTTTGCTTGATCACCGAAAACCTCTAAAATACGTAGGTTTAGAGGGAGCGTAAAAAAACCTGTCGGTGTTCTACAGAAACCAGTTTATGAAAAAAGCTTTGTGCATCATTCTTTCAGGCGTTTTGGGTACCATCCTTTGCCTTATTACTCATGATTCATCAGCATTGGCCGGAGAGGTTTCTGAAGCCGTGAAATTCCGTTCTTGGATTGATGAGATGAAACAACGGGATCGTGGTCCCTTTACGCGTCTGCGCTGGTTTTGTAAGGATGGCAGTATTTTAGCTCCGCAACCCTATGCCTGCAGTGATCATGGTGGCGGTGTCCAGCATGGCGAATGGAGCAAACGCACGAAGACCATGCGACAAAAGGGCTACTTTATCGCGACACTCCTTGCTGATAAAGACAAAGCACTGATGAAAGGGCCAGAACAAGCCGATCCGCTACGTCAGCTCTTAATCGAGAAATACCTCATGTCAGTGGATGATGGCTGGATCATGCGTAAGGCCCGTTATTACCGTGGTGCGTTCCAGTCCGAAGACGAGATCCGAGGAGCAAGGGATATCCTGCTGCAACTGGTGCGTTCGGAAGACTGGCTGAAGCGAGGCTATCGTACCCTGTTTATGGCCGTCCAGATATTACCACACGGTATCGATACTCCGTCGGTTCTGAAAATGCGACAGATGGCTGCGGATCTTTCTGCTGACGATAAAGGATTCATGCGTCTCAGGAACAAGATCCATAGCGCCCCGGATGCATCGGATGCCATGGCCGTACGGGAATATGCTGCCGGTTTGCCTGAGGATAAGGCCAAAAAGTTTCTCAGACTGGCTGACTTGATCGATGAGATTTATGCGAGACCCCCGCTGAATCTTCCTATCTCACGCCTGTCCAAACGGGTCCGGAAAATGCCGAATATGTCTCGTTCCCTGCGTGATATGTCGGCACGCCTGATCAGTACCAATGACCCTGAAATATTGTTTGAGACCATTGCAAACACCATGATGGTTTTGCGTGATCAGTTGGCGAACGTGCCAAAGGCCGGTATTCGTCTGGATGTGCTCGACACCAGTGTCCTGCTTGAAGCTGAGCATTTCGATCTGGGACGGGAATTAATGAAACATCTCGATCAGGCAACACGTTCACAACGATTGCAGTGGTTGAGAAGTAATCTAAAAGCGACCTATGGTACGGGATTGCTTTCACGGCGCCAACTTGATGCCATGTTAAAAGCCCTCGACAAACTGGACGTTGAGGAAATTTCTCTGAAAGAGTATCGCAGGCAAATCAACTACCTGTCGCGAGTACCAGGCTGGGCCGATACCAACCTGCGAACCGAGTTTGAATACTCCTGGAAGAAAATGGTAGAGATTGAACCGCTTGCTGAGTTATTCATACAGGATCAGTTGCGCGGTAGTCCACTGCTTTTTCATGTAGAGGTTCTCGACTCCCTGATCAGGGATGCCAACCACCTTGCAGGGATCCGATCGGAGATATTTGGTGAAGAACTGGCAGGAGGATTGCGGAGCTTGAATCCTGGCATTGCACGTGGGACACTTTATCTTCTACAAGGGGGGCAGGTATCGAAGTTTGACCCTCAAGGGATCTATTTGTTGTCTGAAACTGTGGCCAGTCTACCACCAGTTGCCGGTATTATTACTAAAGGGGAAGGAAATCCACTCTCCCACGTGCAGTTACTGGCAAGAAACCTTGGGATCCCAAATGTCAGTATTGATGAAACCCTGATCAAGAAACTTAAACCCTATAAAAACAAAAAGGTCATTCTTGCCGTCAGTCATGATGGTGTCGTTCGTCTTTTCGAGGATGATAGCCGTTACGATTATCTGTTCAATAAAAAGTCTGAGGAAACAGAAGTAATTATTGAGCCCGATCTGGAAAAACTGGATCTGGACGATTTGACATTTCGGACACTGGACGACCTGCGAGCAACTGATTCCGGTGTGACAGTAGGTCCCAAAGCAGCCAAACTTGGAGAGTTGCGTCACCACTTTCCTGACTCTGTAGCGAATGGTATCGTCATTCCCTTTGGGTCTTTCAGACAGTTATTACAGCAGCCGATGCCGGGTGCAGGGAAAAGTGTTTTTTACTGGATGGTGGACCAATATGAGTCAATGGCAAGCCTGCCTGAGGATTCACCTAAGCGCAAAAAAGCTGAACAGTTTTTTCGTAAAAAGTTGACAAAATGGATCAACAATGCCAACCCGGGCAAGAGTTTCAAGTTACGGTTGAAAAAGCAGATGAATAAAGTGTTTGGTAAAGATGGAAGCTATGGAGTATTCGTCAGGAGTGATACCAATGTTGAAGATTTACCAAACTTTACTGGAGCTGGGCTGAATCTGACCGTTCCAAATGTTGTTGGATATATGAATATACTGAGAGCGATCGCGAAGGTTTGGTCCTCTCCATTTTCAAAGCGGGCATTTGACTGGCGCCAGTCTCATATGAAGCACCCAGAACATGTTTATCCGGCTGTTCTTCTTATGCAGAGTGTCCCGGTAGAGAAGTCTGGTGTACTGGTAACACGTGATATCGATACAGGTGAGCAAGGTTGGTTGTCCATTGCTGTCAATGAAGGTGTGGGTGGTGCCGTAGATGGGCAGGCTGCTGAAACAATCAAGGTGGATGCGAGGACAGGTGAGGTCATTCTGATGGCACAGGCCAGCGCCAAAACAAAAAAGATTCTCGCGAAATCGGGTGGTATCAGAGAAGTTCCTGTGAGTGGACGGGATACAATTTTGTTTCCGGGAGAGATCAAACAACTGATCGAGCTTGCGGCGCATATCCCGGAAAAGTTCCCAGGCATGGTAGATGAAGAAGGAAATCCATTACCCGCTGACATTGAATTCGGGTTTCTAAAGGGAAAGCTTCAGCTTTTCCAAATCAGACCGTTCCTTGAGAGTAAAAGAGCCAGAAGCAATGAATATCTGATAGAGATGGATAAAGCAGTATCACACACCGACAATGTGCAGGTAGAACTCAATAAAGTTCCATAATGATCTTTCATCAACACTTTCTGAGACAATGATTTACACAGGAGGTATAGCCCAAAAAAATAAATCAGATAGACTATATAAAGTATTATAGGAAGCTGTATCATACACTCACTCAAGGAGGAGTTATCAATGAAGTCATTCTTTTTTGGCCTTCCAGTACCTACAGGTATTGTAACAACCGTAACTGCACTATCATTTTCATCTAATGCGTTCGCATTCGATCCCTCTGTTCTCTTGCCAGAACCGAGCATCCTCCCGCTGATTACTTTGGGTATTGTGGGAGTTATTGCTGTTCGTTTGCGTAGAAGATAATAGCAATAGACATTCGTTCTTGAACTAGAACAGTTTGTTTTCATCTTACCAACAGGAATCGATAATCTTGATCGATTCCTGTTGGCGCTAAAAATACTGTGTAGCTCTGCTGAGTTATATAGTATTTCTCTCCCTGCATCAGCTTCAGAGAGTGATGACTCTTAATGACTCGTTAATCTATTTTGCAGGTGGCCATTCAAGTTCTGTTAACAGTTTCTTCGCTCTGTTTATTTCAGAGGAGGGATGGTCACTTTCCAAGGCAGAGAGCAGAGCTGATTTGGCTTCTCTGCTCTTTCCAGCCCGATGCAGTCCATAGGCCAGGTGGAGTCGAAAGTTTAGATTTGCCGGTGATTTTTTTACTGCTTCTTCCAAGACGTGCAGTCCTTCAGTATAACGTCCCTGTACAATACATAACCAACCGTAGGTATCAAGTATGCCGGGGCTGTCTTCGCGTGCAATTGCATACGCTTTTTTTGCATATTCCCAGGCAAGGGTTTTATTTTCGCCTTCAAGGAGCCGGGCCAGACGGTTGAGTATGAGTATATGGTCTGGATAACTCTGCAGAAGCTTGTTGCTTATATCGACTGCCTTTTTAATATTTCCTGTCTTGGCAAGAAAATCAATATATACCAGACTGAAATCCATCTTGTTCGGAAATGATCTCGACCATTCCCTTAAAAGTTTCAAAGCTGCCCCTTTCTGTTTAGCCAAGATATAGGCATTAGCAAGTTTTCGGATTATTTCGGGATCTTTTTCTTTTTTTAGCGCACGATAATAGATGTTGATTGCTTTAGTGAATTTTTTTTGTTTGACCAATATGTCACCGTAGAGTATATAGCCCTCCGCTTCATCAGGTTCGTATTTAAGAAGTTTTTTGATTAAAGCTTTTGACGCTTTTATATTTCCTGATGCCAGTTCTACCCTGGCAAGTCCAGATATAACATCCGGTGCATCACTCCCCAGTATTTTCGCTGCGTCTTGATAGTGCTTACGTGCTGAACCCAGTTCCCCATTGAGATAAAAAGCCATTGCAGTTTTCAGTTGATAGTCTGGGTTTCCAGGGAACCTGTCTAGCAAAAGCTTATATAGCTTAACTGCATCACCAGGGTTGCCAAGTTTCAGATAAATCATTGCGA
This sequence comes from Gammaproteobacteria bacterium, assembly GCA_026984775.1. Classification (GTDB taxonomy): domain Bacteria; phylum Pseudomonadota; class Gammaproteobacteria; order CAJXQU01; family CAJXQU01; genus CAJXQU01. The sequence goes on from JALSRM010000013.1 coordinate 16,303, forward strand.
TCAGACTGGCAGCTTTACTGGGGATTGGTTCGAGATCAGCAAGCCATCTTTTTTCTATAAGAGCCTTATTGATCTCATCGTGTTTGAGATATAGATTCCCTAGCAGTACCCGGCTCTTAATGTGATCAGGGTGTTCCATCACAATTGAGCGTAGATGATCGACAGCTTGGGCCGTATTGCCTTTACGATCCTCTATCACAGCAAGTTCTGACAGTAGTTCGATATTGTCAGGATCTTCTTTCAAACCCTCTTGAAGTATTTTTTCTGCATCAGTGGGGCTGCTGAGAGAAAGAAAAAGTTTTGCGAGCTGTATTCTTGCTGGGTAATAGCGGCGTTCAATCCCCAGGGCGTCGCTGTACTCCTTTTTGGCTTTATCATAGTTCCTGAGACTTTCAAAGATCATCCCTCTTAATTGATATGGAGAGGGCTTTTCGGGGTGTTGTCCTTTAAGTGTTCTGGAAAGTTGTAGGCCATACCGTTGCTCGCCCGCAAGGAGGCTCGTATAGATCAATCCAATACTGATCTCAAGATTAGCAATATCATTCAGTCTTGCTTCTCTAAACTCTCTGAGTGCATTCCTAAATTCATTGTTTCTGATAAGCGCCATTCCAAGGGCGGCTCTTGCATAGGCCGACTGTGGGAACATATCGACAACTTTTTTTAAATAATCCAGAGCCTTATCGGGCTTATGTTCGATCAACATGGCGATACCCAAATTGATATAGAGATCTTCATTTTGAAGATTATCATCCAGATAAGGTTTCAGAAGATTTACCGCATCATCCACCCGGCCGATATGAAGATAAAGAGCTGCCAAGGCATTGGTACCTGAAAGGTCATTCTTTTTAATTGAGAGTAGCTGTTCGAGGTTACGTTTTGCTGCACCGAAAAAACCAAGTGCAGTATTTGATTTTGCCAAAATGAAAAGGGCCTCTGGGCTTTCCTGGTCAATACTTAAAGCCTTGTTGGCCATCTCGATTGATCGTTCAAATCGCCCTTGAAAATAAAGGTTCTCAGCGAGAATCTCATAAGCTTTAGGATGTTCAGGGTGCAGGTCTAAAAAAGACTCGATACGTTGCTCACTTTTCAGTAATTCATGTTTTGTTTCTGTTGTTAACTTTGCATGAACCGTCCTTCTTGCAGGCTGGAACAAAAGTCGATGTCCAGGCAAAACTAGATTGAGATAGGATGGATGGTATGGGAATTCATTCCTTTTTTTCTCAACCATAATCCTCCCGAGACCAAATTCAGCAAGTATTTTATGTGAGGGAACTGTTCTGAGCTGTTTGTAGATCAACTCTGCCTTTTCAAACATACCCATACCGGAAAATGCTCTTGCCTTTAATAATTCAAGCCGGTTTTTTTGTATGGGATCACGATGGTGGGATAGCATTTCTTCAATCAAATCATGTGCTTCCTCAAACTTATCTTGATCGATCAATGCATTTATCAGGAGGAACATGATTCTGTCATCTTTGACACCCGCATGTTTGGCCTGTAGAAGATAAGGCAAGAGTTCATTGAATTTCGTTGGTCCGTGGATATTCTTTTCCAGCATCAATAAGGCGGGAATATGATCTGGCTTCAGAGTCAGGATCCTTTTCAGTTGGATAGCAGCAGCGCTGTTATAACCTTCAGCAGCATACGAGCGTGCACTCTCAAGGTGTTTGCTGATTACGTTTTTTTCTGAACTGCATGCACTGAGCAGAACTACCAATGTCAGAAAAAGTAAAAGAAAGCGGTGACGGAATTCCATGACTCGCGAAAATGTTCAGTGAACTGTAATATTCATTTATCGGCCTTTTTTTCAGGCGCTTGAATAGAAAACCATGAAGAAATTGTTAGCCAGAATTTCTACTGCCTGCTGTGTTACGACTCTGGCAGGTATTTTTACAAGTCAGGCCTATCCATTATTCGGTAGCGAGGAAACGGGTATTCGTCGGCTTGAGGCAGCACGACTAATCCAGGAGGGTGAAATCCAGGGGAGTAAACAGCCCCCTGGTGGGCTGCTTTCAATGGAAGAAGTCGATATTCGTCTGATCGATCATAAAGATATGGAATTGCCTGAAATTGATCCAGAGTTTACTCGCAAGATCAGGCGCTTTCTCCATGGGAATCGAAATGGTTATTCAATTTCCGTACTGGATCTGTCTGATCCCGATCATCCCAGGTATGCTGAACATGCCGGTAATACGCGTCGTAATCCGGGTTCAGTTGGAAAGATCATCGTAGCTACTGGACTTTTCCAAGCTCTAGCTGATGCTTGGCCTGATGACTTGGAAGCACGAAAGCGGATTCTGAGGAATACCACTGTTACTGCCGACCAATTTATCATTAGTGATCACCATAAGGTCATGTTCTGGGATCCAGAGAAACAGCGGGTTCATCGGCGACCACTAAAAATAGGTGATCAGGCCTCTCTTTGGGAATTTCTGGACTGGATGTTGTCCGCCAGCTCCAATGCAGCCGCGAGTATGGTGATGAAACAGGCGATGTTGCTGAGACATTTTGGTAAAGATTATCCTGTTTCAGATGAAATGGCTGATCAGTTTTTCAATGAAACACCTAAAAAAGACTTAAGTGAATTGCTGGCCGAAACCATTCAGGCACCCCTGATCAGAAATGGTATTGATATCGAAAAACTGCGACAGGGGAGTTTCTTTACCTGGAAGGGTAAACGTCTGGTGCCCGGCACGAACAGTTATGGTACTACGCGTGAGTTGATGAATCTGATGCTCAAAATCGAGCAGGGTAATCTGATCGATAATTTCTCAAGTCGTGAGATCAAACGTCTGTTGTATATGACGGAGCGACGTATCCGCTATGCCTCCCATCCAGCACTCAAGGACTCAGCCGTTTACTTCAAATCTGGTTCGCTTTACAAATGTGGCGAGGATCCTGATCCGGAATTTGTTTGCGAGAAATATCATGGCAATATCATGAACCTGATGAATTCGGTCGCCATTATCGAAACACCTGCGGGCGATCATCGTCTGCATTATATTGTCACCCTGACCTCCAATATTCTCAAGGTCAATTCGGCTGTTGCCCATCAAACATTGGCCATGCAGATCCATCGCCTGATTGAAAAGATGCATCCTGTCGATAACTCAAAAGAATAATGACCATTTTTCTAAAGTTTTTTTAATACCTGCCGATCATGACAGATCGGAATTCCCTTTTTTACTGGAAGTTGAGAGTGGCACCGTTGCATCGGGTCAGGTATGAAAATTATTCATAATATATTAAAAGTTGTGATCAGTCTGTCGGTCTTCTGGACGGGTATGGTTCTGGCACTCCCTTATCCCTATACCAATAGTTTTGAGAGTGCTGCGGAAACTTCGGACTGGAACCTGCAGGGGGATTGGGGTATCAGCACGACCGATCACAATGCCTGGACGGCAGATCAGGGTAACCGTTTTCTCGATAACAACCCCGGTGAGATCAACCAGGCCCTCCATGACACGGGACATGAAGCGACCCTCAATGGCTATGTGGACATCCCGGCCACCGCTACTCAGCCGATGCTGAGTTACCGTTACAAATTGGGTCTGGTCGGATATCCGGATCAGATGCAGGTTCTGATCCGTACACCCGGTGGTAGCTGGCAAACCCTGAAGCGCTATACCGTACAGAACAACCAGTCGAACTATGCGACAGAGGAGCTGGATCTGTCTGCGTATAAAGGCCAGTCGGTGCAGATCCGTTTTCGGCAGATCAATGGTTGGCGGAGTGGAGCCCGATTATGGACGATCGATGAATTCAGAATAGGGAATTATCAGGTCAATACGTTCAGCTATCCCTATACCAATAGTTTTGAGAGTGCTGCGGAAACTTCGGACTGGAACCTGCAGGGTGACTGGGCGATCAGTACGGCTGATCACACTGCCTGGACGGCAGATCAGGGTAACCGTTTTCTCGATAACAACCCCGGTGAGATCAACCAGGCCCTCCATGACACGGGACATGAAGCGACCCTCAATGGCTATGTGGACATCCCGGCCACCGCTACT
>JALSRM010000014.1 GCA_026984775.1 Gammaproteobacteria bacterium
TTTCAAGAGTGGCCCGATCCGGCGGGGAATACAACGTCTCTGGATCGATCAACTCATCCAGCAGGATGGGTTGATTGGTGATGTATTCAGCAATCCAGGGACTGGCGGCACAGAGTTTGATCAGGTCCTCCAGTGCGGCCGGATGCTCCCTGAGCAGAGCCAGGTAAACACTACGCCTGGCAATGGATTCCACCAGCCTGAGCAATCGATCGAGGGTGTTGTTCTGATCATCCGCGGGCAACTTGGCAATCAGCTCCAGCAACAAGGGCATGAGCCGATCGAGCCGTTCGCGTCCTTCCTTGCTGATGTTCTCGGTGACAGGCGTGTGTTTCCATTGTGAGATGAGTCCCAGCACCGCTTCCGGATCAGCGAACCCCGCTTCCTCCAGCGCTTCCCGTGCGGACTCTGGTTTCAGATCATGCTGCCAGAACGCTTCCAGTTCGCTGATACCATTCACTTCCTGATCATCTTCGGTGCGTAAAAGTTCAGCGAAATGGCCCGCTACGCATGAACGATGTTCATTCAATTCCCGCAGAAAGTCCGTCCATTTTGTGTGGCCCATACCAAAGGCGACCCGCGCCCGATCAAGGTCGTTTCGTGGCAACCGCTGGGTCTGTTGATCCGCGATTTCCTGAATCCGGTGTTCTGTATTCCTGAGAAACCGATAGGCCTCACACAACTCTCTTGCCGTCTCACTGGACAGTACCCCCCTATTTGCGAGCAGGGACAACACCTTCAGGATCTGCCGTTCCTGTAAGGCTGGATCACGACCTCCACGTAATAATTGAAAGGTCTGGCCGATAAACTCGATCTCCCGAATGCCACCTGCGCCCAGTTTTACATCATCCTCCATGCCCTTGCGCAGAACCTCCCGATCGATCAGCTGTTTCATTTCACGGATCGATTGATACGCTCCATAGTCGAGATAGCGGCGATAGACGAAGGGCACCAACATCTTCATCAGCTGTGCACCCGCCTCTCTGTCCCCAGCAACGATATTGGCCTTGATCATGGCATAACGTTCCCAGTCCCGTGCATGGGAAATGTAATACGCCTCCATGGCATCGAAATTGAGGGCCAACGCACCGCTTTCTCCAAAAGGGCGCAGACGCATATCCATACGAAAGACGAAGCCGTCTTCTGTAATGGTATTGAAAACCCTGATCAACTGCTTCCCCAAACGAACAAAAAACTCCTGGTTATCCAGGGACTTTTTCTTGCCGCAGGTATTCCCAGCTTCCGGGAAGGCAAAAATCAAATCGATATCAGAAGAAAAATTGAGTTCATGTGACCCCAGTTTTCCCATGCCAATGATGACCATTCGTTGAGGCTCTCCAGTCTCACTCATGGGCTCACCAAAGCGATCGGCAAGCCAGCCGTGCAGCCGTGCGAGCGTCTGATCGAGCATGACCTCAGCCAACAGGGAAAGATCCAGCATGGTATCTTCCAAATCCGCAAGGCCCGCAATGTCACGCCATGCGATGCGCACCATTTGCTGATTACGAAATCGGCGCAATACGCGCATCAATTCCTCTTCTTCACCAACCGTCTCCAGTTGCTTCACCAACGATGATAAAAAATCCTCTGCAGTGAATGCGCGTTCGAGTACACCACTCTCTATAAGCCGTTTCGCTTCTTGGGGCTGTTGCAGACAATAATCTGCTACAAACTGGCTGCAGGCGAGAACTTTTTCGGCTTTCAACGTAGAGTCTGGTGAAGTGAGATCAAAAGATAATTCCGGGATAATACGGGCAAGTTCTTTCTTAAGCAGAGAGGGAAGTTTCCTTGACATATTGCTATTCTATGCCTGAGATAAGCAAAGATAAAAAACCCCGGGTCCTTACGGAACCGGGGTTTTGATTAACCCGAAGGAACGGGTGATCAGGGGACAAAATTACATCATGCCACCCATTCCACCCATGTCAGGCATGGCAGGTGAAGCTGCTTCCTCCTTTGGAAGCTCTGCCACCATCGCTTCTGTGGTGATCATCAAACCCGCAACCGAAGCGGCATTCTGCAATGCAGTGCGTGTTACCTTGGTTGGGTCGATGATACCCATTTTCATCATGTCGCCGAATTCATCGGTTGCCGCATTGTAACCTTCGTTACCTTTGGCTTCCTTGACGGCATTGAGAACGACAGAGGGTTCACCTGCTGCATTGGCGACGATCTGACGCAGTGGCGCTTCCATCGCACGTTGCAGGATCTTGACACCCACGGCCTGGTCTTCATTATCCGTCTTGACCTTATCAAGCGCACTGATGGCTCGGACCAAAGCGACGCCACCACCTGGCACCACGCCTTCTTCAACCGCTGCACGGGTCGCGTGCAAGGCGTCTTCAACGCGTGCCTTCTTCTCTTTCATTTCGATTTCCGTGGCGGCACCAACCTTGATCACGGCAACACCGCCAGCAAGTTTGGCGACACGTTCCTGCAGTTTCTCACGATCGTAGTCGGAAGTGGCCTCTTCGATCTGGGCACGGATCTGGTTGACACGCGCTTCGATAGCCTTCGGATCACCGGCACCATCAATGATAGTGGTTTCATCCTTGGTGATAACGACACGTTTGGCCGATCCCAGATTCTCCAGAGTCGCTTTTTCCAGAGACAGACCGACTTCTTCGGCGATGACGGTGCCTCCTGTAAGAATGGCCAAGTCTTCCAACATCGCTTTGCGGCGATCACCAAAGCCCGGTGCCTTGACCGCAGCTACTTTGACGATTCCACGGATATTATTGACTACCAAGGTTGCCAGGGCTTCGCCTTCAACGTCTTCGGCGATGATCAGCAGCGGTCGGCCAGCCTTGGCAACACCTTCCAGAATCGGCAGCAGATCACGGATGTTGGAGATTTTCTTATCGTGCAGAAGAACCAGTGGGTCTTCTAGCTCGACAGACATGTTTTCCTGTTTGTTGACAAAATACGGGGAGAGATACCCACGATCGAACTGCATGCCTTCAACCACATCCAGCTCATTTTCCAAGCCTGAACCTTCTTCAACGGTGATCACACCTTCCTTGCCGACTTTGCTCATGGCTTCGGCAATGATGTCACCTATCGCAGAGTCAGAGTTGGCGGAGATGGTACCCACCTGGGCAATCGCCTTGTCATCCTTACAGGGTACTGAAATCTCCCGCAACGCTTCGATCGCGGCAGTGACCCCCTTGTCGATTCCGCGTTTCAGATCCATCGGGTTGAGACCGGCAGCGACCGACTTGATGCCTTCGGTCAGAACGGCCTGGGCAAGCACGGTTGCGGTTGTAGTACCGTCACCGGCTTCATCAGAAGTCTGGGAAGAGACTTCTTTCACCATTTGGGCACCCATGTTTTCGAACTTGTCTTCTAGTTCGATTTCCTTGGCCACGGATACGCCATCTTTGGTTACCGTTGGTGCACCAAAGCTCTTGTCGAGAACCACATTGCGACCTTTCGGGCCCAGTGTGACTTTCACTGCATTCGCCAGGGTGTTCACGCCATCAAGCATGCGCTTGCGGGCGCTTTCACTGAAGATTACTTCTTTTGCACTCATTTTGATTTTCCTCTTTGTAATTCCCTAATTCTGTTATTCGATGATTCCCATGATGTCATCTTCACGCATGACCAGGACTTCTTCGCCGTCAATTTTGATCTCGGTACCGGCGTATTTACCAAACAGGACGGTATCCCCCTCCTTGACACTCAAAGGGGTAACTTTGCCCTCATCGTTTGATTTACCTGGTCCAACGGCGATGACTTCACCACGCATTGGTTTTTCTGCAGCAGAATCCGGGATGACAATCCCTCCTGCAGTTGTGGTTTCTTCTTCCATGCGGCGTACGATGACGCGATCATGTAAAGGACGGATTTTCATATCTCAAGATCTCCTGTAAATGTTATAACGTTTACGTTGAATAATTAGCACTCTATCGAGGTGGATGCTAATTATAGGGTGGGATATGGGGGTGTCAAGGCCGTTTTCAAGTATCTGCCCATACCTGAAATAAGATTTTTACATTTCATTCATGACTAAGGGCCGATTTGGCAGAATGCACCGGGATAGCGTGAAGAGCGATGCCATTCGTCTTGCACAGATCAAAAAATTTTGCCGTCTGAAGATGAAGCATCTTCAGAGATTCAGGGTTTTCACAATTACAATCCTGTCTTGGTGGCCGAACCTCATAAGTCTATGCTTTTAAATTCGCATTGGCATGGTGGATGACTGTTTCCGGTGTCTCCAACATAAACGTAATAGTGCTGTTTATTCTTCTTCGTCCCGCCAGTATTCACCTTCCAGCGTTCTTGATTCTTTGTGACTGCGAGCAACCGTATCACCTCCTTGTATGAGGATGAAATGGCTGAGGAGTCTTTTTACCATAAACTTCCGGACAGAAGGGAGCAGACAGAGAAAACCGATAGTATCGGTAAAAAAACCAGGGGTCAGAAGGAATGCACCAGCAATGAATAGGATCAAACCTTCCAGCAGTTCCATTGCCGGAAGCTCATTATGATTGAGGCTTTTCTGTGCCCTCGCCAAGGTTGAAAGGCCTTGTTGGCGCAGAAAATACGCGCCGAGTATGGCAGTTCCTATAACAATGAGAATGGTTGTTCCTGCACCAATCACGGAACCCACCTGAATGAACAGGTAAATCTCCAGTACAGGGATAAGGATAAAGAGGAGTAAAAGAATAGTAAAAAGAGACATAACGGGAAGTATCAATCTTTGTTTTATATATGGCACCACAATAGCGTTTTTCAAGCCAATCAGGCAAACTATTCTGCTGCTATGACTTTTATTCTAGTTTTTAATACCTGTCCGGATCTTGAAACCGCACGAAAGATCGCGGAAAAGCTGGTCAATCAAAAGATGGCGGCATGCGTAAACATCGTGCCCACCATTTTTTCTGTCTATGAATGGCAGGGCAAAATCGAACAGGAACAGGAACATCTGTTGTTCATCAAGACACATAAAGCGCGCTATGCTGAGCTTGAGGCCCTGATCCGAGAGATACATCCATATGAACTACCCGAAATCATTGCTGTCCCAATCAGCAACGGACTTCCCGGCTATCTCGATTGGGTCAACAAAAATACAGGTGGAATGGAATGAATAATAACGGAACGAATATCAACAGCGTTCTTAGACTCGTTACTTTTACTCTGATCGTTCTGCTTTCCTTTCCTGCCTTGGCAGGTCTGTTTTCCAATGATCTTGGATTCGGTAATCAAAAAAGAGAATTTCTGCCCGCGGACGAAGCTTTTATCGTTTCGCTGGAAACGGCTGCTCAGGATCAGGTCAATATCAATTTCAACATTAAGGATGGTTATTATCTCTATAAGGACAAGTTCAAGTTCCGTTTGCATGATGAAAAAGTGTCCATCAAAAATGTGGTGCTCCCGAAAGGAGACGAAAAGGATGACCCGCTGTTCGGCAAGGTGGAAGTCTACCACGGAGCTGTCACTATTCCTGTACAATTCGCCCGAAGCAGTAGCCAACCCTTGGAGATCGAGATCGAAGTAGCCTATCAGGGCTGTGCAGAGGACGGGATCTGCTATCCACCGATGAAAAAACTGCTGCCGTTGACACTGGCGGCGGCCGAAACCACGAACTCCTCCGAACCCGTCAATCCGTTCAATTCAAATCAGCTCCAACAAACGACAGGGTTAAAAAATAAAACAACATTATCCGAGTCTGACAGTATTGCGGCCACCTTGGCCAACAAGTCTTTATTGCTCAACCTGCTGGCCTTTCTTGGATTTGGCCTGGCGTTATCACTGACGCCCTGTGTTTACCCCATGATTCCAATCCTGTCCGGGATTCTGGTCGGTCAAGGTGTCAAGACGACCGCCCGCAAATCCTTCATGCTGTCGCTGGCCTATGTGCTGGGCATGGCGGTGACTTATGCCATCGTTGGTGTCGTTGCCGGCATCTTTGGGCAAAATCTGCAAGCGGTCTTCCAGAACCCCTGGATCATTGCTATTTTCGCTGGAGTTTTCGTTTTATTGGCCCTCTCCATGTTTGGCTTTTACGACATTCAGATGCCATCGGCCATCCAGACACGCCTGAATAAGCTGAGTCACGGCCAGGAACGGGGCACCCTTGTCGGCGCTGCCATCATGGGTATTCTCTCGGCGGTCATCGTCGGCCCTTGTGTCGCTGCACCCCTCGCCGGTGCGTTGATCTATATTGGCCAAACAGGCAATGGGCTACTGGGTGGTCTGGCTCTGTTCACCATGGGCCTGGGTATGGGCATTCCATTATTATTGATAGGGGCTTCAGCAGGCAGTCTGTTACCTCGTGCAGGCGTCTGGATGAATACGATCAAGCACATTTTTGGTGTACTGATGCTGGCAGTTGCGATTTGGTTACTCGACCGCATTTTGCCTCTATCAGTCACTATGTTCCTCTGGGGGCTCCTTTTGATAGGTTCGGCTGTTTACATGCGCGCCTTTGATACCTTGACCGATGTTAGCACGGGTTGGCAGCGTCTCTGGAAAGCACTGGGACTCGTCATGACTTTGTATGGCTCTCTTCTGATTATCGGTGCGGCCGCAGGATCGAATGATCTATTCCAACCGCTGAAAACTCTTGCAGGATCAGGCTACCCGAAGAACGATCAAACCCTCGAATTCATTCCCGTGAAGGGGGTTGTTGGTCTTGATTCTATTCTGCAAACCGCAAAGGCACAGAACAAACCGGTCATGCTCGATTTTTACGCCGATTGGTGTATCGAATGCAAGCGACTGGAGAAAAATACGTTTGCCGATCCTGAGGTCAAACGGTTACTGAAAAACGTGATCCTGGCCCAGGCCGATGTCACGCCAAACGACAAAGCGGATCAAGCGCTGTTGCGCTCACTGGAATTGATCGGGCCACCTGCCATACTCTTTTTTTCACCCGATGGTAAAGAGATGCGGAAGTTCAGAGTTAGTGGCTACTTCGATCCAGAGTCATTCAAACATCATCTGAGAAATGTTCTCGGTTCATGAAGAGACTGCCCTTTCCTCTACTGATCTTCATACTGATGATCCTGGCAGCCTCCGCCGGGTTTTTCATGCACAAGGCTCTGAATGCTCACCGTACACCAATGCAACGCCCTTCATCGATGACCGACATGCTGCTCATTGGTCTTCCACGGCCCGAGTTCAAGATGAAAGACATGGACGGGCGGCTGCGAAAAATCTCTGAATGGGATGGCAAGATCATTGTTCTGAATTTCTGGGCCAGTTGGTGTCCACCCTGTCGAAATGAATTGCCGGGGTTCATTGAATTGCAAAAAAAGTACGCTGATCAGGGGTTGCAGTTCATCGGTATCGCAGTAGATATCCCGGAAAACGTTCGTCAATTCATGCAACAGATCCCTCTCAATTTTCCTACCCTCGTGGATGAAGTAGAAGCAATGAAGATCGCCGGTATTTACGGCAATACCCTTGGAGCACTGCCCTATACCGTGATCATTGATCGCAGCGGTAAGATCGTTTTTACCCACACCGGTGAGTTGAAACAATCACAGGCCGAGAAGCTTATCAGTTCTCTGTTAAAAAAATCCTGAGCATTTTCCTTCGTGAAGGGCAACGGAAATCAATCAGAACTCTACTGACTCCATCATTCTGTAGATCGGGAATCACCCATTTCCATAGGTATCCGGCTTGGTTAATCCAAATCGATTTCCTCGATGTAGGTTCTCGCGATCGGCGTTTGCACATAGCGTTTTTTGCCCTCCACCGTGGCCCAAAAAAAGTAGTAACCTTTCGCTGGTTCAGAGGTCACCTTGCCGCCATCCACGATCCACTCTTTGACATGCACACCGTCAGCATAGGTGATTTTGTAATCTCCTTCCATAAAGGTCACGCCCAATCGCGAGATCCGGTTCTGCTGCTCTTGGGTGCAGGCTACCAGCATCAGCGAAAAAACCGACAGTATCAAAACACGATATATTTTTTTTATCATTGCACTCTCCTAGGCAGGATTTTCACTGGGAATATAAAAGCAAGCTACATCAAGATCCTTTTCGATCTTCGTTTTCAGGGCCTGGATACCAAACTGTTCCGTCGCATGATGCCCACCGGCAAACATATGGATTCCCGCCTCACGGCTTTCATGCCAATCATGCTCGCTGATCTCACCCGTAATATAGGCATCAAGTCCGGCTTGTGCTGCTTGCCACCATTCACTGTTGGCGCCACCGGTAATGATCCCCACCGTTTCCACCCGCGCATGCTTATCCGGTGTGGCAAGAATGACATCATGGTTGAGCACGCCGGCCAAGCGTTGTTGTAACTCCACGGCAGGCAGGGAATAGCTCATCCTACCCTGAATGCCAGTGGGTGATCCCTTATAATCACCGAAGGGTTTTTGTGACTCGACACCAATCAGTTTGCCGAGCATAGCCGCATTCCCGATCTCGGGATGACCATCCAGCGGCAGATGGTAGCCAAACAAGCTGACGTTGTTTCTGACCAGGGGAACCACCCGCCTTGCAAACGGACCCGTCAAGGTACGGCTGCCATGAAAGTACCAAAACAACCCATGATGAACGATCAAGGCCTGTGCCTCCTGCTCGACAGCCTCCACGATAGAGTCTGCTGAGGCGGAGACTGCAAAAGCGATTTTATCTATGGTTTCCTGACCCTCGATCTGCAACCCATTGGGTCCATAATCACTAAAATTTTCAGGAACAAGTAATTCGTTTAGATAGCTTTCAAGGTCATTTCTTGTCACAGTCATGATTCATAGCTTAACAGATTCCTGCAGACAAGAAGAAGATCACAAATCTGATCAAAAATTATCGAATTTGCAGCGATTTTCTGTTAATCTCCACCCAACTTCGCCAAAGTGGTAGTTAAGATGTCTAAATTCCTTATTTTAAATGGACCCAATCTGAATCTGCTCGGCAAACGTGAGCCCGAGTTGTATGGTGCAACCACCTTGGCTGATATTGAACAACGGTTGACACAACTGGCTACCGAACAGAACCAGCAAGTGGATTTTTTTCAGTCCAATGCAGAACACGAACTGGTTTCAAGGATACACGCAGCGGCAGATGAAATGATCGACTTCATCATTATTAATCCAGCCGCTTTCACCCATACCAGTATCGCCCTGCGCGATGCGCTGTTGGGTGTAAAAATCCCGTTTATCGAGGTGCATCTCTCCAACGTGCACGCACGGGAAGATTTTCGACAACATTCCTACCTGTCAGACATTGCTACAGGCGTAATTTGTGGTCTGGGTGCACAGGGTTACGAGTTCGCCATGCTGGCGGGTATTCATTTTCTAGACAAGAGTTGAATTCAATGGATATAAGAAAAGTCAAAAAACTGATCGAACTACTTGAAGAATCCGGTATTGCCGAGATCGAGATCAAAGAGGGTGAGGAGTCGGTGCGTATCTCCCGGCATGGCAGCCAGGTTGCGATTGCGGCACCTGCAACACCCGCAGCAGCTACAGCACCATCTCCTGCCCCTGTGGAACCGACACCCGTTCCCGAAACCCCGAATGAAGTCATCGAAAATGCTGATAACGCTATCACGTCACCCATGGTGGGGACGTTCTACCTTTCCTCATCACCAGGTGCCGCACCTTTTGTCACGATTGGTCAATCAATCAAGAAGGGGGATGTACTCTGCATCATCGAGGCGATGAAGATCATGAATCAGATTGAATCCGACCGTGATGGGGTAGTCAAAGCCATCCTGGTGGAAGATGGGCAACCCGTTGAATATGGTCAGCCACTTTTTATCGTTGAGTAGAGACCGTCAATGCTGGAAAAAATTGTAATTGCTAATCGTGGTGAGATCGCACTGCGTATTTTGCGCGCCTGTCGAGAAATGGGTATCAAAACCGTGGCGGTTCACTCCGAAGCTGATCGTGATCTGAAGCATGTCCGCCTGGCCGATGAATCCGTCTGCATCGGACCTGCCCCATCCACAGAGAGCTATCTGAATATACCGGCTGTAATCAGTGCGGCTGAAGTCACTGATGCCGTCGCCATTCATCCTGGTTATGGTTTTCTTTCAGAAAACGCTAGCTTTGCGGAGATTGTTGAAAAGAGCGGGTTCATTTTCATTGGTCCCCGAGCAGAAACTATTGAAATGATGGGAGACAAAGTCTCAGCGATCAAGGCCATGAAAGAAGCTGGCGTACCCTGTGTACCCGGATCAGATGGCATCATCGATGATGACATGGAGCGCAACAAACGTATCGCACGGGAGATCGGCTATCCCATCATTATCAAGGCCACAGCCGGCGGTGGCGGTCGTGGTATGCGCGTTGTTCACAGCGAGGCCGCGCTGGCCAATGCCATCTCCTTGACGCGTAACGAGGCACGCAGCGCCTTTGGCAACGGTGATGTCTATCTGGAAAAATTTCTCGAAAAACCACGTCATGTGGAGATCCAGGTGTTGGCAGATACACACGGCAATGTGATCCATTTGTGTGAACGTGACTGCTCCACCCAGCGACGGAACCAAAAAGTCATCGAGGAGGCCCCGGCCCCCGGGATCTCATCGGAACTGCGTGCGGAGATCGGCCAACGCTGTGTCGAGGCGTGCAAACGGATCGGTTATCGCAGTGCCGGTACGTTTGAGTTCCTGTTCCAGGACAATGAATTTTATTTTATTGAAATGAACACCCGGGTTCAGGTAGAGCATCCAGTCACGGAAATGATCACCGGCGTCGATATCGTCAAGGAACAGTTACGTATCGCCGCAGGTGAAAAACTCAACTATGAACAAAAAGACATTTCTGTCTGGGGACATGCCGTGGAATGCCGGATCAATGCTGAAGATCCCGAGACTTTCATGCCTTCACCCGGTACCATCACGCTATATCATCCGCCGGGTGGTCCTGGCATCCGAATGGATACCCACATCTACCAGGGATACAAAGTTCCTCCCTATTATGACTCCATGATCGGAAAACTGATCGCACACGGTGAAACCCGCGAGGCGGCACTGGCCAGAATGCGAAATGCACTTTCAGAGCTGGTAATCGAAGGAATCAAGACCAACATCCCGCTGCATATGGAGATGATGGATGATTTGGCCTTTTGCGAAGGAGGGATTGACATCCATTATCTGGAGAAGAAGCTCGGGATCGACTAGACCCCATGAATCATGACGACAAGTGGATCCAACTGGTCTTTATCACCGATTCGGCCAATGCCGAAATTCTCGCTCTAAGACTTGAGGAAGCCGGTGCAACAGCGGTCTCACTGCTCGACGCTGCAGATCAGGCCCTGTTCGACACCGGTCAGGAAGGGAACTCACTCTGGGATCAGACGCGCCTGATCGCACTGTTTCCCGCCACGGCCGACTTGGAAGTCGTGCTCAATAACCTCCGGCAGAAGGTTGAGCAACTTCCACCGCATGAAATCATTCCTTTGCCTGATCAGGACTGGGAACATTCCTGGATGTCCCGCTTTAAACCAATGCAGTTTGGTAAACGGCTCTGGGTTTGTCCCAGCTGGGAAACACCACCCGATCCGGATGCGATCAACCTCACGCTCGATCCGGGCATGGCCTTTGGCACCGGAACCCATGAAACCACCTCACTCTGCCTGCACTGGCTTTCAGAAAATAGAGCCTCACTGACAGGCAAAAGTCTCATTGATTATGGTTGTGGTTCCGGGATTCTTGCCATTGCCGCAGCAAGACTCGGGGCAGATTCTGTCTGGGCCGTCGATATCGAACAGCAGGCACTCGAGCGTACCCGGGAAAATGCAAAAGCAAACAGTGTCCTCGAAAAACTGATCATCTCTCACCCTGATCAGTCGCAAAAAATTGGGGCAGACCTCCTGATCGCCAATATACTCGCCAATCCTCTTATTGCCCTGGCTCCCCTCTTTGCTGACTACACGAAACCGGATGGCCGAATATTGCTTTCAGGTATTCTCCGCAATCAGGTACCGGAGATCCTGGAAGCCTACTATCCCTTCTATACCTTCCTTGAGCCTATTTATGCAAATGAGTGGGTGTTGCTGGAAGGTATCCGCAAATCCCAGTAAGATCAAACAGATGATTACCCATTGTAAAGAGTGTGACACCTACTTCCGTGTCAGCATCGAGCAACTGAAGGCAGCCAACGGCCAAGTCAAATGTGGATGCTGCATGACCGTATTTAATGCCATCGAATCACTGTTGGAAAGTACGGAGATCCCCACCCATCATGTGAGCCCGGCTGCCAGAGAAGATGAGGGCGAAGCCATCGGCTCCGCGTTGCTGGGTAAGGAGGAACCCGATGAGACGATCGTCGCAACTAACGAAACAAAGGATACCTCACACTATTCCTGGAACGATATCGATTTCGATCCAAACCCGCTGGATGATGAACCCACCGATACAGAACCCGAGAAAGAAAACAAAGACAACCTGAACGAAGAGCATCAAGACACCCAGGCCACTGATCTGCCGGAGACAGAAGGCTTCCATGAAACAGCATTTGAAGATCATCCATTACCAGTGGATGAGGAGCTCCATGAAAACCGTTCCAGTCCCATCTGGGCCAGCACAAGCCTTGTTCTCCTTGGTTTGCTGGCCTTTCAAATCGTCAAGTTTAACCCGGAGCTGATTTTGTCCAGATTCCCAGGCTTGCAGCCCCTCTGTGACTATATCGATTGCCCGGTGACGGAAGTACCATCTGATGTCTCCTCAATCAACCTGATCTCCCGAGACGTTCGGGAGCATCCTCAATTCAAAGGCGTTTTGTTGGTGAATGCAACGCTCGTCAACAATTCCGACAAACCGGTTCCGTTTCCAAAGTTGCAGCTTAATCTGTTCGACAAGGTAGGCAGGCTTGTAGGGTCCAGAAAATTCACCCCGGATGAGTATCTCGATAGCAGTGTCGATCAGGAAGCCGGGATGAGACCGGAGATTCCTGTGCATGTGGTGCTCGAAGTTGTGGATTCCGGTGAAGAGACACAAAGTTTCGAGTTCAGGTTTTTATAATCAGCCTTATGTCTGCCAAAACGCCGAAAATCGTACTCGCACCTATGGCCGGGATCACGGATCGGCCTTTCCGTACGCTCTGCCGTAGGCTCGGGGCGGATGAAACCACCTCAGAAATGGTCTCCGCAAATCCCGCACTCAGAAACACCGACAAGAGCCGGCTGCGTCTGGATTACCGTGGAGAAGACGGGAAGAGAATTGTCCAGATCGCGGGTGCCGATCCGGTAACACTGGCGGAGGCAGCCCGTTACAATGTGGATCAGGGTGCAGATATCATTGATATCAACATGGGCTGCCCGGCCAAAAAGGTCTGCAATGTCATGGCCGGCTCGGCACTGCTCAAAGATGAGAAACTGGTTGGAAAGATCCTTGAGACGGTCGTCAATGCCGTCCCCGTGCCGGTCACGGTCAAGATCCGTACCGGAACTGATCCTGAAAACCGCAACGGTGTCACCATTGCAAACATTGCCGAGGCTAGCGGGATCCAGTCCATAGCCGTTCATGGCCGCACCCGCGCTTGCGCCTTCAAAGGCGAGGCCGAATATGACACCATCCGCGAAATCAAACACGCTGTTTCCATTCCGGTATATGCCAATGGAGACATCGACAGTCCGGAAAAGGCACAAGAGGTACTGAACTACACTGGGGCCGACGGCATCATGATCGGCCGTGCGGCACAAGGGTACCCCTGGATTTTTCGTGAAATCAAGCAGTTTCTGGAAACGGGAAAAGCTTGCCCACGTCCCTCACCAGAGGAAACCAAGAAAACGATTTTGGAACACCTGACCGGGCTTTATGGTTTCTATGGTGAATTCAAAGGAGTGAAAATCGCACGAAAACACGTTCGGTGGTACCTGCAAAACCTGCTTCCTGCCCCCAAAGCGAAAAACGCTTGGCAACGAATCGCACAGGTTGATACCATAGCCGTTCAACTCGAATCGATAAGAAACGCATTTGAGGAAGAGGCAATGACAACTAAAACAAAAGCCGCATAATGAATACCATTCAAAGCAATACTGGCCTTAAGGAGCGTCGCCAAGGAGATCGTCGTCGGATCGACCGCCGGCAGAGCCAGATTGGTAGCTGTATCCAGGTTTCCCTAGACAATTACTTCCAGGATCTGGATGGTCATCCCCCTGGCAATCTCTACGAATTGGTACTCAATGAAGTCGAGAAACCTCTGCTTGAGGTGGTGATGTTAAAGACCGGCCACAACATTACGAAAGCAGCCGAGATCCTTGGCCTCAACCGGGGTACATTGCGTAAAAAATTACAGAAGTATGGCATATCAAAATAAATTAGACGACATATGACAATCAAAATCACGCGGGCACTGATCAGTGTTTCTGACAAAACCGGAGTCGTTGATCTGGCCAGAGCACTCTCGGTCAAGGGTATTGAGATCCTATCCACGGGTGGTACGGCCAAGCTGCTTGCGACAGAGGGGATACCCGTGAAGGAGGTGTCGGAGCACACCGGCTTTCCTGAGATAATGGATGGCCGGGTCAAAACCCTGCATCCCAAAATTCATGGTGGCATCCTTGGACGACGTGGACAGGACGATGAGGTTATGTCAGAACATGGAATTGAACCCATCGATCTGATCGTCGTCAATCTCTACCCCTTCGAGGCCACAGTTTCCAACCCAGAATGCACCCTCGAAGACGCCATTGAAAACATTGATATCGGCGGTCCTGCCATGGTTCGTGCAGCGGCGAAAAATCATGCCAATGTCGTGATCGTCGTTGAGCCGGAAGATTATGCGATCATCCTGGATGAACTCGCCAGTGAGGGCGGTATCCATGAACAAACCCGTTTCCGCTTAGCCGTCCGGGCCTTCGAACACACCGCCCGGTATGATGGCATGATCGCAAATTATCTTGGTAGCATTGTGGAAAACGGCAAACCCGGCGGCTTCCCTTCCACTTTCAATGTCCAGCTTTGCAAGCAACAGATCATGCGTTATGGGGAAAATCCTCATCAGAAAGCTGCATTCTATGTTGAGCCCAAACAGCAAGAATCCAGCATCGCTACGGCAAAACAGATTCAAGGGAAGGCTCTTTCTTACAATAACATCGCGGATACAGATGCGGCACTGGAATGTGTCAAGCAGTTCCACGACCAGCCGGCCTGTGTCATCGTCAAACATGCAAACCCCTGTGGGGTGGCCGTCGGCGATTCACTGCTCAAAGCCTATGATCGGGCCTACACGACCGATCCCGAATCTGCATTTGGTGGCATCATCGCCTTCAATCAGACACTGGATGGCGAAACTGCCCGTGCGATCACGGATCGACAGTTTGTGGAGGTGATCATTGCACCTGCTGCCTCTCAAGAGGCCATCGAGGCCATAAAACACAAGGAGAATATTCGCCTGCTCGTTTGTGGTGAATTCACTCAGCCCCAAGCCAGACTCGATTACAAACGAGTCAATGGTGGCCTGCTGATACAAGATGCTGATCTCGCTCTTTACGATCAATTACAGGTGGTCAGCAAAAGACAACCCACCGATCAGGAGATGTCTGATCTGATCTTTGCTTGGAAGGTGGCCAAGTTCGTAAAATCCAATGCCATCGTCTATGCTCGGAATAATATGACCATTGGTGTCGGCGCAGGGCAAATGAGCCGTATCAACTCCGCGCGAATTGCTGGCATCAAGGCCGAACACGCAGGCCTTGAGGTGAAAGGGGCTGTCATGTCGTCGGATGCGTTCTTCCCGTTCCGTGACGGAATAGATGCAGCAGCAGAGGCCGGTATCGCCGCCGTTATTCAGCCTGGCGGCTCCGTACGGGACGATGAGGTGATCGCTGCAGCAGATGAGGCGGGAATGGCCATGGTCTTCACCGGAATGAGGCACTTCCGACATTGAGCCGTTTCCCGATTATTCATTTTCCGGAGACAGAACATTTCCTGTAAATTTTTAGCAATCTCCATATACTTGGCGATATGAAAATTCTGATTGTAGGAGGCGGAGGCAGAGAGCATGCTTTGGCCTGGAAATGCGCTCAGTCCGACAAGGTGACGGACGTCTTTGTTGCCCCCGGTAACGCTGGCACGGCGCGGGAAGCAAAAGTGACCAATATTCCCGTGAGTGCTGAAGATCTTCCCGGGCTCAAATCCTTCGCTCTCGACAACCGCATCGATCTGACTATCGTCGGCCCTGAGGCCCCGCTTTGTGCCGGGATCGTGGATGAGTTCGAGGCGGCGGATCTGAAATGCTTTGGGCCAAACCGTTCCGCAGCCATTCTTGAGGGTTCGAAAACGTTTGCCAAGAACTTTATGTCTCGTCATGGAATTCCCACCGCCGCCAGCGAGACCTTCACCAGTCTTAGTAAGGCCATTGAATACATTAAGAACAAGGGTGCGCCTTTAGTCGTCAAGGCGGATGGGTTGGCTGCTGGCAAGGGTGTAGTGATCGCACAGACCATCGAAACCGCCATTCAGGCCGTGGAAGGCATGTTGGCCGGTAATGTCTTCGGTGAGGCGGGACATTCCGTCGTCATCGAAGACTTTTTAACCGGTGAGGAAGCGAGCTTTATCGTCATGACTGACGGCAAAACGATAGCCCCACTGGCCACTTCGCAGGATCACAAAGCAAGGGACGAGGGTGACACCGGCCCTAATACCGGAGGAATGGGTGCCTATTCCCCAGCCCCTGTCGTCACTCCCGGTATCCATGATCGCATCATGGCAGAAGTCATCGAGCCTGCAATTAAGGGCATGATGTCTGAAGGGCGTCCTTACAAGGGGTTTCTTTATGCGGGGCTTATGATTGCGGAGGATGGGACACCGTATGTTCTCGAATTCAACTGCCGCTTTGGTGATCCGGAAACTCAGCCGATCATGATGCGGCTGCAGTCGGATCTGGTGGAACTGTGTCTTGCGGCAGCCGGCGGTTCACTGCTTGGCCACATCACGGAATGGGATCCCCGTCCTGCATTGGGTGTTGTCCTCGCCTCGGCAGGCTATCCGGAGAACTATCAGAAGGGTGTTGTCATTTCTGGACTGGAGGGCACCGAACCCGATGTTAAAGTTTTTCATGCCGGAACGGCTGAACAGGAAGGCCAGGTTGTTACCGCCGGTGGCCGTGTGCTCTGTGTGAGCGCTTTGGGTGATTCCGTACTCGAGGCTCAACAAAAAGCCTATCGGCAAGTAGAGAGAATCCATTGGGACGGCATGTTCTACCGCAAGGACATCGGCCATCGTGCTATCCGCCGGGAAAACAGCAAGGAGAGAGAGGAGCCCTGAAGCCCTTTCTCTCCCCTTTGGGTTTTATTTTCGTGCCGCTTGCTTCAGCAACTTGTGTGTGAACAGATAATCCGTATCAGCCAAGGGGAGGTGGCAACTGGCACAGTCCAGCGAGTTCTCCTTTGGTTGGCCTGTCGGGGTATACAAGGCAAACCCCCAATCGCCGGCGCGGTGGTCGACCGGATAGCCTGCAGGCCATTCAAGGCTTTTTTCGGTTACGGCAATCGCAGCCAGAGGGCCTCTTTCATACACGCCGTCTGGGCCCTGGATCGGGTTTCCATCGGTGTCTTTCTTGATCTTGTAGATCTCCATGACAATACGTGAGCCTGGAACCAGTTTGTCACCATAGCGGATACTGCCCATGGCTGCTTCATTGGCGTAGAGAGCGGCAACCTGTTTGCCATTCATACGGTTGATCGTCGCATAATGGATGAAGTTCTCTTTGTAGCCCTCGGGGAAAGACACATATTCTGGATCACCGCCCGCATAGGCAGCCATTACCATGACACTACTGAGTGCTATCGTTGTTGTCAGTTTTTTCATTCTCATCCCTCCGGACAGGTTTGTATAGTTTATTCTGAGCCATCCCAGACGAGAAAGTTCGCCAGCAATTGCAAACCATCGTGTTGGCTCTTCTCAGGGTGGAACTGTACGGCAAAAACATTGCCACGGGCAACAGCCGATGTGAACTCAATGGCGTACTCCGTTGTCGCTGCGATCACGTCCTTCTGTTTCGGAATCACATAATAACTGTGGACGAAGTAGAACCGACTGCCAGGCTCAATCCCATGCCATAGCGGATGATCATGCACTGGCTTGACTTGATTCCAGCCCATATGTGGTATCTTGAGGCGCTCACCCGTTTTCGCATCTCGCGGATCCTCCGGGAAATGCACGACCTTTCCAGGAATGATACCCAGACCTTCGACACCACCGTCTTCATCGCTCCAGTCCATGAGGCTCTGCAGCCCCAGGCAGATCCCGAAAAACGGCTTTGTTGCCATAGCCTCTCGGATCACGGCATCGAGCCCCTGCTCGATCAAATTGTGCATACAGTCACCCATCGCCCCCTGACCGGGAAACACCACGCGGTCGGCATTTGTGATGATATTAGTATCCCGGGTCACGATCACCTTTTGCCTGTCGCTGGCCACGTGCTCAATCGCCTTGGCCACGGAGCGCAAGTTACTGCTGCCGTAGTCGATGACAGCTACGATCTGGATCGCGCTTGCCATTACAGCTTTCCTTTTGTCGAGGGCAACGTACCCTGCATGCGCGGGTCGGGCTCAACAGCCATGCGCAAGGCACGGCCGAAGGCCTTGAAAATGGTTTCGATCATGTGATGTGCATTACGCCCACGGAGATTGTCGATATGCAAGGTGACCATGGCATGATTGACAAATCCCTGAAAAAATTCATAGAACAGCTCGGTATCGAAATCACCGATCTTTGCCCTTGGAAAATCAACATGGTATTCCAGTCCAGGACGCCCTGAACAGTCGACCACCACACGGGAGAGTGCCTCATCCAGCGGCACATAACTGTATCCGTAACGGCAGATCCCTTTTTTGTCACCCAAGGCCTGGGTGAATGTCTGACCCAGCGTGATCCCTATATCTTCAACCGTATGGTGCGCATCGATTTCCAGATCACCTTTTGCCTTGATCTCCAGATCAAAAACACCATGACGTGCGATCTGATCCAACATGTGATCCAGAAACGGGATGCCAGAGTCCAATTTCGACTGCCCACTCCCATCAAGATCGATACTCACCTGGACCTGTGTTTCATTAGTCTCACGTTTAGTAGTTGCGGTACGATTACTCATTTTTTCATCAATTTCTATTGTATGATTGGCGTACCTTACCAGAATCAGGAAAACTAACAAAATGCCGGCAACCCCCTCTTTGGATAAAGTCAAAGACTACCTGTTCGATTTGCAGGATCGGATCTGCACCACACTTGAAGCGGAGGACGGCACAGGCCGTTTCCGTGAAGACGCCTGGCATCGGGACGAAGGTGGAGGAGGCCGCACCCGTGTTCTTGCTGAAGGCAGTGTGTTTGAGCAGGCTGGGGTCAATTTTTCCCATGTCTTTGGTGAGAGACTTCCCGCTGCGGCAACCGCCCAGCGACCGGAGTTGGCGGGCAGAACGTTTCAGGCCGTGGGCGTCTCTTTGGTGATTCACCCATGCAATCCCTATGTGCCCACGTCCCATGCCAATGTGCGATTTTTCATTGCCGAAAAACCAGGCGATGAGCCCGTCTGGTGGTTTGGTGGCGGTTTTGATCTGACCCCCTTCTATCCTTTCAGGGAGGATGTGATCCACTGGCATCAGACGGCAAGAGCCGCCTGCGAACCTTTCGGAAAAGACACCTATCCCCGCTTTAAAAAATGGTGTGATGAGTATTTCTTTCTACCACACAGAAACGAAACACGGGGTGTGGGTGGTCTGTTTTTCGATGACCTGAACGCTTGGGGTTTCGAAAGGTGTTTTGCCTTTATGAAGAGTGTGGGTGATCACTACATTCCCGCCTATCAGCCCATTGTCAGCAAACGCAAAGGGATGCGCTACGGTGAACGTGAGCGTGATTTCCAGCTCTACCGTCGTGGTCGTTATGTGGAGTTCAACCTTGTCTATGACCGCGGCACCCTGTTTGGATTACAGTCAGGAGGCAGAACCGAGTCGATCCTGATGTCACTTCCCCCGCTGGTGAGGTGGCGCTATGACTGGCATCCGGAGCCAGGATCACCCGAAGCCGAACTCTATGACAACTACTTGAAACCGGTGGACTGGTTATCTGTCTGAGCGCGGAGAGAGAATCTCGTAACGGTTGATTTTTTCCCGGTATTTCTCCGGCACCCGTTTATTGGTCTGTGCGACAAAATCCAGCCACACAACAACACCACTGGATGTGGCAACCGGTGCGGCTTCCCCCTTACGGTAAATTGCGGCCAGCATTTCTGCACTGCT
>JALSRM010000015.1 GCA_026984775.1 Gammaproteobacteria bacterium
CCCCAAACTACACTGGTCTTCTCATCCTGGGCAATTGTGGGCGCACCTGCAGCTTGCATCTCTTTCAACCCCTGGGCACCGTCATTTCCCATACCCGTCAGAATGATGCCAACAGCATTGACGCCCACATTCAGTGCGATCGACCGGAACATGACGTCAACCGAAGGCTTGTGACGATTGACAGGTGGTCCGTCGTGCAGGCGACAAATAAACCGTGCACCGTCACGTTCGATCATGAGATGCCTATTGCCAGGTGCAACATAGGCGTGTCCTCGCAGGATCTGGGTGCCGTCCGTTGCCTCGATGACAGTCATCGCTGAAATGCTGTCCAGACGTTTGGCAAAAGGCGCGCTGAAGGCTTCAGGAATATGTTGCGTGATTACAGTACCCGGAGCATCGGCGGGGAAACCCTTCAACACCTGTTTGATGGCTTCGGTTCCCCCTGTGGATGCACCGATTGCGATCAGCTTGTCGGTGGTCTTGAAGGGTCTGTGCCGGCGAGTTACGGGGATAATCGCATCGACCGAATTTGCAGGATCCACTTCAGGAAGATTATCAAGGTCGAGTTTACGGGGACGTGTGAGTGTCAGCGCCTGAACTCTTGCTTTCGATGCCGTCTTGACCTTTTGGACCAGCTCATCGGCGTAATCCTGAATGGTATTGGAGAAATCCGTTTTCGGTTTGGTGATGAAATCCACCGCGCCAAGTTCCATCGCCTCAAGGGTAACATCTGCTCCCTGTTCCGTAAGTGTGGACACCATTACCACTGGCATGGGTCGCAGGCGCATGAGATTCCGCAGAAAGGTAACGCCATCCATTTCCGGCATCTCGACATCCAGTGTCAGCACATCCGGATTCAGTGCTTTGATCTTGCTGCGCGCAATTTTTGGGTTGGCAGCAACACCAACAACTTCAATTTCCGGATCGCTGTTCAAAATCTCCGACAACATCTGCCTGACCAAGGCAGAATCATCAATGATCAGAACCTTTATTTTTTCCATTGACTACACCTAAAACAATTCAACTTCACCGGCAACCGGCGTGTCTTCAATTTGATGACGATATTCATTCTCACGCCTGGCGATGGTTTCGTTGTGCAGGGATTTGAGTTTTTTTACTCGTACTTTCCCTGTCATTGGATCGTAGATGACCTTCCGGGGGTAGATATTCCCGACATCTTCAGCCACCAGTTCCAGTCCTTCGATCCGCAGATATTCACGTGCAAATGCGATATTGCGGGCACCCACATCGGACATGTTTTTCAGGATCTGCCCACCGCCGACAAGTTTGACCTCAAGATGCTTGCGGCTTGCACCCTGCTTGAGAATCTCGTTTATCAAGTGCTCCATGGCGTAGTTGCCATAGCGGGTTGCATCGCTGAGATTACCGTTGATCCAACTATCGTGACCATCTTCCCGGCTCATCGGCAACATGAAATGATTCATCCCGCCGATTCCGAAAACCTTGCAACGAACACAGGCGGAGATACAGGAACCCAGAACGGTTGTGATCAGCTCATGACTCATGGTGACATAATATTCACCCGGCAAAATCTTTGCAGTTACCTTGCCGGTATGTTTGTCGATATAACGATTGATCGATTCGAAACCGGGTAGAGGGGGTGGAATTTCCTGTTTTTGTTTGTTTGCAAAACCGGGCATGGAGGCTCTTCCTTATGCACATTTCTTGTATATGGTCTGACCGAGCAGTTCAAAATCATCCGAGATCTTGTACAAGGTTTCCGAATGCCCAATATACATATGTCCATGAGCAGCAAGTACATTAGAAAATTTTTCAAACAATATCTTCTGCGTTGGTTTGTCGAAATAGATGACGACGTTGCGACAGAACAGGATGTCGAACGGACCTTTTACTGGCCAGTCTGCGAGCAGGTTCAATTGACGGAAAGTGATCAGTGACTGCAATTCCGGTGCGACTCTTACGAAGCCTTCTTTCGATCCCTTGCCTCGCTTGAACCACTGTTTGATCATCTCCTGGGGCAATTCTTCGATACGTTCTGCTTTGTAGATACCACTCTTGGCTTTTGCTAAAACCTCCGAATCGATATCCGTTGCCAGGATCTTTACATCCCAATGGTGAATATCGGGTATCGATTCCATGAGTGTGATAGCGATGGAATAAGGTTCTTCACCAGTTGAACAACCTGCCGACCAGATGCGGATCTTTTTACTTGTAGCATTCTGTTCCAGGAGTTTTGGTATGAGAACAGTCTTCATATGCTCAAAATGATGGGCCTCGCGGAAAAAAGAGGTCAAGTTAGTCGTCACCGCATTGATAAAGTTTTCCAGTTCCTCATTGTCACCACTTTTCACCAACTGATAATATTCTTCAAAAGAGTCCATCTTGAGGCGACGTAGCCGGCGTGTCAGCCGCCCATAGATCAGTTCCTTTTTTTCATCGGAGATAGCAATGCCTGTATGGACCCTGACCAACTCCTGAAAAGCCTTGAACTGCTTGCTGGTAAATTCATATTCGATGGGCTGACTCATTTTTCTTTCCCTGAAACGTTTTAGAATAATTCAACTTCGCCACTCTCCTTTTCTTCTTTCTGTGGCCTGACATGTGTAAGTACTTCTTCAACACGTGCACCTTGCAGAATCAGATCGAAGACTTCACGCTCTTGTGGCATGGTATAACGATCACGGATTTGCTTCTGTAAGGCATACCATTCAGCCGGGCTATAGAGTCGGGATGAATCGGCCACCAGCTCACCCAACGAAGACAGGCTCTCAGTGACATGTGAAAGGTTCTGACTGAAGCGATCATAAAACTGAAACGCCATGATCGCTTTCTGAATCTTTTCAGATAAGGTATTGCATTTTTTATCGATCATTATGAGCAGGGCATTGTCCCTGTAATCCTCTGTCTGTTCGATTGCATTGCGGATTTCTAGGATAGCTTCAGCCATGAAAGTAAATGATTCTGTAAGATCGGATACCGATTCATCACTGCTGATCAACGAACCATTTAGCTGGGCAATGGCAAGATTCAACATCTTGATGGTTTCCCGCACCTGGCTCCAGTCGAGATCGGGTGCCTTTGAGCCTGATCCAGGATTAACTGCCAATAATTGCTGATTCATAGTTCCCCATCTTTGTTAAAGGAAGCCCATAAAAATAAAGCGTTCCTTAATTTCAAAGTCTCAGTATTTCTTTTAGACCCATCATCCCTGCTATTGAGATCAAGGATTCTGACGGGTTATTCCAAACAACCGTTTTTCCCTGTCTATCCACCTCATTTACAAATGCCGTCAACAGTTGTAGAGCAGATGCATCGATCCCTTCAATACCAGAACAGTCGATCACCAGATCCTGTTCCTGTTCAATCAACCCCTTGAGTTGCATATAAAGTTCGCTTACATCAGCAATCGTAACTGGTCCTTCAATAGTGAAAACTCCTTTTGCAGAGGATTCTGTTTGTTGACTTTCCATCATATTTCCCTCAAGTTCCTGATCATCCTGGTCGATCATTTTTTCGCAATCTTCCGTTGAAGGATTGGCTTGCTCATAATCCCGGCAAGATTGAATGGCATCGGCTGCTACCGTGTCCTCATCTTTGGTCACGTCTACAGGAACTGGGTTTTCCCGATCGATTTCATTCAACCAGGCCAGTGGATCGATCCCGATGATGGGCCTCTGTCTCCGCTGCCCGGATTTTTGTGATGCCGGTTCTTTGTCCGCTACTCTTTCATCCGTCACAGGCTATAACCTCAAGCGAATCTGCCAGTGTTTGAGAATGCAAGACATCACCTGCCAGTGATTCATAATCAATTGCACCATTGCTCCTTGGCCGGTATTCAAAAATCGTTCTGCCCTGTCCTGGGCATTCGGCAAGTGCAGCCGTTTCCCGTATCTGTGTCGCGTAAACTTTGTCCGGGAAATAGGACAGCAGTTTTTCCATTACCTCCCTGCCCAATCGTCTGCGACGGTGAAAACGGGTCACAACGATCCACTCCTGCAACGGGTGATTCAGCTTCTGTTCGAAATTTCTGATCGTCGCCATCAGGAAAGACAATCCCTCCAACGAAAGATAATCACCGGTCACAGGAATCAGAACTTCCTTGCTTGCCAGTAATGCATTGACTGCCAGAAGCCCGGAGGCAGGAGGACAATCGATAAAAACAAAATCCTGATTCTGACATTTTCCAGACAGTGCTCGCTGTAGCAGCGCACCCTTACCAGTACCACACTGTAGATGTTCGATGTCGTTCAACGATGCACCTGCAGGTATGAGCTGGAGGTTCTCCCTAATTCTGATCAAATACTGTTCAATTGGCTCACCCTGGAGTAAAACATCATCCATGCCACGATGTTCTCGCCCATTGAGACCGAAACAACTGGCAAGATGTGACTGGGGATCGAGATCAATAACGGTCACCCGGTTTCCTGCCAATGCCAGTGCATGGGCAAGGTTAGCAGTGGTGGTGGTTTTTCCAACGCCCCCTTTTTGATTGATGACCGCAATCACTCGCATCGATCAGTCTCTTGATTCAGGCTTTCCGAAAAACGCTTCACTCAAAATTCTTCCCATTCATCACTGTCCAGGCTCTCACTGGCCGCAGCGACTTTTACTGGGGCAGCTTTCGTCACAGAAGTTCGTTCTTCTACCTTTGGAGATTCTCCACTCCAGGGACGATCACCCGATCGTCTCTCTTCGATCAAGGGTGCCGGTTGACGATGTTCACCCACGTTAAAAAATTCCATCTGCTGCAACAGGTTTCTGGCCTGTTCATCCAGGGACTCACTGGCCGCGGCAGCCTCTTCGACCAGTGCAGCATTCTGCTGCGTACCTTGATCCATCTGTGTCACCGCCTTGTTGACTTGTTCGATACCAATGGATTGTTCCTGACTGGCTGCGGCGATCTCGGCGATGATGTCACTCACTTTCTTCGCAGAGTTTGTGATCGCTTCAAGCATTTCTCCGGACTCATCCACCAGTCTCGAACCTTCTTCGACTTTTTGCACACTGTCATTGATCAGGTTCTTGATCTCTTTTGCCGCTCCCGCAGAGCGTTGGGCCAGATTACGTACTTCTGAGGCAACCACAGCAAAGCCTCGTCCCTGTTCTCCAGCACGTGCGGCTTCTACAGCAGCATTCAATGCCAGCAGATTGGTCTGGAAGGCGATTTCATCGATCACGCCTATGATGTCTGAAATCTTACGGCTGGAGGCATTGATCTCGGACATTGCGGCCACTGCACTACCAACCACTTCACTGCCTTTTTCAGCCAGTTCCCTGGAGCTGGCAGAGAGCTGATTTGCCTGCCGTGCATTATCGGCATTTTGTCGGACAGTGCCCGTGATCTCCTCCATACTGGATGCAGTTTCTTGCAGTGAGGAAGCCTGTTGTTCGGTCCGGTTACTTAAATCCGTATTCCCCTGTGCAATCTCACTGGCTGAGGTTTGAATATTGGCAGCACTTTCCCTTATCTCAGCAACCATGTCTCGCAACTTGGCCACGCAGTCGTTTGCAGCCTGGGCCAAATCAGCAAAATCGCCTTCATATTCACCTTCGACAGAGCGGGTAAGATCACCTTGGGCCAAGCTCTGCATAATCTCATTGATCTCTTTGACGGGTGCGGAAATAACATCCATCACTGTATTGATACCATCAGAGATCTTTTTCACAAAACCTGTATATTTTTCTGTTTCGAGAATACGCCAGTCGAGTTTCCCGGCAGAGGCTCTGTCAATGACATTTTCGATCTGTCGTTCAGCATCTTTCTGTTCTGTAATGTCTTCCCACTCGACCATGTTTCCGAGATAGTTTCCATTATGATCCGTGATCGCCGTGGCGTTCACACTGAACTCCAGATCACCCACCTTGATTTCAGCCTTTACCGGCAAACGGGATTGATCAGACAGCAGTGATCGCTGATGTGAAGGGTTTTTATGAAACTGATCAATGTTGGTTCCCACCAGTTTCCGCGGATTGAAACCAGGAAATATTTTTTTCAGTTCTGCTTCGCGGGCTTCCAGCATGGAGACGACGGCAGGGTTTGCATAGGTGATGTCGAGATTTTCATCACACAACATGATATTGGTTTGAGCTCCATCAACTGCAGACTGTAAACGGGCCACCTCCAACTCCCTGAAACGCTGTTGGGTAACATCGTGCCACTCCAGCGTATTGCCAATGTAATTGCCATTATCATCTATCTGTGCAGTGACGTTGAGATGGAACGTCAGGGAACCAACCTGAATATCTGTTTCATAGGGAAGATTCGCTGGATCACTAAGCAGTTTCCGCTGATGTTCAGGATGCTTGTGGAAAATATCGATACAGCTGCCGACGATTTTGTTGACATCAAAATCAGGAAAAACCTTTTTCATTTCATCGGATGCATCCGTCAGAAGGTTGATTGTCGCCTGATTCACATAGGTGATGATCAGATCCCGATCCACCATCATAATCGGTGACATCACACCGTTTACAGCAGAGCGCAAACGGCTGAGTTCTTCATAGTCGATTTTGTTTTCTGTCTTTGATTTGCGGGTTGTTGCCATGGTTTTTTCCTCTGTATCCTCGTATGCTTCCAACATCGTCGATGCCACAAAATTCAATGCCTGATCCCAGGCCTCTTCAACCTCATCTGTCCATAGTTCACCTGCAAGTTCCTCCATGACACCCAGTAGTGTTTTTGCAACTACCGGATAGTATTCTTCCACCACACCATAGTCCTTATGACGTTTACCCATCTCGTGCAAGGCCTTTTTAAGTTTGGCTGGCTTACGCAGGCTGCCCACCACCAATTTCAGTGATGCCAGTAGTTTTTTCTCTTGCTGTTCCTGATCGGTATTTTCAAACAACGGTTTCACTTCCGGATATTGCCGGAACAATTCTTCGTAAAATCGTTCGACCAGAATATCTGCCTGGGGCTCCAGTGCGGTAAAACTCGTTTCAAGTAATTCAGTATTCATCATCTCTGTGATCTCTCATCCGTTCCAGGCCATATTTGAGAGTACTTCGATCAATCGGTTTCCCTTATTTATCGCTCCATCCGGATGAAATATTTTCTTCAGCCAGCTTCCATCGTAGTCAAGCATGAATCGTTCCATTTTCCTGCTCCTGTCAATGCAGTTCATGACTGCTACTGGCTGCCTCGTCTTCGATCAGCCGGTCCACATCCAGCAACACAACCATGTTGTTGTTGATTGCCGTCAGACCTTTCACGAAATCCAGATCCAGAGAGTCGCCCATTTCCGGTGGCGGCTGTAACAATCCGTTTTCGATGTTGTACACCTCCGAAACGGCATCAACAACAAACCCAACCGTTCTTTCACGTTCAGCACTGATAACCTTGAGTACTATCACAACTGTGGTCTTGGTATATTCAACCGGCTCAAGGCCGAAACGAAGGCGTAAATCCACAATCGGAACGATCGTGCCACGCAGGTTGATGACACCTTTTATGTACTCCGGTGCATTGGGAATTTCAGTTGCATTTTCCCAACATTTGATTTCCTGTACTCGGAGAATATCAACACCGTATTCCTCTCCATCCAGAAAAAAACTGAGAAACTGATCCCTGTTCAGATCTGGATCCGAATTTATCATGGAAGGTATTTCTGATTGAGTTTCGATATCCATACATCGATTTCCTGAATTAAGCGACAGCTTCCTCTGCCATCAATACTTCTTTGTGACTACTTCTTCCCGAATCTTTTTTCGACAGATCGACCAATCCAGGCAGATCAAGAATCATGGCAACGGTACCATCACCAAGGATGGTCGCTCCCGATATCCCATCTACTTTCTGATAATTGGTTTCCAGACTCTTGATAACGACCTGTTGCTGAGCAAGCAGGTCATCAACAAAGACCCCGACTTTCTGTCCCTCTGATTCGGCAACCACCAGAATTCCGTTGGAGAGTTTTTTGCTGTCGGGCTCCACATTAAA
This sequence comes from Gammaproteobacteria bacterium, assembly GCA_026984775.1. Classification (GTDB taxonomy): domain Bacteria; phylum Pseudomonadota; class Gammaproteobacteria; order CAJXQU01; family CAJXQU01; genus CAJXQU01. Next base: position 7,922 of record JALSRM010000015.1, read on the forward strand.
AAGTTTGTGCAGCCTAACCACCGGGATATATTCTTCACGTAATTTGTACAGCTCGGCCTTTCCAGCAATCGAATTACAGTTCTCCTCTTCGATCTGGATTGATTCAATGATAGATACCAGCGGGATGATGTAGATATGCCTGCCTACGCGAATCAACTGTCCGTCGAGAATCGCCAGTGTCAAAGGCAAGCGTATGGTGAAAGTCGAACCCTTGCCTTTTTCCGACTTGATTTCCACCACACCACCCAGATCACGGATATTCTTCATGACCACGTCCATACCAACGCCACGGCCGGAAACGTCACTGACTTGATCTGCAGTTGAAAACCCTGGAGCAAAGATCAATTCGTGGATCTTTTCATCCGGTAGTTCTTCCTCTTCACCCACGAGCCCTTTCTCCCGGGCTTTTTGTAAGATTTTTTCTGTATTCAGACCAGCACCGTCGTCACTGATCTCGATCACGATACTGCCACTTTCATGATAGGCATTGAGTGACAAGACCCCAGTCTCTGGCTTCCCGGCAGCCTTTCTCACTTCCGGCATCTCAATGCCGTGATCAAGTGAATTTCTCACCAGATGAACCAGAGGATCACCGATCTTTTCCATGACTGTCTTGTCCAGTTCGGTCTGTTCACCGGACATCTTCAGTTCAATGTTCTTACCCAGCTTGGAGGCTAAATCCCTGACCAGACGCGGAAAACGGTTGAAAGAAAAGCTGATCGGCAACATACGGATCTGCATCACATTTTCTTGCAACTCACGTGTATTACGTTCGAGTTGGTCGATTCCGTCACGCAGTCGTTCGATATCTTCAAGCATGAACTTTTCACTGATCTGGCTGAGCATCGACTGGGTGATCACCAGCTCTCCTACCATATTGATCAGTGCATCGATCTTATCGATACCAACCCGGATAGATGAATTCTCATTACTGGTCTTTTTGCTTGCTTTCTTTTTCGTTGCGGGTAGTTTCTGTTGAATCTTCTGTGTCTCTTCAGGTTTTTCCTCTGTAACCCCTGTAGATCCTTTAGAGATCGAGGGATCATTCTCCGGATCTGTATTCTGCTCAGACTTGTCTTCAATCCTGCTGATACTCAGATCACAATCCTCATCGACCCACTCGAAGACCTCTATGATGTCATCTTCGGAACACTCACCCCGCAATTCCAGTTCCCATTCGAAACAGGACTCTTCCGGATCGAGTTCATCGAAGGGTGGAAGCTTTGAGGTATCGACCGTGGTGTTCAATTCACCCAAATGTTCCAGTTCACGAAACATTCTGACCGGATCGTTTCCGGTCCTGAAAAGGTGAGGGTGTGGAGCAAACCGGATCTTCCAGACACCTGCTGTTGGATGGTCATTCCCAGTCCCACCAGAGTTCGATCCCTGTTTCTCTGGCTGTGTTCCAGAACCGTTTGCAAGCATAACCTCCAGTTTGGCCTGAATGCTGTTTTTCCTTTCCTCATCGATCGCGTCACCCGCATCAACGGCAGACAACATTTCGCGAAGACAGTCCACACTGGTTAATAAAAGATCGACCGCTTCCCGTGTCACATCTCGACTTCCTGATCTCATCTCATCAAGAAGAGTTTCCATCACATGGGTGAAACTGGCGATATCATCAAAACCAAAGGTGCCTGCACCGCCCTTGATCGAATGAGCCGCACGGAAAATTGTATTGATCTCCTCTACATCCGCTTCTCCCAGATCCAGTTCCATTAGACCTGTTTCCATCACATCAAGCCCTTCGAAACTCTCTTCGAAAAAGACCTGGTGAAATTGAGACATATCAATGGACATAAAGCACCCCTCGTTACTGTTCGTTTATCGATTCACCATCAGGCTGACAGTGTTCATCCAGACGGTCAGCCGATCACCTTTTTGATCGTACCCAGCAGTTGATCGGGGTTGAACGGTTTGACCAACCAACCTGTTGCACCGGCCGCCTTGCCTTGTGCTTTCTTGTCGGCAGCTGATTCTGTCGTCAACATTAACATGGGTGTAAATTTATATTCAGGCAATTTTCGAAGTTCTCTGATCAGAGTGATGCCATCCATATTCGGCATGTTGACATCCGTCAAAACCATATTCACTTTTTTGCCTTTTGCCTTGTTCAAGGCGTCGACACCATCTACAGCTTCAATTACCTCATAACCTGCACCCTTGAGGGTGAAGGTCACCATTTGTCGCATGGATGCTGAATCGTCGACTGCTAAGATACTTGCCATAAGTGTTTCTCCATTTTTTTGATTCTGTGAAATGCTGTAATGGTTACAGTCTGCTTATCGGCCATTGAAAGGGGTTCTTTAACCCGATCTTTACTATGGAAATTAATCCACAAAAAAATTCAAGTGTTTCCGTATGTTGCTCTCAAATTACGAAATGGCGATAAATCCAAAGCAAATAGTGCACCAACCGGATGGTTTATCTTAAATGCGGGGTAGACAGAAAAGTCTTGGCAAAAAAAAGGGCGCTCATGCGCCCTTTCTATCAAGCAGGAAATTTAAAAATTATCCATCAACATCAAATGCCTTGACCCATTCGTTGCCTTTCGAATCCAGAACTTTTGCAGTAAGTTTGCCTTTGCCCTGTGGTTTCAGAAAAAAACGGAAACTTGGATCTGCACTGATTGAAATGCCAAGATCTGCAGTCATGATCGGTTTCCCGTTATAGCTGATTTCGACCTTTTTTACATAATGTGCCGGTGTAATGAGTCTGGTTCGTTGGTCCATCTGCATGCCAGTAATATTGGGATGACTGACCATGAACTGTTCAAGCTCCAATCCGTTTTCATCTTTAATCGTGCGAAACTTCATCTTGCCAATCCTTGCCATCGCAGCTTTAAGATCTGCACCCAACGGTGCAGAACAACCGCCCGATGCCTTGACAAAATTGGTCACCATATGATGTTCACCATTGTTCAAAACGGCTATTGCCCGAACATTTGTGTATTCATTGATCCGGATACGCATCGCAAGATCGGCCTTGCCCATATCTGGCGTCAGATGAAATACACCAACCAATGGTTCAGGGTTTTTATCCACAATCAGATAGATTTCCTTGATATAGAGATCCTTTTGCTGAGGTATTTTTGCAGTAATACTGACAGGTGTAACCGCTGCATCCTCTGCTCGATAAGGTGTTGTCATATCAATGATGGTCTTGTCTTCAACGATATCAACGCCTTTGAAATATTTGTCTTTGAGAAATGTTCCCCAAAGATCGGTTTCTGATTTCTGATCAGCAAATGCTGCGGTTGCGCCGAGCCCAAAAAGGGTCAGCAAAACAATTTTGGTAATATGTACTATCGAGTTCTTCATGTTTAATCTCCTACTTTTGCAAGCTGTCAATCAGACAGCCCGCCTACTCACACAGTTAGATGACCTTTTATGGAAAAGGTTCTTTTTATTATTAGGAACCTCTGATCAATTCGCCCCATACTTGTCAGAGGACGTAAAACAAAAAATAAGATCTCCGTTTTACAGACAAAATCAAACCCTTGACGTTTTCAATTTTGCCGGTCAACCCTCTACTGCCACAGTAAAGCCTGTGTTGTTCAGACGTCACGTGGTAATTTCCCCTCCCTCGACCAAAGAAAGCATAAAATCTGCCGTATCCTCCAGGCGTTTCCTGTCATTGAAGGCTTTTGCAACAACCATTGCTCCTTCAAGTGAGGAAACCATGACCCTTGAAATCAGTTCTCTGGATTCAGCAGGAACGGTTTCCTCAAGCTCTTCTGCTTCCTCAAGTACATGCTTCACCCATTCTTCGCCTTTTCGCCAGAATGATCTCACCTCCTCCTGAACATCCTGAGGAATGGTTTCCTGCGTCGTAGCGATCATGCAAAAAGGACATAACCTGCCATCATCGCCATAGGTGTCAAGAAAAATCTCTGTAAACTTGCGGAGTCGGGTTTTAGCATCCCCACCCCCCGTATCGATTGCTTCTAATGCTTCTTCAAACATACCCCGGATCCTTCTCAGCAAAGCTTTTGCCAGATCCGGCTTGGTTGGATAGTAATAGTGGATACTGGCTGTCTTTATTCCGATCTGTTCCGAGATATCCCGATAACTGAAGGCATGATAGCCACGGGTTTGTACCAGATACTGGGCAACATCCATAATCTTTTCAGCAGTATTTTGGTCTCTGATCATCAATCTTCAAACAGGGTTGTTATCTACTGGTAGATAGGTTATACCTACCAGTAGATAGATGCAAGCTGTTTATTTGAAATAGTCTAAAATTCCCTCTTGTTATTCTTTTATGGAATATGAAATGAATAATCCGCAATGCCTGAAATATATGCAACACTTGAAGCATGCCCGAGATTGATTATCATTAGATCATGTCCAGTCGCGGTCGTATCCTGATTCTTCTTGTTCTTCTGCTCGGTGTTGCTTACTTGTTCAGTGGATCCTATTTAGGTGAAAAACCAGAAAATACCGTACAGACATCTCCCCTTTTGTCGGGCAACCAACCAATTACCATAGGACAGACACATTATCTTTTCGATATAGCGAATCACAAACCACATGAGATCAAAACTCTGCTTGAACGTGCAGAAATGCTCTCCAAAGAGGTGAAGACCAGCGATCACAAAACACGCATTGCCATGGTGATTCACGGACCCGATATAGAAGTTTTTGATCAAAAGAATTACGAACAAAACAAGGAAATAATCGATCTTGCAGCCAGACTCGATGCTTCAGACATTATTGATTTCAAGGTTTGCAAAAGAACAGCAAAAGAACGGGGAATTGATACATCAAATTTTCCCTCATTCATTGAGATCATCCCATTTGCCGGTGACGAACTTCAAAGGCTAAAAACTGAAGGCTACACAGAAATTTTTTAAGGTAAGGAAAAGATGGAAAAACCAAAACAACAAAAATCACTCTATATGACCGTCCTCATGACCCCTGACATGGCAAATTTTTCCGGAGTCGTTCATGGTGGTGCTTTGCTGAAACTACTTGATCAGGTGGCCTATTCATGTGCAGCCCGATATTCACAAAGTTATGTGGTGACCCTGTTCCTGGATCAGGTCTATTTCAAGGAACCCATCCATGTCGGCGAACTGGTAACTTTTCAGGCCAATGTCAATTACGTTGGCAAAACTTCGATGGAGGTCGGCGTCAAGGTCATTGCAGAAAATTTGAAGACCCAGGAATCACGTCACACGAACTCCTGCTATTTCACCATGGTCGCAAAAGACGAGAACGGTAATACAAAAGAGCTTCCTCCGCTGGAAATCGAATCAGAAGTGGAAAGAAAGCTGTTTGAGGCCGCCAAAATGCGAAAGAAAATGCGGCAGGAGATCATGGAACGGAATCAGAAACTGCACGTGGAAGGATTGGATAAGGAACGCCCCTGGTTGTAACCTGGTTACTGATGCAACCTGAATAACAAGATCTGGTCAAGAGAAATGCTGATACCCTTGATCAGAAAGGGTATATTCCACAGCGCCCAGCATACAACGCAAGCCTGGCTCTGCTTCAACCCTGCCAATCATGGTGATCTGGCAAAGATCTCCCAACCGGATGACTTCATCCTCTTTATCCTCCGGTACGGTAAAGCAGAGCTCATAATCATCGCCACCGGTCAGTGCCAGCTCCCGTGCCTGTTCGAGCTCCACGGTTTCACAAATTGCAAGGGATAACGGCAAATTTGCCAAGTTCAACCTGGCACCAACGTGGCTGGCATCCAGGATATGGCCAAGATCGGCCAGCAAACCGTCGGAAATATCAATTGCACTGGTAGCCAGATCACGCAGGGCAATACCCGTCTCGACGCGAGGAGTTGGACGAGCCAATCGCTGTTTGAGCCAGACCGAGGATTGCTCATTCCTCATCCAGCACTTTAAACCTGCAGCCGCATCACCTAGCGTACCGGTCACATAGATCCCGTCACCGACCTGTGCACCGGATCGTGTCAGTCGCCTTCCCTTGGGAAGAAAGCCGTGAAGCTGAAGTGTGATACTGAGTGCACCGCGCGTGGTATCACCACCAATCAATTGAACATCATACTGTTCTGCCAATCGGAACAGACCTGAGGAAAAGGCTTTCAGCCAGACATTATTGGCTTCCGGAAGCGTCAGGGCTAATGTCATCCATGCCGGTTCTGCTCCCATGGCAGCAAGATCACTGAGATTGACAGCAAGGGCACGATAACCGATATCTTTCGGTTTCATATCCTCCGGGAAATGAACATTAGCGATCAGCGTATCGGTTGAGACAGCGAGTTCAAAACCTGCGGGTACATCGATAACAGCTGCGTCATCGCCAATTCCGATGACAACATCACTCCTCTCAACCTTTTGTTGCTGAAAGATCTGATGGATGATTTCGAACTCGGAAAGTGGCATCGCTCATGAGGCTTTGATCTCTGTCTTTCTGAGATCGTGTGCCAGTTTGTCCAGTGAACCATTGATGAATTTATGGCTGTCTGTCGCACCAAACATTTTCGATAACTCGACCGCTTCATTGACCACGACCCGCCAGGGGATCTCGGGACACCAGGCCAGTTCAAAGGCACCGATCATGAGGATAGCAAATTCAACCGGATCAAGTTCGTTCAGAGGACGGTCAACCACTTTGGATAAGTGGTTCTTCAACTCTTCAGCATGCTCCGGAATCTCGATGGTCAGCTTCCGGAAATAGTCCATGTCGACTTTGATCAACTCACGATCAGCAACAAACTCCAGCAGAATATTCTTTGGATCCTGACCTGAGAGCTGCCACTGATATAAGGCCTGCACAGCACACCGTCTGGCACGTACCCGGCCACGAATACTGGAACGATGATTTGTCATCAGCTGAGTTTACGAAACAAAGAAACCATTTCGATGGCTGCCTGTGCGGCATCGGCACCCTTGTTCCCCGCTTTGGTACCGGCACGTTCGATGGCCTGTTCAATGGTGTCACAGGTGAGTACGCCAAAGATGACGGGTAATTCATGACGGGTACTGGCAGCAGCGATCCCTTTTGCACATTCACCGGAAACGTAGTCAAAATGTGGCGTTGCGCCTCTGATCACGGCGCCTAGTGCAATAATGGCGTCGAAATTTCCGCTGCTTGCCATCCTTTCCGCAACCACTGGCAACTCAAAAGCACCGGGTGCCCTGACGACGGTAATGTCCGATGGTTTAGCACCATAACGTTTCAGCGTATCAATACAACCATTGAGCAATGCCTCGACAATAAACCCATTGAAGCGGGTCGTGATGACGCCAAAGCGTGCCTTATCCACCAGTTGCAGATCGCCTTCGATCAATCGGTAACCTTCCATTTGTTTCTCTTGATTAAAACGTGATCTTGTGATTTTAACCCTAAGTCACGTATTCGACAATTTCCAGGCCAAAACCGGAGATCGAATGAATCCGTTTTGGTGCGCTAAGGACTCGCATTTTCCTGACGCCGATATCAGCCAAGATCTGGGAACCCAAACCAATAACGCGTAAATCTTCCGCCTCAGTCTTGTTACGCTTGATTTTTTCATGGGCAGCGCGCTCGTGATTTCTAATCTGGTTGATCATATCCTCTGTCGTCACCTGATTACGCAGGATAACAATAACGCCGGTCCCTTCATCGGCTACCCGCTTGATCGCATCTCGCAACGGCCAACCGCATTCCGGACCGGTCGCGCCAGTCAGATCACAGACCGGGTTTTCGATATGCACCCGGACCAGAGTAGGTTCATCGGGTTTGATCTCGCCCTTGGCCATAGCCAGATGGAATGAACCGTCGATGGAATCCTGATAAGCAATGAGTTGGAAATCACCAAAGACAGTGTCCAACGGACATTCGCCAACCCGTTCAACCGTCTTTTCATGCTGGACACGAAAATGGATAAGATCGGCGATTGTACCCAGTTTCAGTCCGTGCTTTTCCGCCAGTTTTTCCAAATCGGGGCGCCGTGCCATACTGCCGTCTTCATTCAGTATCTCCACAATCACGGCTGCCGGCTCGAATCCGGCCAAACGGGCCAGATCACAACCGGCTTCCGTATGGCCAGCACGGGTCAAAACACCACCGGGTTGCGCCATCAATGGGAAGATATGTCCGGGCGTGGTGATGTCATCCGGCGTGGCATCAGATTTGACGGCAGCCGCAATGGTTGTGGCTCGATCCGCTGCGGAGATACCGGTTGTCACACCTTCCGTAGCCTCGATGGAAAGGGTAAAGTTGGTGCGTTGACCGGAAGTATTGTCACGTACCATCAGCGGCAGATTTAGTTGTTTGCAACGCTCCGGAGTCAGTGTCAGACAGATCAGTCCACGGCCATGGGTTGCCATGAAGTTGATATCCTCGGGCCGGACGCAACTGGCTGCCATAACAAAGTCTCCTTCATTCTCCCGTTCTTCATCGTCAACGATGATGACCATCCGCCCCTGACGGATCTCTTCGATGAGTTCTTTTGTCGTTGCAAACGCCATTCTTTTCATCTTCAGAAACCGGTTAAACGTTGAATTATAACCGACCCACACTCTTTATTGTGAACCGATTCTCAATTTCTTAAACACCTCCTGACACGTTGAAAACAAAGACGGACAATGGGTGTCACAATCACCAGTAAGACAGAAACGGTTAAAGGAGGAGAAAAATGTCAGGAAAAACTGTATCACTTTCAGGAGGAGCCGTACTTATCGCCATGATCGGATTGACCGGATGTGGCCATACCCAGTTCGATCGGGGAATGAGTGGTGCCATGGTCGGTTCTGCAACCGGAGCCACGGTGGGGGCCCTGACCGGAATCAGTATTGCCCAGGGTGCGGTTCTGGGCGCAGCTGGGGGCGCCATCATCGGCCTGGTGACCGACTCCAGCCAGATCAATCTCGGCAGACCATTCTGGCATAAGGATGCCTCGCGAGCGCTTTATAAACCGGCCAGCCAGCCATCCGGTTCGGTAAAACAGATCCAGGCTGAACTGGCGGCAAGAGGTTATGATCCAGGCCCAATCGATGGCATTGCCGGAGAAAAAACCCGACGAGCGATCCGGGCCTATCAACGTGATCATGGCCTGCTGGTCAATGGACAACCCAGTAATCAACTCGCTTCACACATCAGCAGTAACTGACGGAAGATCGTTTGGGAAGCCCTGAATCAACCAGAGTTTCTCTGGCAGTTTTCATTCATCGACAGTCCCCATACTTACAACCCGCTTCGTGCGGGTTCTTTTTTGGAAATAACGCCCTGTTTCCTACCATTGTTCCAGATCACTATCGGTATCCAGTGAAATGATGTGATCTTCCACATCGTCCACCTCATCTTCAGGTATCGCCCAGCCACCAATGGTGATCCCGGCTCTGGATACACTGGCTGGATCACCCGAGACCAGTGGATGCCAGCGGGGCAGATCCTTTCCTTCCGACAACAGGCGATAGGCACAAGTTGGCGGGAACCAGGAAAAAACCTCCGGATTCTCTGGTGACATGGTGATACAGTCCGGGACCAGTTTCGAGCGTTCTTGATACCGGGTGCAACGGCAGGTTTTGAAATCGAGCAACCGACAGGCAACCTGCGTGTAGTACAGTGCTCCCGTTTCTTCATCCTCCAACTTGAACAGGCAACAACGGGCACAACCATCGCACAGTGACTCCCATTCTTCTCGAGTCATCTCCGTGAGTTTTTTCCGCTTCCAGAAGGGTTGTTCACTCACTGTATGTAAAACCTGCATTGATCAACTGCTCGGCAGTGAGTCGTGAATGATCCCCATCCTTGTCCAGTAACCGTTCCAGATAGCGTGCGATGAGATCCACCTCGAGATTAACTTCATCGCCGACGCGATATTCGCTAAAGATGGTCTGCTCCAGCGTATGGGGGATGATCTGCAAACCCAGTTCCTTACCCTCGATCCGATTTACGGTGAGACTGACCCCATCGATACAGATCGAGCCCTTGTGAGCGATATAGCGGGTCAATGTCCCGGGCACACGGATGCCAAAACGAACCGATCGGCCTTCACTGAGCCGCTCTGTGATCTGTCCAACACCATCCACATGACCTGTAACCAGGTGCCCACCTAACCGATCGGACAAGCGCAAGGCTCGTTCCAGATTGACTGGCGATCCGGTTTGCAACCGCCCCAGGGTTGTCATGGCCAGTGACTCACGGGAGACATCTACTGAAAAACTGTTTTCGTCGAAAGAGACCACAGTCATGCACGCTCCGTTGATGCTGATACTTTCTCCCATTTGCACATCGTCAAAAGGCATCTTGCCGACATCGACGGACAAACGGGTATCAACACTACCGGGTGTGATCGAGATTATTTTTCCTATGGACTGGATAATGCCGGTAAACATCTTTAATTCTCTCTAATTGTGGCGACAATTCGAATATCCTTGCCGATTTTTTTCAAACTTTTGATCTCTAATTGTACACAATCGGCCAGTTTTTCCAGTCCGGGTAAGTCAACCAACGGTCTTGCTGATCCGCCCAATAATTTTGGAGCTTGATAAAGGATCAATTCATCCACCAGACCAGCCTGAATAAACGCGCCAGATAATGTCGAGCCAGCTTCCACCAGTACTTCATTGATTGCTTTCTTATCTGCGAGATAACGCATGGCTTTTTCCAGATCAACCCGGCCCTCTGATCCGGCCTCAATCTTTACGGCCTCTACGTGATCAGATTCCTGTGTGGTGAGGATCACATTCTCACCCGGCAATGATCGCATGTGGGCCTGATCCGGAAAACGATGATCCGAATCCAGCACCACTCGCAGGGGCTGACGTCCCGCCGTATCAAACGCCGGATCACGAACGGTCAGCGCGGGATCATCGGCCAATACGGTCTCAATCCCCGTCACAATCGCCGAACTCATGGCGCGCCATTTTTGTACATCCTTGCGCGAAGCCGCTCCGGTGATCCACTGGCTTTCACCGGAAGCCATGGCCGTCCGCCCATCCAGACTGGCGCCGATCTTCACCCGGACAAAAGGCAAACCCGTTTTCATTCGCTTGATAAAACCCGGATTCAAACCTTCGGCCTGTTGCCGGCAAACGCCCACCGCCACCTTGATCCCGGCGTTCTCCAACGCAGCAATACCCTTCCCGGCCACCAGTGGATTCGGGTCTTCCATCGCCACGATCACGTCACGGATACCGGCGCTGATCAAAGCGTCTGTACACGGTGGCGTTTTGCCCTGATGACAACAAGGTTCCAGTGTCACGTAACAGCGTGATCCCCATGCTTTGTCTCCTGCCTCGGCCAGCGCGTTGATCTCTGCATGACCTTCACCGGCCTTGTGATGGAAACCCTCACCGACGATCTGTCCCTCTTTCACCAGCACACAGCCCACCCGCGGGTTAGGATGAGCAGTAAACAAACCCTTGCGTGCCAGTCGAATGGCGCGGTTCATAAAGCGGGCATGGTTGTCTGTACAAGGTGTCATGGAAACAGTGTGCGGGGAGTTGTCAAAAGGATCAAGTTCATACCCGCCATCATTGCAATAACGGGTATCTCTGCAGGCGTGGAGCACGGTGGCTCCTGCAAAAACAAAAAATAATCCGGGGAAGCCCCCCCGGATCAGGATCTGTCCGTTAGACCATCAAGCGATTTCTGGTTTACGACGTGAAAAGCCCAACAAACCTGCCAGTG
>JALSRM010000016.1 GCA_026984775.1 Gammaproteobacteria bacterium
ATTGATGCAGACGAGTAGTGGCAGCTCAAGAGGGGCGAGCATTTCCAGCATGGCCCAGACGGATTGATCGGCATATTTTTCCTTGCTGACGATGAGAACCAGAATGTCTGCGAGCGCGATCGTACGCAAGACACTGTCCATATAGCCTTTGGCATCAATAGAATCGAAGTCCGGCGTATCCCAGATAACCAGAGGTTTCCCGATCTTCAAGGTAGGTGAAGAAGACAACCTTCTCAACGCATGGCCGGGATTGGCCTTCTCCCTCTCTCTCAATTGATCCGGTTGGTAACGCTGAAGATCGGGAAGGAGCCGTTCCAACCAGTCCGTTGAACTCAATCCAAAGACAAATCCCTGTGGATTTACCGTATATCCTGCCAGTGGACTGATACCCGCGAGTGGTTCTGGCAACAAGCAATTGACCAGCGTGCTTTTACCCGCCTGAGTAGGCCCAAAAACAACCAGGTTCAATGGCAGATCAGCGCCCGCTGCGATCTGTTGTTTTTTGCTCAGAGCGACTTCAGCAATAACCAGTGTTTTTAGATTCCTGGCACAATACTGAAACTGGCTACTCTCTGCCGGAACCGTCTGGCAGAGAATCTGATAGCGTCGCTGCAGTTTCCGGATGAATTCAATGACCATCCGGTTATGATACCAGACGACGAAATCAGTTCTCTCGATCAGAGACTCAAGAGCAGCAGTTCATAACTGATCAGAACGATATAACCAATGAAACTGATAGTGATCAGTTTCCCGATCAGAAAACGATCGAGGAAAAGATAACTAGAAAGAGCGGTCATCAGGATGATTGATCCACCGGTCAAGACCATCTTGGCCGTGATAAAGGCCGGTACACTGATGCGGAGAAAATAATCCATCACCGGGTTGGTCTCGATAGCTCCCGCAGAGAGCAGTTTGAGGGTAAAAAAAGCATCGGCAATGGACATCAGCATGATACCGACGACTAGAACAAACAGTCTGGGATGGTACCAGTCTCGTTGCGCATGGGGGCTTTCATCAGCCCTGCGGTGATGCCTTCGTCTGGAATGGGTGATGCCCTTGAGGACAGTTTCCAATGTAAAGACACGACGATCCGGTACTCTTCTGAGATCTCTGGTACCGTAATTTTCGACCCCTGCTTCCTGCATTTTCTTGCCCACGTCTGAAAGGTACGCCTTGATTATGCCCGTTTTTAAACCTTTAGGCCAGCCTGTCTTACTCTGGAGAAACTTCCCGTATCCGTGTACCTTATAGGGCCATGCCTGAAATTTTCAGCCCCGTACTGCTCCAGATCCTCGTTGTTCTGCTGTTTATTCTGATTCTGTGGCTGGTCTTCCGCTCGTTCCAGCAAATGCGTGATCACGATCGTCTGCTACGCATCGATACGCACATGGAGGATCTCCAAACCCATCTGGACTCACTGGAACAACTCATGATCCGCCTGCAGACGGATCAAATGCAAGCATCAACCCTAACCCGCGAGCAGATGATGGATCGGCTGGCTGAAAGCAACAATAAATTGCAAAATTCAATCGCCATCCTCCGTGAACAGATAGGTGAAAACTTCTCCCGTCAGCAGACCCACTTGGAACAACGACAACATGAGGCAACGACGGCTCTCAATGAAGGACTGTGGAAGAGCATGCAGGCAATGCAGAACCAACTCGCCAGTACACTTAAGCAGAATACCCAGGAACTGGGGCAACGCTTCGAACACTTGACCAGTCAGACTGATCAACGCCTCGCAGCGATCAGTGACCAGGTAGACAAACGTCTCGCTGACGGTTTTGAAAAGACTACTGCGACCTTTTCTGACGTGATCAAAAGACTGGCTCTGATCGATGAAGCACAAAAGAAGATCACCGAACTCTCCGGAAATGTTGTCACTCTGCAAGAAATTCTCGCTGACAAACGCAGCCGTGGGGCCTTCGGCGAAGTTCAGCTCAACTCCCTGATCAGAAACATCCTGCCGGAAGACAGCTTTTCCTTTCAGCATACCCTCAGTAACGGCACGCGTGTGGACTGTCTGCTTAAATTACCTCAACCTACTGGAAACCTCGCCGTTGATGCGAAATTCCCGCTCGAAGCGTTCCGCAAGATGACAGATCTTGATCTGGGCCACAGCGACCGGCAACAAGCCACACGCCAATTCAAGGCGGATATCCGCAAACATATCAAGGACATTGCTTCCAAATACATAATCAAAAATGAAACCTCCGATGGCGCTATCATGTTCATACCAGCGGAAGCGGTTTTTGCCGAAATTCAGGCCCATCATCCTGACCTGGTGGAACTGGCACACCTTTCGCATGTCTGGATAGTATCACCGACAACATTCTGGGCCATCCTCAATACGGCCCGGGCCGTGCTCAAGGATGCTGCGACTCAGGAACAGGTCGATCTGATCAAGGAGCATCTGAACCTGCTGTCCGAGGACTTCGAACGCTTCAAGAAGCGCATGGAGGGATTGGCCAGACACATAGAGCAGGCACATGAAGATGTGCAGCAGGTACATACATCAGCACGGAAGATTACGTCGAGATTTAGCCAAATCGAGCGTGTGGAACTGGACGACAAGCCAACACCTGTGATCGCTCCGGATGAAGGCTAACAAAGATTAACTTTAATCTTCATATAGTTAGGTTATAATTATAATATATAATATTAATTTGATCGTATAACCACAAAAAAGATCGGAAATTTTTGATGCGAAAAAAATTGACAACAATCATCTTCGATATGGATGGAACACTGGCAGATACCGAAGAGATTCATCGCCAGGCGTTCAATCTTGCCTTTGATGATTTCAATCTCGACTGGCACTGGTCGCGCAAGGAATACGCCGATCTGTTGAAAATTTCCGGTGGACGCGAGCGCATGCGACAATATGCGCTTGATGACAGTGATTTCAAAATGCCACCGGATCTGGACGGCTATGTCGCCGGGATCCATAAACTCAAGACGCGTCACTATGCCAGGATGCTGGTGGATGGTGAAATCAAGCTGAGACCGGGTGTGCGTCGGGTACTCGAAGAATGCCGGGCAGAAGGATTGCGGCTTGCGATTGCGACATCCTCACAGCTGACCAATGTGACCACGCTCCTGAACAACAACCTGCCACTGGACTGGCCATCCTGGTTTGAAGTGATTGCTACCTGCGATGTAGTCGAAGAGAAAAAGCCTTCACCCGCGGTGTATCAGTATGTGCTCGACAAAATGCAAATCTCACCGCAGGAATGTCTTGCCCTTGAAGATACCCGCAATGGCTTCCTCGCCGCCAAAGCAGCCGGGCTCAAAACTGTTATCACAACACATTATTTTACCCAGGGTAACGACTTTGAAGATGCCTCTCTGGTAGTCGACTCACTGGGTGAACCGGATCAGCCTTTCAATGTTGCAACAGGTCATCCTGAAATTCTCCAACTAATCGAAAAGGAAGAAAAAACCTTTGTCACGCCCGATCTGTTCAAAGAGATCGTTTCAGGCACGGCCCATCCGGTTGACAAGTGCGCCTGATCACTATTTCTTACCAGAAACGCGGATCACGGTACCAATAATAGCGGTGAGGCCAAAAGGGATCCCAGAAAGGATCATAATAGGGCCAGTAATAGCGTGGTAGTGGAGGAGGTTCCCTGTATTCCGCCCATAGATAGACGGTCTTTGCACGGACAACCGGAAATGAGTAAGGCTGTTCACCAATCTTACCTTCCTTGATCCCTTCCAGAACACCATAAACAGTGACCAGCCTGCCCTTCCGATAAATCTCCGGATCAAGAAACTGATCGACCCGTGCCAGAAAACGTCCCGGTGATTGATCGCTTTTCTCCGGGCGCCCACGGCTGTCCAGCGCCCGTGCCACGATTTCCAGCCAGGTCTCATCTTTCCGGTTTTCCACCGAGGCAATCGAACCACCCCAACGGAGAAATGTGCCAAGATAAGGTTCTGTATCCTGCAGAATTTCTTCAACTGTAGGATTATTGTCAGGCGGTGTTGAGATTTCTTTGGGTAAATTGCTTGCACAGCCTGAGAGCAATCCGAACAGTACAAGCAAGATTCTTGAGTTCATCATTTCATCTCCCCTGTCTGGCACCTTCCAGGAGCATTCCTGGCATATTCGTTGCCTTCACTTTTTTGAGAATCAAAATCTTAGAGTATTTGCCGATAAAAAGATTCAGAGAAAGCCGAAATTTGGAGGTTTGTGAGCATGGTTGAACCCACAGAGAAAGAAATTGTTCTCTCGGAGCATGACTTTATCATTTCAAAAACCGATACCAAGGGCAAAATCACCTATGGGAATCAAAGCTTTATATACTACTCCGGCTATAGGGAAGATGAAATCCTGGGAAAACCGCACAACATCATCCGCCACCCAGACATGCCTCGATCGGTCTTCAGACTGATGTGGCAAACCTTACAGAAAGGGGAAGAATTTTTCGGTTATGTGAAAAACTTGCGTAAGGATGGTGGTTACTACTGGACTTTTGCTAACGTCACCCCAAGTTATGATCCAAATGGTCAATTGATCGGCTACTACTCCGTTAGACGTAAACCCGAACCTGACCGGCTCACCCTGTTCGCTGAGCTCTACCAACAGATGGTGGCCATGGAAAAGAAATTCAACAGTAGCAAAGCAGCCATGGACGCCTCATTCAGACTTCTTGAAGATACTCTTGGAGAGATAAGCTATCATGAATTCACAGCTGCAAATTAATTGTAGAAATATTCTTGTAGTCAACACCTCGTTGCTGGTCTTTTTGATCACCGTTTCTATCTTTTTTTACGACCTGAGCTCGTGATTTGCCATTATCGCTGGAACAGCGTGTCTTCTGGCATGGCGAGCACGTAAACAGGATGAGATACGGCGCAAACTCCAAAAGGAGATCAATACACTCGTAGATCACGTCCAGCGGGGCGATCTTGAATTCCGTATCACCAATATCCCACCAACTTCTTCCTTGGGGGAAACTGCCCGGAAACTCAACGACGCCCTCGACCAAATCGAGGCATGTCTGCGTGAAACCAAGGCCGTCTTCAAATCCGTGGAAAAGGGACAGTTTTATCGAAAACCGCTGGTTGCCGGCCTTAACGGCACTTTTGCAAACATTCTGAAAGACGTTGATGCTTCTCGAAAACTAATGCAACAAGCGCACTGGAAACAATTACAAGAGAAGCTGTTCTCCAAGCTTGGAAAACTAAAAACAGAAAATCTCCTAGAAAATCTTGCCCATAACCAGAGCGATTTTAGTCTGATCACATCGGAAATGGTCGAGGTTGAGGAATTGTCCAAGTCCTCCGCCGAGAAGGCGCTGGAAAACAAACAATCCGTCGGTGATGTGGTGCAACGACTAGAAGAGGTCTATCGCATGTCCAACAGCATGCGGGCATCGTCCAGTGAACTCTCCTCCAGCAGTGATGAAATTGCTGAAATGGTCTCCATCATCGCGAATGTGGCCGATCAAACCAACCTGCTCGCACTGAATGCGGCCATCGAAGCGGCACGGGCAGGTGAACACGGTCGCGGCTTTGCCGTGGTTGCCGATGAGGTCAAAAACCTGGCTGAAAACACCAAGGAAACGGCCCACAAAATCACGGAGATCGTAGAGCGGTTCAACACTGCATCCACCTCCATGGTGAACACCACCCAAGAGATGGCGGAGATCGCAGAATCCTCGAGAGGTGCCATTTCCCAATTCGAAAACAGCTTCGTTCAATTTGCAGAAACCGCGCAAAAAACCTTTGAAAAGGTTTCCAATACCCGGATCGTTTGTGATGCTGCCCTGATCAAGGTGGATCACCTCCTCTATATACAGCGCGCCTATCGTGCCCTGGAGATCAATGATACCCAGTCTCCGGAAGCAAACGCCGTCCGAGTCGATCACGACCACTGCCGTTTTGGCCTCTGGTATAACGAGGGCGAAGGACGAGCAATGTACAGCCACTTACCCGCCTATGAACAACTACTGGATCCGCACCGACGAGTTCACACCAGTGCCACCAAGATCATTGATTTGCTGGATAAAAACTGGGAAGAAGAAGAAAACCTGCAAGCGGATTTATTGCACAGCTTTGAAGAAACCGAGCGTGCGAGTCGTGAATTGATCACCCTGGTGGATACCCTGACCGAAGAGAAACAACGGTTTGAGAGTCTTGGTGGAGAAAAGGCTGGGGAGGTGGAGCTGTTCTAATCGCCAGTGTCATGGTGCCCCCGGCTGGCCAGTGGGCTCACATAGTGGCAAACTAGATGCTCCATGACTCTGACGGAACTGAAATACATCGTCGCCGTAGGGCGCACACTCCACTTTGGTAAAGCGGCCGAGGCCTGCTTCGTTAGCCAGCCCACCTTGAGTGTAGCGATCAAGAAACTGGAAGAAGAACTGGGGGTGACCCTGTTCGAGCGGGGCATGAACGAGATCCAGCCCACACCGGTGGGCAAGCGAATTATCGCCCAGGCCCAGGAAGTACTCACCCAGGCAGAACGTATTCGTCAGCTCGCCAACGAAGGCAAGGAACAATTGAAAGAACCCCTCCGCCTTGGGGTGATCTACACCATAGGACCCTACCTGCTGCCTCGCTTGATTCCGATCCTGCATGAACTGGCGCCGGAAATGCCCTTGATCATTCGTGAGGATTATACTGAAAACCTGCGAACCGCCTTGAAAAGTGGTGAGATTGACGTCGCAATCCTCTCCCTGCCTTTTGAAGAACCAGGACTACGAACGCAAATACTTTACGAAGAACCCTTTGTGCTTGCGTTGCCTTCTTCTCATCGTTGGGTCAAAAGAAAAAGTATACATCCTGAAGAATTGAGTGGAGAAACCCTGCTACTACTGGGTGCAGGGAACTGTTTCCGCGAACAGGTGTTAAAGGCCTGCCCCGGTTGTATCCCTGCAGTAACGATTCAGGAAGGCAGTATCCAGAAAACTCTGGAAAGCAGTTCACTCGAAACTATACGGCAGATGGCCGCTTCAGGTGCAGGTATCACAGTTCTTCCCTGTACTTCAGCTGGCAAAGGTATGGACGTAAACGGATTACTGACCATCAAGCCCTTTTCCAAGCCTGTCCCCAGTCGTGAAGTGGTGCTGGTCTGGCGCAACAGCTTCCCTCGGGAGGAAGCTGTCAAAACCATACACCAGGCGGTCATGGACACGCCGCTGTCATGTGTCATCAAATCATCTGAAGAGATAAAAATACCCGCACCTATTTGATCACAATATAAGCTGCCTGATTACCGCGCCGGACACGAAACAGCATTTGACCCTTGTCGATAGAATTGACGATCTTCAAAAAGGCAGTGAGATCGTGGACCGGTGTCCGATTAACGGAAGTGATGATGTCACCTTCACGCAATCCGGCCTTCCACAGACGGCTGCCACGCTCGACTTCATACAGCATCACGCCCTTTATCCAGCCATAGGCGGGTGAGTTCTCCGGTATATCCCCAAAGGTTGCTCCCGCAAGACGGGGATTTTTCAGCTTCGAGGTGCTGGCCACCTCTTCCCGATCGGCCACGGTTGCAGTCAGTTTCAACTTTTTGTTGTTGCGGACGACGGTAAATCTCACCTTCTCGCCAACCCTCAGCAAACCGATTCGCAGTCGTACGTCACTGGAGCTTTTGACCATTCGACCATTGACTTCGAGAATGACATCCCCTGGCTTGAGGCCCGCTTTTTCGGCTGGAGAGCCTGGTAGGATATCCACCACCACGGCACCGGTTCGCTGTTCAATGCCGAAGGCTTCTGCCAGATCCGGATCGAGGTCCTGAGTCTGTGCCCCGATCAAACCACGATGGATGGCACCATGAGTCATCAGTTGTTCCGTTACCATCTTGACCATATTGACTGGGATGGCGAAACCGATACCGACACTGCTACCGGTTTGTGAAAAGATCGCCGTGTTGATACCTATCAGTTCACCTCTGAGATTGACCAGCGCACCACCCGAATTCCCTGGATTGATCGAGGCGTCGGTCTGGATGAAGTCTTCATAGCCCTCAATTCCGAGTCCGGTGCGCCCGAGCGCACTGACAATTCCGGAAGTCACCGTTTGACCCAATCCAAAGGGGTTACCAATGGCAACGACAAAATCGCCTACCCGTAACTTGTCTGAATCGGCAAGTTTGACCGCCGTCAAATGTTCTGCCGGGATCTGGATCAACGCTACATCGGTTTCTGGATCAGAGCCGATAAGTTTGGCTTGAAATTTGCGCCCATCCCGCAACTTGACCGTGATCTGATGGGCATTGGCGACCACATGGTTGTTGGTGACAACCAATCCTCTTTTTGCATCGATAATTACACCTGATCCCAAGCTCTGGGTCTTTCGTTCTCGAGGCTGGTCCGGGATGTTGAAAAACCGCCGAAAAAAAGGATCGTTGAGTAAAGGATTTTGCCGGATCCGAACACTTCCTTCAGTTGCGATATTCACTACTGCTGGTGTGACCTTTTCGACCATGGGTGCCAGTGTTGGAAGTTTTTCTCCCTCCACCGCATTCGGCAGCAACGCAGAAACAGAAGCCGTCACAATCATCAGCAACAACGCTGTGACAGACAGAAAAGATTTTCGCCATTTTTTTGGGTTCAGAACATTCGAACGCATCAGTTTTTTTCTCCATTCGGTTGAGTATTGCGGCCGGAAAGTGCGGCATAGTCTACACTATGACCAACTCTATGTGCCGCCCAGAGCAAATATGGACAAAATAATTAAATATTTTATCCGTAAGGCCGATACATAGCCCGTAAACCAGCAGGATTGGTCGTTCGTGAATTGTGCAGATAGCACTTCACTTACCTTATGTTAAGGATGATAGAGAAATGTTGAATCAGATATTGAACCGTGACAGCACAGGCCTTTCAGCCGCCATGGGAGGTTTGAAACTGGATGAGTGGTCCCCACTGAAAAATCTTCCAAAACGATATCAGGATGAGATCCTCAGCCGTTCACAGGTACAGGAATTCGCACCCAATGATTTCATCTTCCGTGTCGGAGAAGATAACGAAAAGGACTTCTATCTGCTTGAAGGCTCGGTAGAGTTGCTCGACAAATCGGGTAAGGTTGTTAAAACACTAACTCATTCCGGTCAGCAATCCCTAGAGTTGATTGACCATAGCAGACCCAGAAACTTTACCGCAAGATCCACTCAGGCGAGCAAGGTCTTTGTCACTCGCAGAACCTTTTTCGATACATTGAATTCAGCGGAATCGGACCTCAATGCAACCGTGGAAGTCAATGAGATCGATATGGAAGGTTCGGGAAACTGGATGTTGCATATGCTGAATTCCAGTGTCTTTTCGACTCTGCCACCGGAAAACCTGCAGCAGATCTTTATCAGCATGGAAACAATCAAAGTCCAGGCGGGAACAACTCTGATTACACAAGGACAACCCGGTGAATATTTTTACCTGATTCAGTATGGCGATTGCGTCATCACACACACTGATCCAGCGGGAGAGACCAAAGAACTCTACCATCTCGACTCTGGAGAGACCTTTGGTGAACGTTCACTCATTCTGGAGGGCCCCTCAGATGTTACGGTAGAGGCGATCACAGATGGTGTGGTGATGCAGATACCAAAAGAGACTTTCAAAGAGCTGATCCAGGACCCCCTGCTCGAGAGGATCACGATCGAAAAGGCAGATACTTTGATCGCTGAAGGTGCTGGCTGGATCGACGTCAGAACGCCTGAAAAATACAAAGAGCTGGCGATCAAGAATAGCCTTAACATCGATCTGAATGCACTCTATACCGCCTCCAAAGGACTCGATAACAACAAAACCTGGATTGTATGCGGTGATTCTCCTGAACAAGCCATGGCCAGCGCCTTTTTGTTGTCGATTAAAGGTTTTAGCGTTTACTCACTTACAGCAAGTACCAATGAGTACCTGGAAACACATCCGGAAGCGACGGTCAGTGTACAGAAAATCGCAGAACAGGAAAAACCGGAACCGGTTCTTGAAAAGACCGTCGAAGATGAAGAATTACCGATTCTCGCACCCACAGAAGCCTTCGAAAAAACGGCAGATGATCCACCACAGATCCGGCTCAATCGTGATGCCGTTTCAAACAACTTCCAGGACCTATCAAAGAACATCGAGCAAGCAATTCGAAAGGAGATCAATGACCTGATCATTCTCAAACAGAAAGAACTGGAAAAAGAAATCAACGAGCGTTTTCAGAAATACCATTTAGTGACAGCGAAGCTGATGAAGAAAAAACTGGACGATCTCGAACAGGTTTATAAGGTTCAGTCTAAACTGGCAAAAAAAAACCGGTCACAGTAATGCGACCGGTTTCTTGACTCCAAGGAACCCTCAGGATTTGACTTCAATTTTCCTGGGTTGAGCCTTTTGCTGTTTCGGTATGGTGATCATGAGTACGCCGTTCTCACCTTTTGCTTCAATGCCACTGGCATCTGCCGTATCAGGCAGACTAAAACGTCGATAGAAGCTGCCCCGCACCCTTTCGATACGGTGATAGCCTTCCTTGTCTTCCTCTTTTTCATCTACACGCTCACCCTTAATAGTGAGTACCCCGTTGTCCATGGTTACCTCAATGTCTTCCGGTGGAATTCCCGGCAGATCAGCCTTGATAATGAAGCGATCCTCTTTTTCCTGGATGTCAACAGCAGGTGACCACTGACTGGTAACGACTTTGGAATTATCACCGTCCTGTTCCTCGGAAAGATGCCTTTCCAGAATCTGGCTCAGATCATTCTGAAGTTGTCCAAGCAGGTTCAAGGGTTGATATCTTACTAATGCCATATTTCTCACCTCTCTACTAACAAATAAATGGTTAAGAAGATGGTGGGGACAGGTAAAAAAATTTCAAGGTATAAAACGGCAAAATTCAGACACCTGCAAACAGATCACTAGATCCAGTAGGCCAGTGTAGTCATCACCTTCGACTGTAAGGTCATCATTTTCTTGATCGGGGAAGGCAGTTCCACTGCTCCGGATTCCAAGGCAACTGTGGCATGATGCCGTTCATCTTCCTTCATCTGTTCCAGAATCGCATGACTGCGTTGATCTTCAGCAGGCAGTTTCTGCAAATGGTCTTCCAAATGCCGAACCACCTGATGTTCCGTCTCGACAACGAATCCAAGGCTCCATTTATCCCCCGCAACTCCGGCGAGCAGACCGGTGGTAAACGACCCCACATACCAGAAAGCATTGAGATAGCTCTTGTGCCCTCCCAACTCATCGAGACGCTGTTCACACCAGACCAGGTGATCATTCTCTTCTTCAGCAGATTTGGAAAGACGTGATCGCACATTTTCATCTCTGGCAACCAACGCTTGCCCCTGATAAAGTGCCTGAGCACTGACCTCTCCTGCATGATTGACCCGCATCAGTCCTTCGCTTTTGCGCCGATCGGCCTCGTCCAGATCAGCCTCCGGCAGGTTTTCTCCAGGATAGGAACGTCCTGTAGGGATGGGTTTACCAAATACAGTCTGTAATCCGTTATCAAAGCTGATGATCAATCGATCAAACAATCCGAATCTGACGTTATTTTCCATAAACAAATTTCCTTCAAACCGTTGACATACGGCGCTCCAGTCCGTAGTATTTCGCCTCTTTTTAATTTGGATTCGAAAATCAAGCGATGAGAACGTTTACCGCCAAACCAGCAGAAGTCCAGCGTGACTGGTTCGTCATCGATGCCACTGACAAAGTGCTCGGTCGAGTTGCCACAGAAGTCGCGAGAAGATTACGTGGGAAACATAAGCCGACCTACACACCGCATGTGGACACAGGAGACTATATCATTATTATCAATGCCGAAAAAATTCGCGTTACGGGCAATAAGTCCACAGACAAGATATACCACCGGCATACCGGCTATCCGGGTGGACTGAAGTCTATCTCTTTCGACAAGCTGATCGAGAAAGCTCCAGAACGTGTCATCAAAAATGCCGTCAAAGGCATGTTGCCAAAAGGCCCTCTCGGGCGTGCAATGTTTCGCAAACTGAAAGTCTATGCAGGTCCTGAGCATCAACATACAGCTCAGCAACCACAACCACTGGAAATTTGAACACTATGGCAGAACAATATTATTACGGTACCGGACGTCGCAAAAGCTCTAGTGCCCGTGTCTTCCTGAAAAAGGGCTCCGGAAACATCATCATCAATAATCGCAGCCTTGAAGAGTATTTTGGCCGTGAAACAGCCCGGATGGTCGTTCGTCAACCACTCGAATCAACTCAACTGCTCGATAGTTTAGATATTGTCTGTACAGTCAAAGGTGGCGGTACTACCGGTCAGGCAGGGGCTATCCGTCATGGTATCACCCGAGCACTGATTGCGTATGACGAAGAATTACGCAAGCCATTACGGGCAGAAGGCTTTGTGACCCGTGATGCTCGTGAGGTTGAACGCAAAAAGGTCGGCCTGCATAAGGCTCGCAAACGTCCACAATTCTCCAAACGTTAATATTTATCGGTTCGGGGGTTGTTTTTCAGCCCCTTTCTCTCGACTGGGGGATCGTCTAGCGGTAGGACTACGGACTCTGACTCCGTCAACCCAGGTTCGAATCCTGGTCCCCCAGCCACTCCTTGACTCACTTTTTCCTGGTTGACCGAATTGTCCTCCAAATCATATAAATTTGTAAAATCGATCACATATTCAGACAGAACACTCGATATTTCTGGAAGATTTTCTTCAGAAGTCGTAGGGTATGAAGATAGCTGGTACAATCTAACGGAACTATTCTTATCCTTACGAAACTAAAGTTGGGTCTTGGACAGGGTATTGTCATTATGATACCTGCTCTACATGAGAGAATATGAAAGAAAAACGGCGAATACTTTTAATACTACTTGCGTTATTGGTTTATGGGCAGACTGCGTACAGTCTGACAAAGGAGATTGAACTTGATGATCTAGCTCCCTCGCCTGCCCAAAAACGAGCGACTGACCTAATCACGCATTTCATCAGCAACTATCACTATAAGAGAACACCTCTGAACGACCAGCTGTCACAAAAGATTCTCGACAAATATATCGAGTCCCTGGATCCAAACCGCTCCTATTTCCTCGCCAAGGATATCCAAACCTTCGAAAAGTACAGAAATAACCTGGACGATGCACTACGCAAATCCGATCTGCGTCCGGCCTTCGAGATATTCAAACTGTTCAGAAAACGGGTCGATGAACGTGTCCAGTTTGCCCTTCAGCAACTGGAAAAAAATCAGGATTTCTCCATTGATGAGGAGTATGTCTTCGATCGCCAGGATGCACCCTGGGCCAAAGACCTCGCCGAGCTAAACGAACTGTGGCGCAAGCGGATAAAAAACGACATCCTGAGTCTGAAACTTTCAGACAAGAAACCGGATGAACTCAAGACCGTTTTGAAAAAACGTTACGAAAGTCTCGCTCGTCGAACACATCAACTCAACTCTGAAGATGTCTTTCAGTTCTTTATGAACGCCTACACCACCAGCATCGAACCTCATACCTCCTATTTCTCACCACGCACATCCGAAAATTTCGATATTCAGATGCGACTGTCACTGGAAGGTATTGGTGCAGTTCTACAATCTGAAAACGAATACACGATGGTCAAGGAGATCATCGTCGGTGGCCCTGCTGATCTGAACAAGCAATTGCAACCGGAAGACAAGATTGTGGGTGTTGGGCAGGGTAAAAACGGGCCCGTCGTTGATGTTGTCGGCTGGCGTCTAGACGATGTTGTCGATCTGATCCGCGGCCCCAAGGACAGTTACGTGCGGCTCGAAGTGATACCGAAGTCAATGGGGGCCAATGGCAAGCGTAAACTGATCACTCTCAAAAGAAACAAGATCAACCTTGAGGAACAAGCAGCAAAAAGCTATATCATCGAGCTGCCTGTACCTTCAGGGAGGCATGAAAAAACGGTCAAAAAGATCGGTGTCATTGATTTGCCAACCTTCTATCTCGACTTCGCTGCCCTCTCCCGAGGGGAGAAGGATTACCGCAGCAGTACGAGAGATGTAAAACGACTGATCGAAGATCTGAAAAAGAAAGGAATCGAAGGACTGATCGTTGATCTTAGAGGCAACGGTGGTGGTTCTCTACTAGAAGCCACCAGCCTGACAGGCCTGTTTATCGAAACCGGACCGGTTGTTCAGGTCAAGGATGCCATTGGCCGTATCGAAGTCAATAATGATCCCGATCCATCCATTGCCTATACCGGCCCTCTGGCTGTCCTGGTTGATCGTTATAGCGCCTCGGCTTCCGAAATCTTTGCCGGCGCTATTCAGGACTACCGCCGTGGTATCATCATCGGAGAACCCACCTTCGGTAAGGGGACTGTCCAGAATCTGATCGATTTGAACAAATATGATGATCGCTCCGGACATAGACTGGGGCATCTGAAAACTACGATCGCCCAGTTTTTCAGAGTCAGTGGAAACAGTACTCAACACCGTGGTGTGGTACCGGACATCATCTATCCTACCGCTGAAGATGTGACTGATTATGGTGAAAGAGCCTATAAAAATGCCCTGCCTTGGGCCGCCGTGAGGCCGGCAACATTTCACCCTGCCATGGCA
The DNA here is from genome assembly GCA_026984775.1 of Gammaproteobacteria bacterium. Classification (GTDB taxonomy): domain Bacteria; phylum Pseudomonadota; class Gammaproteobacteria; order CAJXQU01; family CAJXQU01; genus CAJXQU01. The sequence goes on from JALSRM010000016.1 coordinate 14,521, forward strand.
CCCGTTGATGCCTTTTCCTCAGCCCGGGTTAAACATGAAAAACGTGTTGCCACCGATCCAGCGCTGAAATTACTCCAGGAAGAAGTTCGAACTATCAGGCAGTTACAGGAAAAGAAATCGGTGACTCTAAATGAAAAGAAACGCAAGGCGGAATTCGAGGAAGCCGAAAAAAGGAACAGGGAACACGAAGATCAATACAAGGCTATTGCCAAGACACTTCCCGTGATCAAACGAGACGTTCCTTTGCCAAAGAAGGCCACTACGGCTCCAGAAAATGAGAAGGCGGGAGAAGAAGACATTCTTCTGATTGAAGCTGCAAGGATTCTGAATGACCTGGTTGGGGAAGAAGATCATGCTACACCCAAACCTCAGCTTGTCGAACATAATTCGAAAAAAGAGCTGACCGCCAGATAGTCAGGGGGTGAAAATCTGTAACAGATCATTAAGAAACTGCTCCCCTTGTAATGTCGGGAAGAACCAGCGCCCTTGCTGTTGAATCAGTTTCTTTCTTTCTGCTTTTTCGAGTTGTCCGGTCAACACTGAAAAGGGTAGACCCGTTCGACTTTCAAATTCATTACACGTGAAACCCTGCTTCAAACGCAAGATATTCATCATATATTCGAGGATGATGTCATCCCTCTTCAACCGGTTGACAGCCGGTCTTTTACGATCAGGATCGAGATACTGTTTTGGATGCCTTGGTTTCACATAACGCTTGATTTCCATCCCCTCCTGCCGGGTGACCTTGCTGTGGGCACCGGCACCAATGCCGATGTAATCACCAAAGGTCCAATAATTCAGATTATGGTGGCATGTAAAGCCTTCCCGCGCATAAGCGGAGATTTCATATTGCCGATAACCAGCTTTGGCTAACAGTTCTTGTCCCGCTTGTTGGATGGACCACACACGATCGTCTTCGGGCAATTGAGGTGGTTGCTGATAAAAGAGTGTGTTCGGTTCAATCGTGAGTTGATACCAAGAGATATGTTCAGGCTGGAGTTCGATGGCACGCTTCAGATCCGACAGACTGCCTTCCAGCGAATCCCCCGGCAAACCGAACATCAGATCAATATTGATGTTCCTGAATCCTGCTTCACGGGCAAGATGAAAGGCACTTTCGGCCTCATCGGCCGAATGAATCCGGCCGATTTTTTCCAGCTGTTCATCACGAAAACTCTGTACGCCCAGCGACAAACGATTGATCCCAGCCTCTCCATAACGAGAAAAATGCTCCGCATCCACCACTCCAGGATTGGCTTCCAGCGTGATCTCGGCATCCCTGGCCAACGGTACCTTCTGCCGCAGCCGCTCAAGAAAAGAGGCTATCCCCTCTCCGCTGATCAGGCTGGGTGTGCCTCCTCCAAAGAAGACACTCTGGAATGTCCTGCCAAACAACCATTGTGCATCTTCCTCTAGATCAAGCAGCAACACATCGCAATACTGTTCTTCTGGTATCGACCCTCTGATAGGGTGGGAATTGAAATCACAATAGGGACACTTCTGTACACACCAGGGAAAGTGGATGTACAGAGTAATGGGAATCTCATTCATCAAGCTTTTTGACCAGCTCTCTCAACGCCTGGCCCCGATGGCTGATCCGGTTCTTCACTTCCGGTTGCAGCTCGGCCGACGAACATCCGTACGCTGGCACGTAGAAAATCGGATCATAGCCAAAACCCTGTTCCCCCACCGGCTCTCGAAGCAAGTGTCCCTCCCAGACACCATGACAAATGATCGGTATCGGATCACGTGCAAAACGAAGATAGACGATCACACAATGAAAGCGGCACTGCCGATCCGTATCGGCCACCGCTTCCATTTCTTTCAGCAGTTTCTTTAGATTTTCTTCGTCACTGGCGTTCTCACCCGCATACCGTGCTGAACGGATCCCCGGCCGCCCTTGCAAGGCATCCACTTCAATCCCTGAATCGTCGGCAATCGCAGGCAACCCTGTCTGCTCCGCAACATAGCGCGCCTTGAGGATGGCGTTCTCGACAAAGGTCAGACCGATCTCCTCAGGTGTTTTCAGACCGAACCGTGACTGGGGCAAAACCTCCCGATCGATCTCTCTCAACAAGGCCGACAGCTCTTTCAACTTGCCGGGGTTTCCGCTGGCAAGAACGATTTGCCGTTTCATGGCTGGCGATCCAACACCTCACGCTGTTTATCAATGATTTCCCGAATCCCCTGAGTGGCCAGTTCCAACATCGATATGAGCTCTTCCTGGGAAAATGCATGGCCCTCCGCCGTGCCCTGGATCTCGATAAAATGGCCCACCTCATTCATGACCACATTCATATCGGTTTCGGCGTTGGAATCCTCAGCGTAATCCAGATCCAGAACGGGTTCTCCCCGATAGATGCCCACGGAAATGGAGGCGACCATGCCATGCAACGGGCTTTCCTTGATCAATTGGCGGTTCAGCAATGTCTCTATCGCATCATTCAAGGCAATGAAGCCTCCCGTGATAGAAGCCGTGCGTGTGCCGCCATCAGCTTGGATAACATCACAATCAACGAGTATGGTCCTCTCCCCCAAGGCTTCGAGATCGACCACCGCGCGCAAGGAACGTCCAATCAACCGTTGGATCTCCAAAGTCCTGCCCCCCTGCTTGCCGGAAGCCGCTTCCCGGCGCATTCGGCTATTGGTGGAACGTGGCAACATGCCGTATTCTGCCGTTACCCAACCCTGCCCCTTTCCGCGCAGGAAGGGAGGAACCTTCTCCTCGACAGTGGCATTGCACAGGACACGGGTTTCGCCAAATTCGACTAAGACTGAGCCTTCAGCATGGCGGGTGTAGTTTCGGGTAAAAGAAATCGCTCTCAATTCATCTGGGCTTCGGCCACTGGGTCGCATAGGTATCTGTCCTTATCTGGTTGATGGTGAAAAGTGGCGAAAGTATATCGGATCACTCCGGATTAGTCTTTTCTGCGAGCCGTTTTCTGAATGGCCGTGAAAAACCCCCGCAGCATCTGAACCTCGGTATGATCCAACCCCGCACGATTGAAGAGACGGTGCATTCGGGGGATCAGTTTCTTTGGTTTTTCCGGATTATAAAAACCGCTCTCGATCATGGCTTCTTCCAGGTGTTGATAAAACCTTTCCATCTCTGCTGCTGTTGCTCGTTCGGCTGTCTGTTCAGCGCTTCTTTCAGCGTTGCGGGCGGCTAAGTTCAACTCATAGGTCATGATCTGAACAGCTGCAGCCAGATTCAGAGAACGGTATTCGGGATTGGTAGGAATCATTACGGCAGACTGACAATGGGTCAGCTCTTTGTTGGTAAGACCGGATTGTTCCCGGCCAAAAACCAGAGCGCATTGATTTGCAGCGGCCGCACTGATCAGCTTGGAGGCCATTTGCCTAGGTTCCACCACCGGCCATTCCAATGAACGCCGGCGTGCCGTCGTAGCCACGATCACACCACAACCACTCAACGCCTCTGACAAAGAGTCACAGATCATTACCTGTTCGAGAATATCATCCGCACCGGAAGCCCGTGCCACTGCTTCTGGATCCGGGAAACGGCGAGGTTGAACCAGAACCAAACGGGACAGGCCCATGGTCTTCATGGCACGTGCAGTTGCACCAATATTTCCGGGATGAGTAGTTCCAACGAGAACGATACGAATCTTTGATAATCGATTTTCGTCCATATATTACATAATACCGTGAATCTTCGGTGAGATTCAGGTTAGAATCCCCGCTCCCTATTCGACTGAAGATCAAAGAGAGATTTGCCATGCACCCGATGCTCAACATCGCCGTTCGCGCCGCCCGCAGGGCGGGTGATGCCATCAATCGCCATATCGATCAGATCCCGGATCTAAAAATCACCCACAAAGGGAAGAATGATTTCGTAACGGAGGTGGACCGCCTGGCAGAATCCATCATCATGGAAACCATTCACGATGCGTATCCAGATCACGGCTTTCTCGCAGAAGAAAGCGGCGAGACAGATCATGGCGCCGATCAGGACTACCAGTGGATCATCGATCCGTTGGATGGCACCACCAATTTCCTCCACACCTATCCACAATATGCCGTCTCCATCGCCCTCCGGCATAAGGGCAGGCTGGAGCAGGCCGTGAT
>JALSRM010000017.1 GCA_026984775.1 Gammaproteobacteria bacterium
ATATCCATAATGTCAACGGCAAGGAGATTAAGGTCGAGATAGATGCCTCATCGGGAGATATCGTAGAACAGAGTGTCGAACTTTGGCAGGAAGGGTATGAATAGTTGGGTTTCCTGCCTGGTCTGTTTGAGTCTGTTGTTGTCTGCCTGTGCAGAGTATCAAACCTATACTCCCGCTCCCATTGATACAGAGCAGACTACACGTGAATATCGTGATCGTAATCTAGCCGATCCGGAAATCCGAAACTGGTTGGAAGAGAATAATCTCCCACAACCCCAATGGCCAAGAAAAACCTGGGATATTCAACACCTTATCCAGGTTGCTTATCTACTCAATCCAGAGCTTGCGATTGCAAAAGCTCGCGTCAAGGCTGCTGAGGCCCGTTTAATCACTGCTGGACAAAAACCAGAACTCGGCATTGAAGTTTCAACAGAGCATCACAGTCGTCAGGAAAATGGAGTCTCGCCTTGGACTTTCGGTGCCATTTTTAACTGGGTCTATGAAAAGCCCGAGAAAAGACAAACCCGGATCGATTATGCCAAGGCCATGGTAGAAGTCGAAAGATTGCGGCAGTTCGAGGTCAAATGGCACATCAGAGATGTGATCATTGATCATTACCTGGATACGATTACAGCAACACATAAAAAAGAAATGCTGCTGAAGGAAAAGTCCGTACTGGAAGAGGGGCTCAAACTACTGCAACGTAGCCGCGATCTTGGGCAGAGCAGTGATTTTGAACTCAGTTCGACACGACTTGAGATTCAACGTACGAGATTAGCGATCAGTGAAGTGGAGGCAGAACTGAGGCGTGCCCAATCAAAACTTGCACTTTCTGTTGGCTTGCCCGCCAACGGATTGGATACGGTAGAATTGACAACAAGCGAGTTTATAGATCTGCCTGATCCAAACAAATCACGATTACAGACAGAGGAATTACAGGCACGCGCACTGGTTGAGAGACCTGATGTTTTAAGGGTGTTGTCAGAGTATGTTGTAGCCGAAGCTGCACTGCATAAAGAAATCGAAAACCAGTTTCCCAATATCACTTTGTCACCCGGCTTTATCTTTGATCAGAATGATAATATATGGGTTCTTGCCGGCTCCTGGCTGTTACCTGTGACCAGAAACAGAGGACCAATCGCTGAAGCAGAGGCCAGACGCAAGGTCAAAGAACAAGAATTTCTTGCCTATCAGACTAAGGTATTACAAGAGGTTCATGAAGCACGCATCGGTTATGAAACGGCTCTTGACACACTTTCCGAGGCCAAAAAACTGGTTGATGAAGTTCAAACTGCCTTGAAAAAGATATCACAACAATACGATCGGGGATTTACGGATCGGTTATCTCTTATCCGAGCTCAGCTTGAAGTTCTTCTTGCGCAGCGATCAAGTTACTTGCTCGAAATTGAGGCATGGCGTGCGTTTAATCGTCTAGAGGATGCGGTAATGACCCGATTGACGGAACACTGAACTTTCAATGAAAACAATAAGTAAACTAATCATTCTTATTCTGTTCGCAGGTGCTGCCTATATTGGAACACAGCTTTTTCTGGATGGAGAGACAGTGATCGGTGGCTATGTCTTGCACAAAATCGATCAGGAACTGCCAGATAAATCTGAACAAGTTGAAGTTGAACCGTTGCCAGAAGCTGAGGAAGCAGGTAAAGAAGATGATGACATTCCTTCCCGTGTAGAAATATATAAGGGTTTACCCGCGGTTCGTTTGCCTGAAGAAAACCTGGAGCTTGGAGGTATCCAAATCAGTTCACTGCAACTTGTTCAGCACTTGCCAGAGATAAGGGGAGCAGGTGTGGTAATAGATTTTCTTCCTCTTCTTGAAAAGCAGATGGATTATCAGAAAACGCAGGCCGAACTTGAATTGGCTTTGGAAAGTCGCAAGACAGCTTCGCACATTTATGAACGCCTGCGTGTGTTATACAAGGAAAGAGCCAATGTGGCACTCAGGCAGGTGGAACAAGCCCGCTTGAAACTTGTCGAAATCACCCGCAGAGAGCAATCTGCAAGACAGATGTTGCGAAATATTCGCAAACTGACCGAACAGCAATGGGGCAAGGTACTGACATCCTGGGCACTGGGCAAAGAAACAGGTTCAGGGAATGAACCAATTCAGAACAGCAATTATTTCGATCGGTTAGTGAACGGAGAAGATTTACTGATACGGATTGCCCTTCCTCCTGATACCGACCTACCAGAAGAAACCAGTTTTATCTATGTCAATATGCGATCAGATCGATCAACTGCGCGGAAGGCTTACCTCATTTCCAAAGCAACCCGGGCCGATCCGGTTTCACAGGGCGCAACATGGTTTTTCCGAACCAGTGCGGTCAAGCTCCGTATCGGGATGCGACTGAATGCCTGGATCAGTGTAAATGGTGAGGTAGAAAAGGGCGTTGATGTCCCCCTGGATGCGGTCATCTGGTATGGCGGACAACCTTGGGTCTATGTTCAGGTAGGAGAAGATCTCTATCAGAGACGACCGGTCATGGATTATCGTGAAACGGATTTCGGCTGGTTCATACTGGATGCTTTTTCACCAAATGAAAAGATCGTGATCCGCGGAGGCCAGTTACTCCTTTCCGAAGAGCTACGCTGGCAAATCCCGGACGAGGATGATGACTAGCATGCGTTCAAAGGAAGCTCTTGTGAACCATTGCTCAATGAATTTTTCAGTGAAACTGGGGTTCTGAACACGTCATGCTGTCGGCCATTGTTCGATTCTCAGTCCGTTATTACGGTATTGTCATTGTCTTGGTTACGCTGTTGCTACTTTATGGTATCTATAGCCTTTCCAGGGCTGGTCTCGATATCTTTCCCGAATTTTCTCCAAAACAAGTCATCATCCAAACGGAAGCCCCGGGTTATTCTTCCGAGCAGGTGGAAATTCTGGTGACTCAGCCCATCGAAAGTGCACTCAGCGGCTTAATCGGGCTTGAATATCTGCGCTCTGAATCAATCCAGGGACTTTCGATCGTTACAGCCACTTTTTCTGAAGATTCCGACATCTATCTGAATCGTCAGATGGTGACGGAACGGCTTTCCAGTGTCATTGCCCAGTTGCCGGAGGGTGTTGCAACACCTGTGCCTGTTCCGTTGTCTTCATCATCAGCCACGATATTGACCATTGGTGTACGTTCCGATTCACTGGATATGATGACACTGCGCAGTGTTGTTGACTGGACAATCGTTCCGCAGATCCTCGGCGTCAGCGGGGTTGCCGATGTGAATGTCTTTGGTGGTGAGATCAGGCAATTACAAATCCAGATAAGACCAGAACAACTAAGACACTATTCAGTCAGCATTGAAGAAGTCATTGATGCCGCATCAAAAGTCTCGGAAATAAAGGGTGCCGGCTTTCTTGAGAACAGTAATCAGCGCATTACCCTGCAGACAAGTGGCAGTTCTATTAAACCCGAGGATGTGACCAAGGTGATCATCCGGTACAAAGAAGGACATGCGCTCACCATCGGAGACGTTGCTGATGTTCGCATGGCTCCGGAACCCAGAATCGGTATGGGCTCGATACTTGGTAAACCGGGTATTGTAATGATGGTCATTGGACAGTATGGATCGAATACCTTGAATGTTTCCAATGCAGTTGAGCGGGTGCTTGAGGATCTGAAAATCGTATTGGATACGCAGGATATCGTCATCTATCCTCATCTGTTCCGGCCGGCAGATTATATCGAGCGATCACTGGAGAATATCAGTCACCATTTGATCGTTGGGGGTATCTTTGTCCTTGCTATACTGTTCCTGTTCCTTTTTAACCTGCGCACGGCCCTAATTTCAGCCTTGGCGATTCCTGTTTCTCTTATTACTGCAACACTGATTCTTCTGCACAGCGGTGTCAACCTGAATATTATGGTGCTCGGTGGGCTCGCAATCGCTCTGGGAGAAGTTGTTGATGATGCCATTATTGATACTGAAAATATCTTCAGGCGCCTGCGCGAGAACCGACTCCTGGATCAGCCAAGGCCTGTCTCTGTAGTTGTCTATGATGCTTCGATGGAGGTTCGGAGTTCTGTGGTCTATGCCAGCTTTATCGTTGCACTGGTATTTGTACCACTGCTCACATTGGGCGGAGTGGCGGGACGGCTTTTTTCTCCTTTGGGATATTCTTATATTCTCGCTATCATCGCTTCCTTGCTGGTGGCGCTGACTCTGACACCGGCGCTTTGCTATCTGTTGCTTGGAAAGAGTAAATTACCAGAGCGGGATCCACCTCTCATCAGACTGATCCATCCGCTATATACTGGGTTTCTGCGGCTGACCACTCGGTATCCTATGATAACGATTGGTGTTGCTCTGCTGATTTGTGTAATCGGACTCGCCATTCTACCCAGTCTCGGAACACGTTTTCTGCCAGAATTGCGTGAGGGACACTATATCGTGCATACAACAGCCGTGCCTGGGACATCGCTTGAGCAGTCTATCCAGGCAGGTAATCAACTCACGAAAAAGTTTCTTGAAATCCCTGGTGTCCGCTCTGTTTCGCAGTGGGCGGGCAGGGCAGAACGATCGGCCGACACCTATGGCAGCCATTACAGTGAATTCGAGGTAGATCTGGAGCGTATGTCGGGCCGTGAACAACAAGCTGTACTCGATGAACTTCGCCGGATACTCAAATCTTTCCCTGGGCTGTTGTTTGAGGCGAACACTTTCCTGATTGAACGGGTGGACGAAACGATCTCGGGGTATACCTCACCCATTGTCGTAAATCTCTATGGCAATGAACTGGGCTTTCTTGATCGAAAGGCTCAGGCAGTTGCCGAGATTATGCGGTCTATCGACGGAGCAACCGATGTTCAAATGCGTTCCCCACACGGGATGCCTGTACTCAAGATACAACTGAAATATGATCGGATAAGTAGCTTGGGGATAAGGCCGGTTGAAGTGATGAATGCCGTCCAGACTGCATATGAAGGAAAGATCGTCGGAAAATCCTACGAAGGGAACAGGGTCTATGATGTTGCGGTCATTCTTACACCAGAATTGCGTAAAAAACCGGAAGATCTCTTAAAACTCCCTATACATACACCGAGTGGACAGATTGTGCCTTTATCGGAGGTTGCCAATCTTCAACAAATCGAAGGCCGATACAACATTCTTCATCAAAGTGCACAAAGGATCCAGACGGTAACCTGTAATGTCGAGGGTCGTGATATCGGTAGTTTCATGAAGGAATTGAGGAGGCGGGTTCTTGATGAAATAGAGTTCGAGGCCGGTGCTTATCCCGAATTTACTGGCTCCGCCATTGAACAGGCAAAGGCGCGTGAGGAATTGATTCTAAACTCTCTTTTTGCGGGCATCGGTGTACTTATCCTGATTTATATGGCCGTTGGCCATTTGCGTGATGTACTGATCATGCTGCTGAACCTCCCTTTTTCTCTCATTGGAGGAGTCATAGCGGTTGTCTTGACAGGCGCAACGCTTTCTGTGGGTTCCATCGTAGGCTTTGTCACACTCTTTGGTATTACCGTTAGAAATTCGATCATGTTGATTTCACATTATCGCCATCTTGTAGAGGAAGAAGGTTTGCCATGGACGATTGAGACTCTGATTAGGGGTTCAAAAGAACGGCTTCCTTCCATCCTCATGACAGCTATGGTAACTGCACTGGCCATGTTACCCATCGCTATCGACAGTGATAATCCCGGTCGCGAGATTATGGGACCAATGGCTGCAATTATCATTGGTGGACTGGCATCGTCCACGATTCTCAATCTGCTGATCCTGCCGAGTGTAATGTTTTATTTTGGAACATTTAGAGGGAATAAAACCCAGCGAGGTCCAAAAATTCAACCTGAGTAATCACTGTTTATTTATCTTATGAAATACTTTTATATCAGGCGATTAACCCTTATACTTAACTTCTCTTACCCAGTTAATAATGTATCTTCTTATAAATTAATGATATTCGCTTTGTTCTAAAGCGCAGGGATATGTTTCTTCGATCAAATTTAAAACAATTTTGTCTTGTGTTGTATATAGTTAGATAAAGTTGTACTATCCCCACGAGTAAAGTTGGAAATTAAGGAAGGGGTAATCTCAACTTTTTGGGAGAGTAGCACAATGAATATACTAATGAGGTTAACAATTATTGCCGTTATGGCGTTAGGAACAGCGCATTCTGTAATGGCAATGTCAACAGGTTTCGGGACTATCGATGGTTTAGGAATTGGGGTTGTACCACACAATACGGCTATTCTTCCCGCTTCAAGCATTGGCAGTTCATCATCCTTTATCTTCTCGGAACTTCCCCTGTTGCGAAGAGGCAGTGCTACACAACTCCCTACTGATACATGGGTCTTCGGTGAAAAGGTAATTCCGCTTTACTTGCCAAGGATTGGACAGAATGAAGTCATACAATCTGCCATTTTGGAAATTTCTTCTGGTGGCCATGGCCTTGGATCACTGTCATCAATTTTTCTGGAAAAATCACCTCTGGGTTTTCTTTCAGATGGGGACGGTATTGGGCCACGTAACCCGGAACCTAATCCGCCGGAATCGAACCCGACTTACAATGCATTATTTTTAGATATGTTTGATCTGGGGCCTCATATCCCTTTTTTGACGGATCGAGCCAGAAATGGTGGTCCAATCTACATAACAATAAAACCAGGTGGAGGCTCAAGAGATGGGTGGGCGCTTGATGGATTACGACTGAACCTTTCAGTTGCTGATCAGGAGCCTGTAGTTACTGATCTGGGCACCAGCCCGGTTCCCCTGCCTGCGGCTTTCTGGCTATTTGCAACGGGATTGGTGTCCCTTCTAGGGATCCGAAAAAAATCCTGATCATTTCCAAACATAAACTTAAAGAAGGGGCTTACGCCCCTTCTTTGGTTTCAGTCATGCCAGTGAAACTCGATTCTCTTGGTATAGTTACCTGAGCCTCAGTCATCGCACCAACTTTTCCGGAAAGACATGCCCCAAACAACGGAGAAGGAAATATCTATACATTTTTGATAAATCTCAGCAAATACTTTATAGCAATCTCTTATCGGGTCAAATGACCATTGGTAGTTAATCATTCAGGGTAGATGCCCAGTTCCCCTTGAAAAAATCACATAAAACCATATATCCACAACCGAGAGGTAAAGATTCGATAACGTTGTAAAGGAGGTGATATTTATGTTTACAACATTATCAGATTTTGGTGGAAGCATCTTCGAAGATTTACGCCGAATTCAACGAGAGATGGATGATCTGTTTGGATTTGGACAACAACTTTCAACAGGTATCCGATCTCCACAGCCTGGAGCCTTCCCTCCAGTAAATATAGGCAGTACTGATGAGAGTGTGGATGTCTATCTGTTTGCACCAGGACTTGATCCGAAAAGCATGGATATATCGATACAGCAGAATCTGCTGACCATTTCTGGTAAGAGAGAAGGAGTTAAAGAAGTGGAGAACACTAACTTCTATCGTCGGGAAAGGTTTTCTGGCACGTTTAAACGGGTTATTACCCTACCTGACGACGTTGATCCAGAAAATGTTGATGCGACGTATAAGGAGGGTGTTCTGCATGTCCAGGTGCAACGCAAGGAGTCGTCTAAACCACGTCTGATTCAGGTCAAGTAATTTGAATTTAGGAGGTGATGAATATGGCTACTACTGCAAAAGAAGTCGTAAGACAGGAAGAACAGCAACTGCAGACAAAAAGAGAACCTGAACGGATAATGCGCCCTCCCGTCGACATCTACGAAAATGAAGATGGAATTGTCGTAGTGGCAGACATGCCGGGTGTTTCCAAGGAACGATTGAATGTTCGGGTGGAGAATGAAAAACTTGTCATTGAAGGCGATGCAGAACTTCCAGTCAAGGAAAATATGGAACCGATCTATGCCGACATTCGAACAACCCACTACCGACGTGACTTTACGCTTAGTGGTGAGTTGGATACCGATAAGGTAGATGCTGTGCTCAAGGACGGTGTTTTGACCATTAAGATTCCGAAACTGGAAGAACACAAGCCAAGAAAGATCGAGGTTAAAGTCGCCTGACAGGTTTTCTCTCCTCTCTCAATAAAAAGCCTTTCCTGCACTCTATTGCAGGAAGGGCTTTCTTATATCCTTGGTGTCGTATACAACGTCAATTGGATTTGAGTTCAAAGACACCAGCAGTCCGGTTCTTGGTCACCTCGCCGGCGACAAAAATTTTTCCATTCATAGTAATATAGACACCGCTATCCAGTGTTTGTACGGCTGTGATCGCACAACCCAGATTGAAGAGGCTGTCCGAGTGGGAGATAGTCCAAGGTACCATGGCACCAAACAGGACGATGGTTTTGTCTGCAATATCAGCCAGGACTTCAGCAGTTTCAACCATGGTATCCGTACCGTGCGAAATGACGATTCTGGTTTCTTCACAATCTTCACATTGCCGGTAAATCAGGGCCCTGTCGTCGTAATCCATTTCAAGGCTGTCCTTTAGCATCAGTGTTTCGATTTCAAGATCCAGCTTACATCGAGACTGTTCGAGCATGGCAGGAATATGGGTTTCAACAAAGCCAAGCGTACCGTCGATTTCGTTATAGACCTTGTCGATTGTGCCCCCGGTAACAAAGAATCGGATTTTACTCATGTGCGCTCCCTGAAAGTTGAATATCCAGGTTATTTTTGCATGGAAGAAAGATACAGGCAAAAAAATGGCGCCTTAAGGAAAGGCGCCCAAATTAAACCCAAAGGGAGGAGCGTAACAGTCAGGGTTTGACTCGTTACATCATGGATAAGGCATATCTTGTGCCAGCTTCGACTATTCATATTTAAAACAATGGGTTATCGGATGTATGGTTTAGACCGTTGTGTTTGATACCTTGTCAACCACGAGAGAATGACAAAAACCCGACAGAGACAAATTCTGGTCCTTTGTACACTTAGAAAAGATAAGGATGGCCTTCCCTGGCCGGATTTTGTTACAGGTCGATCCTTGTCCTGCAAGCTAGCAGCTGCATGTCCGTGTGCGATCACTGCTGAAATCTGTATCGGTCAGTCAGGGAATTTTCTTTAGCAGAAATGACAGAAAATTTATTATTGTATGAATAACAACTACATGTGAGACAGAAAAATGACGCCTAGCCGTTATTCTTTTCGTCTGGGATCTGCAATTTGTGACTCGGTTCCAGAGCGTCCAGTTCCAGGGCGGGTATGGGTTGTACCGAAGAACCAATGATTCCCCTGACTTCGGAGTACATACTGATCGTATTGGTAGTGATACGCTGGATCTGCTTTTCCCGTTCTTTCCAGATGCGCTCCATGGCACGCCGCTCTCTGTTCAGTTGTTCCTGCATGCCGCTAAAAGTTTCGACGATCGCTTCAACGCGCTGTCTGAATTCATCACCGGACAGGTACTTAAAAATGGCTTCCATTTTCTCGTTTTTACCCATAGAGGCATTACGCGCAAACTGAATCTGGATCAACTGTTCACGGATTGCAGACGCCAGTGGCAGGGAAGAGGGGATATCGGTTACCCACACTCCCTCTATCAAACCAAAACGATTGATCCCTTCAGGCAAGGTGACCGAGATCAAAATGGCGATATTCGCACCGATCTCCCGCTGATCATCTTTGAGTTTCTGGATCCACTGTGGAGACCAGTTTTTGGTGTTTTTTGCCTCCCAGATAATTTTTCCACATGGATTCAGGGAAGAATCCCTCACCTCTTGTATAACATCAGCGCCGCGGATACCCTTTGGTACAGGCGAGATAGTGTCGTGGAGGAATGTGCTGTGTAGCCGTTGTTCGAGATCGAGTTCAAGGACTTCCCCTTGGGTTTCTGTCGATCCCTGTTCACTTTTACGTTTTGCCTCTTCCAGAGACTTCCTTAGATCATTGATCTGTTTCTCCTTTTCCTGCAGCTTGAAATGAATTTCGTCTGAGAATTGTTTTTTGAGACTTTCTTCGATACCTTTCCGTTCCTCATCTAACTTTCTCTGCAATTCCAGATCCAGGCTTTTCTGACGATCTTCGAGTTCACGTGCTTTTTTGCGGATCTCCAGTTCTTTTGTTTGAGCTTCTTCTATCTTCGAATCCTTTTCTTTCAACTGTTCCTTCAAATCGTTAATCTCGAGTGCGATTGTCTGACGAGCCTTTTCTTCCAGTTGCTGACGCAGAATCTGCTCTTGTTTTTTGAGACGTACTTCGAGCTCTTGATCCAGCTGTTCACGTTTTTCTTCGAGTTCCTGGCGCTGCTTGTTCAATGCCTGTTCTTTTTTTCTGATCTGCTCGAGCTTTTGTTTCTGTTCATCGAGGCGAGCCTTCATTGCCGCCATTTCTTGATCAAATTTCTGTTGGGCCTTATTTTTTGTTTCGGCGATCAGTTTTTGCAGTTTGATTTCGTTTTTTTCTTTTAGATCTGCCTCAATCTGCTGAGCCAGGACGGTTGAAATTTCGATTTCTGTGCCACATTCAGGGCATTTAATGGATTTGTCAGTCATGATCACAGGGTCTATTATTTGTAGCTCCAAGAATAAACAAAATCAGGCAGGAATAAAAATGTATTCAGAACTGGATAAGTGCTCAAAAAGAAAAAGTTCAATCGTAATGATCTGCGGCTTGATTGTCACTGCCATCGGAATTGCCGCAGTTATTACTGCATGGAAGATAGTGAGTCTCGTTCTTGCAGAGCAAGCATCGGACTGGTCACCTTTCAATACTGCCAATATTGTCTATGTTTCATTGTGGTTACTTACAGCAGTTTCCACGCTCATCGCTGGAGTTAGCCTGATAATTTCTGCAGTCAAACGTAAGGAATATGATCTCATACCAGGGCCTACTCTCTATTTTCTCGGCTTGTCTCTTGCAATCATTGGAGGTTTTCTTACCATAGGAGGACTCTATTGGCAGGGCTTGATAGCAATAGTCGTCGGGTTGCTCTTGATCTATTGGGAATGGGGATTTCATGTGAGCTGACTCGTTTGTTGGATTGTTAAAGGTAATCGTCCGTCCGTTTCTTTTCAATGGAGCATCATTTATTAGCTTGTAACGCAGCTCGCTGCCATTGGTTGAGATTTATGCGTGATGTAGGCTTCACTTCCGCAAATGGACTTTCAATCTTTAGGCTAATTCGAGTGGTTTATTTTCTTCCGCCTCAATAATCGCAATAACAGATTTCTCCCAGAACGTAATAGCGGGTAAAGGGTTCTGGATAACTGTTCCGATTTGAAGATCAGATGATTAATGCGATTAAAAAGTCCGAATGGAGAAGATAATAGTGCCAGCATGTGGATACAATCAGCACCATGGTACAGCTTCCCCCTGTATTTAAGAACCATACCTTCATCAAGATCGAAACCTGCTTCAATTACCTCCTTAACGATCGGTTCATCCTTTCTCGCATTGACCAAAACCACAGGACCTATGGACTCACGAAGTCTCACGAGCTTGACATACTCGGAGCAAAAAGGGCATTCGCCATCGTAGATCAATAGCGTTTCTTCGGGAGAGATCTTCATCGAACTAGTGTGTACAGTGCTTTGGCCATTTGAAATCCACGGGTTTGAAAAGAAGCAGTTTTCTCATCAAAAGAGAAACTGGCTTTAAATCTGGATCTTCCTTGCCTGTATGTTCATACCTAACGCCGTTTCTTTCATAGACAACAGGCACATCAGGGTGTTCTGTTACAAAACGCTGAAGTTCAAAATAGACCATGGATAATTCATTGTCAGAATACCACTGGAGCTTTTTATCTGGTGACGCGATTATCCGTACAAGATCCTTTTGATAATCGAATACTTGCGGCAATTCCTTGAAGAAATAGTGATTGGTTGTTCCGCCTTCGGTATGAAGGTGACTGAACATTGAAATAGATGACTCGGTTTTCCAGCCAAGGTAAGGGCCAAATCCATTCAGTACGAACAGAACAGGGATGATTAAAAGCGATTTTTTGGGAAACGCATACATAGGTTCACTGACTGAGGTATCAATGTTTCTGGCATACTTCAGGACGAGCAGGTAAAGGATCAGGCTGTAAACAGCGAATAATGGCATGCATTTGTAGGTGTAGGCAACAAATCTTTCAGGTGTATGTGGGCCACCCACAGACCAGAATGCCCGGGCACAATAAACCGCCACCAGAATGATGGTAAACGCCATGATTCCACGCATAAAAACCCAGAAACGTCTTTCATCCAACTTGGTTTTATTTCTGATTTGACTGAACAACTGATTTAAGCCAAGGTAAAATTCTTTTGGTAAAAACAGGCAATACAAGGCCAGTGCAAGAGAAGAATAATTCATAAAAAACTTGTAACCAGTGAAACTGATGATGATATGAAAAGGCATACCCAAGACGAAGCCCCAGTACTTCCAGCGCCTTGAGAAGAGGACCAGCATTGCAAGCCCCTCAACGATAAATGTTCCCCATATCGCTGCATAGTGAAAGAATGTAACGTCATCAAGACCGAAATGTCCGGTGATATTATTGAATAATACCACCGCGCAACTCACCTCCGGGTTCAGAAAATCAGGATTGATTTTATGGAAGATCCCAAAAAAATACATGAACACGAGCAAAAACCGGCCGGATGAGGCGAAGATGTTATAGAATTCTGTGCGATTATCCGCAAGGCTTGATCGTCCAATGAAATAAAGTGCGCTCAGGCTAATCGCGACATTCATGAACGTCACCATGATGTAATGGTTTGAGCCTTGTGGCGATGTGATGATGTAATGAATGATTTGTGGCAAAGCCATCAAGCAGAGAAATAATGTCGATCTGGGATAGATCAGAAGCAAAAGCGCAAAGAAGACACTGAGAAAACCAATTAAGTCAGTAATGGTTGTATACGGCAATACCGGATGTGCAAGGAAATGGAAAAGGACCGCAACTGCAAATGTAAAGGAGAAAACACTCAAAGGATCGACAGGACCTGGTAGTGTAAATGCTTCATTTTCTGAGGTGATCGATTTATTCATTGTACAGACCGCCTAGGATAACCTACCGAGTAGCTAAGAAAGAGACTACACCCATCCTACGAAACTGTTTGTAAAAAATAAACAACACACCAGTCAATTGTGTCATTAAGCAGAGACATTGATAAACAATGTAAGAAAGTATCCCAATGCTGGAATATGTTTTTATCTTCGATTTATATATACTAATAAAGACAGGAAGCTACTTATCGGCACATAAAAAAACAAAAGATAATTTGGCTTTGCTGGACTGAAAACAAAGGAATGTTGCAATCATGCAGTCTTTCAGTACTACCCTTTTAATTGACAAAAAAGGACTATGCCATGCCCCAAGAAATATCACTATTTACAGATCAAGCTCCGCTTAACCTGCTTTCATTATTACTCAATCTTGCCATAGGAGTCCTTCTCGCAATAGCATTGAGAATACATTTCAGACGATTTGGCTCAACACTCTCAAACAGAGATGAGTTCGCACAGGTTTTCCCCTTTGTCCTTTTGACAACTGTACTTATCATCTCAATCGTTAAATCATCATTAGCTCTATCGTTGGGTCTGGTTGGCGCTTTATCGATTGTTAGGTTTAGAACCCCCATCAAGGAACCTGAAGAACTTGCCTACCTGTTCATGGCAATTGCAATGGGTCTTGGGCTTGGAGCAAATCAGACCATCCCCACCGTTGTCGCGAGTATTGTTATACTCTCTGTCATGGCACTAATAGGCCGCTATGGTCAAGATACTGCATCCACGAACGTTTACCTTTCCATAGACTGTCGGGACAAAAATGGATCAAATGAGGATTTTTTGAAAAAAACGTCCGAAATTATTCAAAAGCATACCTTGAATTGTGATCTTCGCCGTTTTGATATCCGTGAGGGTTCTGTCGAATCAACCTATTTTCTGGATATTGCCAGTAATGACAATTTAAATGCCTTGATTTCAGAACTCAGTGAATATTTTCCTGAAGCGGGTATAACATTTCTTGATCAGAATCAGTTGCCCAGTGTCTGAAAATGAAGATTTACTCCACGAGCAACTCCAATTCCAGACAATTTCCAAAGATCCGTAACTTTTTGACAATCCCGGCTATTGGGATCATTTTCATCACCTCTACTCTGGTTTGTGCCTATCTACTCCATCAAGCACATGAAAAGCTTTTTCCCCATGGAATCAAACTCGCCTTATGGGAAAAGGCAAATGACTACGGCTTCGGTAGTCTACGGGATGATATCAGGCTGAGGGATAGCCTGGGTAGATTGCCGGATTATGTTTCAAGAATCTTAAGGCCGACCAATGTTCCTGAAATCACAATAGATATCAAATTCAAACACCTCCAAAAACTTCATAAAAAACGTGCTGAGGCTTTAAGAAAAGGATATTTATCTACAGATAATAATGATTATGTTCCTGCAAAAATTGGCGTAAATGGCAGGTCAGTCAAGGTGAAGTTACGGTTGAAGGGTGACAATCTCGATCACCTCTATGGAGAGAAGTGGTCGATGAGGGTTCATGTCAAGGGTAAAGACCATGTCTTTGGTCTCAGGCGTTTCTCTATTCAAAGCCCAAAAACACGGGCCTTTCAGGGAGAAATACTTTTTCATGAGACACTACGCCAATTCAATATTCTTACCCCCAAATATTTTTTTGTGAACGTTGTTATAAACGGTAACGATATCGGAATGATGGCTATTGAAGAACATTTTTCCAAGGAACTCCTCGAAAGAAATGGAAGGAAAGAGGGTGTCATCGTCAAATTCAATGAGACCTATCTTTGGAAAGAGAAAGACTTTGCCAATGCAGGCCCTTTTAAGGAAGGACCCTTTGAAAATTATATGAATACAAACATTGAGGCATTTAGGTCTTCCAAGCTAAAAAATTCACCTGCACTTTCAGAGCAGTTTGCTATTGCAGTTGGTCTGTTACGCAGCTTTATGCAGAATAAACTGAAAGCATCCGATGTTTTTGATGTAGAACAACTTGGGAGTTATCTTGCCTCTGCTGAATTATGGGGTGCCAAACATGAAATTCTCTGGCCCAATCTCCGTTTTTACCTAAATCCACTGACAATGAAACTTGAGCCTATTGCATTTGACGCAGCGCTCCAACTACGAATACCTCCTGGCACTACGATTACACACGAACGTCACATAAAAAAAATGCTTGATGATCCGATTGTGGCTGATAATTTTCATCGAAAACTAAAGTTTCTGATCGGCCAAGTGAAAGATAGCACGTTGATTGATCAGCTGAAAAGTATAGAAATGCCAGTTGTAGAAAAATTACAAACAGAGTTTTTTATGCTGGAGAGTTTCAATTACAGTGAACTGGATCATAGAGCTGATCTATTACCTTCCAAAAAACAACCTGATCTCGATCTTAGTAAGATCCCAGCCTATACACACCCATATCTTATTACTGAAGGTAGGGTCACCTATCTTGAACTGCAAAGCACTTTGCCTGTTCAGACGGAAGTTCATTCCATATTCTGGATAGATAAATCTGGCAAGATAATACCCTTTGAGACAAATCACCCGCTTGAATATCCTATTCTACTTGAGGAAACACCCATAGGAAGTCTTCCCCGATCAATCAGAATTCCGTATAAAACACCTGCTGGAGATGAAAATTATCAACTGGTTGTTGAATCATCAATCAGGGGCTATGAAACGCACAAGGAAACAAAAGCAATAGACTATTTCCCCCCTCTTGTGGAATCACCACTGCCTCATAATGATACAAGCGATCTATTGAATTCATACCCCTTCTTGTCTCTGGAAGTTAATACAATCACTGTCCAAAAAGGGCAATGGGATATAGAAGATGTGATTGTTATTCCTGAAGACTATAAACTGATCATTACTGCAGGTACGACATTACACTTTGCTGAAAATGCTGCATTGATCGTATTTGGAAGTACTGTATTTGAAGGAGAACCAGGGAACCCTGTTGTTTTAGATAGTTTATCTGCAGGTCAATCGTGGCAGGGGATAGCCATATTCAATGCCAAAGTACGATCATTTTGGTCAAATGTGATCGTAAAAAATACGAGCGGAATTAACCTCAATTCATGGAAATTAACCGGTGGTACCACTTTTTATAAAAGTGATATCAACATGCTCAATACTCGGTTCATTGGCCATAATGGCGAAGACGCGCTCAACATCGTTCACTCGAATTTCAATATTAATAACATCACTATAGAGAATACAACCTCTGATGCTTTAGACAGTGATTTCTGTACCGGCAAAGTGACCGGTGGAACATTCCGGGAAATAGGTACAAAGGGTGGTGGCGATGGGATCGATGTTTCAGGTAGCAACGTATCTGTCGAAGGAACGACCTTTATAGGCATTAATGACAAGGCGATATCTGTAGGAGAGCAAAGTCAGCTCATTGCCAAAAATCTTTTGATTCAGGATTCAGGTGTGGCAGCGGCAAGTAAAGATTTATCCAACCTGGTAATCAGTGATTCTGTGATCGAAAATCCACGAACAGCGGCTTTCATGGCATACACGAAAAAACCTGAATACGGCCCTGCATCGATCACTGCTATAAATAACCATATAAAATCCACGAAGACTAAGGCACTTGCCCAGACAGGTAATCGTATAGAGATAGACGGTAAAGTCGTAAAGACACAAGACCTTGATATCGAAAAACTCTATCAAACGATTATGAAAGGCTCTCGAAAATGACGCGCAGAGTACCAGAAGACGCCCGCTACGAAATAAAGTTCATAGCAAGAGAGTCCGAACATGGAAGCATCATCCAGTGGCTCAAACTCCACACCGCCCGTTTTTATCAACCATACCCAGATCGCTGGATCAATAATGTCTATTTTGATACCCACGACTATTTTGCATATAGTGAAAACCTTTCAGGAGCCAGTGCGAGGACGAAAGTCAGGTATCGATGGTATGGTCAGCATGAGCTGCCACAGGCTGGAAGCCTTGAGATAAAACTCAAACGGAACTACTTTGGCTGGAAAAAAAGGTTCAGGATAGAAAACACGCCATATGAAAAAGGAGACAATTGGCGAACAATAAGAAAAAAGATTATTGAGCAGGCAGGCTCTGAAGCCAAAATCTGGCTCGATTCGCAACCCCACCAGACGATCTTGAACCGTTATCATCGGGAATATTTTGTTACACATGATGGGAGGGTACGAATTACAATTGATAAAGATCAAAGCGTTTATGATCAAAGGTACAAGCCCTACCCAAATATTCTACACCGTGCAAATAATCCCCAGATACTTGTCGTTGAGGTGAAATTCGACCGCAATGATAGAGAATATGCATCAGAAGTGATACAGGGACTCAGGCTTAGAGTAAGCCGGAATTCAAAATACATGGTCGGAATGAAATCAATACATGGATTTTGAATGAGCTTCTTGAAGTAATCTGATGCATCAGAGTTCCGGTTTACGTGGTGAGGTATCCGGCTTCATCGTAGAATAAATGCAGCGACCCCATTAACTGAGTGGACCAGCTTTGGCTTGCTTCTGATACCGATCATCCCAAAGCATCATTAGTTGCCCTTGTTCGTCAGGCGCATTACCGGGTTCCGATTTTGGTTCTTGTATTTTTGGTCGAATTTGGTGCATCGTCCACGAATTGTACAGGCCCTTTCCATCCAACGAATCAGAAAGGATCCGCAGCATGTGCACCAAATTCACCGACGCCTTAAGGCTTGGGATAAAAGGGCTTAAAATCTCGTGCAACCCTGATCTTGTCCATATCGTCAAGAAACTGTTACTGGCGCGTAGGATTGGCGATATTTCTCGAAATATTCTTTGCAAGAATTTGTTGGGGTATGCGTCATTTCTCCGAATGAGTCAAATCGGTGGATCGTATTATGTGCTTTTATTTCTCAATAACCTTTAATTTACGCGCAGGAATGCCTCCCCAGATCTCATTATCAGCAATAACCGTATTCATGGTGACAAGGGACATGGCGTTGACCATTGCGCCATTGCCTATTTCTACGCCGGGCATAATGGTGGATTTAGCGCCGATCATGGTATTTTCCCCGATGATGATTCTGCCGATGTAAAGTTTATTGTCTGAGGTAACGGCATGTGGCGTTAGCAAGGCATCTTCTCCAATATGGGTATTGCTGCCAAGCGAGATGAGGTGAGGATCAAGTAATTGACCCGAAATAGGGATAATGCCTCCACCAATCTGAGCCCCCATCAGTTGATAAAAGCCTTTGCGAAAGGGGATCGGCAATAATATTTTGTCATAAAATAAATTGAGGTGAGTGATACAAAGAAAGCCATATAGATTCCAGCCAAAACATTCCAATGGATGGGTTTGGTAGCTGTAAACACCTTCTTCTATGGGTAGAAATAGGCGAAGTATCTTGAGAGTAATTAAGGTGAAAATCGTCTGAAATATAAAGAAGACCAGAAAACAAAGAAAGCTATCAAGTGCAAAGTGTTGATAGAGTAACCACGTAACAAAAATGGCTAGCGCAATAATAGTAGCAGAAACCAGTGGCGTAAAAACCATATCTCGCCATGACATAAAGCGGTTTTCCTGTATAGCCATTGGATTTCTATTTTATCAAGACCACATTAGCCTACATTATAGTTTTGTATTGGCCAAGTAATTCTGTAACCATTAAAGGGTAGCGTCCCCTTTAACA
>JALSRM010000018.1 GCA_026984775.1 Gammaproteobacteria bacterium
CTTCCTGAGCAGGCCGATCAGGAAGTTCAGGCCGATCAGGAAGTTCAGGCCGATCAGGAAGTTCAGGCCGATCAGGAAGTTCAGGCCGATCAGGAAGTTCAGGCCGATCAGGAAGTCATCGAAAACAATGCCGTTTCGAAGAAAGGATTTTACCCTCCAGAAAATTATACGCGTCAGGAAAAACAGCTTCCGGATGCCAGTGACAAAGTTGAAACGTTACCAACTGCTGTGCCAAATAGTTCGGAGAATGAAGTGGCTGACTTGACTTCCGGGCAGGAAAATTTTGTGGCAGAGGACTTTGCACCTACGTCTCGGCCAGAAAAGTCAAAACATATATTTCAGACTTTGGGTATTTTAGGCAGTTTCCTTGCCTCGTTTTTCACCAGGGTTGCCCATAACTTGGTCAGGGCCGCGGAACGCGTCTTTTTTATGGTTGTGATGGCACTGGTGATTATCACGGTCGTTTTTACTCTCACCTATCTATCAGGTTCAGGCTTCAGCCGTATTGGCCTGTTTTAACAGGCTCTCCAAGCACATCAACTGGTTTATTCTCTATTCATTTTTGATGTGGAAAGAGATCTTTCACCGTTCTCTTCTCAGCAGGAATCGTTCTTTGTCCTGAAAATGTAAAAAATGATTAAATTGAAAGGTTAGTGATACAATAACAATACATTATTTAACTTATGTGATAATTTACTTTAAATTAGAAAAGGGTGGGGGTGATGCGTGTGGCCAAGCGATCCACACAGCTTAACTCAGAACAGCAGACATACCTTGAGCAACAACGGCTGATAAAAGTTTTACAGGAGAAAGCGAATTATCTGCTTTTTCTTGCCGGGAAGGCTCAAGGCTTGAAGGAAGCAAAAAAGCTGAAGCTGCTG
Source organism: Gammaproteobacteria bacterium (assembly GCA_026984775.1). Taxonomy (GTDB): domain Bacteria; phylum Pseudomonadota; class Gammaproteobacteria; order CAJXQU01; family CAJXQU01; genus CAJXQU01. The sequence goes on from JALSRM010000018.1 coordinate 882, forward strand.
GCCACGGAGTTCAATCGACTTGGTCGCATCATACAGGCCAAGATCGATAAGGGGAATTGGAACTGCGCTACAGAAGAGAGGCTGGAGCAGTTCTTTACCCAGCAGGCTGACAGGGAAATTGTCAAGCTCTTTTTCCTTGTACAATTGATTCAGAAAGGGAGTGGCGAAGAAACTGCCCTGAAATTGATCGATCAACGGATCGATCGTCAAGCACATACACGGGTTGAAGAAAAAACACGAAATGACGCCCGTGCCTCACTGAGATCACTGGAACCCTTCGAGAAGGAACTTGAAAGCCTAAAACAGGCCGTTCCACCACTGTCTCCCGTACTCAGGAAACAGGTCGATAGTTGGTTTTCCTATCTCCACCAGTATCGGTTGATGGTTGAGAACGGAGCGCTGATCGAGCTCAAGATCGTCATCCACAAGATCGATCAATTTGCTGAAAAGTCCGAAGCGTTCCTCAATCGCCTGTATGAAGTTATCGAAAAGCAACGCAGAACAGCAGCACTTCCGCCCAAGGAAACACGCCGTGTTCGTCTGTACTCGATTTTTACAAAGAAGAGGATGAAGCTCGCAAAAGGCTTTGCCAAGGGGAGTACGATCCTTTTGAGCTTCATCATCATGCTAATGTTTTTCGTCGTTGTGGTAACCGTGCTTTATCTTGCCGTTAGTGGTTATCTTGAACTGTTATAGAGTGTCTGATGGATACGGTTCTGTCCTGTAAGACGTCTGGCAATACGTTCCTGCTGTGCCAGATACGTATAAACTGCATCTGGAAAGAAGAAACCTGTCGTGGATGATGCCGGTTATCTTCCATATTGTTGATCAGTTTAGCATGTAGGGTATTGAATTGAAGGAACCCGTGCAGGTCAGTCAGGTCTGATAGTATACTTGTACACGGCATAGCACTTGCCTTTATATTTAGGAATAAAAAACCGGAGTCAGAAAATTTATGCGACATTCAAAACTGCTAATTTCATTATTGTTGACGTCCTTTTTTAGTACAGCCCTTGCTGACACAGAACTTGAGAAACAGCTTTCTGATCGGATCCACGAAGTGCTTGGCAGTGATGTCGTAGTCAATTCCATCAAACCCTCTCCAATCAAGAGCCTCTACGAAATCGTTATCGATAACGGTAAGGTAGTCTATCTTTCGGATGACGCCCGCTATGTTTTCGAAGGCGACATGATGGATCTGGTAGAAAGGAGAAACTTGACTGAAGAGAGGCGAACAGAGGCGAGAGCAGAAAGTTTTGCGAGTCTGGATGTGAACAAGCTGATCGAATTTGCACCGGAAAATAAAAAAACCGAACATATCCTCTATGTCTTTACGGATATCGATTGTGCCTACTGCCGTAAATTTCACAAACAGATAAAAAAACTGAATGACAACGGGATCACTGTTCGTTATCTGGCTTTCCCGAGAGCGGGGATTGGATCTTCTTCTTTTATCGAAGCCCAATCAGCTTGGTGTGCTGAGAACAAGAAGGAAGCTCTGACAGCGGCAAAATCCGGAAAATCCATCCCCCCTGCAGAATGCGACGATCGTGTCGAACAACAGTTTGAGCTGGGCAAATCAATGGGAGTACGTGGAACGCCAACCGTTTTTCTTGCCAATGGACGAGAAATGGGTGGTTATATCCCGGCGGATGATTTAATCAGATATTTCAATGGAGGATTATAAGCCTTCTAGGTCCTTGATAACGATTTTTGTCAGGTGCCCCTTGTTGTCGGTATTATCGACTCTGACTGGAAGGTGGTGGAGTGAGGGTGCAGTCCATAAGGTGCTACTGCGTTTGTGTTCAACACTTTCAGGCCAAACTCGAACGAATTTAAGTGTCTCAAGCTTGCCCATGGGTGTCTTGATTTTTTCTCTACCCACAAATTTGAATGTATAGGTTTTGAGCGTTGTTCCATCAACAAGGTCAAATTTCAGCCCATTTTCCGGGTCTTTCAGCTCCATCATGGCCAACTGGTAGAGTAACTTATCCAGCACACCTGGCTTTGCCTGGAGAATCTTTTCACCATCTTGAGTCCGGCTAACGATTTTCTTTTGGTACCAGTCGAAATGGTGGTATTCCTTTTTCTCTCTTTTTCCACCGGTTCGAACGAACCGGTATTCCAGTGGCCGTAACTGGCCCTCATGGACTTCCCACCGGGAGCTTTCGGCGATACGATCCTTTCTGAACAGTGCAGCAAGGCCGGTCAACTTGCCGTTCGATTCAAAGGTTCCAGTTTTGCCCTGATTGATGAAGCGTCTTTCCATGACGCCAATCTTCAAATCATCGTAGTAAAGTGCATAGGATGCAGTAAAGGAATCAGGCAGTTCAGCCTGGCACCGTGCAGCAGACAGTAGAAGAAACAGAAAAAGAAGGAGTGATGAGTAATGTTTCATGGCCGTGTGGTAGAATTCGACATTTACATTTTGCCATAGTTTCATGCTTTTAACCTCATTGCCCTTTGATTCAGCACGCGTTCTGGTCGTTGGTGATATCATCCTCGATCGTTACTGGTCGGGGCCAACTCAGCGAGTTTCTCCTGAAGCGCCAGTACCGGTGGTACGCATAAACCGGATTGAAGAACGTCCGGGTGGGGCCGGAAATGTGGCCTTGAATGTCGCCAGTCTCGGCGCGGGGGTTTCCTTGTTGGGGTTGACTGGTGATGACGAGGCCGCGGATACACTCGATCAGAAACTGAAACAGGCTGGTGTGGAATGCCATTTTTCACGCTACGCTGCTTTTCCCACCATTACCAAATTGAGAATCCTGAGCCAGCATCAGCAGCTCATCCGGCTGGATTTTGAAGCGACTTCGATTGAATTCGATGGCAGCCGGCTAATTGAACAGTATAAGCAACAATTGGAGGATGCTGATGTGGTGATCCTTTCAGATTATGCGAAAGGTTGCCTCAAGGATGTGGAGAAACTTATCAGATTGGCGAAGGGAGCAGGGAAAAAAGTGATCGTTGATCCCAAGGGGAATGACTTTAATCGTTACCGGGGAGCGACCCTGATCACACCAAACTTAGGAGAATTCGTCGCTGTCGTCGGGGACTGCCAGGATGAGGACGAGATCATCGACAAAGGTGAAACGCTGTGTCGAGATCTTGAACTGGATGCTTTGCTGGTGACGCGGGGAGAACAGGGCATGACCTTGTTGCAACAAAAGGAAGCTCCCGTTCATTTGCCTGCCCGTGCGGCGGAAGTTTTCGATGTCACCGGTGCCGGCGATACCGTGATCGCAACCCTGGCGACAACACTCGCTGCGGGTGGTTCACTGATTCATGCTACGGCACTGGCCAATACGGCGGCTGGATTGGTGGTTGCGAAGTTGGGAGCAGCCAGTGTGACACCAGAAGAATTGCATCGCACACTTCATGAACCACGAGAGGAGGACACCGGTATTCTGGATGAGGAGAGCTTGCTGGAGCAAATTGCCAGAGCTCGCCTGCGTGGTGAAACCATTGTCATGACCAATGGCTGTTTCGATATTCTCCATGCCGGGCATATCCACTATCTGCAACAGGCCCGTGAAATGGGCGACCGTCTTATTGTGGCCGTCAACGATGATGATTCTGTGAAACGTCTGAAGGGCGACAGCCGCCCACTTAACCGGCTTGAAGATCGCATGCAAGTACTTTCGGCATTAGCTAGTGTTGACTGGGTGGTGCCATTCCAGGAAGATACGCCAGAGCGCCTGATCAGCCACATTTTGCCAGATATTCTAGTCAAGGGTGGGGACTACAGTCCGGAAGAGATTGCCGGTGGGAAGCAGGTAATCGAAAATGGTGGGAAGGTTATCGTGCTCGATTTTCTCGAGGGTTATTCAACAACGAAACTGATCGAATCTGTAAGAGAGTAGAAAAACCATGATCATCGTAACAGGGGGAGCAGGTTTCATTGGCAGCAATCTGGTAAAGCGTCTCAATGAAATGGGACGCAAGGATATCATTGTCGTGGATGATCTGAGCGATGGTACCAAATTCATGAATCTCGCAGATTGCATGCTCCTGGACTATTTTGACAAGGATGAATTTCCTCACAAGCTCGACCGGCTTGCAACTCGAGGGATCGACGTGATCTTCCATCAGGGCGCCTGTTCGACCACAACGGAATGGGATGGGAAGTTCATGCTCGAAAACAATTTTACCTATAGCAAGCGTCTGCTCAAATTTAGCGCAGGTGAAAAAATCCCGTTCATCTATGCCTCCAGTGCCGCGGTTTATGGTGGAAATCAGGTTTTCAGGGAATCGCCGGAAAATGAGAGGCCTTTGAATGTGTATGGATACTCCAAGCTGTTGTTCGATCAATATGTACGCCAGCATAGGCATGAAATCCATAGCCAGGTCGTTGGCCTGCGCTATTTCAATGTTTATGGTCCACGGGAACATCACAAGGGCAGCATGGCCAGTGTCGCTTGGCATCTGAACAATCAAATCAAGAAAACTGGTAAGGTGCGGTTGTTCGAAGGCTGTGATGGTTACGGAGATGGCGAACAACGGCGGGATTTTGTTTACGTCGGTGATGTAGTGAAGGTGAACTTGTGGTTGATGGAAAGTCCACAGGTCAGTGGCATTTTCAATCTGGGGACAGGCCGTTCACAAACGTTCAACGATGTTGCCAATGCCGTACTGACTTGGCATGGACGGGGTGAGATCGAATATATCCCGTTTCCGGAACATCTGGTTGGTCGTTACCAGAGTTTTACCGAGGCCGACATATCTGCCCTGAGAGCAGCCGGTTATACGGATGGATTCAGGACTGTGGAAGAGGGGGTAAAGGAATACCTCAATATCATCAATGCCTGAATGCGCAGACTCTATTCCCTCCTGCTGACAGCAGCACTACCCTTTGTCTTTTTTCGCCTCTACCTCAAAGGCCGGAAGAATCCTCTCTATCGGCAGCGCTGGAAAGAACGCTTGGGAATCCTCCCTCAATTTGAGGAGAAGGAACAAACAACACTCTGGATACATGCTGTATCCGTGGGTGAAGTGGAGGCAACGCAACCACTGGTCAAAAAATTGTCTGCTGAACTCCCTGAGTTGACAATTGTTATAACGACGACCACTCCGACAGGAGCGGAAACCGTGCGCAGGCGTTATGGTGATCAAATCAGACACTACTATCTTCCCTATGATCTGGTTAGCTTTCAACAACGTTTTTTCGATCGTATTGATCCGGATCTCGTGATCATCATGGAGACAGAACTCTGGCCTAACCTGATCCATGTCAGCCAGACAAATCACGTTCCTGTGATGCTGGCCAATGCCCGAATGGCAAAGCGATCAGCCAGGGGATATCGACGCATGGGCAGTCTCGCACGGTCCATGTTCAAATCTCTAGCGGGTGTGGCTGCACAGACACAGTCGGATGCTGATCGAATGATCATGCTCGGCACGGATCCAAATCGTGTGATTGTTTCGGGCAGTTTGAAATTCGATCAGGAAATCCCTTCTGACGTAGAAGACAGTGCAAAAGAACTACGGGAACAGATAGGTCAGGAAAGAGCTGTCTGGATCGCTGCCAGCACGCATGCAGGAGAAGAAGAACAGGTGCTTGAAGCGCATCGGAAGATATTGAAAGCCATTCCGGGAGCCTTGTTGATCCTGGTCCCCCGCCACCCGGAGCGTTTTGATGAAGTCTACGAATTATGTAGTCGTTCCGGATTTAGCACCAGTAGGCGGGGACTTGGACACCTACCGAAAGGGGAAATCTATTTGGTGGATACCATGGGTGATCTGCTCATGTGTTATGGGGCCGCCGATGTTGCATTTGTGGCAGGCAGTCTGATGCCGATTGGCGGACATAATTTGCTGGAGCCGGCAAACTTCGGGTTGCCTATTCTTATGGGGATGCATACCTTCAAGATCGAGAAAATATTTGACACTTTTCTCAATGCAGAAGCTGCATTTCGGGTCAGTGGAGCAACTGATCTGGCTAACTGTGTTTTGGATCTGTTCTCGGATGAAACGAAGCGGATAATGGTTGGCAACCGTGCCAGGAAGCTGCTTGATAAGCATCGTGGCGCAGCACAATGTCATTTTGAAATGGTAAAGCGGTTGTTAACGTAACCAGCCCGCAACCTCCTTAAAGTGGGGGTTTCTGGCGTCACGCAACCATTCGAAAACCACGGATTCTGTGTTAGCCAGATTGACACCAATATGTTCCAGACGATCCAGTGCATTCTGATAGTTGTCGAGCCTTCGGGAACAAATGGCATCACCGATGGCAAACACTTCGAAGCCTCGCTCTTTGAGTTCAACTGCTGTTTGCAATACACAGACATGTGCCTCCATCCCGGTCAAGATAATCTGTTTTCGCCCAGATCTCTCCAGTACATCAAGAAATTCCTCTGAACCGCAACAGGAAAAACAGGTTTTTTGAACATGATGAGCAGTGGAGGGAAGGTGATCACGAACTTCAGGTACGTATTCACCCAACCCTTTGGGATATTGTTCACTGGCAACGACCGGAACCCCCAGTAAGTCTGCAGACTTCAGTAAAAGGATCGTATTTTCAACCACACGGGAAAGTACTTTTGTTGGCATTGCTGCCCCCAGCCTGGTCTGGATATCAATAACAACCAATGTACTGTCTTCAACGTCACATAAGTGAATCCCTGGAGTCTTCATTATGGTTTACCTTGTGTGCTTCTTGTTTTTGATTGTAGTGAATTAAGTGTCCTCAGCATGTCAGTTTCTGCTGAGCAGTGTATTTATTTGCTGGATATCTTGCGGAGAAAGTTTACCCGAGGCTTCCTTCATTCGCAGGGTGTCAAGGATATACTTATATTTTGCCTGTGAATAGTCTTTACGGGCCCGGAAATATTCTTGTTCCGCCTTGACCACATCAACAGCTGTTCGGGTACCCACCTCGAAGCCTTCTCGAGTGGCTCGCAATGCCGTTTCAGCAGATTTCAGAGCGGCATGAAAGGCCTTGATCTGGCTGATGCCAGACTTAACGCCACGATAAGCCTCACGAATTTTCCTGTCGACCAAACGCCGTGTCTGCTCTAGCCGTTCGAGTGACTCTTGGTGACGATGAATGGCTTCTCGTGTTTGTGAAGAGATCTGGCCTCCTTGATAGATTGGGACATTCAGTTCGATTCCAATTCTTGAAGCATCAATCTCTGTATCGCCAAATTGTCCACCAGAAGATCTAAACCCGTGTGATCCAACAACATCCAGGGTGGGATAGTGACCTGCTGATTTTCTCTGGATTTCTTTTTCTGCAATTGTCGTTTCGATCAGGCGTGCCCGAAGCTCGAGATTATTTTCAAGAGCAGATTTTGCCCACGCTTCGATATTGTCTGGTGTGGGTGTTTCAAGTGGAACTTCTTCCGACAAAGGTGATAACGTCGCTGCATATTGTCCTGTGATTTCACGCAGTGCTTCTTGAGCGTTTTCGAGTTCATTCTGTGCCTGAATTTCCTGGGCAACAGCAAGCGCATACCCCGCTTCTGCTTCCTGTACATCCGTAATCGGACTCAATTCCACCTCGAAGCGATCTTTCGATTCTTCCAGTTGTTTTTTGAGAGCCGCTTTCTGCGCCTGTTTGAAGGCGAGATTATCCATGGCTGAGAGTACAGCGAAATAGCTTTCTGCCGTTCTCAGGATCAGGTTTTGACTTGCTGCATCAAGATCCAGTTGAGCTTTTGTGATTTGATCATCGACTTGTCTGAGACGAATATAACGATCGTAGTGAAAGACAGGCTGGCGAAGGTTTAGACTATAACTCTTGCCGGTAAACTGGGTATTGCCACTACCAAATGTGGAATCAATATCCTGAAAGTTGCGATCAGCAGTCGCAAGGATGGAAACAACCGGGCGGTAGAGTTGGGCATTGGCCTGAAAACGAACCTCTAGCTCAGCTTCAAGTGCTGCCTGGCGACCGCGATATTCAGGGTCATGTTTCAATGCGAGTCGATAGATTTCCTGGAGATCTTCAGCAGCCACAGGGATTGAACTGAAAAGGAATACGATCAGTAATAAAGTCCGGAAAAATCTTGGGGGCATCAATATGTCCTCATTTCTGGATCGATTTCTCTTGCCCAGGCATTGATACCGCCTTCCAGGTTCAGCACATGGATGAAGCCACGGGAGGTCAGAAAATTGGCAACGTGCATGCTTCGCAAGCCATGATGGCAATAGACGATAATGGGTAGATTGAATTCCAGCAAGTGAAGTGAGGAGGGGATTAGCCCCATGGGAATGTGCATAGCATTGTCGATTTTGCAGTGTTCCAACTCCCATGCTTCACGAACATCCACGATCATAATCTCGGCTTCAGGATCGTCCATCAAATTTTTGAGTTGAAGGGGTGTAATTGATTGCATGTCGGGGCCTAGATTGTGAACCGGTGTTTCGGTTCCGCCCCGATTAAGGGGGGGATGGAAGTATCGAACAAGGACTTCTTCTCCCATTCATATTCAGACAGCCGGGTGATGAGCCAAGCCTCCATGATGGGTGCCTCTCCAACAATAATGAACAAGCGGCCGTCGAATTCCAGCTGCTCCTTGAAAAGACTATCCATTTGGGGGAGTGATCCGGTGACTGCAATGACATCATAACGATTATAGAAAGGTCGGCTTTTGAGGGAATCTCCAACGATAAACTCCACATTATCGATCTCCATCAAACGAAGGCGATTTTCTGCTTGTTCGGAGAGATCAGAGAAGATTTCTTCTGTGGTTACGTGTCCCCCAAGTTGGGCCAGCAGAGCGGTGACATAACCGCTTCCGGTACCGATTTCCAGAATGTGATCGTCGGATTGGATATCAAGTGCCTGCAGCATTCGGGCCTCAACCTTTGGTGTCATCATGACCTGATCATGGCCGATTGGGACATTGATATCCGAAAAAGCCAGATGTTTATAATCATCTGGGACGAAGCATTCGCGAGGGGTTTTCGCGATCATATCCAGTACCCTTTTGTCAACGACTTCCCATGGTCGAATCTGCTGTTCGATCATGTTAAAACGGGCCTGTTCAATATCCATGGTTTTTCTGTTGTTTCCGATTAATTTCTAAGTACGAGTTCATGTTATTATAACCTCTCCTATCAAAATGCAGCTAGGGGTGCTCGGATTATGCCGGGCTGAGACAGACCCTTTGGACCTGATCCGGTTAGTACCGGCGTGGGGAAGCTACCTGGCGGCATCAAATTGCAAGAGAGGTGTCGAAATGAATGCAATACCGGAAACCCGCCTGAGCAAATGTGCTAAGGTTGACAAGGCAGCGATCAAACCTTTACCCAATTCCCGCAAGATCTATGTCATCGGCAGCCGCCCTGATATTCGTGTTCCCATGCGGGAGATTATACAGTCACCAACCAGAACCGAGAATGAATTGGAGGCGAACCCTGCGATCACAGTATATGACACCTCCGGGCCCTATACAGACCCCGAAGTGGAGATCGATATTCGCTGTGGTCTTCCAGCGCTTCGGGCAGAATGGATCCGTGAACGGGGAGATACAGAACTTTTGACTGGTCTGACTTCCGAATACGGACGGCAGAGAGCAGCGGATCCCAAGCTTGCCCCTCTCCATTTCAAGCGAACCCTTCAGCCAAGGCGAGCCATTACCGGTGCCAATGTCACACAGATGCACTACGCACGCAAGGGAATTATTACACCAGAGATGGAATATATTGCGATCCGTGAAAATCAGCGCATCGAAGAGATTCAAGATCAGACATTGTTGCGACGGTATCCTGGACAGAATTTCGGTGCACGGATACCAGAACGTATCACTCCGGAGTTCGTGCGTGAAGAAGTTGCGAGAGGGCGTGCGATTATCCCGGCCAATATTAATCATCCCGAAAGTGAACCGATGATCATTGGCCGTAACTTCCTGGTCAAGATCAATGCCAATATTGGAAATTCTGCGATCAGTTCTTCTATCGAAGAAGAAGTGGAAAAAATGACTTGGGCGATCCGCTGGGGTGCCGATACGGTCATGGATTTGTCCACGGGGAAGAATATCCACGAAACACGCGAATGGATAATCCGAAATTCACCCGTTCCTATTGGTACCGTGCCCATTTATCAGGCACTGGAGAAAGTCGAGGGCAAGGCTGAGGAACTGACCTGGGAGATCTATCGTGATACCTTGATCGAACAGGCCGAGCAGGGGGTGGATTATTTCACCATCCATGCCGGAGTACGGTTACCCTATATCCCGATGACGGCCAATCGTGTCACTGGCATTGTTTCGCGTGGTGGGTCGATCCTCGCGAAATGGTGTCTTGCCCATCACAAGGAGAATTTCCTTTATACCAATTTTGAAGAGATCTGCGAGATCATGAAGGCCTATGATGTGGCTTTCTCTCTGGGTGATGGTCTGCGTCCGGGATCCATTGCAGATGCCAATGATGAAGCCCAGTTTGCTGAGCTGGAAACGCTGGGTGAACTGACAAAAATCGCATGGAAACACGATGTGCAGGTTATGATCGAAGGCCCTGGGCACGTGCCGATGCAGGGTATCAAGGAGAACGTCACTAAAGAGCTGGAAGAATGCCACGAAGCACCGTTCTATACATTGGGACCGCTGACGACCGATATCGCACCAGGTTACGATCACATTACCTCCGCTATCGGGGCTGCTATGATCGGTTGGTTCGGCACCGCGATGCTCTGCTATGTGACACCCAAGGAGCATCTTGGTTTGCCGGACAAGGATGATGTCAAGGAAGGTATCATTACCTACAAGATCGCCGCCCACGCTGCCGATTTGGCAAAGGGGCATCCAGCAGCCCAGATCAGAGACAATGCTTTATCGAAAGCTCGATTTGAATTCCGCTGGGAAGATCAGTTCAATCTCGGGTTGGATCCGGACCGGGCCTGTGAATTTCATGATCAGACATTACCTAAAGAAGGGCACAAATCTGCTCACTTTTGTTCCATGTGCGGGCCCCATTTCTGCTCTATGAAGATCACCCAGGAAGTGAGAGAGTATGCCGAAGATCAGGAACAGGGTATGCGAGATAAATCTATCGAATTCAAACAGAAAGGTAGCAAAATCTACCTGCCGGAATAAAAAAGGAACAAGAAAATGGCATCGACAAACCGGGAGTTCAAACCGCTCAATATTTGCGTGCTTACAGCCAGCGATACACGCACCGACAAAGATGACAAATCCGGAAAATTGCTGGTCAGACGGTTGGAAAAGGCGGGGCATATTTGCCAGGACAAGATTATCGTCGCGGACGATGTCTACCAGATCCGTGCAGCAGTGGCCTGCTGGATAGCTGAACCCCAGATCGATGTCGTCATCACTACGGGAGGGACTGGAGTTACCGGACGTGATGGTACACCGGAGGCAGTTCGCGTCCTTTTTGACAAACAGCTGGATGGTTTTGGTGAGCTTTTCAGGAGCATTTCAGTCGAGGAGATTGGAACCTCTTCATTACAGTCCCGCGCACTCGCGGGTGTGGCAAACGGTACTTACATTTTTGTTCTGCCCGGGTCATCAAATGCCTGTGCTACCGCATGGGATAAAATAATCCAACACCAACTGGATTATCGAACCCGCCCTTGTAATTTGGTCGAATTGATTCCACGCCTTCGGGAGAGCTAATCCACACAAGATTCCAATTCACGTGATAACGATCATTCAGAAGCCTGATGATCCTTAAAGTTTTCCGTTGACTTGATTAACAAGTTCAAAATAGATCAGCAGGGTTCGTTGAAAAATGTTGTTGTTATCATCACTGATCATGAAGAAACGATTTTTTTTGTGATATGCCAGTCCTTCAAAATTGTCAATCTTCCAGCCTTTTGTGGAGTCAAGAACAGCAATAGTTTCAGTTTCTTTGATGGCCCCATTTTTGTCACCGGGATCTAACCAGACACGGCGAAGAATGGTCTGAAATGGTACAAGAATATTGGAGAATTTTCTCTCCAGGATAAGCAATGATCCATCCGGGACAAGTTCAAGATCAGTCGTGGAACAATCCTCCTTCTTGAAGGGATTGAAATACCAGGTCTTGCCTTTGAGATCGTGAATGGAACGCATGCTTTTCAGCCCTTTTCTGAGACCCAATTGGGGTGCGGTGAGAATCCCCAGCTCAGGATGGATGACAACAGATTCAAGGGCTGCATTTTTGTAATCGTAGTCATTTATTTTGTTGAGATTTTTTGGCAGCTTATATCTTTTAATCATTTCCCCTTTTGGGCTGTAACGTATGATTCGGGGAATGATCTCAAAAGAAATCAGAAGTTCAGCATCATTTTTGACCCCGTTGTTGCCATTGAAGATGTCCATCCCTTCGGCGTCAGGATGTTTTGGAGGTTTACCTTTCTCGTTTCTCAGCCGATAGGCGTCAACGAGATCAATATCCATAAGAATCTCTCCCTGGAAACTCGGCTTCATATGAAGCAGATAACCCTTGTCTGAAACGGCGTAAAGAATCTGATCGTCTTCATCCCATGCAAGGCCTGAGAGTTCGTGTGCAGCTAAACCCTTTACCGTAAGCCCAGAAAGATCGAGAGTGCCGAGCAGACGGATGCCCATGAATCGATCTCCGGTTCTATACTGTCTAGAAAGTTCAACAGATTTGCCGATAGAAACCGCCTGAACAATGGATGTGGTAAAAAACAGTATTAGTGTGATAAATAGTCTTAGCATTGTACTGTGGCGAGAGCTTTTCTGATCACAGTGGCATCGGCATTCGAGCGATGGGCGTTTTCGCTCAGATAACGACGCCACCTTCTCGCTCCAGGTTGCCCCTGAAACAATCCCAGGATATGGCGTGTCATGTGCTTCAGTTGAGCGCCTTTAGCAATCTGATCGTCAACGTAATCAATGAACCGTTCGACAATTTCTGCACGGGTCAATTGTAATCCCGGTTCGCCATAGAAACGTTGATCAACCTCAGTCAATAACCAGGGATTGCGGTAGGCCTCTCTACCGATCATGACACCATCGACTTGGTTTAGATGATGTTCTATTTCTTTGCAGGTTTTAATACCTCCATTGATGATAATTGCGAGATCGGGAAAGTCCTTCTTTATGCGGTAAACCCAGTCATATTGAAGGGGAGGTATCTCGCGATTTTCTTTTGGGCTGAGACCATTCAGCCAAGCCTTGCGCGCATGTAGAATAAAGGTCCTGCAGCCGGCAGTTGCAACTTTGGTGATGAATTCACAGAGTTCCTCGTAGGAGTCCCGATTATCGATACCGAGCCGGGTTTTGACTGTCACGGGAAGAGGGGTTGCTTGTTTCATCATGTTTACGCACTCGGCAACAAGGTCTGGTTCAGCCATCAGGCACGCACCGAAGCGACCGGTTTTGACTCTGTCACTTGGACAGCCAACATTCAGATTGATTTCATCATAACCATAATCGGTGGCGATCCGGGCAGACTGTGCCAGCTTTTCAGGTTCGCTGCCACCCAACTGGATGGTTATTGGATGCTCTTCGGGGTTAAAGATCAGGTGGCGATGATGATCACCATGGAGGATGGCACCGGTTGTGATCATCTCTGTATAGAGCAAGGATTTCCTCGTGATAAGACGCATGAAGAACCGGAAATGCCGATCGGTCCAGTCCAACATCGGTGCGATTGAAACACGGTGCATCATCAGTAACAATGGTAGTGTCTAGCAAGCAGTGCACCAGTGAAAGAGGTGCGCAGATAGAAACCTCGAGGTAGAGTTCGGATTGACTCACCCAGTTTTCCGATCCCGCCGGCCAGGGCATGACTGTTTGCTGCTTTGGGGCGAATTTGCAGGGCCTCACCGAGATGGGCAGTAATCTGATCAAGATCGCCAAGAGTGATCAGCTCCATGAATTCCTCCCAATCAGCGCGCAGCAGTGTCTCTTCCTCATGCGAAGGAGACCAAAGGAGGGGAGCACCGATTCTTCGCTCAGCAAGATCACCTCCAACTTCAACAGGGATCCACAAAACCCGTGCCAGTTTCTGCCTGACGAGAGCATCTTCCCAGTTCAGGCCCTGTGTCTCTGTCATGGGAACGATACAGACGTGTGTGGATTCTTTTGGTTCACCGTTTTTTTTCACCGGTATGGTCTTGAGTTCGATTCCGATATGCTGGAAGTCAGGTTCAGGTTTCGAACCAGCTGTTGCGCCCAGTACCAACTCAAGCATCTCACCGACCCAGCCTTTATTACGCAAGAGGTTCTCGGGCACTTTCCTTTTCAGTTGCAATGCCAGTTCTTCCAGTGTCAGTCCGGCAATGGACCATGCACGATCCAGCAACTCATACTCAGTTTCCGGTCTTTTTATGCCGATCATGGTTATTGTTGTTCAGTGCGCTGAGAATAGTGTGTTCAAGACACTCAAACTTGACTGGATCCTTGATTGGATTATTTTCCCTATCTGTAATATGGAAAATATCTTCTACACGTTCACCAAAGGTTGCGACACGGGCATTGTGCAGGCGCACGCCACAAAAAGCCATGGCCATGCCGATAACGGCCAGCAACCCAGGCTGATCAATCGCGGTGACTTCCATGATAGTCCGGTTGTTTGCATGATCTTCACTGAAGGTAACGGTTGCTGGCTGATCAAAGCTGCGTAACTTGCGGGGCCGCATGCGATTGATCTGGTTAAGTACCGGTTGTGGTGCGGAAAGATACTGTTTCAGAGTTTGAACGATCTGTTCTGCCCGGTTCTTATCGGTTACGGGTTGATTGGTTGCCGCTTCGTGGACGATGTAGGTATCGAGATTATATCCATTGCTTGTGGTGAAGATACGGGCATCGAGAATGGTTAGCCCCATCTGATCCATTGCGTAGGCCATGGCTGCGAAGAGGCTGTCCTTGTCATGGCAGTAAACAAAAATTTCTGTACCACCACGACGGGTTCGTTGCCTGAGTTTGATCAGAGGCAGATCCTCTTCTTCCAGTTCAAGGATAGATTCTGTTTGCCATGCGATCTCGTCGCTCGAATGACGAAGAAAGTAATCATCGCCCAGATCGTTCCAGATCCTGCGTACTTTCCTGATACGTACATCATTCCCTAACATCATAGTGAGTACCTGGGCCTTGACTTGTGCTATACGCTCTTCTTTTTGTAATGGATTCTCGATTCCACGTCGGATGGCCTTGAGTGTTTTGCGGTAGAGTTCACGCAGCAGGGAATCTTTCCAGCTGTTCCATAGGGCTGGATTTGTACCGCGGATATCTCCCACAGTCAGCAGGTAGAGATAGTCAAGATGTATTTTGTCACCGACCAGCTGAGCAAATGTGTTGATGACATCAGGATCCGATAGATCTTTGCGTTGTGCTGTAGAAGACATCTGTAGATGATTCCTGACCAGCCACGCAACAAGATTGGTGTCATATTGTCCCAGCCCATGCCTTATACAGAAATCCGTTGCATCCTCAACACCGAGGACCGCATGATCCCCGCCACGTCCTTTGCCGATATCATGAAACAGTCCGGCCAGATACAACAGTTCAGGCTTTGGGATTTCCTGATACACTTGTGCACAGATCGGTAATTCTTTTGCCACCTCTGCTTGAGTATAACGGCGTAGATTACGTACGACTCTCAACGTATGTTCATCGACAGTATAGACATGAAACAGATCAAACTGCATTTGACCCGAAATGGCTTCGAATGCCGGAAGATAGGCCCCCAGAACACCGTAGCGGTGCATGCGTTGAAGTTCATGGCCAAGTCTTTTGGGCTGACGGATGATTTCCATGAACAGACTGTGGCCCCGGATGTCGTTGCGGAAATCGTCATCAATGAGATAGAGATGATCGCGTATCGCGCGGATGGTCTTGGCTCGAACACCTTTGATTTCCGGGTTTTGCTGGATTAGCAGAAAAATCTCCAACAAGGCAAAGGGATAGCGCTTGAAAACACCAGGTTCCACTATTTTGATGAAACCATTTCTGATCTCGAAACGGCTGTTAATCGGGATGATCTCGGAACTTTCGGTATCCTCAAGCAGGGCTTCTTTGAAAAAGCCAAGGAGCATTTCATTCAAACGATTGAGTTCTGTAATAGTGCGGTAGTACAGTTTCATGAATCCTTCTACCGCAAGGTTATTTTCTTCATCGGTGAAACCGAACTCTCTGGCTACATCTTTCTGATATTCGAAGAGCAGCCGATCTTCCCGGTGTCCGGTGAGTAAATGCAGTATGTAGCGGACTCGCCAGAGAAAATTCTGTCCTGCATCCAGGGTATGGAACTCCTCTTCAGTGAGGAAGTCATGGTGAACCAGCTCTTCCAGCTTGTCGGCACCGAAATAGCGTTTGACCACCCACCCGATCATCTGGATATCACGCAGACCACCGGGTCCTTCCTTAATGTTGGGTTCAAGATTGTGTGCAGTATCACCAAATTTATGGTGGCGCTCGAGTTGTTCCTGGTATTTTGCTTCAAAGAACTCCCGGTTTGGCCAGATGTGGTCGGGCCCGGTTATCTCGCGCATGGCAGACCAAGTCTCTTTACTACCAGCAAGGAGGCGGGATTCCATCAGATTGGTTGCGATGGTGATATCCTTTTCCGCTTCTTCTACACATTGCTCCAGGCTGCGGACACTCAGGCCGACTTCGAGACCGATGTCCCAGAGAAACGTGACGAAGGTTGAAAGTTGCTCATTGGTCTCGGCATCCGGTTCCCGTTCAAAAATGATTGCAAGATCAATATCAGAACAGGGATGCAGTTCACCACGGCCATAACCACCTACAGCAAGCAAGCTGAAGCCATCTTTCTCCAATTGGTGGTATTCCCAAGCGATCATTAACAGCTGATCGATCAGTGCCGCTCTTTGCCGGACAAGATCCGACACAGGAATATCCATCTTAAAGCGCTGCGCCAGGATTTCATTACCCTTTTTCAACGCCTGTTTGAAAACTGGAACAGAAGTGGGGGCATCCTGTAACGATCGGCGGAATGCCTCAGCATCAAATAACTCTGTATCGATGTTCAAAATGTTTCGTCAGATCGTCTCGTCAGTACTTCGTGACCTGTCTCCGTGACAAGAATGGTATGTTCCCACTGAGCTGACATTTTCCTGTCTTTCGTAACCACTGTCCAGCCATCAGGAAGGGTGGAAACATGGCGTTTTCCGAGGTTGATCATGGGTTCAATCGTAAATGTCATCCCGGGTTCCAGAACGAGGCCAGTTCCTGGTCTGCCATAGTGCAGCACCTGCGGATCTTCATGGAAAACGCGACCAATGCCATGCCCACAATACTCCCTGACCACCGAACAGTTATGTTTTTCCGCATAGGTCTGGATGGCGTGGCCAATATCCCCCAAGGTCGTGCCGGGTCGGACTTGATCAATCCCGATCAACAGACAGTCATGGCTGATTTCACAAATTCGCCGTCGAGCCTGATTTGGGTTACCAACCAGGAACATCATGCTGGTATCACCATGGTATTCATCCTTGATCACGGTAATATCGATATTGACGATATCACCGTCCTTCAGTTTCCGGTCATTGGGAATGCCATGACAGACGACGTGGTTGACGGAGGTACAGATAGACTTTGGAAAGCCTCTGTAATTCAGGGGCGCAGGGATAACCTTCTGAACATTGACCATATAATCATGACAAATCTGATCGAGCTCATTGGTAGTGACACCAGGCTTGACATAGGGTGCGATCATTTCCAGCACCTCTGCCGCCAGGCGTCCAGCGACTCGCATTTTCTCGATTTCTTCAGGGGATTTTATCGTTACGGGCACAATTAGGATGAATCCGGATGATTGTTGTTGGAAGCCTTATATGGTATAAATGCGCGGCCCGATTAGCAAACACTTGTGAACACCGGGCAAAGATTAATTAAAACGACGAGCATACACCAGACTGTTGGCTAGGGTGCCACACATTGTGTGGTTGGCTGCAGGGTGTATGTGAAGCGGGAAATTATTCCCATAACCCTGACCTGGAGAAAATACAATGGCAGACGTAAGTATGCGCCAGATGCTTGAGGCTGGCGTTCATTTCGGGCATCAGACCCGTTATTGGCATCCAAAAATGGCTCCCTACATCTTCGGGGAGCGTAACAAGATTCATATCATCAATCTCGAAGAAACACTTCCTCGCTTTAACGATGCGATGAATTTCATCGGCAAATTGGCTTCAAAGAAGGGTACCATTCTGTTCGTCGGTACCAAACGATCGGCTCAGGAAGTTGTTAAGGAAGAGGCCGAACGCTGTGGCATGCCTTATGTAAACAGACGTTGGCTGGGCGGTATGTTGACCAACTACAAGACCGTCAAGCAATCCATTAACCGGCTCAAAGCACTGGAAGAAATGATGGAAAGCGGCGTGCTCGATCGTCGCAGTAAAAAGGAAAAACTCATGCTCCAGCGCGAGATGCAAAAGCTGGAAAACAACATCGGCGGAATCAAGGACATGAAGGGTATTCCGGATGCGCTGTTCGTGATCGATGTCGGTCATGAAAAGATCGCAGTGGCAGAGGCCAACAAACTGGATATTCCAGTGGTTGCGGTGGTCGATACCAACTGTGCACCTGAGGGTGTCGATTATGTGATCCCAGGTAATGATGATGCGATTCGTGCGATCAAGCTTTATATGCAGGCTGCTGCAGATGCCGTATTGGAAGGGCGTCAAGTTATCCCGACAGTATCATCCGGGAGTGAGGGTGAATATGTCGAGGTTGCCGAGGAGGAAACTCCGGAAACGGCAGCAACTGAGGTAAAGTCTGAAGAGCGAACCGAGGAAAAGGCTGCCGATAGAGGTGAATAATAGAATCAACCGATCAATCAAGAGGTATTTAAAATGCAGATAACTGCTGCAATGGTAAAAGAGCTTCGTGAGCGCACCGGCGCGGGCATGATGGAATGCAAAAAAGCGTTGACAGAATGTGGTGGAAATATGGAACAGGCCATCGAAATGATGCGCAAGGCGGGTACCGCCAAGGCGGCCAAGAAGTCCGGCCGAGTCGCAGCAGAAGGTGTGGTCAAAGTTGCCGTTTCCAGTGATGGCAAAAAAGCTGCGATTGTCGAGATCAATTCTGAAACCGATTTTGCATCCAAATCCGAGGATTTCCAGGCGTTTGCAGAAAAAGTTGCCCAATGTGTTTTGGCCAATGAACCCTCTGATATCGACGAGCTGAATGCACTGCATCTAGAAGAGGGAGGTGATACGGTTCAGAATAGCCGTGATCAACTGGTTGCCAAGATCGGCGAGAACATTGGCGTGCGCCGTTTTGAGATCATTGAATCGGATGAGGTTCTGGGCACCTACCTGCACGGAGCCAGAATTGGTGTTGTCGTTGCCATGAACGGCGGTGATGAAGCGCTGGCCAAAGATGTTGCCATGCATATTGCTGCATCTCGTCCGGTGTGTGTCAGTGAAGAACACATACCGGCTGAAATCCTGGAAAAGGAAAAGGAAATCTTCATGGCCCAGGCTTCTGAAAGTGGTAAACCACCTGAAATCGCCGAAAAGATGGTCACAGGTCGTATGAAGAAGTTCATTGGTGAAATTACTCTGATCGGTCAGCCTTTCGTCAAGGACCCTGACCAGACGGTAGGTAAACTCCTGGCATCGGCCAATGCCAACGTGAAATCATTTGCCCGTTTTGAAGTGGGTGAAGGTATTGAGAAAAAACAGGAAGATTTTGCTGCCGAAGTGGAAGCACAGGCAAAGGCTGCCAAGCAGGGGTAATTCCAGGAGCAACAGCATTGACAGAATCTTCAGATAACGCTCATCGCCGTGTCCTGATCAAATTAAGTGGTGAGGCCCTAATGGGGGAGGATGACTACGGCATCAATCCGGATGTCATTCAGAATGTTGCTGAAGAGATTAAGTCCATGGTCGATGCAGGAGTTCAGGTCGCCATCGTTATTGGTGGTGGCAACATATTCCGTGGTGCCGGTCTGGCTGCAAATGGTATCAACCGGGTAACTGGTGATCATATGGGCATGTTGGCCACAGTGATCAACGCACTGGCCATACAGGACAAGCTTGAACAGAATGGCCTCTTTGTCCGGGTAATGTCAGCGATCAAGGTCCACGAGGTCTGTGAAGACTATATCTGCCGCCGTGCCATCCGGCATCTGGAAAAAGGACGTGTGGTCATTTTTGCTGCTGGCACGGGCAATCCGTTTTTTACAACAGACTCTGCTGCCAGTCTTCGTGCTATAGAGATCCGTGCTGATCTCATGATCAAGGCAACCAAGGTAGACGGTGTTTACTCGGCGGATCCGATGAAGGATCCGGATGCCAAACGCTATGATCAGCTGAGTTATGATGAGGCACTGGAGAAGAAACTGGCGGTGATGGATGCAACGGCCATCGTGCTCTGCCGTGACAACAATATGCCCTTGAGGGTTCTGGACATGACTGAAAAAGGTAGCATGTTGAGAGCTTCACTGGGTGAAAATATCGGCACGCTGGTTCACTGAGGGAGACAAACAAATGATAGAAGAGATCATGAAAGATGCAGATACGCGCATGAGCAAAACACTGGAAGCACTCAAGCTGGATCTTGCAAAGATCAGAACCGGACGGGCCCATCCATCTCTGCTCGATCATGTCACGGTTGAATACTATGGTTCACAGGTACCGTTGAGCCAGGTAGCCAATATTAATGTTCAGGATTCTCGCACTCTTAGCATAACGCCGTGGGAGAAGACCATGGTTGGCGAGATTGAAAAGGCTATCATGAATTCAGACTTGGGCCTGAATCCGAGTACTGCCGGTGATGTTATCCGTATCCCGTTGCCTCCACTCACCGAAGAGCGCCGTAAGGACTTGAATAAGGTCGTCCGTGCTGAAGGTGAACAGGCCAAGGTGGCACTCAGAAATATCCGCAGAGACGCGATCAGTTCCTTCAAGGAGCTACTGAAAGAGAAGGAGATCACGGAAGATGAGGAACGCAAGAGCGAGGAGCGCATCCAGAAAATCATCGATACGTATGTCAAGCAGGTGGACGATATGCTTGTCGAAAAAGAAAAGGAATTGATGGAAATCTGATCCTGTACAGAATCCGCATTTACGATGACTGAAAAACTGCCCTGCCATGTTGCCATTATTATGGATGGTAATGGCCGCTGGGCAAAAGGCAGGAAACTTCCTAGAATCGCTGGGCACCGGGCCGGTGTCGAAACAGTGAGAAAGGTCGTCCGCGCCTGTGGAGCCAAGGGGATAAAAGTCCTGACGTTGTTCGCATTCAGTAGTGAGAACTGGCGTCGGCCTAAACGGGAAGTTTCTCTCTTGATGGAGCTTTTTATTCGTGCCCTGCAACAGGAAGTAAAAAGCCTCAACAAAAACAATGTTCGCTTGCGCATGATCGGCGATCTGTCAGCCCTCCCTGAAAAATTGCAGAAACTTATTCTAAAAGCTCAGGAATTGACTCGAAACAATACTGGTCTGACGTTAGTGATTGCTGCAAATTATGGTGGACGCTGGGATATAACACAGGCAGCACGACAGATCGCACAGCAGGTCGCCGCCGGTGAACTTCAACCAGAAACGATCAGGGAAGAGACCGTTCAGCAATTCATTTCGATCAGTGATCTCCCAGAACCGGACCTGTTTATAAGAACAGGTGGAGAACAGAGGATCAGTAATTACCTTCTCTGGCAGTTGGCGTATACTGAACTTTATTTCACGGAAACATTGTGGCCGGATTTCGATGACACCGATTTCGAGGTTGCATTGGCGTCATTTGCAGGACGTCAACGACGGTTCGGCCGTACCGGTGAACAGGTGGAAAATGCTTAAACAACGAATTATCACGGCACTAATTTTTGCTCCTTTGGTTCTTGGATCCATTTACTACTTGGACACACCGGCTGTTGCTGTAATTCTGGGCTTGATTATTTTGATCGGAGCATGGGAATGGGTTGGGCTCTCCGGTTTTGAGAATATTTTCGTCCATCTGGCCTATACCATTGTTACGGCACTGATCCTGTATCTTTCTTTTCCTCTGATCGGTAAACCCTCATTGGGAGTTTTTCTTGTGTCTGCCTGCTTTTGGTGGTTACTGGCTCTGATCTCCATTTTCATTGCCCAAGCAAGAAGGCGCTTACCTACGCAGCGAAAAATTCTATTTTTATTTATCGGATTTATCATTCTTGTTCCAGCATGGCTTGCTGTTCTTTATTTGCACAACAATCCTAAACTGGGCCCATTATGGGTACTGTTTCTGCTGATCCTGATCTGGACGGCAGATATCGGTGCCTACTTTGCTGGTCGGGTTTTAGGCCGCCACAAACTGGCCGACACAATCAGCCCAGGGAAGAGCTGGGAAGGAGTATTTGGTGGGTTGGTTGCAGTTTTGCTTGTCTCTGTATTGCTATTACCGTACCTGACTGGAACCGGGATTAACGAAATTCCTATGGAAATGTTTCTGCTCTGCCTCGGGACAGCAGTGATCTCGGTACTTGGTGATCTGACAGAAAGTGTTTTCAAACGGATTGCTGGCAAAAAAGACAGTGGCAATATGCTCCCCGGTCACGGAGGGATCATGGATCGGATAGATAGTCTGACCGCTGCGGCCCCCGTGTTTACCATGGGTCTGATGCTGACAGGGTTTATCCAATGAAAGGGGTTACAGTTCTTGGTTCCACTGGCACAATTGGCGTCAATACGCTGGATGTAATCTCTCGTCACAAGGATCGTTTCATGGTCACTGCCTTGACCGCCAACCAGAATGTTGAGGAACTGTTCGAACAGTGTTGCAAATGGACTCCCCCTTGGGCAGTCATGGCTGATGAAGTATGTGCAGACCAGCTAGAGAAGAAAATTATCGAGGCATCTCTACCAACTCAAGTTCTGGCCGGGGTTTCTGGTCTGGAAAAGGTGGCCGCACTGGATGAAACTGACTATGTCATGGCTGCAATTGTCGGGGCCGCAGGTTTGATGCCTACCTTGGCAGCGGCAAGAGCGGGGAAGCGGGTAATGCTGGCTAATAAGGAAGCGCTGGTGATGTCGGGCCAACTCTTTATGGATGCGGTCAAGGACAGTGGAGCAGAATTGATTCCCATCGACAGTGAACACAATGCAATCTTCCAGAGTCTGCCACATGATTTCCATCGTGGTCTTGAAATAACAGGTGTAAGGAAGATTCTGCTTACGGCCTCGGGTGGGCCATTCCGAAAAACACCATTGTCTGAACTTGATTCTATTACCCCTGAACAGGCAGTTGCACATCCGAACTGGGTAATGGGCCGCAAGATTTCTGTTGATTCAGCGACAATGATGAATAAGGGGTTAGAGATTATCGAAGCCTGCTGGTTGTTTGCGACAGATACGCAGCATATTGAGGTAGTCATTCATCCACAAAGCGTTATCCACTCCATGGTGCAATACAACGATGGTTCAGTACTCGCTCAATTGGGCAATCCGGATATGCGTACACCTATCGCCTATGCCTTGGGTTGTCCGGAAAGAATAGATTCAGGAGTCGAAGAACTCGATCTGTTTGAAGTTGCTCGACTTGATTTTGAAGCCCCGGATTTGGATAGGTTTCCCTGCCTCAGACTAGCCATCGAGGCGATGGATAAGGGTGGAACGGCAACAACGATACTCAATGCTGCAAATGAAATCGCTGTGGATAGATTTTTGGAAGGAGAGATGAAATTTTCCGATATTCCCCGGGTCATAGAAGAAACCTTGGCTGGCGTTGAAATACACACTGCCGATGCAATCAGTACCCTCTTGGAGGCAGATGCAGAAGCCCGAGAATATGCCAGGCAAATTTTAGGGACTCTCTGAGTCAATGCTGAAGAAGCTTGTAAAGGAGAAAGTAAGTGGGTTCTTGGCAAATGTTGCAAACATGGCTACTAGTTGTTTCGATCCCTGTCTCAAACTGGCTGTCCTCCCCTTTATAACTACGTGTCAGGAATCAAACAAGGGTCCTTTAAAAACGAGCTAAGAGATAATTATCAGACATCATGGATATTCTGCAGAACATATTTGCATTCATTTTTGCCATTGCCATTCTGGTCACGATCCATGAATTTGGGCATTTCTGGGTAGCCAAGAAGCTTGGTATCAAGATACTGCGTTTTTCGGTTGGATTTGGTAACCCGGTCTGGGGTAGACGTTTTGGTAAAGACAATACGGAATTTGTCGTCGCTGCAATACCGCTTGGTGGTTACGTCAAAATGCTCGATGAGAGAGAGGGATCTGTTCCCGGTAATGAACGTCATCGCGCTTTCAATACACAACCCGTTTTATCTCGTATTGCTGTCGTCGTAGCAGGCCCATTGTTCAATTTTCTGTTTGCGATCGCTGCTTACTGGCTGATCTTCGTGATTGGAGTGAGTGGGTTGAAGCCCATCATTGGTGAGGTTAAGGAGGGTTCGCCCGCCAATCTTGCCGGAATTGAACCTGCTTATGAGATTGTCGCTGTGGATAATGAACCGACTCCCACATGGTCTGCTTTCATTCAGAAGTGTATCAACCACATCATTGATGAGAAGAAGCTCAACCTGACTGTCAGGGACGAGAACGGCCAAAAAAAGAGGCTGCAATTGGATCTAACTTCGATCAAGATCGACGATCTGTCGAAGGGGAATCTGCTTGATGTATTAGGTGTCATCCCAAAACATGTTGATTTGCCTCCGGTGCTGGATAAAATCCTACCCGGGAGCGCTGCTGAAAAGGCGGGTTTGATGCCAGGTGACCGGATTGTCGCTGCTGATGGACAACCGATCAAGACTTGGAATGAGTGGGTAAAGTATGTTCAGGCACGGCCCGAACAGACAATCAAGACGGAGATTCTACGAGAGGGTAATCGAATCTTAGTTGATCTGACGCCTGAACGTTTTGAAGTCAATGGAAAAACCATCGGTCGGATTGGTGCCAGCGTTAAGCCCGTAGAACTAAACAAGTCTGAACTCGGTATTGAGAAATACGATCCATTTTCTGCAGTATGGCAGGGTTTGAGAAAAACAGGGGAGATGTCTTCCCTGACGCTAAAGCTTATGGGCAAGATGCTGATGGGTGAAGCCTCAGTCAAAAATCTTAGTGGTCCAATCAGCATTGCACAATATGCGGGACAGTCTGCAGGTATAGGTCTTACTGCTTTTCTCTCATTTCTTGCTATTGTCAGTGTCAGCCTCGGAGTTCTTAACCTGTTACCGATTCCGGTACTCGATGGAGGGCATCTTCTCTATTATTTGGTAGAACTTGTGACAGGAAAACCGGTTTCTGAAGCCGCCCAGCAGATAGGACAGAACATAGGAATCGCCTTGCTGGTCGCAATGATGTCCTTAGCCTTTTATAATGACATCGTACGGCTTCTTTCCTGATCTGGAAAGAAAAATGGGGTACGTTCAATAGAATTCAGAATAATGTATAAAATAATAATAAAACAGCTTGTTACACTAACTTTTTTAACTCTTTTCTCATTATCAGCATGGGCAATTGAGGAGTTTGTTATCAAAGATATCCGGCTCGAAGGTCTAAACCGGGTCTCGGCGGGTAATGTTTTCAATAATCTGCCGGTAAAGATTGGCGACAGATTTAATGATCGTTTATCGGTCGAGACAGTCAGGGCTTTGTTCAAAAGTGGTTTTTTCAAGGACGTCAGACTTGAGCGGGATGGAAATGTTCTCGTGATTCACCTCAAGGAACGGGAGGCTATCTCAAAAATCCGGATCACTGGAAACAAAGATATCAAGACAGATGATTTGTTGAAAGGTCTTGCCAGTGTTGGTTTTGCTGAAGGAGAAGTCTTCAATGAATCACTCCTCGACAAGGTGCAGCAGGAACTTCAACGTCAATATTTTGCCCTTGGCAAGTATGGTGCAAAAATTACTACGGATGTGAAGAAACTCGACGATAACCGCGTTGAAGTCACGATCAATATAAAGGAAGGAAAAACAGCGAGAATCAAAGAGATCAACATTGTTGGCAACAAGGCTTTTACCGATAAACAGATTTTGAAAAAATTCAAACTTTCAACGCCAACCCTGTTTTCTTTCTTTACAAAAAAAGATCAATATTCAAAACAGAAACTGGCTGCTGACCTGGAGACACTGAAGTCGCTCTATCTTGATAATGGCTTTATCAATTTCCGTGTGGATTCGACACAAGTTTCCATCACCCCTGATAAAAGCGACGTCTATATCACAATTAATATCAATGAAGGTGACCAGTTCTCAATTTCGGACGTTGAACTCTCAGGTGAGATGATTGTTCCTCCCGAGGAACTGTTCAATGAGATTGTTACCCACAAAGGGGATATTTTTTCACGCAAGAAAGTCACCAAGACAACTTCAAATCTGACGGATCGGCTTGGTGACGAGGGATATGCTTTTGCCAATGTGAATGCAATTCCTGAGATCGACACTAAAACCAAAACGGTCAAGTTGACGTATTTTATCGATCCTGGCAAACGGGTCTATGTACGCCGTATCAATTTTACGGGAAATACAAAGACCCGAGACGAGGTTCTGCGGCGTGAGATGAGACAGATTGAAGGCGGTTGGATCTCGACGAAAAAGATCGAGCGTTCCAAAATTCGTCTTCAGCGTCTTGGCTATTTCGAAGATGTGAATGTGGAGACGCCGGCGGTTCCGGGAACAAACGATCAAGTCGATGTCAATTTCTCAGTCAAGGAACGGCCATCCGGTAATTTGTTGTTTGGGTTGGGTTTTTCACAAACGCAAGGCCTCATATTCAATACCAACGTGACCCAGGACAATTTTCTTGGGAGTGGCAAGCGAATCTCGTTTGATTTCAATAACAGTGAAGTCAATCGGCGTTTTGGGTTGGGTTATACCAACCCATATTGGACAGATGACGGCGTAAGCCGAGGATTCAATACATTCTACCGTGAAACAAATGCCGCTAATGCCAATATCACCCGTTTTGATTCAACGGTTTATGGAGGAGGGGTTAATTTTGGTATTCCTGTTACCGAGTATCAGAATCTCTTTCTCGGACTCGATTATGAAAACACCAAACTCACCACTAACAGTCTTTCATCCGATGAGGTACTCGATTTCATTAATCGCGAAGGTAACCGCTTTGATGTTTTGCGTCTGAAAGGGAGTTTTGCCTATGATACCCGTAATCGGGCCATACTCCCTGACAGTGGCGTTCTACACAGACTGAGGGCAGAAGCTGCAGTGCCTTTTGGGGATCTTCTCTATTATAAACTTTCCTATGATGGGCGTTGGTTTATACCGGTTTTAGAGGATTATACCCTTTTGCTTAAGGGCACGGTAAAGTACGGTGATAGTTATGGTTCGACTGACAAGCTCCCTTTCTTCGAGAATTTTTATGGTGGTGGGCCTCGATCGGTTCGAGGTTTTCAGGAAAATACACTCGGTCCAAAAGATAGTTCTGGCAGGGCGATCGGTGGGAACCTGGAACTCGTAGGGAACGCAGAACTGATTTTGCCGGTCCCATTTGCACGTGAGTCTAAATCGTTACGATTGACTGCATTTGTGGATGCAGGTAATGTTTATGACATCAACGATGAGAATTTTGATATTGGAGATTTCAGGTATTCACTTGGAGTATCAGGGATCTGGGTTTCACCCTTTGGTGTATTGTCAGCCAGTTTCGCTATACCATTCAATGACAAGGCGAGTGACAGAACACAATCATTCCAGTTTACCTTCGGAACATCTTTTTAAATTATTTTAGTAACTCAGGAGTATTATGTTGAAACGACTTACAATGGCTAAACGGCTCGCTTTTCTGGCTTTCATCCTGGTACTGCCGGTAACAACCATGGCAGAAAATTACAAGATAGGTGTAGTAAATGCTGTCAAGGTGTTGGAAAAGGCACCACAGGCTGCAGAGGCCAAAAAACGCCTTGAGAAAGAATTTGCTGGCCGTGATAAAAAGCTGGTCGCTGCACAGAAAGCACTGAAGCAGAAAGAAGACAAACTGGCCAAGGATGGCGCTATTATGAGCGAAGCGGAGCGTAAAAAGCTGGAACGCCAAGTTCTATCCGAAAGAAGGGAGTTGAAGCGCAAACAAGACGAATTTCGCGAAGACCTCAATTTTCGCAGAAATGAAGAGTTTGGCAAGATTCAAAAGAAGATAGTTCAAGCCATTAAGAAAATTTCCAAAGAGGGGAAATATGATCTGATTGTAGGTGAAGGTGTGATCTACGCTAGCCCCAAAGTGGATATCACCAACAAGGTCATTGAAGAACTCAAAAAAATTAAATAAATCGGGAAATCTGGGTTTTGATGTGGCGACTCTGGAAGAGCTGGCAAATCTGGTCAACGGAGAGCTGCACTGTCGTGGCGAGAATGCGTCGGAACTAGTCATTCACCAGGTTGCGACACTGGATAAAGCAAAGGAAGGAGAAATTGCCTTCCTGTTTGATGGCAAGTATCGGAAATTCCTGAAAATAACTCGGGCATCAGCAGTGATCCTGAGAGTGGAGGATCTGGATGATTGTCCTGTGTCTGCCATCGTTACCCAGGATCCTTATCTGGCTTATGCCAAAATCGCTGCCTGGCTCAATCAACCGAAACTGGCTAGAGGAGATATCCACTCGTCAGCCATCATTGATGAATACGCAAAGGTTGATCCCACCGCCGATATCGCTGCAAATGCAGTGATAGAACAGTATGCCGTGATCGGCGCTCATGTTCAGGTTGGTCCTGGCTGTGTTGTTGCTGAAGGTGTAACCGTCGGTGATTATTCCCGTCTAGTTGCTAATGTCACTCTGTGTCACCATATCTCGATCGGTAAAAGAGTTCTGATTCATCCTGGAGCGGTGATTGGTTCGGATGGGTTTGGTCTGGCCAGAGAGAATGGGGCTTGGGTAAAAATTCCTCAGATTGGCAGTGTCCAGATTGGAGATGATGTGGAGATTGGAGCCAATACCACAATCGACCGCGGCGCACTCAAGGACACTGTCATTGAGAGTGGGGTAAAAATTGATAACCTTGTTCAGATCGCACACAATGTTCGTATCGGTGAAAATTCCGCTATTGCCGGATGTGTCGGTATCGCTGGAAGTGCTACGATTGGTAAACGTTGTATGCTTGGAGGAGGAGTCGGTATAGCAGGCCATCTTGAGATTGCAGATGATGTTACAATCACTGGCATGAGTTTGGTAACCAAATCCATTCGGGAACCAGGTGCCTATTCATCAGGCTGGCCAGTACGGGAAGCCAGAGCATGGCGCAGGACTGTTGCAAGGGTTCACCGGCTTGATGCCTCAAAAAACAAAAACCAAGGAGCCTCTGATTAAGTTATGGAAAAGCCAATAATGAGCATAGTCAGACAGCTTTTCGTTGTGAATCCCGGCAAATATTCGCTGTGTCGGTCTATCACTTGCATCCCTGTGGCGGTTAAACTGGAACGGCAATTTGCTTCAATTTACACCCCCGGCTGTCTGATTCCTCTTTTACCATTCTTGCCTGGTGCCAACACAGAGCTCTCATAACAAGAGGTCCCATGAGCTATG
Organism: Gammaproteobacteria bacterium; assembly: GCA_026984775.1. Taxonomy (GTDB): domain Bacteria; phylum Pseudomonadota; class Gammaproteobacteria; order CAJXQU01; family CAJXQU01; genus CAJXQU01. The sequence continues at coordinate 30,233 of JALSRM010000018.1, forward strand.
ACTATAGAAATGGATATCAATAAAATCCAGACACTGTTACCGCACCGGTATCCGATGTTGCTGATTGACAGGGTTTTGGATTGTGTTCCTGGAGAATCCTTGATCGGGATTAAAAATGTTACGTACAACGAACCTTTTTTTACTGGGCATTTTCCAAACAGACCGATCATGCCGGGAGTCCTGATTCTTGAGGCCATCGCCCAAGCAACAGGTGTGTTGGCTTTTTATTCCCTTAACAAGACACCAGATGAAAACACACTCTATTATCTGGTCGGGATTGATAAAGCCCGTTTCAAAAGCCCGGTTGGGCCGGGAGATCAGCTGCGTTTGGAGGTAAGGCTCACTCGTGAAATTCGGGGGATATATCGTTTCGATGGTTTGGCCAGAGTCGATGGAAAAATCGTCGCCTCAGCTGAAATCATGACAGCAAAACAGGAATTTCAACCTTGATTGATCCCAGTGCCATGGTTTCGTCTGATGCCCAGATTGCAGCCGACGTAACCATCGGCCCGGGAACGGTTATTGGCCCAGATGTCGAGATTGACGAAGGCACGTGGATTGGTCCACATGTCGTTATCAAGGGTCCAACGCGGATTGGAAAAGATAACCGGATTTACCAGTTCGCATCGATTGGGGATGATCCGCAGGACAAGAAATATCACGGTGAAAGTAACTCCCGACTTGAAATTGGTGATCGAAATACGATTCGGGAGTTTTGTACCATCAATCGAGGAACAGATGAAGGAGGAGGACTGACCCGGCTTGGTGACGATAACTGGATCATGGCCTATGTACATATTGCTCATGATTGCAGGATTGGGAGCCATACGATTTTCGCCAATAATGCATCACTTGCTGGGCATGTCGAAGTGGGTGATTTTGCCATTTTAGGTGGTTTTACGCTGGTGCACCAGTTCTGTCGTGTTGGCATGCACACCATTACTCGGTTTTCAACCGGTACATCCAAGGATATCCCTCCTTATCTGGTGGCTGCTTGGGATCCGGCAAAACCAAAGGGTATCAACAAGGAGGGTCTCAAACGCCGCGGATTTTCTGCAGAGACCATTGAGTGTCTGAGGCAGGCCTTCAAAATTATCTACCGTAAGAATTTGACGATAAACGAAGCCTGTGTACGGCTCGAAGAGATGTCCGAGGATTGTCAGGAAATAATGCCTCTATTGGATTTTTTGCGCACAACCGAGCGAGGCATTATACGTTGATCCACCCGAACTAAAGGTCTCTACATGAGAGTGGGTATCGTTGCCGGTGAGATTTCGGGAGATAAACTGGGTGCCAGCCTGATTCAAGCACTCAAGGCAAGACAGCCGGAGATAGAGTTCTCTGGGATTGGTGGTCCGAAGATGATCGAAGCAGGCTGCCATAGTCTTTTCCCGATAGAAAAATTGTCTGTCATGGGGCTCGTAGAGGTGATCAGACATTTCCATGAACTTCATGGCATTCGTAGACAATTGATAAAATATTTCCTTGAAGACCCACCTGATGTATTCATTGGCATTGATTCACCAGAATTCAATCTTGGTTTAGAGTTCCATTTGAAGAGGGCTGGGATAAAAACGGTCCAGTATGTTAGTCCACAGGTATGGGCCTGGCGGGAAGGCCGCTTGGCAAAAATCGATCGGGCTACCGACCTGATCCTAACCATACTTCCCTTTGAAGAGGTTTATTACAAAGACCATGACATCAAAGCCTGTTTTATTGGCCATACGTTGGCAGATGAAATTCCGGAGAAAGTAGAGAAACATCCTTCAAGAGCAAAACTGGGGCTGCCGCGAGACAAAAAGATAGTTGCACTGATGCCAGGAAGCCGTAGTAAAGAGTGGAACTACCACACTGACACGTTCCTCCAGACGGCAAAATGGCTCGCCGAGCAGCGATCGGATCTGCATTTTATTGCAGTTATGGTCAATCAACAAGCCCAAACTTTCTTTGAAGAAAGATTCAAACAAGTTGTACCCGAACTATCCGTAACGCCAGTTCTGAATAGTTCATACGATGCGATTGCCGCATCTGATGTGGTGCTTTCTGTTTCAGGAACAGCAACGCTGGAGATCATGCTTATCAAACGTCCCATGGTGGTCGCCTACAGGATGGCCTGGATAACCTACCAAATCGCCAAAAGATTGGTGAAACTACCCTATATCGCGCTACCCAATCTGCTGACTGGAAATATGGTCGTTCCCGAATTTATACAGGGTCAAGCAACGCCGGAAACCCTGGGGCGGGCGTTATTGTCCTGGCTTGATCATCCTGAGAAAGTCTTCAGTCTGGAACAGAGGTTTCTCGAAGTTCACCGGCAACTCAGCTGTAATGCCAGTGAACAGGCGGCGGAAGCAATCATTGCCCTATGCGAGGGCTGATCGCAGGTGTTGACGAGGCCGGTCGCGGGCCCTTGGCTGGTCCAGTTATCACTGCAGCTGTCATTCTGCCGAAAGATTGCATAATTAAAGGGTTAAGTGATTCCAAGAAGTTATCCGAACAACGACGTGAAAAACTCTATGACATCATCATCCATGAAGCTATTTGCTGGGCTACAGGCCGTGCGGAAGTTGCTGAAATTGATCAACTGAATATTCTCCAAGCAACGCTGCTGGCCATGCGTCGTGCCGTAGAGGGCCTTGAGGAGAAGCCGGATCATATCCAGGTCGATGGTAACCATTGTCCGGATATGGATGGCATTTGTACAGTTGAGGCCATCATCAGCGGGGATGATTCCGTCCCAGCGATCAGCGCGGCCTCCATTATTGCCAAGGTAACACGGGATCGGGAGATGAGAGAGCTGCATGAGCGTTTTCCCGAATACGGTTTTGCAAGACACAAAGGTTATCCTGTCAAAGAACATCTCCAAGCACTTGAAAAATACGGAGTTCTATCGGAACATCGAAAATCATTTGCACCGGTAAGAAAACGCATTAAAAACAACTGAAATGAGCCGTTTTGTTCATCTAAACCTGCACACTGAATATTCTATTGTTGATGGGTTGAACCGTATCAAGCCGTTGATCAGAACGGTTTCCGAGTTGCAGATGCCGGCTGTTGCAATCACTGACAGAAATAATCTCTATGCCACAATCAAGTTCTACCGGGCAGCTCAGGCGGCTGGAATCAAACCCTTGATCGGTGCGGATCTTGCACTACGGAGAAGAGACAAGGAAGGAGGAACCTCAAGGTTTATCGCTCTCTGTCAGGATTATGAGGGTTATAAAAACCTTTCCCACCTGATCACGAAATCCTATCTTGAAGGGCAAGAGACGGGGCAACCGACGATCAAATGGGAGTGGTTGTCAGACCATGCAGATGGTCTGATCATTCTGTCTGGAGGTGCAAATGGTGAAATCGGTAGCTTGCTTTCAATCGGAAAAATGGAGCAAGCCGGAGAACAGTGTCTGCAATGGAAGCAGCTTTTCGGTGATCGTTTCTATCTGGAGATCCAGCGTATTGGCCTGGAAGGAGAGGAGGTATTTATTGATGACACCATCACTTTGGCAGCAGCACATGGAATCCCAGTGGTGGCAACCAATGCCGTAAGGTTCCTGACAGCCGAAGATTATGAACCCCATGAGGCCAGAGTGTGTATCAACGAAGGTCGCACTCTGGATGATCCGAGGCGACCCCGAAACTATACTCCCCAGCAGTATCTTCGATCTCCTGAGGAGATGGTAGAGCTATTCAAAGATGTTCCTGAAGCAATTGAAAACACATGGTTCATTGCCCAGCGATGTAATGTTGAATTCAATTTTGATGACTATTTTTTGCCCAATTTTCCAGTTCCGGATGGTTATTCAATGGAGGAGTGGTTTCGGGAGGAGAGCAGGAGAGGACTGGAAAAACGGCTGAAAATCCTGCTGAATCCAGAAGCTTCCGACTATTCTGAACGACGAAAAATCTATGAAGATCGTTTGGAAATGGAACTCGAAGTGATCATTGCTATGGGTTTTCCCGGATATTTTCTCATCGTTGCCGATTTCATCCATTGGGCCAAGGAAAATGCGATCCCGGTTGGTCCAGGCCGTGGTTCAGGTGCGGGTTCTCTTGTGGCGTATGCATTGGAAATCACCGATCTCGATCCACTGGCACACGATCTGCTATTTGAGCGCTTTCTCAATCCGGAGCGTGTTTCCATGCCAGACTTCGACATCGATTTTTGTATGGATCGACGAGACGAGGTTATTGATTATGTCTCACGAAAATACGGTCGCGATCACGTCTCCCAGATCATCACCCATGGCACCATGGCGGCTAAGGCGGTAGTACGCGATTGTGGTCGTGTGCTGGGTCTTCCATATGGTTTCGTCGATCAGATCTCGAAACTGATTCCTTTCGAGATTGGTATGACCCTTGAAAAGGCAATGAAAGAGGAGCCTCTGCTCCAGGGACGTTATGAGCAGGAAGAGGATGTTCATACACTGATTGATCTGGCACTACAACTGGAAGGAACGGTCAGGAATGTTGGTAAACATGCAGGCGGTGTTGTCATCGCTCCATCGGCGATGTCGGATTTTGTTCCGCTTTACTGTGAAGCTGATAGCAGTAGTGTAGTCTGCCAGTTCGACATGATCGACGTGGAAACCATTGGTTTGGTCAAGTTTGACTTTCTGGGACTGAGGACTCTGACAATTATTGATTGGGCGATTAAGGATGCAAACCGTCTGTTACAGGAGAAAGGAAAAGAGCCTATCGATATTAGTCAGATACAACTAGATGACAAGGTTACTTATGAGCTGATCTGCCGGGCTGAAACGACCGCTGTTTTTCAGCTTGAGTCCCGCGGAATGAAAGAATTGATCAAACGCCTGAAACCAGATGTGTTTGATGATCTCATTGCACTTGTGGCTCTGTTCAGGCCTGGCCCTTTACAGTCCGGGATGGTGGACGATTTCGTCGAGAGAAAACATGGTCGCCAGGAAGTGGTCTATCCACATCCTGATTTGGAACCTATATTGAAGCCTACCTACGGGGTCATTCTTTATCAAGAGCAAGTCATGCAAATCGCTCAGGTTTTGGCCGGTTACAGCCTTGGGGCAGCTGATCTGCTACGCCGAGCTATGGGTAAAAAGAAACCGGAAGAGATGGCCAAACAGCGACAGATTTTCATCGACGGTGCCCGCAAAAATGGGATTGAAGAGAAAGTTTCGAGTTATATCTTTGATCTCATGGAAAAGTTCGCAGGCTATGGTTTTAACAAATCGCACTCTGCAGCCTATGCGCTGGTGGCTTATCAGACAGCCTGGTTAAAGACCCATCATCCTGCTGCCTTCATGGCAGCCGTTCTTTCTTCCGATATGGATAATACGGATAAGGTGGTGGGTCTTATAGATGAGTGTCGTCACATGGGGCTTGATGTCATGGCACCGGATGTGAATAGCTGTCATTCAAAGTTTACGGTTCAGGACGAGAAAACAATCCGATATGGTCTTGGCGCAATCAAGGGAGTGGGAGAAGCGGCGGTCGATTGTCTGGTGGAAGAGCGGGACAAGCATGGTCCATTTGTTAATCTCTTCGATCTCTGCCGGCGTATGGACAATCGCCGTATCAACCGGCGTGTGCTCGAAGCACTGACGAAGGCGGGTGCCATGGATGGGCTTGGTCCAGGGAGGAGTACCATCATGGCTTCTTTGGATAACGCCCTTAAAATGGCGGAACAGTATTCCCGGAATCGATCCATTGGTATGAACGATCTGTTTGGTCTGGAACCGGTGGTGGATGTCGAAGAATCGATTGATGCTTTTACTGCTATACGCGAGTGGAATGAAGAAGAGCGACTCGCGAATGAGAAGGCGACCCTGGGTTTGTACCTCTCAGGACATCCGATCGATCGGTATGAAAAAGAACTCCAACATCTGGTCAGTAACAGATTGAATGAACTGAAACCCGGTCCGGGCAGAATCGTTGGACAGATCATCGCGATTCGTATGATCTCTGCGCGGCGAGGGCGTATGGCGATAGCTACCCTTGACGACAAAACGGGTCGTGTTGAAGTTGTCGTCTATTCCGATGTACTGGAAGAGTACGGTGAATATTTAAACAAGGATCGGATCGTGATTGTGGACGGTCAATGTAAGGAAGATGATTTCAACGGGGGGTATTCATTCACTGCAGAGCAGATTGTAGATATTGAAAAGTCCAGGGCCAAAAATGCAAAACAACTGGTTCTGAGAATTAGGCGTAACGGAAGAGAAGGTAAACTGAATGGGCTCATACCCGAGTTAAAGGAGATTTTGGAACCTTACAGAAACGGTCCCTGCCGCGTGATGATCGATTTTCAGCAGGAAAAGGCATCAGCGAGGATCTGTCTCGGAACAGATTGGCGATTACAACTTCCGGATCGTTTGCTCGATCAACTGACAGCAAAGCTCGGGCAGGACCAGGTCATTGTAGAATATTAATCCATCCTTTGTGATAGAATTCTAAAATTTATGGAAACACGTGTGAGAACGCTTGAATGGCGCTGAATTTTCTTGATTTTGAACAACCGATTGCTGATTTGGAGGCGAAGATCGAGGAACTGCGTTACCTTGGAGATGATGCGGAAATCGATATCAATGAGGAAATAGCGCGCCTCAAGGCACGTTCTGAGGAACTGACAAAGTCGATTTTCTCTAATCTGAATGCGGTTCAGATTGCAAAACTCGCCCGGCATCCCAAGCGCCCCTATACGCTGGATTATGTGGAACGCATTTTCACGGATTTCGAGGAATTGCATGGCGATCGACAGTTTGCCGATGACGCCGCAATTGTCTGTGGTCTGGCACGGCTGGATGGAGAGCCAATTGCTATTATCGGCCATCAGAAAGGTCGAAATACAAAGGAGAATATCCATCGTAATTTTGGTATGCCACGTCCTGAGGGATATCGAAAGGCCCGCCGGATCATGAAAATGGCAGAGAAATTCAATCTCCCCTTGCTGACCTTTATTGACACACCTGGGGCGTATCCGGGTATCGGGGCTGAAGAAAGAGGGCAGAGTGAGGCTATTGCCAAAAACCTGTTTGTGATGTCACGGCTGAAGACACCGATCATTTCTACCGTCATCGGTGAGGGTGGTTCAGGAGGGGCGCTGGCTATTGGTGTTCCGGATAAATTATTGATGCTGCAATACAGCACCTATTCAGTAATTTCACCAGAAGGTTGTGCGAGTATTCTCTGGAAGAGCCAGGAGAAGGCTGAACAGGCCGCTGAAGCGATGGGAATTACCTCAGATCGTCTGAAGGATCTTGGGTTGGTGGATGAAGTCATCAATGAACCTCTAGGAGGTGCTCATCGTGACTATGCCAAGATGGCAGCAGTATTGAAGGAAGCACTTAAAGCATCACTGGCCGAGTTCTCTTCTATCGCCAGGGATGAACTTTTAGCCAGACGTTATCAGCGCATAATTGGGGCGGGTCACTTCATTACTAGTTGATCCGGAGATGATGCCTTCCGCTACGGATCTTCTGGCCTATCTGAAACTGCAACTTGAGCAATTCCCTGAGCCGCATCGTTACCTGGTTGGATTCAGTGGCGGACTCGATTCCAGTGTACTGCTTCATGCACTGTTCCAACTCAAACTTGAAGTCCCGATCATTGCAATACATATCGATCACTCCATCCATCCACAATCACATGAATGGCAACGGCATTGTGCCGAATTTGCCAAACAGTTGAGTGTTGACTTCAGACCTCTAGTTATCAATGGCAAAGCACCAGTGGGAGAGAGCCCGGAAGCCTGGGCAAGAGAAAAACGCTACCAGGCATTTCGAAGATTTATGGAGCCTGATGATCTGTTGCTACTTGGACAACATCGCGATGATCAGATAGAAACTTTTCTTTTACGTTTGTTGAGGGGGGCAGGGCCACATGGTCTTTCTGCTATGAAAAGGCTCACTTTTTTTTCTGGGGGATGGATTGGCCGACCTTTTCTAGAGCTGGAACGCCATTATTTGAAAGATTATGCGAAAAGATATGCATTACACTGGATCGAAGATCCATCTAATCATGAACTCCGTTATGACAGGAACTATCTGCGTCAGAAAGTGATCCCTGTCATCAGGGAGCGATGGCCCTCTTTTACTGTGAACATCAACCGCTCCATCTCCCTGTTGGCTGATACTACTGTATTGCTTGATGAAATTGCGGCTCAAGATCTGGCCAGAGTGACTGATCAAGGATCGACTTCTATCTCGATAAAAACATTATCTGGATTATGTGAGATCCGATTGCGAAATCTTCTCCACTACTGGATCAGAAAGGAAGGTTTTCCGGTACCAACAGAATGCAAGCTCAGACAGATCATCGATACGGTAATTCGAGCGAAGGAGGATCGATCTCCTTGTGTTGAATGGCAAGGAGTCGAAGTACGGCGTTATCGTGATCAGTTGATGATTCTGAACCCTCTCGGCGAGCATGACAGTTCTTTAAGTTACTGCTGGAATCTTGAACACCCAATGAAGATTTCGACGGGAACACTACGGGCCCGAAAGATCAAAGGTGCCGGTTTCAGAATTGATGGGAATACGGTAGAGGTCAGATTTCGTCAGGGAGGCGAAACCTTTAGACAAGCTGGCAAACGACACACGACAACATTGAAAAAGTATCTGCAGGAAAAAGGGATTCCTCCTTGGCTACGGGATCGTATTCCTTTGATTTATCTGGATGGAGAGTTGGTAGCTATAGCTGACCTCTGTATCGCTGATAAATTTTCTGTTGATACGAATACCATGGGCTGGATGATCGAATTTATACCTGATTAGTCGCTTATATTAGTAACAAATCTCAGGCGTACATCACCAATATCGATCTTGTCCTTATCACGAAGCAGGCTAGTGGAACTCTTTGTATTATTGACGTAGATACCGTTAAGTGAATCCAGATCAGTAATTGTAAAGCTTCCATCACGATTCCGTTTGATTACCGCATGTTTTCTGGATACGGAAGAGTGCTCCAGAAAAAGATCATTCTGGCGGGTTCGTCCGATCTGCCAGGGTGTACGTTCTATGGGATATTTGATTGACTCATCATTGAGAGAAACAAGCCACGCAAGGGGCTTGCCCTCATCTTCCGGTACCACGGAAGGTGTTGGTGTACGTGTACGCGATCTGGAGAACCACCACACACTTCCTGCCAGTGCGAACAAGGCCAGCAGTACAGTGGGCCAAACAGGTATTCCAGGATGTTTTTCCTCTTTGGTTTTCCCCACTGAATCTGGGGTATTTATCACCTTATTGTCGAAAGTATCCTGGTGGGTTTGTTCCGCAGTTTCTTCTTTCTTGGCTCCGTTCTCTGCTTCGACAGAGCTGTTACCCTTGAATTGTGCTGAAGCACTTTGGTTGTTCGAAGAAAGCTCAAGAGGCAATTTGACAGTGATGCGTTTGTTAATGGTTTCAAATACCAACTTCGCGATCTGTAAACCCTGATATTCCCCAGAGAGAACGGGTGAGAGATCAATAGTCAGGATACCCCCATTATCGATTACCGCAAAGGGATCGGAAATGAATGGTTCCGGAAGTTCAAAATCGTTTTCTGTTGTTGCCACATAGAGACCACCGGTTTCAACAGCGAGGGAGCGGAGCGCTTGTGTAGTATCTGTTGAACCAGGAGTTCGATATCCGATAGATACAATATTAACGTTCTCTTTTTTTGCAGCTTTAACGACATCACTGTGATAAACAGACTGATCTTCTGACTTTCCATTGGAAAAGAGATATATTGCCTTTCTCTCTGCCTGGATATTCTCCATCAGTTTCAGTGCGTCAAGTAGATTACGATATAATTCTGTGGGCTGATCAGTTTCTGTTAAGTTCTCGGCAACCTGAATTATCTCTTCAGGATCACTGCCCAGTGGCTTGAGGATATCCAGAGTGGTATCAAAGGACGCAAGTCCTATTTTATGATAGGGCAGTGCTTGCTGAGCCAAGGCAATTACATGGTTCCGGATCTGCTCGATTTGTTCCGGATTCTCTGATCTACTGGTATCTACAAGCAAAAGGATAGCAGTGACACTGTCTTCGAAAGGATAGGTTTTTATATCCTTGATTGGTAATTCAACAGAATCCAGAGAGGCATAGATTTTTTTGATGATTTCAGGTTTGACGAAACGATAGGCACACTTGATAGCCGTTTTATCGGCTGTTTGGTCACAGGAAAACCCAATATCTTTTGTCAGAACAGGGGCGTGTTGAGCCCATGCACTCCGAACTATCGGAAGAGCCAATATCAGGATAAAAATTAGCTTGAAAATCTGTTTTATAAGATTTCGGTTAGATTTCATTGAACGTCAGATTACTGCTAGCTGGTGGGCATTTTGCACGATCGTGACTGACGAAGAAACCCCTGTTTTGCAATCGTTTCAAGGTTTGTCAGGGTTATGACAGAATTTGACAGCCATTTGACAGGACGCTACAAACAACGCCCTGCCTAATGGTGATTCTCTATTTTTCAGGAAAAAGTGGATCTGGCATATCAAAGAATTCAATATTAATACTGGCCTGACCTCCCTGTGTATTGTCTTTGACCTCATCTACCCGTTGACCTTCATCGATCAGCTCGCCAAGCTGGGGTAGCTTCTTGTTCAGTTTGGTCTTGGCTTCCACAACCTTTCTATGAAGTTCGGTTGAAAATGGCAGCTTATAGGCACGTGGTACCTTGGCATGCTTGCCCGTGCTCATATCTGTAATCCAGAGATAAATCTCACCTTCTGTTCCGGCAACTTTATCAGGTTCCTGAACATGTGCAGCCAGTAACCGGAATCGCTCGGGTAGTTTGTCTGCAGTGGGCCATCCCAGCAAAGGAGGAAATGAAAAATAACTGACGAGATAAAAGAGGAAAACTAGCAGGATGCCCGCTGCTTTCACCGGCCAGGAAAAGCTGGAATACAGGTTGAGACTGAGCAACAGCACGGCCAGCAGAACGTATGCAGTGAGAAGTCCGGCGATGCTTAAGGTTATCATTTTATTATTCTCCTAACTGTTGATCACTAATCGTTTGTACAGGTGGTTTATGTCCGAAACTTTACCGTCAGAATCAATGACGAAGCGGACGGCAGTCTTTTCTTCTCCTGGTTTTTCGAGGATATGTGTACCATAGTAGATGATTTCCAGAGCTGGATTGACCTTGGCCAACTTGACCTTGACTTCAACAGGGAGGCCTGTTTCCGAAGCATAATAATGCAGGTTAACGACATACTCTCCTGGAACCACACCACGGATCGTCACAACTTCCTGATTGAGTGGGTTCTGAATCTTTTCTCCATTGATCGTAATGGTGTCGTTGATTATTCCACGGTCATCCCGATCAAGATGAATGAGGCCAGCTTCCCGGTTTCTGAACCAGATAATATTTCCTTTTGGATCCTCGACCCAGGTATCGACATCATCGGGCAGGTTGTCGGGCCAAGTCACAGTAATAATGTATTCAGCTTTGGGATCAATGATACCTTTCTTGGCTACTGGGTTCATGAACATAATGGCGACAATAAACAGAAAGGTGAAACCCAGCAGTGCATTGAAGAGCAGGTCCGTAAAAGGATCGGATGCGTAACGTTGTTTGGCTTTTTGACTCCAGGAAAGTGCCATGATTAGTCAGTAGTCGTTATCACATTAGGGAGTATATGGACTTCAGCAGTATGGATCGCAGTGTGCATCAGATCATCGACACCTCGATCGAGAAGCTGATATTGCATCGCCAGAAGTAAACTTCCAGTAAGGCCTGCCAAGGTCGTATATAGGGCAGTTCCCATACCGGCGCTCATTTGCTGCATGACTTTCTGCATGGCATTGATATCCAGATTGGAAGAATCCGCCACCGAGCCCAGCATGAAAATAAAGCCAACGATGGTACCGAGTAACCCCATTTTGATCATGGCATCAACGAAAAACCAGCCGTATTCATGCGAAGACTTCAACCTGTCTGTATAGATCTCGGCAAGAGCGGTACTCCGGTTTTCATCTCTTGTTTTGTCATTGGCCATACTGGCTTGGATCGTGTCCACCAGAAATTCGGTCATGACACTACCAGGCAGGGATAGGTGTTGTCCCAGGCGCAGGTGATTGCCATCCAGATAGACAGGGTTGTTTCTATGGTGGTAGATAAGTTGTACTGCTTTGTCGGAAAGCTGAAGTTGTTTTGAAATCTGCCAGGCACGCCATCCACAATGCAGCATTCCCAATGCATAAATCAGCATGATTGCATATGAGATCTTGCTTTTGTCGAGACTAAACAGCGCTATGAAGAGCCCCTGATCCCAAGCGACAATGATGCAGAAGGTAATAACGCTCGCCAGTATCAACCAGCTAAGAAAGAGGTGATGATCGTATTTTTTCATGATGCTCTTATTGTTGTTCAGTTCTGAATACCTTTGATTTAAGTAGCGATGATTCTGTGAAACAAAAAGCTCTTTGTTTGAGACGAATCAGAGTGAATAATCAAGAGTTTTTCAACTAGACTAGTAACAAATAGTAGGTGTTTCTTACCTTTTATAAAATCATTCATGACACAATCAATGGTTCTGGCAACCAGTATACCGGTACAGTTCCTAACTTCCTACAGGAATTATTCTTACATTGGTTTCGCATCTTCTTCGAGAACATAATCGACAATTTCCCTGAGTGTCTTGTTCATGCGTCGGGCAAAATCATTGACACGAGGATCTTTATGATTGGTGGGAAGCAGAATCAGGCTGATGACGACATGATCCTTTTCTTCATGAACTGTTACACGGCAAGGCATCTGGGCAACAAAACCTGGATCGATATCGAGTACTTCCTTGGCTACATCCAGTGAACAGAAATGAATAACCTCAATCTCCGGGTAGTTTTCATAACCCCGTTTTCGCAGTCCTTTTCCTACCGTGTTACGCCCTGTTATCCGGAAATTCCTTTCTGTGATGGCAAAGTCCAGTTCCTGGATCACGTCATCGAAGGACTTATTAGTGGTAAACCGCTGGATCAGAGGTTCGCTTTTTGGACATCGATCCGTACAACCTGTCAAGAACAGAAAAGCAATCAGGAAAAGTGTGATGAATTTCATATCCGGGTTTAATTAAAAATGATAACTGGTGTGCCAATATGAACGAACTTTCGCAGTTGGTCAATCTCATCATTTCTCATGGCGATACAACCCTGTGTCCAGTTTTCATCACGGTGAAGCGCAAGTTTCTCTTCATTCTCTTCTCCTATACCGTGGATACCGATAGAACCTCCGAGATCTGTTTCCTGATTAGGAATCACCTTTCGTTTCAGGGCGTTGATTATGAGCCCAAACTCTTTTCTATCGATAATCTTGTTTTTCAGACCGTGGAGTGCATCCTTCGCATTCGGATAGTTAAGTTGCATGAAAAGATGAAAATCGCTGTTTTCCTTGAAGAAAGTGACTCGATAACTTCCGATCGGGGTTTTATTGTCGCCTCGTCTAATTTTGTCTCCTAACCCCCCACTGCCAACTGCAATCTGGAACGTTTTCTTCAGTACATTGTCTTTCTTAAGCAACAGCAGACGGGATGATTTATAAATCTCGATTGTATAATCACCTGCCGCGAGATTTGTCTGGAAGGGGAATGCTGAAAGTAGAAGGAAGAATAGAAATGACAGGAAAAATGACCAACGATTTTGTTTTATAATCCACTGTTTCGTCATGATAGTATTCTGAATGATATTCTAACGGTAAATTTTCTTCGAAAATTTGCCAAAAACCCTATTGTAAAAAGAATTATATGGAAAATAAAATTCAAAAATATACCCTTACTGCTATTACTCTTCACTGGCTTGTTGCTATCCTGATTTTTGCTTTGTTTGCCATAGGTCTTTATATGACAGGACTACCAACAAAGGCTGAATTACCTCCCGGGGCTGAATCATTGAGGAAGCCTTGGTTCGAACTTCACAAGTCGCTGGGAATAACAGTTTTTCTACTGTTGATGATCAGGGTTTACTGGCGGGTAACACATGAACCGCCGCCTTTGCCAGATTTCATCTCCCATGCACAACAGACCTTTATCAACATTGCTCACAAGCTTTTTTATGTTTCAATGATTTTACAACCAACCAGTGGATTGTTGTCCTCCTCCTTCGGGAAATACCCCATCAAATGGTTTGGTATGCCCTTACCCAAACTGGGTTGGGAAGACCAATCTCTAAAAGAACTGTTCAGCGATGTTCATGAAATCAGCGCGGTTATTCTTGCTACTTTTATCATCATCCATCTGGCTGGTGTAGCTGTCCATGTATTGAAAGGAAATGGAAAAACCATTCTGCAAAGGATGTTACCTTGAAATGGGAGGCTATTCTTCAGGAGGTTGCTGGTACATTACTCGCCAGATCCTGCCCTGAACCGAATCTGCGATATAGAGTGAACCATCAGGACCTTGCGCAAGTCCCACCGGTCTGAACTCGGCATCTTCGGGTGCTGTTATCTTGTCTGTTCCACTGAATCCGTCAGCAAAGATCTGCGTTTTTCCAGTGGGTAGTCCCTCATGGAAAGGGACATAGATGACTTGGTATCCTACCTGCTCGAATGGTCCCCGGTTATAGGACCCATGGAAGGCGATAAAAGCTCCGTTACGGTATTGTTCAGGAAATTGATCGCCGGTGTAGAAAAGCAGGTCATTTGGGCTGAAGTGTGCAGGGAAGGCCATAACAGGATCATTGTATTCCTTGCATCGACCTACTTTCTCACCATCTCCACCATATTCCGGTGCCAAAACCTTCAGTTTTTTGTAGGGATCGTAATAGCAATAGGGCCAGCCGAAATCATCACCTTCATTGATCATGAAAAATTCTTCAGCAGGTAATTCTGCACCTTGTTCAGGTTTATAGATATCGGGCCATAGATCGGATAAGCCATCCCGGCCATGTTGAACTGCATAGAGCGTCTTATTGATCGGATTCCAGTCAATCGCATAGGCGTTTCTGATGCCTGAAGCGTATTTGAAACCATTGGCAGGAAAAGACTGATGGATCAGTTTGCCATTGAAACGCCAAATCGCGGCTTGTAATTCACGCTGAGGGCAGGGGTCAATACCCTTTGAGCCGGCCACCAGTTCCTTCTCCTGGCAGGCATTTGAGGGTGCGCCTACGTTGATATACATCTGACCCAACTCATCGAACGTAAAGGTTTTTCCGGTGTGGATTTCCTGTTCAGGAAATCTATCCACCACAATTTCAGGTTCCTCAGTGGGAATGAGTTCATCAGTGTTCAGGGCATATCTGAGTATGCGCCGGTTTTCACCGAAATAGAGAAATCCTTCATGGATCTTGATTCCAAGCACAGGGTTATCCCAGAATTCCTGGATCACATCGGCCCTGCCATCCTGATCCTGATCACGGATACCTACCAGACCACCAATACCGAGCCGCCTGCTCCTGCGTGAACCATAGATGTCACCATTGCGGGTGACAGTAATGTGGCGTAAGAAACTGATGTGATCGGCGACGATCAAAGCACAAAATCCGTAAGGAAGTGTCAACCCTCCATTGTCTGGATCGCATTGAATTCCACCAGGCACAGGTTTAGATGACTTGTCACAGCCAAACAGCAAGAGAAAAAGAAAAAAGGGTAATATTCTTTTTTTCATATGGTCATATAGTATCATTCTCTCTGTTGAATCTCATGAACAGGCCGCTAAAACATCTCCTTTTTCGTTATGAACTGGCTTTTCTGCTTCTGTTAGTAGTGACTGGTTCGCTGGGAGGCCTGTGGGCGCATTACTGGCAGCAGAGTTCAGCGGAATCGGTGCGCCTGGGACAATTGCGGGATGCGGCACAACAGATCCGTACCGATCTTTTTCGCCAGATCAAGGAAGTCTCATGGGCTCGTTTACGGGAAGATCCGGACGCGATCCATCTTTACAGTAAATTTTCTCGTAAAATTGATAACAACTTCAGTCGGTTGAGAAAGATTTCAGCTGATGAGAAAGAAGAAAAGGCTATCGATCAGATTTCAGAGGCTTACAGAGTTATCAAAAAAGACATGAACAAAATTTTCACCGATCCTTATCTGATCAGTCGAGTAGTCAGGTTGAGGATGCTGGATCCTGCCTACGAACGCAACATGGTCAGTCACTTTGAAGAGGCCTGGAATCATTTCGAAGATCTGCTGAACACTAAGCAAAAGGCACTCGATGAAAAGATGGAATACTGGACCGGCCTTGCTCCCATCCTGATTCCGGTTCCTCTGCTATTAGCAGGGATCCTGTTTCTGTTTTCACGCAGCAGTATTCAGCGAGAGGTCGTTCGTCCGGTAGAGACAGTCAAGCAGGGGGCAGCACTGATCAGCAAGGGTAAATTCAATCATCAGATCCCGCCGGAAGGTGTCGCAGAGATGGTTGATCTGGCCGGGACAATCAATGATATGGCATCCGAACTGGCAAGAAGCCGTGATGCACTGATCGAATCCGAAAAACAGGCAGCCTTGGGTGCATTGGTGCCTGTGGTAGCGCATAACATACGGAATCCACTGGCCAGTATCAGGGCCAGTGCCCAACTTCTGGATCATGTGGAAGATGCTGAAGACAAACAGGAGATCAAAAGTGCTATTCTGGAAACGGTTGACCGGTTGGGACGTTGGGTAAGTGCACTTGTATCCTACCTGCACCCACTCAAACCACATAAAAAGATCATGCGTCTCACTACGATACTGGAAACCGTTGCCGATCTGCTTGAACCTCGTCTGCAGGAGAAACAGGTCAGAATCGAACATGGAAAGTGGGATGAGCAGTTATCTGCTGCAGTCGATCCGGATTTGATGGAACAGGCGCTTTATGGCCTAATCTCCAATGCCATCGATGCTTCACCTCCTTTGGGTAGAGTCCTTCTTTCCATCTATGAAGAAAAGGGTAACGTTTTTCTTACAATTGAAGATGAAGGTGTTGGAATGCCTTTCGAACCCAAGGCCAACGATCTTTCTCCCGGCAAGACAACGAAACGGTTTGGGACCGGGCTTGGTATTCCCGTCGCATTCAAGGTATGCAACAGTCATGGGTGGAAGATAGCCTACGAAAAGAGATCACCCGGAACCCGTGTCGTGATCACCGTACCAAAGGAAGCAAGAGAAACATGACAGAGAATGACAAAACAAAAACCCGAATATTGATCGTTGAAGATGAAGCACTTTTTGCCAAAGCGGTCAAGAAACGTCTTGAAGTTTCAGGATTCCAGCTGGAGGTTGCTGGTACCCTTGAGATCGCCCATTCATCTGTCGGTACTTTTAATCCTGATCTGATCCTTCTGGATATGCGGTTGCCCGACGGCTCCGGTCTCGATTTTCTAAAAGATCTCAGGGAGAAGGAGGAGAATCCGGTTCCCGTGCTTGTATTGTCAGCCTATGGTGAGCTTGAAGATGCTGTCGCAGCCATGAAACTTCAGGCATCGGATTACCTGAAAAAGCCTATTGATCTGGATGAGCTGTTACTGAATATCGAGAAAGTCCTGAATCGGGAGAGGATCTCCCGCCAGCTTGAATACTCAAGAAAACGTGAGAGTGTGGCCGCAGAAAAAGTCGAACTTCTTGGTGAATGTGAAGCGATCAAAAACCTTCGCGATCAGGCCAGACATATTGCATCGCTTTGTCACGATCCAGAGATTCTTCCTCCCAATATCTTGATTCTGGGGGAAACCGGTACGGGTAAAGACATGGCAGCCCGCATGCTTCACAGTCTCAGTGCACGCAAAGACAAACCCTTTGTTCACGTCGATTGTGCTGCACTGCCGAAAGATTTGATCGAAGCTGAACTTTTTGGCCATGAGAAAGGTGCCTTCACAAACGCCATTGAAGCCAGAACCGGGTTGATCGAAGCGGCTGAAGATGGTGTTGTTTTTCTTGACGAGATTGGCGAACTGCCCCTGGATCTGCAATCCAAATTGCTTGCCGTACTGGAACGAAGAACTCTGAGAAGGGTAGGCAGTACACAGGAGCGGCCTGTAGATGCCTGGGTGATCTCGGCAACCAATCGTGATCCGGAAAAAATGGTTGAAGAGGGGGAAATGCGTTCAGATTTGTTTTTTCGTCTCAATGTGCTAAGTATAGTCATGCCACCATTGAGAGAGCGGGGAAACGATATCATTTTGCTGGCACGGCACTTCACCCAACAAACGGCATTGAGATACGGACTAGGTGATCTGGAAATCACCAAAGATGCCGAAAAGGCACTTATGTCTTATCACTGGCCAGGAAACGTGAGAGAACTAAAGCATCTGATGGAGAGGGCTGTTTTGCTCTCGGGAGGAAAGCCAATAATGGCGGAAACATTGATGCTCAACCAACCATTAGCAGTCAGTGATCAGTCATCCAGTGCCGTAGTAGAGTTGGCTGGTATGACCCTGGACGAGGCTGAGAAATTTATGCTGGAACAGGCACTGAAGCGAACAGACAACAATGTGTCGGAAGCAGCACGTCTACTAGGGATCACTCGCATGGCCATGCGGTATCGCATGCAAAAGCATAACCTGTGAGTTCAAGGGATAGAAATGGCAAGAAAAAGGCGGCACGATGCCGCCTGAAATCTATTTTATTATCCCTTCGCTTTCCCTGCAAAGGACGGAAGTTTTATATAACCTCTTCTGTTTTTTTGAACGGTCTATCCTTCGACCTTCCAGTTACATTGCATCCGTGCAATGTTTGACAAATATTATTCTCGACCCGTTTTGCTGTCAATATTATGACGACTTTTCCATGTGGCTTGTTTTTTCTATCAGAAACATAGAGTTGAAACTGTCTTCTAATATGTATTATTGATATGGTGGCAGTTTTTTACATCGATTTAGGGTGTGAATTCTCAAGTTTTCTTGCCTTTATTATTGATGATCTTTTTAAAGAGTAATGGACGAGGGAGGTAAGAACCGGTCACATTTTGCTGTCGAGCTGCTGAATTAACCTTTTAATCTCAATTGTCTGAGTAGTATCGATGGAGAGAACAAACGGCATCTCATTAGCCTCAAGTGGGTCATGATATTTAAGCTGGCTTTCAAGAACATCAAGATCAGCATCGGAGGCGTCTTTATTCAATATGTTCCTTTCTGTAATTCTCTTTTTAAGAACATCTTCTGGAGCTGTGAAATCAAGGATTTGGAAAGGAACGGAAAGTTCACTGGCGACTTTCCTGAACTGTTGGCGTCTGTCCGCTGAGAGAAAGGTTGCATCGACGATGATAGGAAAACCAGCCACAATGATGTCACGGGCAAGTTTTGCCAGATAATCATAGGTGATCCGGCTGGCGTGTTCTGAATAAATTTTCTTTCCCGGATCATTACCTGTCCGATCTTGGGTTTTAAGTCCAAAGAGTCGTTTTCTTTCTGTATCCGAACGAATGCGAATAGCCCCGGATTGGATGGCAAGCTCGAGACTGTAGCGGGTTTTACCTGACCCTGAAAAACCGTGGCAGATGATTAGGCGCGGTTGCCTTTTGCTTTGTCGGTAACGATTGGCTAACGAGACATGAGCGATCACACTCCCGGAGAGCTGTTTCTGTTTTTTTACATCAGGATTCTGTCGTCGCTGAATATCGGCAACCTTGGCTCGTACCAGCGCGCGATAGGCCAGGTAGAAATTAAGGACGTGAATTCCACTGTAATCCCCCGTTTTCTCTAGATAAAGATTTAACAGCCTGTTGGCCAGTTCGGGTCGATTGTGGTAGTCCAGATCCATAAGCACAAAAGCGATCTCGTTGAACACATCGATCCAGCGAAAGGCTTCATTGAATTCTATGCAATCGAATATAACAACTTCACCCTTGACCAACACCATATTACCGAGGTGCATGTCTCCATGACATTCACGAATGAACCCCAGTTGTTTTCGTTGAACGAATCGGGGTCTCAGTTTGTCCAGTTGGTCAATGCTCCATGTTTTTAGAAGTGCTAACATATCAAGCAAGTCTGTTTCATTTTCGGAAGGTCTTATTTCGACAAAATTCTCTCGTACCGGCTTGCTGATTTGTTCGGGGTCACCAAAAACTGTAGTGGTGTCTGCAGGTTTCAGTGAGAGGTGAAAGTCTGCGATGACCTGAGCCAGTTGGTGGATATGCTGGGGAAGGAGCTCACCTTTTTCCAATCTTCTGTCGAGCTGATCCTCAGGGTTGAACTGCCGCATCTTCAATGCGTATTCGAGCACGGGATCATCCGTTCGTTTCAATGAAGGGTTATCTACTGTACCGGTTACAGGGCGGACTTCAAGATAAAGTTGTGGGGCAAGTCGTTTGTTTAGCCGTAACTCTTCATCAAGATAAAATTTGCGTTTTTCTTGTGTGCAGAAATCGAGAAAACCCAGATCAACACTTTTTTTAAACTTATAGGCAAAGATACCGGTCAAAAGGACCAAGGATATATGCGTTTCAATTACCCCGAATGTTTTGATCGGATGATCAAAACATTCTGCCCTTTGCAAAGATGAAATCAGGCGTTCTAAGTCAGGGTTGTCGTGTGTCGTGATCATCAACAGATTGGCAGAGTTTGTCTGGTCATTAAAGAACAACTCTTTGATGTAAAAAGGAATTGATGCTTCTCGGAAGCAGATTTCGATACTTTACAAATGTTTCCACTACGCTCATTGTAGTATATCCTTGTTAATCAGTAGAATTTTCTCCGGTCTCAGTTATTCTTAGGAATTGTTTATGTTAAAGGTCAGTCGATTTGCTTTAATTTCGGTTATTTTGGCAATCCTCGCAGGATGTGGAGGTGCTGATGAGCGGAAAGCAGCCTATCTGGAAAAAGGAAACCAGCTCTTCTCGGAAGGGAACTACGAAAAAGCCCGGCTGGAATTCAAAAATGCTCTTCAAATTGATCCTAAGGATGCAGATGCCCATTACAAATTAGGGTTGGCATTGGAAAAACTGGGTGAATGGAAACCTGCATTGAGCCAGTTTTTGGCTGTTTTGAAATTGGACGATGCACATGTGGGTGCGCTTGTTCATACAGGGCAAATCTATTTGCTTGGCAATGCGTTGGATCAAGCCTTGGAAAATGCAGAGAAAGCCATAGCAATCGACCCAGAAGACCCGGATGCGCTGGCCTTGCGAGGAGGCGTTCGAGCGAAGAGTGGTGATATCAAGGGGGCCTTTTCTGATGGTCAGTCTGCCTTGAAGAAAGATCCGGGGCACGTCAACAGTATTGCTCTTCTTTCTGCACTGCATTTGGCGCAAAGAGAATCTGATAAGGCCCTTGCATTGATCGATCAGGGGCTGAAAAGCCATCCCGAAAACACCAATCTGCTTGGACTCAAGGCAAAGGTCTTGATGTCTCAGAAAAAAGTCGATGAAGCAGGTGAGATCCTGGAAAAAATTATAACTATCGAGCCCGATCAAATGGTCCACCGTTTTCAGTTGGCAGGGTTTTATAGCAACCAGAATAAGCTGGATAAAGCCGAAAAGGTTCTGAGGGATGCTGCCGCATATGAGAAAGATGACAACAAGGCAAAAATGGTTCTTATCGATTTTCTTGCCAAAAAACGTGGCTTTGAAGCCGCTGAAAAAGAGTTGTTGGCCGAAATTGAAAAGCACCCTGATGAAAGTGTTTATCAGTTCGGGTTGGCGGAACTTTATAAAACAAAAGATCTAAACAAAAGTCTGAAGGTTCTTCAAAAGATAGCGAAAGACAATACGTATGGAGCACCAGATGGTTTGAAGGCCAAGTCTAAAATGGCCACTCTTTATATGCAACTAAGAAACTTTGATGAGGCCAGGAAACTGGCCGAAGAGGTTCTGGATGAAAGTCCTAAGGATACGGATGCGCTTCTTGTGCGTTCCAGTTTATCATTGATTGATAACAAACCAACAGAAGCGATCGCGGATCTCAGGGCACTGATAAGTAGAGACCCGACAACAGCCAAATATTACCGTTTACTCGCTCGCGCACATTTGATGAATGATGAAAAAGAACTGGCGCGTGAAGCCCTGGAGAAAGCGGCCGAGCTTGATCCCAAGGATGCTGTTATTCGATCTGAATTAGCCGAAGTCTTGTTGAAGTTGGGTAAACCTGATCTTGCGATTGAGCAAGTTCAGGAAGTGCTTGACATCGCGCCTGACAATGAAGCGGCATTGGAAACATTGTTCAAGCTCCAGTCAGCCAAGAATGATTGGAAAGCAGCCCTTGCAACAGCGAAAAAGATTAAAGAGGCTTTCCCCGAGAAAGCTGAGGGTTATCACCTCTCTGGTTTGGCCCATCAGATGAATAAAGATTTTACTGCCAGTGTTGATGACTATGTAAAGGCTCTTGAAAAAGCACCAGATGCAATACAACCGCTGGTCCAATTAGTGCGTGGCTATATGGCCCAAAACAAAGTAGAAGAAGCCTTGGCCCGAGTCAATAAAGTGCTTGAAAACAACCCCGATAATCATGTTGCACTCACGATTAAAGGCGAGATTCTCGCCTCCCAAGGGAAACTGGAACAGGCAAGGGCGGCCCTTAATCGGGCGATCGAGATCAGGCCGGATTACCGGAGTGCCTATATCAGTCTTGCAAGGACGTATGCAAGCGAAGGAAAAATCGATGAAGTGATCAAAACATATCAGTCCGGTTTAAATGCACTTCCAAACGATCCTGTTTTAATGAACGGTCTGGCTACAGCACATGACCAAGCGGGGCATCTGGAAGAAGCAATTAGCGTCTACAATAAAGTATTGGAAGTTAATCCAAAGAACCTTATAGCAGTGAATAATTTGGCAATGCTGTATGCGGACAGGATCAAAACGAATGATGCTCTAGAAAAGGCCAAGGAATATATCAAACTCCTTGATGATACAAAAAATCCTGCTTATCTGGATACAGTTGGCTGGGTTCATTTAATAGCAGGTGATTATGATCGGGCAGTATCAGTTCTTGAAAGGGCCATAGCCGGGCTTCCCGAAGAACCCGTACTTCAGTACCATTTGGGTATGGCTTACTTCAAACAAGGTAAGAATCTGAGTCAGGCCAGGAAACACCTCGAACTTGCTATAAAAAGCAATAAAGATTTCCCCGGAAGAGATGAGGCCGAGCGCGTTTTGTCTGAATTGAACTAAATCTCTCAGGGCTGAACTCAATAAATGAAAAAAGATGAATTTAACCAGGAGCTGTTGGCATTTTTGGACAACTCGCCAACCCCTTTTCATGCAGTTTTTACTCTTAGGGATATTCTGATCAGAGGAAAATTTATCCAGTTGTATGAGGAGGATAAATGGAAACTCGAACCGGGTGGCCGGTATTTTGTGATCCGGAACGATTCATCGATCGTTGCCTTTCGTCTCGGAACCAAATCACCAGTTGAAACGGGCTTCCGCATGGTAGGGGCACATACTGATAGTCCCTGTCTCAAGGTTAAGCCAAATCCAGAGATCGAGAGTAAGGGGTATAATCAACTGGGAGTCGAGGTGTATGGAGGCGTTCTGCTCAATCCCTGGTTTGATCGGGATCTATCCATTGCTGGCAGGGTAACTCTGGAACATGCTGACGGCAGGCTTGACAACAAGTTGATTGATTTTAAAGAGCCTGTAGGCGTTATCCCCAGTCTGGCAATTCATCTCGATCGTGAAGCCAATGAAAAGAGAACGGTCAACAAGCAGACCTATCTTCCACCCGTACTCAGTCTGGTCTCGGATAAAAATTTCAGTTTGAAAGCAGAGATCAAAAAGCTGCTTCAATCCCTTGATCAGTGTCAAAATGATTCAGAAATCCTGGAATTTGAATTGTGTCTGTATGGGACAGAAAATGCGGCCATCATCGGGTTGCATAAAGAGTTTATTGCCAGTGCAAGGCTCGACAATCTTCTAAGCTGTTATACTGGCCTTATGGCATTGATCAGCAATGATGAAGAAACGTGTCAACTACTGGTCTGTAATGATCATGAAGAGGTAGGCAGTAGTTCTGCGGCAGGGGCAAAGGGAAATTTCCTCAGTTGTATTCTGAAACGGATTGCAGGTGATAATGAAAATTATGCCCGCATGATTTCACATTCGATGCTGATCTCGACAGATAATGCACATGGAGTACATCCAAACTTTCCCGAGAAACATGATCCTAATCATACCGCCTTCATCAATGCAGGGCCTGTGATCAAAGTCAACAGTAATCAGGCCTATGCATCGAACAGTGAAACGGCGGGATTGTTTCGCCATGTCGCCAAAAGAGCAGATGTGCCGGTTCAGTCTTTTGTTTCCCGATCCGATACTCGCTGTGGCAGTACAATTGGACCATTGACGGCGACTGTTCTGGGAGTGAGAACCGTGGATGTTGGAGTTCCGACCTTTGCCATGCATTCCATTCGTGAACTGGCTGGCACAGCGGATGCCTGGTATCTGTATCAGGCACTTCAAAGCTTCTATCGGCTTGATGATCTGAGTGTCCACTCAATTTGATCTTAGGTAAACTTTGTGTAGTAGGTTTCTGAAAATGAATACTGAATAATTAGTTGAATATTCATTATTCAGTGTATATACTCCTCTCATGGCTCGCATAGCTTCTGAAGAAAATATTGAGGATACCCGGCGTGTGATTCTAGACGCAGCGGAAGCGCGTTTTCGTACTTATGGCTATGGCAAGACCACCATGGCTGAGATCGCATCAGATGCTGGTATGTCCGCAGCAAATCTGTATCGGTTTTTTCAGAACAAGTACGAGATCGGTTGTGCAGTTTCCAGCCGTTGCATGGCTGAACATACTGCCCGTTTGCGTGAAGTTGTACGAAATACAAAACTTCCGGCAAGTGAAAAATTGCGCACTTATGTTCTAACGTGCCTCTATCAATGCTATGAAGGAGCAGGGAAGGACAATAATATCAATGATCTAGTACAGAAGATTCTAGATGAACGTCAGGATCTGGTGCAGAAAAAGGTTGATGCAGAAATAGGGTTGATTGCAGAAATTCTTGCCCAAGGAAACAGTTCAGGCGAGTTTGAGGTGGCAGATCTGATCGAGACAGCTACAAGTATCCAGACGGCTATCGTCATGTTCAATGTCCCGACCTTGATGGGATTGTACTCGCAGGAAAGGTTCAAAGAACTGGCGAATGGTGTTGTGAACCTGCTGCTGGTAGGGATAAAGAAACGGTAACCTTTACAGGCCTGAATCTGAATATTTATTAAAATATTTACTATTAATAAAAAAAGAGGAAAGGGACATGAGCAGATGGGCAACAAGATTGGGCGAATGGGACATCCGTTACCGCTGGTTGATCATCGTTATGACTCTTGTTTTTGTTGCTCTTGCCGCCAGCGGAGGCAAATATCTTAAATTTACCAACAATTACCGGATTTTTTTCAGTAGCGATAATCCTGAATTGCAGGCTTTTGATGCGCTGGAAAAACGATATTCCAAGAATGACCAGGTTCTTTTCATCCTGGAGCCAAAAAATGGAAACGTTTTCACACCCGAAGTACTTACTGCTGTTGAAGAACTGACAGAACAGGCTTGGCAGATCCCTTATTCCTCCAGGATCGACTCTCTTTCCAATTTCCAGCATACTCAGGCAGAAGAAGATGACCTGGTGATTGCCGATCTCTATGAAAATGGTGCCACTCTTGATGAAGCAGAAATCGCAAGGATCAGGAATATCGCACTGAATGAACCTTTGCTTGTCAATCGGATTGTCTCTCCCTCTGGCCATGTAACCGCTGTTGCGGCAACGATACTGTTGCCAGGTGAAGAACCGAACAAGGAACTGCCCGAAGTCGTCTCTTTTGTGCGCAAATTGGCGAAACAAACAGAGGAAGCACATCCTTCGGTCAAGGTTCATCTGACCGGCATCGTCATGATGAACAATGCATTCAATGAATCCTCCCGGGAAGATATGGAAAAACTGGTACCCATCAGTTTTGCCATGATGGTGCTGATGCTTCTGTTCTTGACGCGGACTGTGGTTGGAACCCTGCTGACTGTGGTGGTCATCCTGTTCTCCATTGTGACTGCCATGGGGCTGGGTGGGTATCTTGGATTCCCTCTTTCACCTCCATCTGCTTCAGCTCCTACAATGATTCTGACCATGGCAATCGCCAACTCGGTCCATATCATCATTACTTTTCTACACATTTTGCATGACGGGAAAGAGAAATTCGAAGCGATTCGTGAAAGTATCCGCCTTAACCTACAGCCGGTATTTATTGCCAGTCTGACGACCTGTATCGGTTTTCTAAGCATGAACTTCTCTGATGCCCCTCCGTTCCGGCATCTCGGGAATTTTGTCGCCATGGGAGTAGCAATCGCCTTTGTACTCTCGGTGACTTTCTTACCATCCATGTTGTCCCTTCTTCCAGCACGAACGAGAAAGTCGGGTGATCACAGAGACAGGCTCATGATAGGACTCGGAGAATTCGTTGTCAGGAACCGGTCGGTACTACTCTGGAGCATGTCTGTTCTGACGATCGGTTTGGCGTTGATGATACCCAAAAACGAATTGAATGATGTATTTATCCATTATTTTGATAAATCGGTCCCATTCCGTGCCGATACGGATTTTATGGTAGAGAACCTGACAGGTATCTACATACTTGATTACTCACTGGAATCTGGGGAGCCGGGCGGTATCAATGACCCAGGGTATCTGAAAGATGTCGAAGCTTTTGCCCAGTGGTATCGGCAGCAGCCCGAGACCCTCCATGTTAATACCATTACTGATATTATCAAACGACTCAATAAAAACATGCATGGTGACGATCCAGCCTATTACCGTCTTCCGAAAGAACGGGATCTGACGGCACAGTATCTTCTACTGTATGAGATGTCCTTGCCACAGGGGCTTGATCTGAATAATCAGATTGATGTGGAAAAATCGGCAACACGATTTATTGCCACCTTCAAGACGCTCTCCAGTAATCAAGTCATTGAGATGGATCAACGTGCCTATGATTGGCTCAAGGCCAATACGTCACATATTGATCTTACCCAAAATCCGGGATCAGGGCCCTCAAAAATGTTTGCCCATATTGGCAAGCGGAATATCAAGAGTATGCTCATAGGTACTACACTTGCACTGATTCTCATCTCGTTTATTCTCATGATCGCCTTTCGATCGATCAAAATTGGTTTGACCAGCCTGATTCCGAACCTTGTCCCTGCGGCGATGGGCTTCGGATTGTGGGGGTTGATGGTAGGTCAGGTCGGATTGGCCCTCTCGGTTGTGACCGGCATGACACTTGGAATCGTTGTCGATGACACCGTTCACTTCCTGAGCAAGTATCTGCGTGCCCGTCGTGAAAAGGATATGGATGCTCAACAAGCGGTTGTTTATGCTTTCAATACTGTTGGACGAGCCCTGGCAATTACTTCATTCGTTTTGATGACCGGGTTTTTGATCCTTTCCCTGTCCACTTTTGAACTGAATTCCGGTATGGGACTGCTGACGGCGATCATTATCGGTTTTGCCTTGTTGGCTGATTTTTTCCTGTTACCTCCATTACTTATGAAACTCGAGGAAAGAAAATATGCGTAAACTGTTATCGTTTTTTATTCTGCTTTTACTGGCATCCAATGCATTTGCTGAAACGCCCGAGGAGAAGGGGCTTTCCATTGCCACTGAAGCGGACAAGAGAAATTCCGGATGGGTCGACTCGACGGCTGATCTGGTGATGATTCTGAGGAATGCTCACGGCCAGGAAAGCCGCCGGCACATCCGTATCAAGGCACTGGAAGTCGAAGGTGACGGTGACAAGAGCCTGAGTATTTTTGATTCACCCAGAGACGTTAAGGGAACGGCATTCCTGAGCTTTACTCATGCGACAAAACCCGATGATCAATGGTTGTATCTTCCAGCACTGAAGCGGGTGAAGAGAATCTCTTCGGCGAACAAGTCTGGCCCGTTTATGGGCAGTGAATTTGCCTATGAGGATCTCACTTCTCAGGAAGTGGAAAAATATACCTATAAATGGCTGCGGGATGAAAATCTCGATGGTCGGGATACGTTTGTGATCGAAAGGTATCCGGCCTATAAGCACTCTGGTTATAAGCGCATGATTGTCTGGATTGACAAGGAGATGTACATGCCTTTGAAGCTAGAGTATTACGATAGAAAAAATGCACTTTTGAAAACACTCACATTCAGTGGCTATCGGCAATATCTTGGAAAATACTGGCGTCCAGATGGCCAGAACATGGTAAATCACCAAAACAAAAAAAGTACGGAACTGATCTGGAGTAACTACAAATTTAAAACCGGACTCACTGATCGGGACTTCGATAAGAACGCACTGAAGCGGGCGAGGTAACCCTAAATGCTCCGGAGGATTCTGCTTCTTTTTTTGTTTGTTTCACTGCCGGCTTTTGCAAGTGAATGGTCAGGATACTTTGGTGCTGAAACACGGTTCTTTCCGCAGGATGCGCTGGATCCCACCCAGGATCACATTTTCGATCTTTCTTTCACTGCACATCCCGAGTTTTATCATGAGTGGGATGAGGGTCGGCAGAGTTTTCTTTTCGTTCCATTTTTGCGTCTCGATCAGCAGGACAGTCAACGGACTCATTTCGATATTCGAGAATTGACTTGGCTCATGGCAAGTCGTGATTGGGAAGTGAGGATTGGATTCAGGCAGGTATTCTGGGGTGTGGCTGAATCGAACCACTTGGTCGATATCATCAATCAGACCGATTTAGTGGAAAATATCGATACCGAAGACAAACTGGGGCAACCTATGATTAACGTTGCCTGGATCCAGGACTGGGGGACCGTGGATATCTTTATTCTTCCTGGTTTTCGCGAACGAACATTTCCCGGCAGGGAAGGACGGCTGCGTACCCAGCCACGCGTTGATACGGATCATCCGGTGTATGAGTCCGCGGCTGAAGATGCCCACGTTGATTTTGCTTTGCGCTGGTCTCACGTGGTGGGTGATTTTGATATTGGTCTCTCCCATTTTCATGGAACAAGTCGTGAGCCCAGGTTTACAGTAGGCTTGAACGGTACGGAGCCGGTACTCATTCCTCATTATGACATCATCGATCAGACTGGACTCGATCTACAGGCAACCAAAGGCAACTGGTTGTGGAAACTCGAGACGATCTACCGGACAGGACAATCAGGACCTTCGGGAGACGATGATTTTTTTGCACTCACGGGCGGCTTCGAATACACGTTTGTTGGTGTTTTTGAATCCTCTGTGGACCTGGGTTTGGTTGCAGAATATTTATATGACGACCGAGATACAGAAGCCCTCACACCGTTTGAAGACGATATCATGGTGGGGTTGAGAGTGGCGTTTAATGATGTGCAGAGTAGTGAACTCCTGGCGGGTGTCGTGATTGATCGGGATAACTCTACCCGTTTTTTCAATATCGAAGCCAGCCGGAGGATTGGCGACAACTGGAAACTGGAACTGGAAGCCCGGATTTTCAGTAATGTTGATGAGAATGATCTGCAGTTTGTTTTCCGCAAAGAAGACTATCTTCAACTGTCTCTCGCCCGTTATTTCTGATCCTTTCAGGAGTAAGACTCGTTTTGCCCACACTGTGACTTAGTTCACACAACCGAATCGCACTCCCGACCTCTATTAAGAGTCTCTTAAGCTTTTCCTTTCATACTGTTTCCATCTTAAAGAGGTGATGCCATGTACAATCAGACTATTGAGACTGAAATTTATTATTCGTCCGGAACGAAATGCGCGGCTTCACAACCGGATTATCTTGAACTGCAGTTGTGTGGGCGAAAGGATATGCTTCGACCCGTTGCAGAGAGATTTATACAGAAAATCTTCTACAAGGCATATGGTGCAAAAATTGAGTCATTCTACCCATTACTTCTGGTACTGATCCGATACGATGGCAGTTTTGCCACAGTCGCAGGTATTCGTGCCGCTGAACAGGAAAGACTTTTTCTGGAACATTATCTCGATCAGTCCGTGGAAGAAGTGATTCAGGCACCCCGTCATACTATCGTCGAAATTGGAAATCTTGCACCGGCTGATGCTGGCCAGGCCCGCTGGTTGATCACTACTTTGTGTGCTTTTCTTACCGCAGCGGGTTTTTCACACGTTGTTTTTACCGCCGTTCCCAGACTGCGCAATGCCTTCCAGCGCATGGGGCTCCCTTTGACAGAACTTGCAAAGGCAACGCCGGATCACCTGAGTGAAGCGGAAAGGTCGTTGTGGGGAAACTATTATCAGAATGATCCCATCGTTTGTGTGGGAGATTTACGCCTCGGTGAAGAACCACTAAACGAGATCGCAAGAACCGACAAGTCTCTGGAAGATCTCTGCCATCGTGCAAAAGAGGCAGGCGCAGTTTTTCGTGAACATCTATTGTGGGGTTCGGAGGAGGTTGTTACTGAATGAAGAATCTGCTCCTTGAGTCATTGCGGAACCATGCCAGACAGCAGCCGCAGAAAGTGGCATTGTCTGCTCTTGAGCAGAACCTTACTTGGCAGGATCTTGCTTCGGCGGTTGATGAACTGACCGGTCACTTTGTTGTTTGCAATCGTTTGGGCTTACTCATGAAAAATTCACCGGCCTGGGTGATTGCAGATTTGGCAGCCTTGGATGCAGAGCTTTGTAATATTCCTTTGCCAACTTTTTTCAGTGATGAACAATTGATCCATGCCCTGACTGATGCATCGATCGATCATGTCCTTACCGATCAAGCTGAAAGGATCATGGATTTGGTAGACGTGATCGAAGCCGAATCGCTGGAGATTGCCGGGATACCCTGCCAACTGCTTAAAGTACGTTCAACTATCCACATCTCGGATACTGATTCAGTATGCAAGGTGACCTATACCTCGGGTACAACTGGAAGCCCAAAAGGCGTTCAGTTGATGCGAGCTCAGATTGAGACAGTTGCACAATCATTGGCAGAAGCAGCAAGAGGACGGCCGGATGACCGGGCACTGGTGTTACTGCCGCTATCTACCCTGTTGGAAAACATTGGCTCTGTTTATGTGCCGCTTCTCAAGGGAGCACAGATTTTGGTGCCTTCTCCCGAGGCGCTTGGGATCTTCGGTTCGAGTCATATCGTCCCTGAAACGTTGGCAAAGACCTTGAACCTTTGCCATCCAACAACCCTGATTGTTCCTCCGCAGTTGTTAAAATTGCTTGTCATGCTCGCCCGCCAGCAACTACTGCCCGGAAGCATCAGGTTTATAGCAGTGGGTGGTGCACCGGTTGGGCAGGCCCTTCTTGATCAGGCAGAAGCATTGGGTTTGCCCGTCTTTCAAGGTTATGGATTATCCGAGGCCTGTTCCGTAGTTGCCGTCAATACGCCTGCAGCGAACCGTAAAGGGTCGGTTGGCAGGCCCTTGCCGCATCAACAAGTCCGGATTACAGACAAGGGTGAAATCTGTATTCTTGGGCAGACCTTTTCCGGTTATCTCAATGAACCAAAACGAAACATCAATACAGAGCTCATGACCGGTGATCTGGGCTATCTTGACGATGACGGGTATCTCTATGTGACCGGAAGGATCAACAACCGTATCATTACCAGTTATGGGCGTAATGTCTCACCAGAATGGCTGGAATCCGAGTTGCAATCCCATCCTGCTATCACACAAGCCGCCGTTCTGGGAAGCGATAAACCCTATCTGATTGCAGTTCTGGTTCCTTCCCGTCACCGACCTGTGCACGAGCAAATTACCGTGCTTGAAAAAGCAATTGGATCTGTCAATCAAGCACTGCCAGATTACGCCCAAATTCAGGAGTTTCTTATTGCAGAAGAGCCTTTCACACTGAAAAACGGGTTGTGTACGGCGAACGGGCGACCACGTCACGATTTGATTGAATCACGCTATTTTACGGAGATTACGAAACTTTATGCCGAAGGAAAAAGAACGCTTTTTTGATCGCCTCCAGGCAGAGACTGCAGTAGCAAGAGAAGAGATGATGAATATCGAACAGATACAGCGTGGTGCGGCAGGCGAAATCTCCCTGCCCAGCTATATCGCCTATCTCACCGAGGCCTACCATCATGTCAAACATACGACGCCTTTGCTCATGGCCTGTGGTAGCCGTCTGCCTGCCGAGAAAGAGTGGCTGCGCAATGCGGTTGCAGAATATATTGAAGAAGAGATTGGCCATCAGGAATGGATACTCAACGATATCAAGGCCTGTGGCGGAGACAGTGAAGCCGTCCGGTATGGCCAACCCAAACCAGCGACCGAGCTGATGGTGGCCTATGCCTATGACACCATTTATCGAGTCAATCCGGTGGCTTTTTTTGGTATGGTCCTGGTGCTCGAAGGGACCAGTATCCAACTCGCTACCACCGCGGCAGGGGCGATCCGGGAGGTGTTGCAGTTACCGGAAAATGCCTTCTCCTATCTGACTTCGCACGGTTCACTGGATATCAGCCATATGCAATTCTTTGAAAAGCTGATGAACCGGATCGAAGAAGAAACCGATCAGCAGGCCATTATTCACATGGCCAATATGATGTACAAACTTTATGGCGATGTTTTTCGTTCTATACCACTGTGAGAGGGAAGAAATTATGAATAAAATCAGAGGAGTAGCTTTTCTTGTTGGTATCTTGCTTGGGGTGGAAGCGATCACTGTCGATGCGGCTGCCACCCTGGAAGATATCCAGCACGAATGGGCGGTAGTCAATTATGAGACGCCGAAAAAGGAACAGGTAAAGGCCTTCGAGTCATTGGTTGATAAGGCACGAGATCTGGTTACCGCACAACCGGACAAAGCAGAACCGAAGGTCTGGTTGGCTATTGTTCTGAGCACGCAAGCCGGTGTTACTGGTGGACTCGGTGCACTTGGCAAGGTCAAGGAAGCGAAAAAATTGCTCGAGGAAGCCGAGAAGATCGATCCAACCGTTTTAAACGGATCCATCTATACCTCACTGGGTTCATTGTATTACCAGGTGCCAGGCTGGCCAATTGGTTTCGGTAAAAAGAGCAAGGCAGAGGAGTATCTGAAGAAAGCACTGGCCGTCAATCCGAATGGAATCGACCCCAACTATTTCTATGGCGACTTCATGCTGGAAGAGGGTAACTACGAAGAGGCTATCAAATATCTTGAAAAGGCTCAGGCAGCACCCCCTCGGCCTGATCGCCCATTGGCTGACAAAGGCCGTCAGAGAGAGATCGCCGAAAAACTGGTCATTGCCAAAGATAAACTCAAAACAAAGAGGTGATAAACATGTCACTAGAAAATAAAAGAATAATAATTACAGGCGCTGCAGGAGGGCTTGGCAGCCATGTTGCGAAATTGCTGTCTGCTCAGGGAGCCAAACTGATCCTGGTTGATCTTGATCATAGCGCCCTGAAAAACACGTTGCAGAACCTCGATACGGATAGCACAATTACCATATCGACGGATATTACCCTGGCCTCAGGTCGGAATGAGATCGTCAAAACAACACTAAACACCTTTCAGGGTATCGATATCCTGATCAATCTTGCTGGAATCAATCCGTTCGGTTCATTCACCAAACAGGAGAGTGAGGTGATCCAGAAAACCATGGAAGTCAACACCATTGCTCCAATGCTATTGACTCATGATGTTCTGCCGACCATGCATAAACAGCACAGTGGACAGATCGTTAATATTGGATCAATTTTTGGCAGTATTGCTTTTGCCTGGTTTACTTCCTATTCAACCAGCAAGTTTGCCCTGCGGGGGTTTTCACAGAGTCTCCGTCGTGAACTAGCCGATACAGGCATTGATGTGACTTATATCGCACCAAGAGCCATCAAAACATCGATCAATTCTGCTGCTGTTTATGAAATGGCAGAAGTGATCAAGATGAACATGGATGAACCGGAAGAGGTTGCAGAGAAGGTTATCCATGCCATCGAAACGAGAAAGAAGGAATACTATATTGGTTTTCCTGAATCTCTTTTTGTACGCATCAATGCCATCTTGCCTGGTTTGGTCGATAACGTGGTTCGTAAGCAAAACCGGCTGGCAAGACCTTATGCCCTGAGAGAAGAAGCAACCGACTGAATTCTAGAGGTGATAATCGATCCATAGCGATCAGGCTTGATCCTGAGCTATTATTGCGCATCATGTTCAGGAGTATTCAATAGAATGCAAATCCTTCTGATAGAAGATGATCATTCTCTGGCCAATGGGTTGCAAAAAGCGCTAAGCGAAGAAGGTTATGTTGTCAATCATGTCCTTTCCGGTCGTGATGGGTTACATAGTATAAAGGTTCAGCATCCTAGGATTGTGATCCTTGATCTTGGTCTTCCTGATATGGATGGTCTGGAATTACTCTCCTTACTTCGTCAGCAAAATATTCAGACCCAAATTCTGATCCTGACTGCACGAGATACGATTGAGGATAAGGTGACCGGTCTGGATTACGGGGCGGATGATTATTTGATCAAACCCTTTGAAATGAAAGAGTTGCTCGCACGATTACGTGTGCTTGATCGGAGGGCAGGGGCTTCAGCAACCAATTTGATCCGTGTGGGTGATGTCTGTCTTGATATCAATGATCTGGATGTACGGATCGATGGCAATAGCATTGAGTTATCACGGCGTGAATATATGCTACTCAAGGCTTTGATGCAGAATGCCGGAAAGATCATGACGCGTGACAGTTTGGAATCCAAGCTCTATAGTTGGGGTGACGAGATCAGTAGTAATGCTATTGAAGTCCATATTCACCACTTGAGGAAAAAGTTGCCAGAAGGTTTCATTAAAACTGTGCGTGGAGTTGGGTACAAGGTGCAGAAAGTGTGAAATCGATCAAGATTTTTCTGGTGGTTGTCCTGCTTGCCACCATTACGTTGATGGTTTTTCTTTCCGAGTTACAAGGTTATCGTCTCAATCTCGCTTCCGCGGAAAAGTTATTTGACAGACAACTCGCAGATACAGCACATCTGCTTGCTGGAGTCTGGTCGCGGGAGATGGAAAACAGAGCAAGGGTAATCGAAACGGGATTTATCGGTTTTCAAATATGGGAAGGAAACAAGCTGCGACTTCGGTCGAAAAATATGCCTGATGATACGATTGCAAAACTGGAAGAAGGGTATCAGGAGCATAATTTCAAAGATCACCGATGGCGGACTTACAGTTATCATGATCGAAAAACGGATGCTTGGATTCTGACAGCGCAGAAACTTGATCTTCGCTATACAATGGCAGAAAACATTATCATCAAATCGCTTTTCCCGACCCTCCTGATACTCCCATTGGGTGGGTTTTTGATCTGGGTGATCGTAGGCTATGGCCTTTATCCGCTGAAAAAGTTAACCATCAATTTGAACGAGAAGCGTGCAGACGATCTGAGCCCTCTTCCAGCCGACGATCAACCTGCTGAATTAAAACAGGTCGTTCAGACAATCAATCAGCTTCTGTCACGGTTGGAAGCATCATTCCTGCGCGAGAAACGATTTACTGCAGACGCAGCACACGAGTTAAGAACACCGATCAGTGCACTAAAAGTTCATCTGCACAATCTTGAGAAACATGTGTCAAAAGACGATGGAAATCTGCAAGAAATAAAATCTGCTGCAGACAGAATGGGATATCTTGTCGAACAGATTCTGATTATGAACCGTACAGCACCTGAGCAATTCATGGCCCAGCTGAAAAAAGTCGATCTCAGAAAAATCGTTCAGGAGGTCATGGCAAAGGAATATCCTGCATTTGAGGAAAAGGATATCCAACTGGAATTTGATGGGAGTTCGTGTTTTATCAATGGTGATCAGTTTGCCCTTGAGACCATGCTTAGCAATCTGCTTCGAAATGCCAGCCAATTCACTCCCGTGAGAGGATCTGTTCATGTTTCGGTCCAATCTTATGGAGGCAAGGTCGAACTGGCTGTTCAGGATTCCGGTCCAGGTGTTTCCGAGGAAGAACGTGAAAGATTGTTCGATCGATTTTATCGACTTTCTGATCAACAAAAAGCCTCTGGTATACCTGGCTGCGGCTTGGGACTTGCGATTGTTCACCAAATCGTGGATCTTCATATGGCAGAAATTACGCTAGAGGACTCGTTTTACGAAACCGGTCTCAAGGTAAAGGTTGTTTTTCCTGAATGTTCGCCGGAGGATGGAGCCTATGGAACAGGATAGAAAAAGAATTCATAAAGCAGGGTGGTGCATCCTCGTTTTGTATATATGTCTATCTCCTGCTACATTTGCTGAAAGACCTGTGATTACAATTGAAATAAGAAATCACCTCTTCATACCTTCAGAAATTACAGTCCCTGCGAATACAAAGGTAAAACTTATGATAAAGAACCTTGATTCAACAGCAGAGGAGTTCGAGAGTTATGAACTTAACCGTGAAAAAGTAATCCTGGGGCACCAAAAGGCTGTTATCTTTATTGGCCCACTCTCTCCGGGTGAATACCCTTTTTTTGGTGAGTTTTATCCAAAAACAGCACAGGGGAAAATCATTGTCGAATAGAACAGTCTCATGCTTTTAAGTTCTGTCATAATTATTCTTCGCGAGGTACTTGAAG
Organism: Gammaproteobacteria bacterium; assembly: GCA_026984775.1. GTDB lineage: Bacteria > Pseudomonadota > Gammaproteobacteria > CAJXQU01 > CAJXQU01 > CAJXQU01. The sequence continues at coordinate 66,529 of JALSRM010000018.1, forward strand.
CAACGCTATTGATTGGGGTACTTCTATCTTTATCCAAACAAACACGCCTCTCGACTCGCTGGGCACCAGGATCAGTTTTTATTGGCTTCGTTTCTGCTTATTTCTATAGCCGAAATTTTACCAGGATATCAGGTTGGTTCGAGGGGATGGGACAGGAAGTAACAAATGCATTTATACAATATCTGTTATATATACTGATCCTGTGTATTATTGTTCTTTTGTTCAGAAAAACTCAGCGACCCACTGCCAAATCATGGATCATTTCAAGCATAATGGCACTCATTGTAATATTGTCCATTACTCATGAAGGCAGTGAAATTCTGATCTACCTCAGCAACTTTTTTCTTGTTCAAGATCATGTTCCTATCGTCATAGCAGGAGCAGTCATCGGTACAAGTATCGGTGTTAGTGTTGGTATTCTAATCTATTTTGTCCTGACGAATGTGATGCCTCATTATTCATCTTACACAGGTGTTTTTTTATTGATTTTGTTTTCCGGTGGAATGCTGTCTCATGCTACCAATCTACTCATTCAGGCGGACTGGCTGCCTTCTCAATTACCTATATGGAATACATCTTCCATTATCTCTGAGCAATCCATCTCAGGCCAGCTTCTTTATGCAATCATGGGTTATGAGGCAACACCGACTGTTTTGCATGCAGCAATCTATTTTGGTGGGCTTGTAGTAGCGATGATCCTAGCCATATTATCCATGACCAGGAACAAATGGAGGGTCGAATGAGTTATAAAAAATTGAAGCCCTTTTTTGTATTTTGTGTGGCTGTTATTCCAGTTGAAGCATTCGCGGATGGATCATTGATAGACAAGATATATCATCCCTATGTGCAACTTATGGAAAGAGAGATCGAATTCAGAAGCAGTTTGCGAAGTGATGATGAGAAAAGTCCGGCGAACAGTACAGATACTTATCGGATTGCATACGGAAAAACCTTGAAAGAAAATCTGTTTGGTGAAATTTATCTTGTCGGGGAAAAGAAACCTGAAGGCAGTTTTTCGATTAGTGCTGCTGAGCTGGAACTAAAATGGCAATTGACCGAACAAGGAGAATATTTGGCAGATTGGGGTGTTCTATTTGATTTCGAACGCTCCTTCAATGATGAAAAAAATGAAATTTCAGCGGTCCTTATCACTGAAAGTCAATGGAATAAATGGATCACTACTGTTAACTTACATTTAAGTTATGAGTGGGGTGAACAAACGAAGGATGAATTTGATACCGGTCTTTCCATGCAGGCACGTTATCGTTATTCCCGCATGCTTGAACCCGCACTGGAGTTATATTTGGGTGAAAACAGTTATGGTTTTGGCCCTGTCCTACTCGGCAACATCCGGCTTGGTAAAGGAAAACAGATAAACTGGGAGGCCGGGGTAATAGGCCGCTTGCAACAATCAACCCCCGAAACAACATACCGGCTCCTAATCGAATTTGAGTTCTGATCAGCAAGTTTACTTACTAAACCAATGGCTGGTTCTTTTACAAAAGCAAACCAGTGCCAGCATCAGTGGTACCTCAATCAATACCCCAACGACAGTTGCAAGTGCCGCTCCAGAAGAAAGACCGAAGAGCATGACTGCAGTTGCGATCGCAACTTCAAAATGGTTAGAAGCGCCAATCAGTGCCGAGGGTGCCGCATCTTCATAGGAAAGTCTGATGGCTTTCGCTGCAAAATAAGTGATCGCGAAAATAAACATGGTCTGGATAAAAAGCGGTATTGCGATCCAGAATATGGTCAAAGGATTTTCTAGAATCATTTTCCCCTTGAGTGAAAAGAGGAGAACAAGCGTGATCAATAATGCCATGATTGTGACGGGCGTAAGCCAGTGGAGGAACTTGCCTTCAAACCATTGCTCTCCTTTTGCTGCAATGATCCATTTCCGGGAAAGATAACCGCTGATTAGGGGCAGGGCGACATAGACTCCAATAGACAACAGCAGCGCTTCCCAAGGAACTGGAATCCTGCTGATATCGAGCAGAAAACCACCAATAAGGCCATAAAACAGCAACATCATCAGTGAATTGATCGCAACCATAACCAGTGTATGCCCATCATTACCTTTGGCTAGATATCCCCAGACGAGCACCATTGCAGTACAAGGGGCAACACCCAACAGAATGCAACCCGCCAGATAGCTCCGCCACAAGGGAATAGCGAGCATCTTGGTCCCATCCTTCAGGACGACTGTACCCGAACCATATTCACTGCCGACCGGCAGGTCGAGACCCAAGGGAAATTTCACGTAATCAAGAGCATTCTCACCGATGAAGCCTCGAAAAAGAATACCAAGGAAAAGATACGCGATAACGTACATGGTAAAGGGTTTTATGGCCCAGTTTACAATCAGTGTAAGACTCACGGGCTTGATACTTTTTCCTGCCTTTACCACTTCCTCAAAGTCGATCTTGACCATGATTGGGTACATCATGAAAAAGAGGCAGATGGCAATTGGGATCGAAACAACAGGCGCCCCTTTCACATGGATGCTCATACGATTCAACTCATTCGCAAAGTCTGGAACGACCGCCCCCAGGACAATACCGGCCAATATGCAAAGACCAACCCAGAGCGTCAGATAACGTTCAAACATGCTCATATTGTGTTCTACGGTTGTCATTCCTTCTCTCCGATTTTCTGTAATGCTTCTTTCAGTTCTGCATCACTCATTTTTTCAAACGGTAAGGCCAGCATTTTGCGAATGCGTTTTTCCAACATGGCATAGGTTGTCTCAAAGGCCTTTCGAATTTCATCTTCAGTTCCAGTTACTTGAGCTGGATCAGGCAATCCCCAGTGGATGCGGATGGCATTGTTAAGCCAGACAGGGCAGGTCTCTCCGGCAGCGGTATCACACACTGTAATAACGATATCTATGGTTTGATCAGAGAATTCATCCCAGGATTTGCTTGAGTAATCTTCTGTCGATAGCCCATGCTTGGTGAGAACGGCGAGCGTATTTGCATTGACCTCGCCGACAGGAAAACTTCCAGCAGAAAAGGCCCTTACACGCCCTTCGCCAAGATGGTTAAATAGTGCTTCCCCGAGAATACTGCGGCAAGAATTACCGGTACAAAGTACAAGGATGTTTTTCATTCCACTTCTCATTGTTTATCTATATATATGCATAACCATATTTATAAAATATAAAAAAAATCAACAGCAGATAGTATCAGCTGGCCTATTGGTCATGGAGGATAGCCGTTGTTGATCCATCTGGTAACGTTCTTCCTTTTCAAAGGCCTCAGCAGATAACTCAAGCACTTTATTGGCCCAATCTGGTAACTCTGGATTAATCTTGTAGTACACCCATTGACCTCGACGTTCATCATTCAACAATCCACATTGCCTCAACTGGGCGAGATGTCGGGAAATCTTCGGTTGCGCAAGGTCCAGTGCCTGGGTGAGTTCACAGACACAGAGTTCACCCTGCCTGTATAACAGGATCAGGCACCGCAGACGTGTCTCATCAGACAGACATTTGAAAAAACGGGTCAGTGTCATCGTATCTCCGGAGATATGAATTGCATTACCCTTAATAAATTACACTAAACCCATTCTGTTTTGAACCGGCTATCTATTGCTTTCAGAGAGATCACCTGCTGACAAGACTGGCAGGATCCAATAGTGGATTTCTGCTCCTTTAAAGTCGTAATGTAAATCGTTAATAATCACTTTGGCAGTTTCTGAGTCTAGATGGATTTGGAACATGACCTGCTTCTTTTTTCCTTCGACCTGTTCTGTAGGAATAAGCCTGTTAGGGTTTCCCCCATGACCAGAAGCTGTGGATGTTGTAAAGCCGGTGATTTGCTCCTGTTCAAGCAGCCAGTCGGTAATGGGATGTTCGAGTGAAGGCGCGCAGATAAGCGTCAGTAGAGTTTCTTTCATTTTCGATAAATCCAGCGGTAGAAAACAGGTAAAAGTATCAGGGTCAGGAGAGTAGAGGTTATCAGGCCACCAATCACGACAATGGCCAGGGGTTTTTGTATCTCAGAACCGGGCCCGGTCGCGAAGAGTAACGGGATCAAGGAGAATGTAGCAATGCTTGCAGTCATCAATACAGGTCTTAACCTTCTGCGTGCGCCTTGGATAACGACTTCATTAACTTCGAGTCCAAGAACCTTCAACTGATTGAAAAAAGTAATCAACACGACACCATTCAATACGGCGATACCCAAAAGAGCGATGAACCCCACCGATGCTGGAACGGATAGATATTCTCCCGAAATCCACAGGGCAACGACGCCACCAATCAGTGCAAAGGGTATATTTGTCAGGATCAGGATGGACTGGCCGATAGAACGGAAGGTGCTGAACAGAAGCAGAAAGATCAGCCCGATCGCCGCAGGCACGACAATGGCAAAACGAGCAGCTGCCCGTTGCTGGTTCTCAAACTGCCCACCCCAGGCAAGGTAATAACCGGTGGGCAGATCCACTTGTTCAGCGATAACCCGTTTGGCTTCCTCCACAAAACCGACCAGATCCCTGCCGCTGACATTGGCATTGATGGTCGTCGATCGGCTGCCGATCTCACGTGCAACTTTGACCGGTCCTTCAATTCGTTCTAGACGAGCAATACTGCGCAAAGGGAGGCTGCTCCCATTTGGCAGGGTGATCCGAAGTTCATAAAACCGATCAACAGAATGTCTCAAATCCTCACTGCCCTTGATGAGCAGAGGGGTTCGCCGGGCACCTTCATACACGGTTCCGATCCGTTGACCTTCCACCAGTGCGCGAAGTGTTTTTTCTACGGAATCGACACTGAGCCCCATACGGCCGGCAGCTCGACGATCGATGATCACACGCAGGTATTGCACCCCTTCATTCTGTGCAGCGATGACCTCTTCAGCACCTTTGATCTTTCTGACGGCTTCGGCGATCTCCTTCGCTTTCTGATTGAGCACTTGGAGATCATCCCCAAATAATTTGATCGCTACATCACCCCTGGCGCCTGTCAGCATTTCGGAGACTCGCATTTCAATGGGTTGGGTAAAGCCATAGATGAGGCCCGGGAAATCATTCAAAACAGCTCGGATCTTTTCTATCAGCGCATCTTTGCTGTGCACGCTCCACTCATTGGTGGGTTTGAGTTCCAGGAACATATCCGTCTCGTTTAACCCCATTGGGTCGAGGCCAATTTCGTCTGATCCAACTCGGGCAACGATTCCTGTGACTTCCGGTACTCTCTCCAGAATCGCTTTTTCTACCCTCTTGTCGATCCGTATGGATTCTTCCAGAGCGATGGAGGGTAGTTTCTCAGTCTGGACGATGATGCTGCCCTCGTCCATGGTAGGCATGAAGCTTTTACCCAGTTGAGGATACAGTGCGATCATGAAGGCGAGCCCGGCCAGGGAGAGCAAGATGGGAATCCAGCTGAAACGTAGGCAGAAGCGGAGGATTGGTGTGTAGAGCCTGTCCATGATCCGCATGAGCAATGGATCTCGATGAGATATGTTCTTCAGCAGAACAGAAGAGAGCACAGGGATCACGGACAATGCAAGCAGCAGCGAGGCACCCAGGGCAAAAACGATGGTCAGGGCGACCGGTGTGAACAGTTTGCCCTCCAGCCCTTGCAGCGTCAATAGTGGCAGGAACACCACCATGATGATCACGATTCCCGTGGTCACCGGAACGGCCACGTTGGCGACTGCACGGAAAATCACATGTAGGCGTGGCAGCCTATCGTTTCCTTTTTTCTGTGCCAGTTCAGAGACGATGTTTTCTACCACCACGACCGCGGCATCCACAAGCATGCCGATGGCGATGGCCAGTCCCCCGAGGCTCATGAGATTGGCTGACAAATCGAACTGGCGCATAAGGATCACAGTTGCCAGCGCTGCCAACGGAAGGATCAAAGCCACGGTGAGGGCAGCGCGCAGATTGCCCAGAAACAGAAACAAAAGGATCAGGACCAGAATGATGGCCTCTTGCAAGGCTTTTGCCACCGTGGCAACCGCACGATCCACTAAATCGCCACGGCTATAGAATATCCGGGTTCTGGTGCCTTCAGGCAGCGCTGCCTTGAGTTCTTCAAGCTTTTGGGTTACCCCGTTCACCAATTGTCGGGCATTGGCACCTCGTAATCCCAGTACCAGGCCCTCGACGGCTTCTTCGCCGTTGCGTGTCACACCGCCATACCGGGTCAAGGCACCAATACGAACAGAGGCGATATCGGCAATCCTGACCGGCTCCACGGGGTGGGACTTGACGATGATGTTCTCCACATCTGCCAGGGTTTGAATGCTGCCCTCGCTTCTTACCAGGAGGGTTTCCTCACCATCAATGAGTTGTCCGGCACCGTCATTCCGATTGTTGGCTTCCAGGACGGAGTACAACTGCTCCAGTGTCACCCCTTGGGCATTCATCAATCGGCTATCCGGTGTGACTTCGAATGTCCGGACCAAACCACCCAAAGCGTTGACATCCGCAACACCCGGTACGGTTCTCAGGGCAGGGCGCAGAACCCAGTCCAACAGTGTCCGTTTTTCCATGAGTGACAGCGGTCCCTCAATGGTGAACATGAGCATTTCGCCGAGCGGTGTGGTCATGGGAGCGATACCGCCACCAATGTCCGGGGGAAGATCGTCCCAGATCGTCCCCAACCGTTCCGAGACCTGTTGTCTGGCCCAGTAGATATCAGTGCCTTCCTCAAAATCCACTGTGATGTCGGTCAATGCATATTTTGAGATGGAGCGTAGCATGGTCTGTTTGGGGATCCCTAACATCTCGACCTCTATGGGTGCCGTGATCCGGGTTTCGACTTCTTCCGGTGTCATCCCAGGTGCCTTGATGATGATTTTCACCTGGGTAGTTGAAACGTCTGGAAACGCATCGATCGGTAACGCCTGGAACGATTTCCACCCGGCCAAGGCCAGCAAGATCGTCAACAACAGGATCAGCAGGCGCTGGGTCAGAGAGAATTTGATGATTTGATTCAGCATGGTTCGGCTCAGTCTGCGGTTTTTTCATCCACACCGGTGACAGCTGCCTTGAGAGCCACAGCACCTTTGATCACCACGGGGGCATCGATCGGTTCTGCGCTCTGGATAACGGTTTGCTCTCCTCGACGGCCGGCCACACTCACTTGGAGCGCACGGAAACCCTTTTCTGTACGGATGAAAATCATTTGCTTGCCGTCGATTCTGACGATCGCACTGTGCGGTATGAGATACCGTTGTTGGTCATCACCCTTACGCAGAATGAGTGCTTGAACAATTTGACCTGGCCGCAGGCGGTCAGTGTGTTCTGTGACCAGAGCCCGCACCAGCGTTCCTTGATCGGCAGCATGGACCTCTTTGCCAATTGTGATGATTTTACCCTTGATATCCAGATCAGGTACCGTGATGGGATCACCCGGTTTAAGCCCGGAGACTGCCATGACGGGGACATGGATTTCGAGCCAGAGCGGGGAGAGTCGGGCAATTTTGAAAATGGGATCGGTGATCTCGAGTTTTTGGCCGGGAATGGCGAGCTGCTTGAGGATGGTCCCATCGAATGGTGCACTGATCAACAGTGTACTGTCCAGTTGCCTTGACTTTTCGAGTGTTGCTATGTCCTCTTTGGACATGCCCGAGAGCAACAGCAGAGCTTCTTGCTGTTTCTTCTGGGTATCGAGTGCCCGCCAGGCAGCCACTGACTCCTGGTAACGACGTTTAGGGATGATACCCTCTTCGAGCAACTGTTTGTCCCGATTCATGTTGGCCCGTGTAAGGTTGAGCTGGATCAGGGTTTGCAGAAGGTCACGCTGTTGTTCCAAAAGTGCTGGACTTTTGATCCGGGCAACGGTTTGACCCTTTGTCACTGAATCGCCCTCTGCCACGAGCAGGGTTTCTAGTAGTCCTCCCTGCAGTGCACTGATGATCTGTAACTGTGTACTGGGCACCACCACTTCGGCAGGATAACTGAAACCGGGGGACATATCCGTTCTTGCAACAGTGGCCGTTTGGAGACCGAATGCACGGATCTGCTCCTGTGTGAGCGAAATATGGTTTGCCTCATCTCCGGTAGCGTGTGCCGTGGGTAGGCTATTGCTCCATGCCAGCAATAAAAGGAGGATCAATCGAAAGTCTCTCATGGCAAAATTCCCAGTGCTTGATTGAAACGTGCCGTCATCAGGCCGATCTCAAGTTTCTTTTCACGCAGGTTTTGTTCGGCGGCAAAGGCCTTGGCTTGGATCCGGATCAGGTCGAGGAGACTCAATTCGCCCAGCTCAAAGGCCTTGCGGGCCATTTTCAGGTGTTTCTTGGAAAGTGCGTAATCGCGTTGTGCAAACGCATATTGTTCACGGGTCACCAGCAATTCCCGGTGCGTGTCCTGTATCTGGAGATCGAGTTTCCTGCGGAGTAGTTCCAGTTCACTCTGTTTTCGTGTCAATTCCAATTCTGCCGCTGTTAGTTTTGGTGTGGTGTGTACATGGAGACCTATAGGAATGTTGACATGTAGGCCAATAGCGTTGGCAAAATCTTCATCAGTGCTCCCTCG
>JALSRM010000019.1 GCA_026984775.1 Gammaproteobacteria bacterium
TGCTTAAGCTCTTCATCGTCAATGATTCGACCCTGTTTGGTATCCACCATAAAGATGCGGCCGGGATGCAAGCGATCCTTGATCAGAACATTCTCCGGAGGGATATCGAGGACACCCACTTCTGAAGCCATCACGACCATGTCATCTTTGGTGACATAGTAACGCGAAGGTCTGAGGCCGTTCCGATCGAGGACCGCACCGATCACTTCGCCATCGGTAAATGCGACCGATGCCGGGCCATCCCAAGGCTCCATCAGACAAGCGTGGTATTCATAGAACGCCTTGCGTTCCTCATCCATGGTCTCGTGTCCGCTCCAAGCTTCCGGGATCATCATCAGGATCGCATGCGGTAAAGGCCGCCCGGTCATGTGCAGAAACTCCATCACATTGTCAAAAGTGGCTGAGTCACTGCCACCTTCAATCACGATGGGAAACAGTTTTTTCAAATCGTCCCCGAACAGATCCGATTTGCAGAGGGATTCCCGGGCGTGCATCCAGTTAATATTTCCGCGTGCCGTGTTGATCTCGCCATTGTGGGCAATGTAACGGAACGGATGGGCCAGCTTCCACGACGGAAAGGTGTTGGTGGAAAAACGCTGATGCACCAGTGCCAGCGCCGACTCGAAATCCGGTTCATGGAGATCCGGAAACATGGGTTCGATCTGTGTACCGGTCAGCATGCCCTTGTAGATAAACGTCCGATACGAAAGTGAGGGGATATAGAATAGATCCTGCTCCGACAGACCAGAATTCCAGATCGTATGTTCGGCCCGTTTACGAATCACATAGAGCTTACGTTCGAAGGCCATTTTATCCTCAATGCCTTCACCACGGCCAATGAAGATCTGCCTGAAGGTGGGCTCACCCTCCTTGGCGGTGGGCCCAAGATCGGAATCGTCGGTGGGCACATCCCGCCAGCCAAGTACCATCTGGCCTTCCCCATCGACAATCTCTTCTATCATCGCTTGGCACTGACGCGACTGTTCCGGATCTCGCGGCAGAAAGACCAAGCCTGTACCATAGTGTCCAAATTTCGGTAAGGCGATCCCCAGCTCGCCACATATGCGCTGAAAGAACGTGTCCGGCATTTGCGTGAGGATCCCAACTCCATCGCCGGTATTCTCTTCGCAACCACAGGCGCCGCGATGGATCAGGTTTTTGAGAATGGTCAAGGCATGGGTGATGATTTCGTGGGACTTGCGGCCCTTGATGTCAACAACAAAACCAACACCACAGGCATCATGTTCATATTGCGGGTCATACAGACCACGCACAGGAGGGTAGTTTTTCTGCATCTGGATCACCGTTTCTGCCCGGTTGACACAGACCGGGCTTCACTTGTTTTTTTAATTATTGTTATTGTTGATACTCTGCAAGCCTGCTTCCCTCTCGCCATCAGAACACATCCCGGAATGCATCCGATAACAGACTTACAGTTCCATCGACCGGGCTCTCCAGTATAGATCAGGAAACAAGTTGTTACAATTTGTGAAAAAACAACAGACGGGTCAGTAACCCGTTGTTTTATTGCGAATTTTACGAGGTTTTGTGGTGTCGATCAGTCAGGGAAACGGTTCCATGCATGCAGGGCGGCAATCTTGTAGGCCTCGGCCAGTGTCGGGTAGTTGAAAACATTATGCACGAAATAATCCATGGTGCCTCCCAGCTGCATGACTGCTTGGCCAATATGAATCAGTTCGGTTGCTCCTTCGCCCACAATATGTACTCCAATCAACCGCTTGTCCTCAAGGCTGAACAGAAGTTTCAACAGGCCTTCACGCAGGCCCAGGATCTGACCTCGGGAGGTTTCCCTGAAACGGGCCTCACCTACTTCGTAACCTATCCCTTGTTCCCGGCATTCTTTTTCCGTAAGTCCAATGACGCTCATCTCCGGTACGGCATAGATCCCGAACGGAAAATCACCAAAGCGTTGATCCGAACGCTTCCCGAAGGCATGGCGTGCTGCATGACGCCCCTGCTCCATTGAAGTCGATGCCAGACTGGGAAAACCAATCACATCACCAGCAGCATAAATGTGCTTGACCTCGGTTGCATAATGCTCGTTGACTTTTATCAAACCCCGCTTGTCGGCTTTCAGTCCGGCCTTCTCCAGATCCAAATCGGCAGTGTTGCCCTGACGTCCAGCTGCAAACAACGCCATATCCGCTCGCAACTGGTTACCGCCAGAAAGATAGAGTTTTACTCGTTCCTTGCCAAGGTATTCCACCCGTTCTACCGACTCACCCATGCGGATGGCAACGCCCCGATCACGGAGGTGGTGAATAAACTCGCTGACGATCTCGCGATCGAGAAATCCCATCATTTCTTCGCGCCCGTCCACCAACGTCACATCAATATCAAGGGCGCTGTAGATAGAGGCATATTCAACCCCAATGACACCCGCCCCAACCACAACCATGGTACGAGGAAGTTCATCAATCTCCAGAATATGATCGCTGTCGACTATGCGTTTGCCATCGAAGGGAATGTGGGGAGGCTGAACCGGTGAGGTGCCTACCGATATGAGAAATTTCTTTGCGGAGTATTGCGCCACCTTGCCTTCGTGATCAAGCACCCGGATGGTATGGGGATCGATAAAACTGGCCTTACCAACAATTGAGGTGACCCCATTGCGGTAGAGTTGGTGCTGAATGACGTCGATTTCATGACGGGTGGTGATATCTAATCGCTGGATCAGATCTTGTGCGGTAATCCTTTCCTTGACACGATAGCTGCGGCCATAAAATCCCCTTTGCCGCCAGCCAGTCAGATATAAAACGGTTTCTCTCAGTGTCTTGCTGGGGATGGTGCCTGTATGCAGGCAATGACCACCGACAGCGGTATGTTTCTCGATCAGAGCAACCGACTTGCCCAATTTTGCAGCCTGGATCGCTGCCCGTTGGCCCGCTGGCCCACTGCCTATGACGATGAAATCAAATTTTTCCATTCCCATACACCCTGTTCTGGATTATCTGGTTTATGGAAAGCAACAAACGATCCAGCCTGCGATCAGGGTCTGCAGACGCCATTCGTTATCTCATGCCATGCAGTATCCGCAAGTGGAAAGATGAGTATTAGAGTAGTATGGGCAAATCTTCCACACCGGTTATGGTTTCTGTGTCTTTTTGATCTCTTGGATCGGTATCACCACTGCCGAGGATTTTTTAACGAACACTTCAGCCTTTTTGCTGTCCGCATCCACATGAAAATACCGATGGCCATTGATGATCGCCGAGACAAAAGCCCCCTTGCCTCTCAGATCATGGAAAAAAGAGGTCATCATGTGTGCTACGGAAAAGATCACGATGAAAATTGCCATGGTTTCATGGATGGATTTTGCTGGCATGCCGACAAGATACCAAGACGATGTTTTGCTCATCAGGCCTGTTACCAGGCAAACCAGCAGAATGAAAAAAAACACGCCATACAAGGGTTGCCAGAACGGGCTGTGCGCATACCAGTTCGGCAGAGGCGAACGCCCCAACGTGAGGTAAAAGCGGATCATCTGCAAGGATGCCATCACCTGGGCACGGGTCGGTACCAGTGATCGCCAGTGGCTGGTACCCGCTGAAAACAACAAAAAGATACGGCCGATCAACACCACCAGCAGGAACTGCCCGACGAGGATATGCCAGTCCTGCCAGAAGATCGGATCCACATAATCGTGATCCATTGCCCAAGCACTGGCTATCTGGAACAAGACCCCCACCGCCAGCAACCAATGACACAAGCGCAGCCAGCCTGACCAGACGAGCACATAACGGATGGTTTTTTTTTCCATAATTTCCTCTTTAAATTTCCGGTACCCACTCCCGCCAGGCCGCGAGCAAAGGGAAGTATAATGCAAGTCGCATTGGCCGGTCTTCCCGTTTGGCCATCAACCGGGCATAACTTTCGAGCTGCTTCCGGTAACGCTCCTGTTCGCGATCGAGAAACTCTTCAAGTCCCCCACCTTCATGACGGCCGGTCTTGTAATCGATGATCCAACGGGTGCCGTTTTCATCAATGAAGGTACGATCGAGTATAACACTCGTGGGTTCGCCTTCGAGGATTCCGGTCAGGGGATATTCACTCCGTGCTTGTTGGTGTTTTTTCAGGATCCAGCGGCCACGCTCATCAGACAGGGTGTTTT
>JALSRM010000020.1 GCA_026984775.1 Gammaproteobacteria bacterium
GGTATTTCTCCGGCACCCGTTTATTGGTCTGTGCGACAAAATCCAGCCACACAACAACACCACTGGATGTGGCAACCGGTGCGGCTTCCCCCTTACGGTAAATTGCGGCCAGCATTTCTGCACTGCTGTTCCCGATCCTGCTGATGCGGGATGCAACTTCGATCTCACAAGGGTAGTGGAGCTGTTGTAGAAAACTGCACTGGATATCCGCCAGCACCCACCCTTCTTTCATCCCTGTGGTATAGACGAGATCCATGACCTTTTCACAATAGTCGACCCGGCCACATTCCAGGTAACGAAAAAACTCCACATTATTGATATGTCCAAGCTGATCGGCATCATTCCAGCGTACCTGCATTCGATAAACATGTCTGAAATCTTCGTGTTTCATCCGCTTTTTCCCCGTTCGAGACGGAACAATTCTACTGTATTTTGCCTGGCCTGCTCTGCAATGGTGCTTTTGTCTTCCGATCGGAGCTCAGCAAAGGTATCGAGAACCTCCAAAAGGTAAGCCGGTTCATTGCGCTGGCCAAGATGATTCGCCCCGGGCTGATCCGGTGCGTCGGTCTCGAGTAACAGGTGTTCCAGTGGCAATGTCGCCACCAGAGTTCGAAGCTTCCTGGCCCGGCTCCAGGTGACCGCGCCCCCGAAGCTGAGGAAATAACCCAACTCTATCAGCTGCTCCGCCTGTTGCAGACTGCCGTTGTAACTGTGGATCATGCCCTTTCTGTGGCCCGACTGTTTGATCAAACAGATCACCTCTTCGACGGCTTTTCGCGCATGGATAATAATTGGCAGATCAAAGGCTTTGGCAATCCTCAATTGGTCTCGGAAAAATACTCTCTGTTTGTCGCGATCGAGATCATCCAGAAAATAATCCAAGCCACATTCCCCGACGGCAACGGGTCGCTCTTTCTGGATCCATGCTTCCAGCGTATCGAGATGGGCCGGTTGGTGCTGATCGATAAAATAGGGATGTAGACCATACGCTGGGTACACGTTCCGGTAGGTCTCGGCACACTGCCGTGTCCTGCTCCAATCACCGGCGGTGGTTGAGGGCACGATCATCCCCATGATCCCGGCCCGGCAGGCACGCGCATAAACCTCATTACGATCCGAATCAAAACGAGGGTCATCAAAGTGCACGTGTGCGTCGATCAGTTGGATCATGATTACCCTTTATTGAACTGATGTGATCACGCGTCCCTACACCAGAACTCACGTAACCTCAGGTGGTACTTGCAGCCAGAAGGTCACTGGCCCGTCGTTGGTGAGCGTGATCTGCATGTCGGCGGCAAAGCGACCAGTTTCAACCTTGTCATACGTTGATCGTGCTTTTTCAACCAGATAATTATAAAGGCGTTCACCTGCTTCCGGTGAGGCCGCCGATGAGAAGCTGGGGCGCATACCTTTTTTCGTGTCTGCAGGCAAGGTGAATTGGGAGACCAGCAACAGGCCACCCTGGACATCCCGGACACTGAGATTCATCTTGCCATCGCTGTCGGCGAAGACCCGGTATCCCAGCAACCGTTCCAGCAGCCGATCGGCCTGCTTCTCCGTATCTCTCTTTTCCACACCGATGAATACCAACAAACCCTGATCAATGGCGCCGACGGTTTCACCCTCGATCATGACGTTTGCCTTAGTTACCCGCTGCAAGAGCCCGATCATTTTGCTTCCCGCGAGGCACGTTTGCGCTCATGTTCTTTGAGTAATTTTTTGCGGATCCGGATTGCCTTGGGCGTAACTTCCACCAGTTCGTCATCATTGATGAACTCCAGTGCCTGTTCCAGATCGAACCGGATCGGTGGTGTGAGGTCGATGTTTTCATCTGAACCTGCAGCCCGAATATTGGTCAATTGTTTGGCCTTGAGTGGATTCACGACCAAGTCATTGCTGCGGGCATGGATGCCGATGATCATCCCCTCATAGACCTCTTCACCATGCCCGATGAACAGACTACCGCGGTCCTGCAAATTATAAAGTGCATACCCCAGCGCCTTGCCTGGGCCATTAGCGATCAAGACACCGTTGTTCCGCTGGCCAATGCCCCCTGGTTTGACCGGCCCATAATGATCAAAAGTATGGTACATGAGCCCGGTGCCGGAGGTGGCGGTCATGAACTCGGTGCGAAACCCGATCAACCCTCGGGCTGGGATAATGAAATCCAGCCGCACCCGGCCCTTACCGTCCGGTGCCATGTCCTTCAGCTCAGCCTTGCGTTCTCCCAGACGTTCCATCACGGTGCCTTGGTGCTGTTCTTCCACATCAATGGTGAGTTGTTCGTAGGGTTCACAGCGCTCCCCATCGATCTCTCGAAAAATAACCTGCGGACGGCCCACACCCAGCTCAAACCCTTCGCGGCGCATGTTCTCGATCAAAATCGACAGATGCAGTTCACCCCGCCCCGAGACGAGAAAACGGTTAGCATCTTCCGTCTCTTCTACCCGCAGCGCAACGTTGTGAATGAGCTCCTTCTCGAGCCGTTCCTTGATTTGGCGACTGGTGACGAACTTGCCTTCCTTCCCCGAAAACGGTGAATCGTTGACATAAAAGCTCATGCTCACTGTGGGCTCATCCACACTCAGGGCAGGCAGTGCTTCCACATGATTCGGATCGCACAGTGTGTCAGAAATACGGATACCCTCGATGCCAGTTATCGCCACGATATCGCCCGCATGGGCCTCTTCGACCTCTACCCGATCGAGACCATGGAAACCCAACACCTGCATGATACGCGCATTGCGGGTTTTACCTTCGGAATCCAACAACGTGATCGATGTCCCCGGGTGGATCGTTCCACGGGTAATTCGGCCCACACCGATGGCACCCACATAGCTGGAATAGTCCAGGGCGCTGATCTGCATCTGGAAAGAACCTTCAGGGTCCACCTCCGGCGGTGATACGTGATCGACGATTGCTTGCAGCAAGGGGGTCATGTCACCGCCACTCACATCGGGCTCAAGCCCCGCATAGCCCTCAATGGCGGAAGTATAGACGACTGGGAAGTCCAACTGCTCATCTGTGGCACCCAATCGATCGAACAGATCAAAGGTTTGATCCAATACCCAGTCCGGCCGGCTTCCAGGACGATCAATTTTGTTAATCACGACAATCGGCTTCAAACCCTGAGCAAAGGCCTTCTGTGTGACAAAACGTGTTTGTGGCATCGGGCCATCAACAGCATCTACCAGCAACAGCACCGAATCCACCATCGACAGAATACGTTCCACCTCACCACCAAAGTCGGCATGGCCCGGCGTATCAACAATATTGATCCGGTAATTATTCCAGTTGATCGCTGTATTCTTGGCCAGGATCGTAATACCGCGTTCTTTTTCGATGTCATTACTGTCCATCACCCGACTCGGCGCTTCCGCCCGTTCACCCAGCGTACCGGATTGCTGTAAAAGACAGTCAACGAGCGTGGTCTTTCCATGATCCACATGCGCAACGATTGCAATATTTCTAAGTTTTTCAGTCAAAGAGGTTTACCGGATTGATCAAAACAGCCGCGCATTATACGTGTGCTACCGACAAAGAGATAGTTTACTGATCCAATGATCGTGAAACCCTGAAAGACAAGGTCCGCTGCTCCCCAAGCCGCATACCGGCACTTTTCTTGTTTGCCGTCAGTTTTGATGCCAAATCATCAATATAAGGCTTGCCTTTCGGGTTGCCCATTAAATACGCCGCATAGAACCAGCCATACGCATTAATATAGTCATACTCGACACCCTTTCCCCTGTCGTAGAGTAATCCAAGATTGAACATGGCATCTGCATTTCCTTGTGCTGCGGATTTTTCATACCACGCACGTGCCAGACCGTAATCTCGATTGACACCAGCACCGAGATAATAAAGCAGGCCGATATAGTTTTGTGCATCAGGGTCGCCCTCTTCAGCTTGAACGATCCAGATACGGTAAGCTTTTTCGTACTCACCATTCTGGAAAGAGATCAATGGATCAGAGTTTTTTGAGCAGGAGAACAATAGAAAACAGACTGGGAGGAATAACCAAGATTTTTTATTTTTGGTTATTGTGATCAACAAAACCTCCCGGATTTAGAATAA
>JALSRM010000021.1 GCA_026984775.1 Gammaproteobacteria bacterium
TGCAGAGCTCGGAGCTAGCAAACAGATTGGAAAGAATGTCTCCGCTACGGCAAGCTACTATTTCCGCAGTGGAGATGATTATGAAACCGATCACATGATCAATGTCGGTGTACAGATCGATCTGAACTGATCAAATGGTCAATCACGGCCTCTACCGATAATTGTCCATTTGAGAGGTTGTGGATTACGGGTGCCTCGGCACCCGTTTTTACGCCTGTCAGATCCGGATCTGAAGCAAGATAGAGGGCAACACCGGGTTTGCCCAGAGCGGCTGCAATATGCATCAGGCCGGTGTCCATACCAACTACCGATCGGGCTGATGAGATGATCCTTGCAAGCTGATTCAGATCCATTTGGGGTAGAACGGTGGCCCTTGTTTTTTCTGCAATTCTCTTAGCTCGTTCAAATTCCCGTTCATTCCCCCAAGGGAGGAGTATTCCAAGGTTCCTTTCTTCCAATGCCTGGGCGAGTTCTATCCAGTTTGATTCTGGCCACTCCTTGTCCGGGCGGCTGGTGCCGTGCAGGGCAACAATATAATCTTTCGGCAACTCCAAAGCCCACTTTTGTGGCTGATCAGTGAAATTCGTAGTGATACCGTAATCCAGTGGTAAAGTATTGTAATCATAACCGAGTGCTCGGGCTGTCAGCTGACGGTTTCTATCGATGGCGTGCAGATTCCGCGAGATAAAAAATTGATGATCCGTGCCCCAGGCAGATAACGGCTCACGTGCACTGTTGCGATCATAACCATATTTTTTGCCCCTTCCCCATTTTGTAATCACTGCACTTTTGATCAGACCCTGTGTATCGATGATGGCATCGTATTCATTTTTTCGGAGAATACTCCGGCAGGCTCTGATCTCATTGAAGATACGTATTGAAAAGAGATTTCTGCGCCAGCGGCGTATTGCGACCGGTATCACGTTTTCGACCGCAGGATGCCATTCAGGTACCACCTGAAAAGATTCTTCCACCACCCAGTCTATTGTAATATCAGGGATAAGCTTTTTGGCATCAGTAACTGCGGGCAACATATGAACCACGTCACCCAGAGACGAAGTTTTTACGATCAGAACACGCACCAGTCAGTTGTCCTTTTCGTTGAGATACATTAGTTTGAGATAGCGATAATAGGAATTTTCCGCCTTGCTGACTGCAAGAACAAAACCTTCCCGTCCATCGAGAAATCCGGCACGTCCAAAATAGCTCCACAGGAACGTCCAAAAACCATGGGAGAGCGCCGTCCACAGACCGGCTTTTTTTCCTGCCAAGTGCTTTTCTTCGGCACTGATGCTTGAATAACGGTTCATTTTATCAATGACATCATGCAGGGTAGGGGCTGTGTGGTGCAGGAGTGGATGTTCGAGTTTTTTCGCTTCACCATCGTATAACAGACGTTCGTGCACCGGGTCATTACTGAAACGAGCTGCACCATTCCGGAACAGACGGGCGACATAGTCTGGCCACCATCCACTATGCCGGATCTCCCTGCCACAGAAAGTAGAAAGCCGAGGCAGTTCGTACACAGGAAATTCGGATTCCATTGCCTCACGTATTTCGGCTGCCAGCTCCGGCGTGACCATTTCATCTGCATCCAGTGACAACACCCAGTCACCTGTTACTTTTTCCAGTGCTCGGTTTTTCTGAACCCCAAATCCCTGCCAATCCTGATCAATAAAAACCCGATCGGTATATTCGTGGCAGATTGCAATAGTGTCATCCTTACTTCCTGAGTCGAAGATGATAATCTCATCTGCCCATTTGACGGATTCCAGACAAGTGCGAATATTGGCCGCTTCGTTGAGTGTAATGATGGTAACGCTGAGGTTGGGCATATGTTGTATTAGCCTGTCCGCTTGTGTAATCTTCCCGAATTCTACGATCAGTCTGATTCTGCATGAAAAGTTATCTTAAAGATCCTGTTGATTTTGTCCAACTGCAACGTGCACTGGTCGTAAAATTTCGACACTTGGGTGATGTACTGTTAACTTCACCGGTGTTTTCCGCACTAAAATACCACGCACCTCACATGACCATCGACGCGCTGATCTATGCGGATACGGAGGCGATGTTGCGAGAGCATTCTGATATCGAGCAAATTCATACGGTGGATCGTACTTGGAAATTGCAATCATGGCGAGATCGTTACCAGCATGAACGCAAATTGATGGCAGAGCTCCGGTCAAATCATTATGACTTGATCATCAACCTCACTGAGAATAACCGTGCTGCCTGGCTTACGCGCTTGTTAAAACCAAAAGTGAGTGTTTCACAGGCTTACCCCCATCGTAAGGGGCATTGGTGGCGAAGAAGCTTTACACATATTTATCATATTTCTCCAAACCCTCGCCATACCGTAGAAGTGCATCTTGATGCCTTGCGCAGGTTGGGCATGAAGATTGAACCAGAACAGAAAAAATTACACCTTGGCATCTCGAATACAGCACGTGAGAGCATTCGGAAAAAATGCGAGGAGAGCGGGCTTGTGGACGACAAATTCTTCGTTATTCATCCTGCATCACGTTGGATGTTCAAAAACTGGAATGCAGCCGGTTTTGCACAGTTGATCGATGCCTTGTCTGAGACGGGTTCAATTGTTATTACTTCCGGCCCCGCCCAAGCCGAGCAGGATTTAGTCAACTCAATTGTAAGAAAAACGAATGGAACCATAATAAATCTGGCCGGGCAGCTGGACCTCTATGAGTTTGCCGCATTGTTAGAGATGTCATCGTGTTTTGTGGGGGTTGATTCGGTTCCCATGCATATGGCCGCTGCGTTATCAGTACCTGCAGTAGTATTATTCGGTCCGAGTAATGAATATCTTTGGGGGCCGTGGATGTGTGATCATCGAATTGTTACAGAAACAGTTTCATGTCGGCCCTGTGGTTTGGATGGTTGTGGTAACAGCAAGATCAGTGACTGTTTACAAATGATCTCTCCTCAAAAAGTAATCACTGCTGTGCAGGAGTTACTCTCCTCAACATGAAAATTGCTATCATTCGTCAGCGTTATTCTCCACATGGAGGTGCGGAAAAATTTATCAGTCGGGCGTTGGCGGCACTGAGCTCAGATGAGGTACAGGTCAGTCTGATTGCACGTGATTGGGAAGCAGTGGAAAGGATTGATTTTCATCGCTGTGATCCTTTTTATATTGGCCGCATCTGGCGTGATTGGGGGTTTGCAAAACATGCTTGCCAAGCACTGACATCATTAGAAATCGATCTGGTACAAAGTCATGAGCGGATCGGATGCTGTGATATATATCGGGCTGGTGATGGTGTACACCGTGAATGGCTAAAACAAAGAAGCCGTGTTTTATCACGCCCCAAAAAACTGGCACAAACACTTAGCCCGTATCACCATTACCTGAAATCAGCAGAAAAAAAATTATTTGAGGGAACTCGATTACGTGCTGTGATTTGTAATTCGAAGATGGTAAAAAAAGAGATCCAGCACTATTTTCAGATTTCCAATGAAAAGCTGCATGTAATCTATTCAGGTGTTGATGTTAAACGATATCACCCCGAACTCAAACACTACCGCAGTGAATTTCGGAGTCTTCACCACATTCCTCAAGATGCAACACTGTATGCATTTGTCGGTTCGGGTTTTTTTCGCAAAGGACTTGAACAGGTTCTGAAAGCAATGGCCTGCCTGGATCAGCGTTGTTATCTGATCATTGCCGGTTATGATAAACAGCAAAAATATTACGAGAAACTTGCAAACCGTTTGGGTCTTGAGAAACGTACACTTTTTCTAGGTTCCGTCAAAGATGTCAAGCCTTGCTATGGTGCCGCAGATGTGTTTGTTCTGCCAACGTTGTACGATCCGTTTCCGAATGCAGTACTGGAAGCATTTGCAACCGGGCTGCCTGTGATCACCAGTGAAAAATCTGGAGCAGCAGAAGTCATTGAACAAGGCCATAATGGCTATGTGTGTGACGCGCTGGATGTAACCAGCTTGACACACTACATGTGCAGTCTACAGGATAGGAAACTTGCCTATAACATGGGGGAACAAGCCAGACGCACGGCAGAAAAGTTCGAGATGAACCATATGGTCAACAAACTTACACAACTCTATCAGAGGCTGGAACAATGAAAATTCTACATACCGAAGCCTCACTGGGGTTTGGTGGACAGGAACTACGAATTCTTAATGAGATGATTGGCATGCGTGAACGTGGACATGATGTATATCTGATCAGTCCGGAGGAAGCGGAGATCCACACCATTGCCAGACAACGAGGACTTGAAGCAATTTCACTCCCAATTGGAAGAAAAAAAATCGCAGGTTTACGTGCACTTAAATATTGGATAGAAACGCATCAACCAGATGTGATCAACACACACAGCTCCACCGACACCTGGCTTGCTGCACTGGCGACACGTTTAATAAAACAGCCACCACCGATAGTGCGAACACGCCATATTTCTGCTCCGGTTCCAAGAAACTTCACCAGCCGGTGGTTATATACACAAGCCTGTCAACATATCGTCACGACCGGTGAAAAATTACGTGAGACCTTGATCCGTGAAAATAATTTTCCTGCTGAACGTATCACCTCACTGCGAACAGGGGTCGATCTATCGGTCTTCCATCCCGCAGAAAAACACACCGTTCGTAAAAAGCTCAAGTTGCCTGATGAGGCAATGATAATTGGTATTGTCGCAACCTTGCGTAGCTGGAAAGGTCATCAATTCTTGATTGAAGCATTTAGTCAGCTAAACCAAAATCATCTGCACCTGTTGATCGTTGGCGATGGTCCACAGGAAAAGCCACTGAAAGAACTGGTGGACAGCCTGAAGCTTTCTGATCGGGTCCAATTTACCGGACGGCAGAGTAACGTTGCAGAATGGATGCAGGCAATGGATATTTTTTGTCTGCCATCTTATGCGAACGAAGGCGTGCCTCAGGCGCTTATGCAATCACAAGCCTGTGGTATCCCAGCTATAACAACGCAGGTTGGCAGCATTGACGAGGCGATTGTTGTGGGCCATTCGGCCCTAGTGGTGGAGACAAAAAACAGTGATCAAATCCGTGAACAGTTAACGAAGTTGATCGAGGATGACAACTTGCGTCAGCAAATGGGGAAGGCAGCTGCTATACATGCGAAGCAATCGTTTTCGCACGAGAAGATGCTGGATGGAATGACACAGGTATTTGAAAGAGTGATACAAGCCAATGCCTGAAAAGGATCTATCCTGCCATTTTCTGACGATCATGCATCATCCATAAACCGATCAGCAACATTGTGAGCATACCGTGTTCATGATGTAGCGTGGTATTGAAAATACCAAGAAATAAAGTTGTGAAGAGTGCTCCTGATGCGGCCATCCAGATCGCCCAGTCGTCGTACGAATCCTTCTCTGATGGCCATGCCCGATAAAGTCGGAAACCAAGATAGGATAGCAATGCAACCAGCAAAACAAAGCCAAACAAACCCTGTTCGACGAGTGTATTCAGCAGAAGATTATGAGCATGGGGATAAGGAAGATACTTGTTATTGTCGTAGTTCTTTCCTTCTTTTTCTAACCAGTGGCGCATTTTTGCTTCAGTAATATCTGAATAGTTTTTTGCCCCGATACCAAAAACAGGGAATTGCCGCCAGGCCAGTAAGGCACTGCGCCAGATCATCTCGCGGTTTTTCATCACACTTCCAGATTCTACCTGCAGCATTTGTTTTTCTACTACATCCGCTTTACCGATATACAACCCTATCGCACCAACGACAACGACTACGCTGAAAATGACCAATGGTTGCCGTGAGTGCTTGCGCCAGCTATAGCCAAAAAACAGCATAAGCAGGCCGACCATAAGCAAGGCTGATCGGCTTCGGGACATGATGATCGCGGAAATCATCACGGCGATCACAAAAAAACATGCCAGACGTGATAGCCAAGTGGTGTTTTTCCAGTATGCCAGTAACAGAGATAGCCCCACACCAAGGCTAATCGACAAATAAATAGCAGAGTGATTGACATGCCCGACTGAATGTAATTCTACCTGTGATGATTCTTTGGTGATCAGGAAAAGCCATAAGCCATAGACGGTTGCAAGAAACGTTGATATCACCACAGTCTTGAGCAAGAAAATGATATGGTCTTTGTTGTAGTCACTGTGTTTAAGTAATAACAACAGAGACATGTAAACGACAATGTTATCACCACCATTCCACTCATTGTGTTTGATGCCGGCAAATGGCGCAGCAAGAAAAGCGGAGAACATGCAAAGCAACAACAAGTTATCCCAGCGATCCCAATGGATAAAAAGCTTGCCTTGCTTCCAGTGCACCACAAACCAGCTGATCACAAAAAGCGCCCAGAAAATGGTCTTTGGTGCCTCCAGTGAAGGTAGAAAAAGAACCATTAAAACAAGAAAAATGAGTTCAATGGGCAAGTGCTTGGATAGAGGTGAAGTAATCATTGAAATGTACAAGACTCAGAGTTTTACTTGGTTGACATAATCAAGGGCAAGACCAGGTCAGGCTGGATGTCTAACAGGCAACGTAAATGACCGAGTGGACATTCTCGTTCAAAACAAGGACTGCATTCAAGGCCGAGAGAAATTACTTTTGCTTTGTCGTTGAGTGGAGGTGTAAATCCGGGATCGGAAGATCCATACATCGCGATCAAGGATTTATCCAGCGCGGCAGCAACGTGCATCAAACCGGAGTCATTGGTGATAATCCAGTCTGTCAAAGAGAGCAGATCGATAGCCTCACCAAGGGTTGTACGTCCAGCAAGATCAATACATCCAGGCCCGGCCTGATCACAGAGTTTCTTCGAGATTTCCTGGTCATGGGTTGACCCGAAAACCCACACTTGCCATCCTTCGGTAATTTTTTTACGGGCAACCTCCGCATAGTATTTTACTGGCCAACGTTTTGCCGGACCATATTCCGCCCCAGGACATAATCCGAGGATCGGATTGTCTGCCTTTAGCCCGAACCGCCTTGTACATTCCGATACCCGGTCTTCGTCCAGTTGCAGACGGGGTATCGGGAAATTATCTGGCAACGGTTCTCCTTTGTCATAACCCAACGCCACGAACCGTTGAACGGTCATGGTCAGTTTTTTCTTATCCAGCAAGCGCAGATCATTCAGCAGACCATACCGCATTTCTCCCTTAAAACCGGTGCGCCGAGGGATATTGGCCCAGAAAGGTATAAGAGCTGATTTCAATGAATTTGGAAGCAGGATTGCCCAGTCATACTGACTTCTTCGTAACCGTTTTCCAATCTGATAGCGCAGTGCTAACTTGAGATCGCCATGGCCAAGGGCCAAGGGAATAGACTCACGGACTTCGGGCATCCGATCCAGTAAGGGCTCACTCCATGCCGGTGCCATCACATCGATGATCATTTCAGGATGGCGTTGCTTCAGTACCATGAACAGGCTCTGCGCCATGACCATGTCTCCGACCCAGGAGGGGCCAACCACCAGACAGTTTTTTGCTTTAAATTTCACGTATAATACTCTGCTGTATCCAGCAATAGCTCGCATTATAAACGCTTAATTCCAAGGGACGTATGTCAAAATCATCATTTTTCCTGATCAATTTGATCACAGGCTTTTTGTTTTTTACCCAGAATCTTTATGCCGTCAGCTTTGATGCGGAGGATTGGCCGCTAACGGGCCGGGACTATGGCAATCAGCGCTACTCACCGCTCGATCAAATAAATGCGGACAATGTTAAAAACCTGAAGGCGGTGGGCTTTTATCCGGCCAACAGTAAAGGTGCCAGACAGCAGACTACGCCGATTGTCATTGATGGAGTGATCTATTTTACCATCCCGACTAATCGGGCCGCCGCATTGGATCTGAATACAGGGAAAACGCTGTGGAGTTACGAATACGATCTCAACTGGCAGGAAACGGCGCTTTGCTGTGGCCCCTTAAGTCGTGGCCTTGCAGTCAAGGGCGACAAGGTATTTCTGGCGACGTTGAATGCCAATGTGATCGCGCTGGATCGGAAGAACGGGGAAAAGCTGTGGGAAACACGAGCGGCTAATCCTGCCGAGGGTTACTCCTTCACCATGGCACCTCAGGTGGTTGGAAACAAGGTGATTGTGGGCAGTGCAGGAGGAGAGTACGGTATCCGGGGGTTTGTTGATGCTTATGATGTGGACACCGGTGAACGCCTATGGCGTTTCTGGACCATTCCTTCACCAGAACAGGGCGGCTGGTACGGCGATTGGGTTGAAAAGACAGAGCTGGGTGATGACCTGCATCGAGATATCGAAAAGGAAAAGGCCAACAAGGAGAAGTATTCCGATGCCTGGAAGACCGGGGGTGGTTCAGTCTGGATGACACCGGCTTATGATCCTGATCTTGGATTACTCTATGTCGGCGTGGGCAACCCATCGCCCAACGTGGACGACAGCGTGCGTCCAGGTGATAATCTTTATACCAACGCGATCGTTGCATTGGACATCAATAGTGGTGAACTGAAGTGGTATTATCAGATTACACCACATGATCGATGGGACTACGATGTTGCGAGTCCTCTGGTGCTGCATGATGTTCTGATCAATGGAAAGAAAATTTCCGCGGTCAGCCATGCCTCTAAGACAGGCTGGCTTTATACACTCGATCGGAAAACAGGAAAACTGGTTAACCGATCAGAAAACTTCGTTCCACAGAAAAATCTGTTTGCAAACCCCACAAAAGAAGGTGTTAACATCGCACCAGGCGCACGTGGCGGGGCCAACTGGTCAGCCCCTTCCTGGTCGCCTATAACGCGTCTGTTTTATGTGCTTGCTCTCCATTTGCCAATGGATTTTACACTGGTACCCGCCGAGCACGAGCCCGGGGTGGAATACCTCGGTGGTGAAATGATTCCAAGAGATGACGTGCAGGGTTACGGCCTCATTTCCGCGATCTCGCCAGATACCGGTAAAATCGTGTGGCAGAATAAACAGGATTCCTGGACCTGGACAGGCGGTACACTCAGCACCGCCGGAAATGTCGTCTTTTATGCAGAACCAACGGGTGTAGTTCATGCCGTAAACGCAAAAACAGGCAAAGAACTTTGGGAGCATAATACCAAGGTTAATATCGATGCGCCTCCAGTGACTTTCATGTACAAGGGCAAGCAGTTCGTCCTGTTCTCCTCAACCAAGGGGTTGCACTTCTTTGCTTTTCCTGATGAAGCCCCGGTTGAGACCAAACAGGTGGAATGAAACTGATCCTCTTTGGGACACAGGACTGTCACCTGTGCGAGCAGGCCGTGGACCTGATCCGTCAGGTCGCCACGGAAGTTGATCTTGAGTATGTGGATATTGCCAGATCAGAGGCACTAACCGCAGAATTCGGGGTCAGAATCCCCGTGATCAGGAGTGAAATGGGCAGTGAGCTTGGCTGGCCGTTTGATCTGAAAATGCTCGAAACGTTTATCCGTGAAAGTTACGAATCTTTTTAATAACACCCCCATCCGGTTGCCTGAAGAAAGGATTGATGTTCTCACGAAATCAGAGAATGTACGTATTGAACGAATCATTTCTCGGGGCCATGCGTCACCAGAAGATTTTTGGTATAACCAGGATCAGGATGAATTCGTTTTATTGATAAAAGGAAAGGCAGAACTGGAATTTACTGATCCGGATAAGATCGTCACGCTGAACGCAGGCGATTCACTGATCATTCCGGCTCACCAGCAACACCGTGTCCGTTGGACTGAGCCAGAAACTGAAACGATCTGGCTAGTGGTCTTTTATTGAGAAGGGATGTTCTGGTCATGCCCTGACCGTCAGGGCAGATCCAATCGATTTGATCGCGTCAACCAAAGGTATCCTGGGTAATACTGTCAAACCAGCCCTGGGCATATTTCGCTTCATCGGCACGGAAAGCAGCGGATGCATCCATTGGGCTGACGCCACCTGAACCTTCAATCTTCTGGATCATGTTATCTTTCAGGCCATAGATTGCACTCACTGAAATACCATAGTCAGGTCCAATGAGGCTGTAGCATGTATTGTGGAATGAGGGGCCGCCAGGTTCGTTGCCGTTTAACAAGGCCGTGATGGCCAAGGCACAAACTTTGGCCTGACTGTTGGCTGCAGAGGCTGATTTTGGCATGGCACCTGCGAGGGCAGAGTCTCCCAGCACATGGATATTCTTGATCAGGGTAGACTCAAACGTCTGCAGGTTGACTGGACACCAGCCACTCTGATCGGCAAGACCATTTTCGATGGTGACCTTGCCTGCAGTCTGTGCTGGGATTACATTGGCGACATCGACTTTATGTTCATCCAGATCGGTATAGAGTGTCATGTTGGTGGGATCAACACGCTGAACAGCTCCCCCTTCGGTGACCGGAACCCACTCGATCATACCGGGATAGCGTTCCTTCCATGCCTGCATGAACAGCCCCTGTTTGGAGAATTTTTCGTTTGAATCAAGGATCAGAATTTTGGATTTGGGTTTATTCTTTTTCAGATAGTTGGCGATCAGACTGGCTCGTTCGTAGGGGCCAGGAGGACAGCGAAAGGGTTTGGCTGGTGGTGCAATGGCAACCACACCACCATCTCGCATGTTCTCCAATTGTTTCCGAAGCAATAAAGTTTGTGGCCCTGCTTTCCAGGCATGTGGCATGATCTCGCTGGCTGTGGCGTCATAACCTTCCGGTGTGTTCCAGACGAGGGAAATGCCAGGAGCGATGACAAGACGATCGTAGGACAGGTTGGAACCGTCCGTGAGGATTACGCTGTTTTTATCCGGATCAATATTCGTGACGGTCTCGTTGAGGAACGTGATGCCATAACTATCGACAAGATCATCGTAGCGGAAAGTCAGGTCATTGATGCCATGAAGGCCCGCCAACACGGTATTACTGAAAGGACAGGTTACATATTCGGTATTCGCATCAATGAGAATCACCTCAATGCCTCGATCGAGTTTTCGCAGATATTTCGCGCAGGTGGCACCTCCAAAACCGGCACCGACAATCACAACCCGGGCATGGGTTTTGGGTTGTCGTGAACAGCCCGAAAGTATGGGCAGACCGCACAAAGACAAGGCACCTGCGACACCCAGCTCTTGCAGAAACTTTCTGCGGGAGTGGTTGTTGTTTTTCATTGTAGCCCTCCTAGGTATTCCGCGATACGTTTGATCTCGTCTTCCGTATATCCTTTGGCAATACGGTTCATGATGGTTGGGTCGCCCTGATCCTGACGAAACTGTAACAGTTTTTCTTCGATTTTCTCAGGGGTCTTTCCCTTCAGTTTCGGAATTTCACCAGGGCTTTCACCATCTGTTCCATGGCAGGTGTAGCAGGTAAAGACAAGGGATTCTATTTGTTTCTCAGGAGGAGCAGACCAAGTGCTCAGTGACAAAAAAAGCAGGGATATGATCAGAACAGACTGCTGGAAGATATGCATAATAGGCCATCCTTTTGGAAGAGATCGTGTTCACCTGTTCTCAGTTTACGCGGATCGAAAACCACTGTAAATCTATCCAAAAGAGATAGATAAAAAGAAAGGAGACACTCCCGAGGGAGTGTTAGCAAGTTTCTGGAGGATAACGAAGAACTTGGTTTTTTCCCTCATTTGAAAAAGGGCACAATGCTTCGCTTCGGCGTGTTTGTATTTCAAAAATTGCAGCGATCAAGTGCAATGGAGTGGGACACGTGTCGTGCTTTTCCCATCCAATTTCATTACCGGAAGAATGTGTCAGCTTTTCTTTGGCTTTTTGGTTTTTTCTTCCGGTTGCTTGCGGGATTTTTTCTCTTCAACCATCAGGTGGGTATCGGCATCCCAGGTTCGAATCATGGCGGCGTGGCCATTTCCACAGATTGCAGGTTTTGGTGCGTACATTGGTATAACCCCCTCTAGTTTCCAAATTTAGAAGACCTGATCGGTGGAAAGTTCCCACATGATGACAGGCATGCACCTTGTGATCGTAACCTTAGTTAACTGGTGTCCGATCTTTGGATCTGTAAAAATCCTATTGCTATTTGCACATAGTAGCGTGTTTTTATGTAAAAAATCAATATTATTACATAATATATTGTTTCTTATTGTAAAAACTATCATAAATGGATGATATATCAGAACAACTGGCGGAAGGGAAACGGCTTCTGGAATTGGGAGAGTTTCAGCAAGCCGAGGCAATTTTTTCCGAATGCTGCGCCCGGGAGCCCGAGAATACAGATGCCTGGTTCTCGCTTGGGATAGCTCGTCATCGTCTCAACCGCATTGAAGCGGCCATGCTTGCATTTGAACGTGCGGTGTATTTTGATGCCAGGAATCTTCCTGCGCAGAATGCCAAGGCAGCGATGCTGGTGGAACTCGGTCGTCCCGATGAAGCCTTGGAAGTGACAAGACAAGTACTCCGTATGGATTCGGATAATCTAAAGGCATTGGCCAATCACGCCAGCCTGCTGTTTCGTGGCGGTTATTTCAGTGAAGCACTGGAACCGCTCGATCGTGTTCTGTATCAAGATCCCTATAATCCCGATGCACTTGCCTACCGTGCGATGGTGTTGATCCGCCTGCACAGATCTGAAGAGGCAATCGAAAATACCAAACAACTTTCCAAATTACTTCCCACCGCCAGGGCATTCGTCCTTCAGGCCATTGCCCTGATCACGATGAACCGGTTTGAAGAGGCATCCAAGGCTGCGCAGAAAGCAGTCAGTCTTGATCATGTAAACATTGATGCCATTCTTGTTTTGGCCATTGCACAGGCAGGACTCGGTAAATTTGATGAAGCCGAACAGAATTTTTTTCTGGTGGAATCATTGGATGCAAAAAAACTCGGACAAAAACTTGCAGAACTGGTTGTGACGCTACCCTCGGGTACCCAGTCGGACCCTTTGTTTCTCTACTTGGCTCTTGCGGAAAAACGGCTCCGTGAATGTAACTGGAGTAACCGTACAGAATATCTCGAAGTGTTACAGAGCTATCTTGAGAATACAGACAAAATAACGGCGTCCCCTGCCGATCTCATGCTTTTAAGAGCAACCTGCATCGCGGGGACCGATCCGGTTATGCGTCGTGAACTGGCCCGGTATATCGCAATGCATGCTAGCCGGGATGTGCAGGTTTTTGAACACAATTTCATGGCCAGGCCTGAGCGGTTAAGGATTGGATATCTGGCAAAGTCATTCAATCAGGATGCTCTGATCTGCAATATGGCAGGGTTTTTTGCGCTACACAACCGGTTGGATTTTGAAATCTTTTGCTATTCGATGGTGCCAGGCGACAACAGTCAGGTCAATCAGCGTATTCTGCGGGACAGCGACCACTATGTTGAGCTTTTTCCCGCGACAGAAGATGAGGCCGCTCAAAGGATTCGCGAAGACTGTATCCACATCCTGGTCGATCTCGACGGAATCGGACTGGAATATCCCTATCGTATGTTGGCATTTCAGCCTGCACCAATTCAGGTTGGATATCTTGGTATGCCTTGTACAACGGGGGCAGAATTTCTGCAATACCGAATCACAGATAGCCGGGTTTCTCCAGAAAATACGGAAGACCACTGGACAGAAAAGTTGATCCGATTACCTAATACCCATCAGATCTATAATCAGCACCAAAGGATCAGCCGCAAACGAATCAACCGCAAGAAATATGGACTGCCAACGGCCGGTATGGTTTTTTGTTGTTTCGCCGAACCAGAGCTGATCGAGCCAGAAGTCTTCGCCTGCTGGATGAAGATATTACACGCCGTACCGGACAGTGTTTTGTGGTTGCTGGAACAGGATGAAGCCATGCCAAGAAATTTGCGTAATGAGGCCTACGATCTCGGTATCGATCCCAAACGATTGGTTTTTGCTTCCCCAGTCGAAGACAGGGAAGAGCATCTCGCACGCTATAGGTTGGCAAATCTTTTTCTCGATACTTTCACAATCAATTCATGCACTTCCACCAGCGATGCGCTGTGGGCGGGTTTGCCAGTGCTCACACTGTTTAGTGAGACCATGGGAACAAGGATGACAGCTGGAAAACTCTCTGCACTGGAATTCCCTACATTGATTTGCAGCAGCCGGGAGGAATACTTCGAGCGTGCCTGTTATCTGGCCACCCATCCGGAATATCTGGGCATTCTCAAGCGGAAGGTGCAGCGTCATGTCCTGACCAAACCCTTGTTCGATACCCAACGTACCATCCTGAATCTGGAAAAGGCCTATCTTGAAATCTGGAATCGCTATTTTCGTGGTGATCAGCCGGATCACATCATTATCTCAGAGGACTGAGAATCTCTTATTTTCTGAACAACCAGAAGATCAGGCTGAGTAGGATAGAGAAGATGATCGATGTCGTAATCGGGAAATAGAAGCGCACATTTTCTTTTTCGATGGCAATATCACCAGGCAAGCGTCCAAACCCCATCCTGGAAAGCCAGGGCCATAACAGACCGATGAGGATCAGAATGACACCAATGATGATCAACCACCTGCTCATAGGGAAATGACCCCTTCATCCGTGCCTACTAGGACTGCATCGGCGGGTCGCCGTGCAAAGAGGCCATTGGTGACGATCCCGACAATATTGTTCAGCCTTTCTTCCGTTTCAACCGGATTGAGGATCAGCAGGTGGTGGATATCGAGAATGATGTTGCCGTTGTCGGTCGTGAAGTTCTCGCGCAGTACCGGCTTGCCACCCATTTTGATGATCTCCCGGGCAACATAACTTCTTGCCATAGGGATGACCTCCAGCGGCAGGGGGAAGGTACCCAGGGTCTTGACCACTTTACTGTCATCAACGATACAGATGAACTTATCCGCAACGGCTGCCACAATCTTTTCACGGGTCAGCGCTCCGCCACCACCCTTGATCAGGTGCTGATAGCGCGTGCACTCATCGGCACCGTCCACATAGACGGGAAGATCATTGACGCTGTTCAGATCCGCCACCGGGATACCATGAGCCTTGAGCCGATTTTCGGTTTCTTCAGAACTGGCCACGGCACCCTCGATGCGACCCTTGATTTCGGCCAGTTTTTCGATGAAGTAATTGGCTGTGCTGCCAGTGCCGACACCCACATAGGCACCTTCGACGACATAATCGATTGCCGCTTCGGCCACGGCTTTTTTCTTTGCTTCCTGATCCATGCTTATTCCCCCTTTGATGATGGTATCATTGTACGCCAGACTCAATCAGATAAACAAAACATGCTCGAAGATTATGTAAAAGAGATCCTCAAGGCGCGGGTCTATGATGTGGCGAAAGAGACACCGCTGGATTTTGCACCAACAGTAACTCGCCGGACCCACAACAAGGTCTGGCTCAAGCGAGAGGATTTGCAACCGGTTTTTTCCTACAAATTACGTGGTGCACATAACCTGATCTCATCACTTGGTGAAGCTGAAAAACAACGCGGTGTGATCGCGGCTTCTGCCGGTAATCATGCCCAGGGAGTTGCACTCTCGGCCAGCAAGCTGGGTATCCGTTCGGTCATTGTCATGCCCAAGACTACTCCGGAGATCAAGGTCAATGCGGTACGCCATCTGGGGGGTGAAATCGTCCTCCACGGTAACAACTATGATGAGGCCAGCGAACATGCACACCAGCTCGCTGAAGAAAAGGGGATGACCTACATTCCGCCTTTCGATCATCCACTTGTGATCGCAGGGCAGGGCACCGTTGGCAAAGAAATCCTGCAACAACACCCAACCACACCGGATATCATCTTCGTCCCCGTCGGCGGCGGTGGATTGATCGCAGGGGTTGCCGCCTATGTGAAGTACCTTTGTCCCGAGATCAAAATCGTTGGCGTAGAGTCTGACGAGGCGCCTTCGATGAAGCGATCACTGGAGGCAGGCAAGCCGGTCCTGCTCGACAAGATCGGAATCTTTGCCGATGGTGCCGCCGTACGTTTGGTGGGCGAGGAGACTTTCCGGGTTGCCCGTGATCATGTGGATGAGGTACTGCTTGTCAACAATGATGAGATCTGCGCCGCAGTCAAGGATATCTTCGAGGATACCCGCTCGATCCCGGAACCGGCCGGCGCACTCGCCTTGGCGGGTCTGAAACAATATGTCAATCGTGAAGGGTTGCAGGATAAGGAGCTGGTCGCGATCTTCAGCGGTGCCAATATCAATTTCGATCGCCTGCGGCATGTGGCCGAGCTTGCCGAGCTGGGTGAGCATCGTGAAGTCTTGTTGGGTGTCACCATCCCCGAGCGACCTGGGAGCTTCCGCGAGTTTTGTCACACCATTGGCTTGCGATCGATCACAGAGTTCAACTACCGCTATGCCGACTCCTGTGATGCGCATATTTTCGCCGGCATCCAGATCAAGGAAGGAGAGGAAGAAAAGCAAGCCCTGATCGCAACGTTGAAAGAGAAAGGCTACCCCGTGGTGGACATGTCCGACAACGACATGGCGAAGATGCATATTCGTTACATGGTGGGCGGTCATGGTGCCAATGTGGACAACGAGATACTGGTGCGCTTTGAGTTTCCGGAGCGTCCCGGTGCATTACTGCATTTTCTTACCCGCATCGGCAAGCAGTGGAATATCAGCCTGTTCCATTACCGGAATCACGGTGCGGCCTACGGTCGTGTGTTGATGGGTATCCAGGTCCCCGAATCGGAAAGGCCAGCCTTCCGCGAACTTTTACAGAAGCTCGATCTGCCGAACTGGGAAGAAACGGACAACCCTGCTTATGCACTCTTTTTGCGCTGATGTGTGCTGCTGATCAAAGGCAAATCCTGGTGGAGACAGCACGGGCCCTGACCCGTGGGCGAACCGGCAATCTGAGCGTGAGAAGCGGAGCAGGTTTTCTGATCACCCCTTCCGGGATCCCCAATGAATCATTGCAGCCGGATCAGGTGGTTTTCATGGCCCTGGAAGGAAGCTGTCCGGGCGAGCAATTGAAACCTTCCAGCGAGTGGCGCTTCCACCGTGATCTGTATCTTCAGCGGTATGATATCGGTGCCATCATTCATACCCATTCCACCTACGCTACCGTGCTTGCCTGTTTACGCAAGCCAATTCCGGCATTTCATTACATGGTCGCCGACGCCGGCGGAGAGGACATCCGCTGTGCTGAATATGCAACCTTTGGCACACAGGCCTTGTCAGATAACATCATCACAGCCATGCAAGATCGCAAGGCCTGTCTGATGGCGAACCACGGCATGCTGGCTGTGGGCGACGATTTGGCTGAAGCACTGGAACGGGCGCAGCTTGTGGAAGAATTGGCGAAACAATACGTGCTTGCCCTGCAAACGGGTGATCCAGTAATTCTTTCCTCACAGGAAATGGCCGTCAATCTGGAAAAATTCAAACGGTATGGTAAGCAAAATGAAGAAAATTAGCTGGTTGTTTGCAACGTTCGTATTACTTGCGGGGTGTGCTGTCAGTCCGCAGGCCGTCAAGCTCAACCCATCGGTGAGTGTCGACCGGATGAATCTCGGTCAAGGGAGGTCCATCCACATCCGCGTGATCGATAAAAGACCGGTCAAGGCACTGGGCAGCCGCGGCGGGATCTATGCTGATACGGCCTTGCTGACCATCGCCGGTGGACCGGAAGAACCCATTCGCCAGGAACTGGCGGGTGTCTTCACTGCCTATGGCTTCAATGTTATCGATGCCGTCAATGCCGATGTCACGTTGACCGTCGAGATCGAGGCATTGGGGTATCAGATCCTCGGTGAAAAATTCCCCAAGGTGCTGAAAAACACGATCCTCCTCAGAGCGATCTGCGAAAAGGCAGATGCTACGTTCACCAGCAAATACGCTGCCAACAAGGAACAAGAAATCCTCATCACTCCCACCGCCAGCCAGAATGAACGCACGATCAATGCGTTGGTATCCCGGGCATTGAATGCCCTCATTCGTGACGAAAGATTATTGAAATTCTTGCAAGAGTGATGCAAGTGAAGTGGTCTGTCTAAAAAAGGGGACGGATCTATTTATCTAGTTTAATAAAGCCTTAATCCCTTCTTAATCAGGTCTACTTTTCCGACGGGGACAGAAGTTATGGCATTAACAGTAGA
>JALSRM010000022.1 GCA_026984775.1 Gammaproteobacteria bacterium
GTAACGCAAGATTGATGAGCGTGCGTTTCGACAGGATCATAATCTTCTCCTTCGCCACCAGATGATCACGCCTGTCAGTGCCAGCAACAGAGGAAGAATGATGAGAAATCCAAAGCCAAAGATCATCGAGGCCGTTTTCGATAATTCAAAATCAAGATCGGTTGCCGGTCGTGTAGGGAGATCGATCAGCTGGTCGTCGGCAGTCAGCCAGTTGAAAATGCGCATACCCAGATCGAGGTTACCACCATTCCCGAGATAGCTGTTGGCGATAAAGTCACTGTCACCAATGATCAGGATGCGTTGACTATTTTCCCCTCCCTTCTTTTGTGTCAAGGCCATCGCAATAGTAAGCGGTCCGAGAGTTTCAGTGTTTTCATCATAGTCGATTTGATCACGGATAGGTGAAGTTTCTGTCCATGATTGATCACTGGAAAAGATAACCGGAAAAAAAGTGTAATCCGGTTGCGTAATTTCCAGCGCCATGGCGTGGGGAAAGAGTGTGGTCAGATTGAAACGACGCGTGATGGGATGGTCAGGGTATTTGATGATTGGGATCAGATCCGGCTGGGTGATCTTGAACTGCCGGGTCGTTGTATCAACAACAACGCCTGGCAAAAACCGGACGCCGAGTTTCTCTGCAAGTGGTGTAAGGGTGTTCCGATGCTCCGGTTCGATCATCCACAGCAGATTGCCGCCCCGATCAATATAATCACGGACTATTTCCCATTCATCCGGCAGCAGGTCTGTTGCCGGATCAGCAATGACCAGGAGTGCCGTATTGTCAGGCAGGGTGGATGTCTCAGAAAGATTGATCGCCTGCGGTTTCAGACCCCTTTTTTTCAGTTGAGAGGAAAAGTTTCCAAGATCAAAATTGGCCTCACCTGCCGGATCGCGTTCGCCGTGTCCACTCAGAAAAACCAGCCAACGATCTCCTTCACGCATCAGTCTGGACAGTGCATTGGTGAGGGCCTCCTCCGAGGGTCGCTCCAGTTGCTCGGTCTGTTTACGGAAATGGATCAACATTTCTGCGGGAAAGCGAATATTATACTCACGAACCTTTTCTGGATTCTCTTCAGGACTGATGTAGTTGACGCTGATGTCCGGTTTGACACGCTGATATCGAGACAGGAGTTTTTCTACACGCTGACCCATCTGATCCGAACGGTTGACAAAGACGTCGATGGTCACTGACCCCTCCATCTTTTTTAATAGTGAGACACTGGGTTCGGTGAGGGAGTTTCGATGATTTGTAGTCAAATCATAGACTGAAAATTGCCGCGTGCTGATCCAGGCGAGCAGGCCAATCCCGATTACCAGGAAAATGGGAAAGATCAGAAAATTGATTTTTCGTTCCGCCTGCATCAGTTGCGTTCCCAGTCAAGCCACCAGATGGTGAGGCTCAGAAACAAAATGCTCAGTAGCAGAAAGTAGATTACATCGACACTGGCAAGATAACCGGACATCAGGGAAGTGAAATGTTCCTGTAGTGATAAATAGGTTGCCAAGGCACCACCGGTTTTAACGTCCCATTTGATGATCCAGAGAAAGAACAACAAAGCGAATGTGCTGATCGCGGCAACCGTCGGTTGCGCCGTCAATGATGACATGAACAATCCAATAGATATACAGGTTATTGACAGCAGGATCAGGCCGAGTATGCCGGTAATGATCTGACCGATATCAGCGGGACCACCGAGCCGCAAGGAAAAGGCCATCAATGCCAGTAGCAAAATGATGATCAGATAAAATCCAAACAAGCCGGTAAATTTGCCCATCACAACCGAGGTGAGGGATACCGGTGAAGACAGGATCAGTTTCAATGAACCACTGCGCCGTTCCTCCGCAAGGCTGCGGGAAGTGAACAGAGGTGTAATGATCAGTAAGACCAGGCCTGCAACAGTGAACATACCGGAAGCAGCAATCTCTGTTATGCCGGGAGCTGCATCAAGGCTGCGTAAACGTGCCTGGTATTGCAAAAAGAGTTCGATACGGCTAAAAAAGATCCAGGCAAACAGAAATTGCAGTACAGCCAGTGTCAGCCAGGCAAGGGGAGAAGAGAACAGGCTTTTGAATTCCCTGACGGCAATGGTCCTGATCATGTTATCTCCACCTCATCGCCGCAGGTCAGCCGGATAAAGACCTGTTCCAGCGACTCCCCCTCTCTGAAGGCACTGATCGGCGCTTCATACACTACCCTGCCCGCCCGCATAATCATTACCCGGTCGCAGACGGTCAGGACCTCAGGCAGGATGTGGGTGGAGAGAATAACACTGTGATCGTTTCCCAACTCCCGGATCAGTTTCCGGATCTGTACGATCTGAACCGGATCGAGTCCAACAGTAGGTTCGTCGAGAATGATGATGTTTGGTTGGTGAACAATGGCTTGCGCAATACCGACACGTTGCTGATAACCTTTGGAGAGATTTCTGATCAAACGTTTACCACTGTTTTCGAGTCCGCAGCGGGTCTTGGCCTGTTCAATGTTGGAGGCAAGTTTAGCGGAAGAGACACGACGGAGTCTGGCACAATAGATTAGATATTCATCCACTGTGAGTTCTGGGTAGATTGGCGGTTTTTCCGGGAGATAACCTAGGGATGCCCTGGCCTGCAGTGGATCATCAGTCAGGGAGTAGCCACTCACAAAGACAGTGCCTTGATTCGGGATCCTGACCCCGGCCAGCATGTTCATGGTACTGGATTTGCCGGCACCGTTGACGCCGAGCAATCCCAGCACCTCTCCCCTTCTGACCTGCAGGCTGACATGATCGACAGCAAGCCTCCCACCATACGATCGCACAAGGTCTTTTGCCTGAATGGTATATTCCTCTCCCATGCGGGTATTATTCTGATCTGGAAAGAACTTGCAAAGATAAACTGATAAACAATGATAATTGGGATTGATACCGGCGGTACGTTTACTGACTTTGTTCTGTTAGACAAGGAGATGTTGCGGATTCATAAAGTTCTGTCGACACCGCATAACCCTGAACAGGCGATCGTGCAGGGAATGACGGATCTGGGGTTGAAAGATCTTGCCTTGCGGCTAGTTCACGGTTCGACTGTGGCGACCAATGCGGTACTGGAGCGCAAGGGTGTTCGCACAGTATTTATTACCAACCGGGGATTTCGCGATGTGTTGATCATAGGCCGCCAGGCTCGACGTGAATTGTATAACCTGACGCCGGATTACATCCCGCCGATTGTCGAGCGCTCTCTCTGCCTAGAAGTGGATACACGATTAAATGCAAAGGGAAAGCTGGAAAAAAACTTAGAGGATCAGGATCTGAACCGACTCATCGAGGAGATACGGGAACTTGAGCCACAATCCGTCGCGATCAGCTTGCTGTATTCGTTTCTCGACGGCCGTCAGGAACAGGCCATACGAAAGCTGATATCAGAGGAGTTGGATGATGATCTCTTTGTATCTCTGTCGTCGGAGATTCTGCCCGAATACAGAGAATATGAACGGGGCATGACGACTTGGCTAAACGCCTATGTCGGTCCATTGGTACAGGGTTACCTGCGACGCATGGAAAAGGAATTACCAGCGGCCAGCATTTCAGTCATGCAAAGTTCCGGTGATACATGCAATGCCGACCAAGCCGGCAGGAAAGCGGTTAACCTGCTGTTGTCAGGTCCGGCTGGCGGGCTCGAAGGTGCCCGTTTTGTCAGTGAAACGGCGGGATATAAACGTCTGATGACACTCGACATGGGCGGAACCTCTACCGATGTTGCATTGATAAATGATGTAATCATGCTGACATCTGAGGGGAAAATTGGCGATCTTCCTGTATCTGTACCGATGGTGGACATTCATACCATCGGTGCCGGTGGGGGGTCCATTGCCTGGGTTGACGAGGGAGGGCTGCTTCAGGTAGGACCGCAGTCTGCTGGAGCGGCTCCCGGTCCAGTGTGTTATCGCCAGGGTGGACAAAAGATCACAGTGACGGATGCTAACCTGGTACTCGGCAGACTTCCCTCATTCACACGTCTCGGGGGGGAGATGCAGCTCGACAGGGATGCCGCATTCAAGGCGATGCAAAGGTTGGCCCAGGCGTCGGGACTCACAACGGCAGAAGAGGTGGCCTCCGGGATCGTCCTCATCGCTAATGAACATATGGCAAGCGCGTTGCGTGTGATCTCGGTCCATAAAGGGTATGACCCAAAGGCATTCGTACTGGTCTGTTTTGGAGGCGCAGGAGGGTTGCATATCTGTGCCTTGGCAGAAGCCCTGAAGATGCACTCCGCGCTCGTGCCCATCCATGCAGGTGTCCTGTCGGCACTCGGCATGCTGGCAGCCCGGCCGGGCCGGCAGCTGTCAAAAACCTTGGCCGTCGCGCTGGCGGATCAGGATGCCGAAAGTCTGGAACAAGAATTCAATGCTCTCATCGAGCAGGGTATCAATGCCCTGAAAGCCGAAGGGCAAGAAGAGCAATTGTTTATCATTAGCAGGAGTCTCGATCTCTGTTATCAAGGACAGTCTTTTACCCTCAATGTTGCATGGAAACAGGATATTGCTTGTGTGGACAGAGCCTTTCATGAACAGCACGAAAAGCGATATGGCCATCGACTGGAAGGTGTGCCCGTGGAACTGATCAATGTACGTGTCGGTATATCAAGCCGGATTTTGCCTCTCTCGCTCCCGGAATGGCCGCAGGGAGAAAAGGCTTCACCTGTCGAGGAAGTGCACGTGCATGGCATAAGCAAACCTGTTTCTGTCTGGCAACGGGCCAATTTGGTCATCGATCAGTTGATAGAAGGCCCAGCGATCATCACCGAAGCGGTTTCCACGACATTTGTCGACCCTGGCTGGGAGTGTAGGGTCGATCGGTATGGAAACCTTCATTTACGCAAGACATAAAAAAAACCGCCAAGAGGCGGTTTTTCTAGATCCTGAATTGAAGAAACCTATTTGATTTTGGCTTCTTTGTACAGGACATGCTTGCGTGCGACAGGATCGTATTTTTTCAGTTCCAGTTTGTCAGGAACATTACGTTTGTTCTTTGTTGTAGTGTAATAGTGGCCGGTACCAGCACTTGAAACAAGTTTGATTTTTTCCTGCATGATAGTGATTCCTTCTCGTTAACGCCTAAACTTTTTCACCACGGGCGCGGATCTCTGAAAGCACCTGATCGATACCCTTTTTGTCAATGATTCTCAGGCCCTTGTTGCTCACCCGAAGTTTGACCCAGCGATTTTCACTCTCTACCCAGAAACGATGGGTGTGCAGGTTTGGCAAAAAACGACGGCGTGTTTTATTGTGTGCGTGAGACACGTTGTTTCCTGTGATCGGCTTTTTG
Organism: Gammaproteobacteria bacterium; assembly: GCA_026984775.1. Lineage (GTDB taxonomy): Bacteria > Pseudomonadota > Gammaproteobacteria > CAJXQU01 > CAJXQU01 > CAJXQU01. The sequence goes on from JALSRM010000022.1 coordinate 5,301, forward strand.
CCTGTGACTTGACATACTCGCGACATCTCGGAGTCTCCATTACTTCTTAATTCTGAAAGGGGCGCGATCTTACACGGAATTTGAATCAGATCCAATAAGGGTGACGGAATTTCTACCCGAAAGGTCGGAAACCTGTCTAGATCAGCCCTCTCTCTGCCAAGGACACCGCCTCACCATCACCTACGATCACATGGTCGAGCACACGGACGTCAATCAAGCTAAGAGATTCTTTCAGGCGCTGTGTTATCTGTCGATCGGCTTGGCTGGGCTCGGTGATACCAGAGGGGTGGTTATGAGCAAAAATCAATGCTGCGGCGTTATGATAGAGTGTCCGTTTGACGACTTCACGCGGGTGGATCGAAGCGCCATCGATAGTGCCCCGGAACAACTCTTCGTAGCTGATGACTCGATGTCGGGTGTCCAGGAACAGGACGGCGAAGACTTCGTAGGGGTGCTGACGTAATTGTGCCGTGAGAAAAGCGCGCGTATCTGCGGGGCGGGTCAGAGTATCGGATCGTTCCAGGGAGGACTGGAGATAACGGCGACAGAGTTCCAAGGTGGCTTGTAGCTGACAGAACTTTGCATCACCCAGTCCCTTTGCTTGGCAAAATGTATTGCGGTCGGCTTCGAGCAATGCACGCAAGTTCTGGAATTCGGTCAACAGATCGCGGGCCAGATCGATGGCCGATTTGCCGGCGACGCCGGTGCGGAGAAAGATGGCCAGCAGTTCTGCATCGGAAAGCGCGGATGCGCCCTTGCTCAGAAGTTTTTCCCTGGGCCGCTCAGATTCCGGCCAGTGATTGATACCCATTGTCACCTCCTTGTGATATTCCGTTAATCGATCCGTGAAGAATTGTAAGAATGGTGCGGCTATGCGGTAAACTATGCAAATGTCAAATTTGCAAAACAAACGTATCCTGTTGGGTATCACCGGTGGTATCGCGGCATACAAAAGCGCCGATTTGGTCCGGCGATTGCGGGAGCAGGGGGTGGATGTCCGCGTCGTCATGACCGCCGGAGCGCAGCGTTTTGTGAACCCGCTGACGTTTCAGGCGCTGTCTGCAAATCCCGTGCATACCGAACTGCTCGATCCGGAGGCTGAGGCCGGCATGGGTCATATCGAACTCGCCCGCTGGGCCGATGTGGTGCTCATTGCTCCAGCCAGCGCTAATTTCATTGCCCGTCTCGCGCATGGATTGGCCGATGATCTATTGACAACACTGTGTCTGGCCACAACGGCACCAATTGCCATCGCCCCGGCTATGAACCAGCAGATGTGGCAGACCGAGGTGACGCAGGAGAACCTTGATCGGCTTCAGAAGAGAAGCATCCACCAGTTTGGACCGGCCAAAGGCGGGCAGGCCTGTGGAGAAACCGGTTTTGGCCGTATGCTGGAGCCGCTTGAAATCGTGGATGAACTTTCCACTCTGTTTGAGACCGGTTCCTTGCAAGACATCAAGGTGTTGATCACAGCCGGGCCAACGCGGGAGGCGCTGGATCCGGTACGTTATATCACCAATCACAGTTCGGGCAAGATGGGTTATGCGGTTGCCCGGGCAGCAGCAGAAGCCGGTGCAGATGTCACGCTGGTGAGTGGTCCCGTCTCCTTATCGACGCCACCTGGCGTCCGCAGGGTCGATGTGATATCGGCCAGTGAAATGGCCACCGCGGTTATGGAAATTGTCGAGGACTGCCAGATTTTTATTGCCGCCGCCGCTGTGGCGGATTTCTTTTGTCCACACGTGCCGGACCAGAAAATCAAGAAAATCGGCGAAGACGAAATGACGATCACGCTGAAAAAGACACCGGATATTCTTGCCAGTGTCGCAGCGTTACCAAAGTCCCCGTTCACGGTGGGTTTTGCTGCAGAGACCGAAAAGCTGGAAGAGTACGCGCAGGACAAGCGCAAACGAAAATCCCTCAACATGATCGCAGCCAACCGGGTCGATGACCCGGCGTTGGGCTTTCATGTGGACGAAAACGCTCTGCATGTTTTTTGGGAAGGCGGTGAAAAGGAGCTTCCTCGTGCCCCGAAGCAGAAGTTGGCCCGTGATCTGATAGAACTCATTGCAAAAAAATTCTCACAACAGAAATAGAAAATGAAAGAAATTGAACTGAAGATACTCGATCCACGTCTTGGCAAGGATTTCCCTCTACCTGATTACGCAACCATCGGCTCGGCAGGCATTGATCTGCGGGCCTGCCTCGATCAACCACTTGTCCTGAAGCCAGGAGAGACCGAACTGATTCCGACCGGTATGGCGATGCATATCGCGGATCAGTCACTGGCCGCGGTCATTCTGCCACGTTCAGGCCTTGGCCATAAGCATGGCATTGTTCTGGGCAACCTTGTGGGCCTGATCGATTCTGATTACCAAGGCCAGGTATTCGTCTCCTGCTGGAATCGGGGAAGCAGCGAGTTCTGTATTGAGCCCGGAGAAAGAATCGCGCAAATGGTCTTTGTTCCGGTGGTTCAAGCAACATTCCGGATTGTCGATAACTTTGATGAAAGTGATCGAGGTCAGGGAGGGTTCGGCCACACGGGTACCCGTTAGTATTTCCACAAAATCAGATGAAAAAGAAACAAAAGCAGAAAGAGCCCATGTCGCCCGAGAAAAAGCGGCTATTGCTTATCATGCTGGTGATCCTGGTGTTGGTGATCCTGGCAAGACTCTTTTTGCCCGCTTGGCTGGAAAAACGAGAAGAAGAACAAAAGCTGGTGCAAAAGCAGGCGATGACAGAATACGCGAAAAGTGTTGCCAAACAGATCCCGGCCCTGTTTGTTGGAAACGAGCAAGCGTTGAAAAAACTAAGCGAAGATCCTGAACTCAGGGCGTTTTTCCTCCACTATGATAAAGAAAAGGCGAATCAGCTTGCTGAACGGTATGTGAATCGTTTTGAAAATGCGTTAAAGCTGCGCCTCTTGCCACCGAATATCGATCAGATCGATCACGACAATCCACCCCTCACCTTTGCGTCGTTGGAGATGATCCGCAAGGCGGTCAAATCTGATCGTCCGGTGCAGATCGAGTGGCACTTCCCGAAACAGGCAATCGAGCATGTTGTTCTGGTGCAACGGGTCAATGACGAAGAAGGCAGGGCGATAGGTGTGCTCCATTTGAGCCTTGATGTGGAACCAGTGCATACCCTTTTCAGAAAAATAGCAAACAATCCGAAAAACTATACAGAACTTCGTCAGGGAACCGGCACCGGTGGCTCCGTAGTTCTCGCAAAGGAAGGCGACAAGAACCGATCACTGGCCGGACAGACAGTCTCTGTACCGGTGGCCGAAACACGCTGGAAAATACGGGTGAGAAGTTACCCAGCACAGGTGATCGATCATACCAATCAAGTCCGGTTAATTGCACTGACTATCGTTGCATTGCTCCTGGCCCTGTTTCTGTGGATACGTAAAGTCAGGGCAGAAAGGAAGGCAAGGATGACGCTGGCTGCCAATGAAGGTCCGATGAGAAGCAGAATAATTATTCCCGTGGATACACAGGATATTGACAAGTTGCACCAGGGTGAGGAATCCGAGATCGATGAAGAGAAGGCTCGGCAAGTGTTCGAAGAGGCCGAGATCGATGAAGAGATCATTATTGATGATGAAGATGAGGAGGTAGAGGTGCCAGAGCTGGATAACAATGAAAATAAGGGGAAGGTGGACGTTCCGGCTTCCATCTTTCGTGCTTACGATATTCGTGGTGTGGTGGGTGAAACTCTGACAGAAGAAGGCGTTTATCACATTGGCCGCGCACTCGGTAGTGAAGCCATAAACCGGGGTGATCAGACCGTAGCGGTGGGACGGGATGGGCGACTCTCGAGCCCCGCCTTGGCAGATGCCTTGATCAAAGGCCTAACCGACAGTGGCTGTGATGTTATCGACATCGGCATGGTGCCTACTCCCGTGCTCTATTTTGCCGCCAATTATTTTGATACCCGCAGTGGCATCATGATCACGGGTAGCCACAATCCGCCTGATTACAACGGTATCAAAATGGTGCTTGCAGGCACTACTCTGGCCGATGACGCTATACAAGGTCTGCGGCAACGTATTCTCAAGGGGGATTACACCGACGGCCAGGGCAAAGCGCAAGCCGTTGACATCGGGGCAGAATACATTCGCCGGATTACAGACGATATCCCGGTCGCCCTGAGTAACTCCTTCAAGGTGGTCGTCGACGCGGGCAATGGCGTTGCCGGTCAGCTCGGGCCTCAATTGATCCGAGCGTTGGGGCATGACGTGGTCGAGCTTTATTGTGAGATCGATGGTCATTTCCCGAATCACCATCCCGATCCCAGTCAGCCGGAGAATCTCGAAGATCTGATCAAGACCGTTGAGGCTGAGAACGCCGATCTGGGGTTGGCCTTCGATGGTGACGGTGATCGCTTGGGTGTGGTGGATCGAGACGGTAACATCATCTGGCCCGATCGGCAGATGATGTTATTCGCGCGCGACGTGATCGCCCGCAACCCCGGGGGCGAGATCATCTTTGATGTCAAATGCAGCAATCACCTCAAACGCGTGATCGAAGAGGCCGGTGGCAAGGCCACCATGTGGAAGACCGGCCACTCCTTGATCAAAGCGAAAATGAAAGAAAGCGGCGCCCTGCTGGCGGGTGAGATGAGTGGCCATGTGTTCTTCAAGGAACGCTGGTATGGGTTTGACGATGGGCTCTATACTGCTGCACGTCTGCTGGAGATCTTGACCCAGTCCGATCAGCCCCCGCATGAAGTCTTGGGCAGCCTGCCCGGTGGTGTGGCAACACCGGAGTTGCGGCTCGACATGCCCGAGGATCAGCATGCCGCTTTCATGGCCAGCCTCATCGAGTTGGCTGATTTTGGAGACGGTGAGATCGGAACAATCGATGGTATTCGTGTCGATTTTCCTGATGGTTGGGGATTGATAAGGCCATCCAATACCACCCCCTGCTTGGTGATGCGTTTTGAGGCTGATAATGAAGAGGCACTCGATCGGATCAAGAACCTCTTCCGGGAGCAGTTACGGAATCTCGATCCGACCCTGGATTTGCCTTTTTGACGGACGAACCCATGTGTGAAAGCAGCCGGATGAGACTATCCGGCTGCTTACTCTTTGGATTCATTCCAGTGGGGCTTGATCCGATTCTTTCCAAATGCTCCAATAGCCGTCCATGACGATTGAAAACAATCAGGCGAAGAATATTGCCCATGTACTGACCGAGGCCTTGCCCTATATTCAACGGTTCTCGGGCAAGATCATCGTGGTCAAGTATGGTGGCAATGCGATGGTCGATGAGAAGCTGAAAAAGAGCTTTGCCCGCGATATCGTTCTGATGAAAACCGTGGGAATGAATCCCGTTGTCGTCCATGGTGGAGGTCCTCAGATCGGGAATCTGTTGGAACGGGTCGGCAAGGAATCACAATTTGTTCAGGGCATGCGGGTCACGGATACCGAAACCATGGATGTCGTGGAAATGGTTCTGGGCGGGCAGGTGAACAAAGAGATCGTCAACCTGATCAATCAGCACCAAGGTGCAGCAGTGGGTTTGACCGGCAAGGATGGCGATTTGATCCGTGCGCGGAAACTCGTGGTGGAAAACAAATCACCCGAACTGAAAACACCAGAGATTGTTGATCTGGGTCATGTGGGTGAAGTAGAGAGCATCGACACCTCAGTGATAGAGATGCTGGTGCAGGGTGATTTCATCCCGGTCATTGCCCCGATTGGTGTAGGTGAGGATGGACAGTCGTATAACATCAACGCTGATCTGGTGGCCGGGAAGATTGCGGAGGCCCTCCAGGCGGAAAAATTGATCCTGCTGACCAATACGCCGGGTTTGCTAGACGAGAACGAAGAGGTCTTGACAGGTCTGACCGTCGACAAGGTCGATGAGCTGATCGAAAAGAGTGTCGTTTATGGGGGGATGCTCCCGAAGATACGCTCAGCACTCGATGCTGTTCAGGCTGGCGTCGTCAGTTCTCATATCATTGATGGCCGGGTAGAACATGCCGTATTGCTGGAGATTTTCACTGATCAGGGGGTCGGTACGTTGATCCATGGGCGGCGCTCGGAAAGTTAAGATCGATAAACACGATGTGAATACCCATCTATGAGTGACAGAAAGAAAAACCGTAAACAACAAATCCTCGAAGTACTGGCGCATGAACTTGAGACCCGTCCTGGCAACCGCATTACAACGGCCCGTTTGGCGGAGGCGGTCGGTGTATCAGAAGCCGCACTTTATCGGCACTTTCCGAGCAAGGCACGGATGTTCGAGGGCCTGATCGATTTTACCGAGGAGACGATCTTCGGTCTTGCCAATCGCATCATGGAAGAGGAAACAGATGTGGTTTCACGCTGTGAAAAACTGTTGCTGGTGTTGTTACGTTTCGCGGAAAGAAACCCGGGGATCACTCGTATTCTGGTGGGAGATGCCTTGATCGGAGAAAATCAACGCCTGCGGCAGAGGATGACACAACTCTTTGATCGGCTGGAAACCCAGTTCAAGCAGATTTTGCGTGAATCCCCCATGGGAGGGGAATACCGGCCGGCAGGGTCGACGAGTTCTATCGCCAATCTTCTGCTTTCCATTGCCGATGGAAGAATGTGCCGTTATGTGCGCTCAGGATTTAGTGTACGACCGACGGAGTATTGGGAAATCCAGTGGCCTCTTTTGAAGCAGGGTTTGTTTATCCACAACTGACCAAGTGCCGGTTTATTTTTCCAGGCTGGCCTGATAATCGGCTTCGGCTCGAAGCTTTTTATAGCGAATAAGATCGGCGTTGTATTTTTCCCTGACCCTTTCCTTTTCCTGACGCTTGTTTTCTATATAACGTTTGTTCTGTTCAATCTGGGTGCGTACACTACGGATATCGCCCAGGATCTTTTCTCCGGGAATTTCACCTCGCCGTTCCATATCGGCTGCTGCGGCGACAATTTTGTCTAGACTGGTTTGGAGTTTTTTCATATGTGCTTCACGCAGGCTGATCTCGGCATCGAGAGCGGAAAGTTTGCCTTCACGGGCAAGTATAATGTCATCCGCCGATGCAAAGGTATCTAGGAGTAACTGATCGGCCTCCTTTTGTTTTTTCAAAGCGAGTTGCCTTTCTCGTTCCTCCGCTGTCTTCCGCTCTTCCGCCTCAAGTTCTTCCTTGGTTTTTGCTCTTTTGGAGACTTTTGTCGTGATGCCCAGACTGTTGAGTTCTCTGGTATCCTGTTGTGCGTATTCGGGTGGGACCACGTTACCACATTCTCTGATGCCGTCACTGTTGGTCCAGCACTTGATTCTTGCCTGTGAAAGCGAGGTTGAAATGGCAAAGAGTGTTGAGACGATTATCAAGCGAATGGAGTTTGAAGTCATTGAATTTCCGTGTTAGTCGATCTTCCTTTGATCTTTGTCGGCAGGAGGCTGAAAAACTTTAATGGCTATGACACAGCAGATCTTACTGTTCATAATCTCATTTTTGGCCAACCTGTTTTCAGCTTTCGCAGGGGGAGGTGCCGGGCTGATCCAGCTCCCTGCCCTGCTTTTCCTCGGCCTGCCATTTTCTATTGCACTTGGTACACACAAGCTGGCCAGTGTTGCGTTAGGTATCGGTGCAACCTTGCGTCATATTCGGGAAAAGAGTCTCGATTTACGGTTTGCGGTGTTTATCCTTGCCTCCGGTATACCTGGCGTGATCCTGGGTGCTAATCTTATTCTCGGTATCCCTGATCGCTGGGCAGAGATTGCACTTGGATGCCTGACCATCAGCTTGGGAATCTATTCCTGGCTGAAACCTACGTTGGGGCAGCAGACACTTGCCATTAACCGGAGTAAAAGCGGTTTTGTCATTGGCGGATTGTTCCTGTTCTTGATCGGTCTCCTGAATGGCTCACTCACCTCAGGCACTGGCCTTTTCGTAACGCTGTGGCTGGTTCGTTGGTTCGGGCTGGAATACAAACGTGCAGTTGCCTATACATTGATTCTAGTTGGTATGTTCTGGAACGGTGCAGGCGCTCTGACTTTGGGACTATTGAGCGAGATCCGTTGGGACTGGCTCCCGGCACTGCTGCTGGGTTCGGTGTTGGGTGGTTATGCCGGAGCACACCTTTCCATCGCCAAGGGCAATTACTGGATCAAACGGGTTTATGAATTGATTACGATAGTAATAGGAATGAAACTGATCATGGGCTAGTTTTTTCACCGTACCGTTTACGATAGGCAAGTACCTGATCCAGATACTCCTCCATTTCTGGATGATCGGAAAGGTGTTCAATGAGATCCGACAGCGAGATGATGCTCTTTACCGGGATCCTCTTTTGCTGCTCGATCTCCTGAATGGCAGAGAGCTCACCCTTGCCACGTTCCTGTCGATTGAGCGAAATTACGACACCACTGGGTGTAGCATCTGCCTGTGTGATGATCTCGATTGACTCATTGACTGAAGTGCCAGCAGAAATTACGTCATCGATGATCAGCACTCGTCCAGCCAGAGGCGCGCCAAGAGTCATACCACCTTCTCCGTGATCCTTTGCTTCTTTACGGTTAAAACAATAAGGAATATCACATTGGTGGTGTTGGGCCAAGGCTACGGCTGTGGCCGATGCGAGGGGTATGCCTTTATAGGCTGGCCCGTAAATCATGTCGAATTCAATCCCGGAATCAATAATCGTCTTTGCATAGTATTCGCCGAGACGTGCCAGTTTGGCCCCAGTGTTGAAAAGACCGGTATTGAAGAAATAAGGGCTTTGCCGTCCTGACTTGAGTGTGAAGCTGCCGAACTTCAATACCTCGTTCTCAAGGGCAAACTCAATGAATTCTTTTTGATATTCCTGCATGATTTGAAGGTATGATAGAAAGACGCATAGTGTAACAAAATGTCAGGGGTTTTTATGAAAATAATCACCGCAAATCTGAACGGTATCCGTGCGGCACACCGCAAGGGTTTCTTCGACTGGCTGCCTAGCCAGAAGGCTGATGTTATCTGTATTCAGGAAACCAAGGCCCAGACCCACCAGCTGACTGATGAAATTTTGAAACCAACAGGCTATTCTGGCCACTTCCATGACGCAGAAAAGAAGGGTTACAGTGGTGTTGCACTTTATCTGAGAGAGGAGCCGGATCAGGTGATCTGCGGGTTGGGCTGGGAGGATTTCGATAAGGAAGGCCGCTTTATCCAGGCGGATTTTGGTAATCTGAGTGTGAGCTCACTTTATTTGCCTTCTGGTTCTTCCAGCGAAGAGAGACAGGCGAAAAAATTCGAATTCATGGATCGGTTTTATCCAGAACTAGAAAGAATGTCCAATGATGGGCGCGACTATATTATTTGTGGTGACTGGAATATTGCGCACAAGGAGATTGATCTGAAGAATTGGAAGGCGAACCAGAAAAATTCCGGATTTCTGCCGGAAGAGCGGGAATGGTTGAGCAGGATCTTCGATGATCTGGGCTATATCGATGGCTTCAGGGAAATCAATCAAACTCCGGATCAATATACATGGTGGTCGAACCGAGGCCAGGCTTGGGCCAAGAATGTTGGCTGGCGCATTGATTATCAGATCCTCTCACCTGGTCTGAAAGGGAGTGTACGCACCGCTACGATCTATAAGGAGGAACGGTTTTCCGATCATGCCCCGTTGATCATGACCTATGATTTAAGACATCGATCTCATTCAGTAAAGAATTGCTGCTGAAAGGTGACCGTGTACGTTTCATCGACACCTGTCGGTCGAACCCGAATCTCAAATTTGAGAGTCTCTTCATTTCTGATCGGAACCTCGCCGATATAATAGATTGCACCCGCATCTTCAATTTCACGCAGAGTAATTTTTCGTAGCTGATCGGAAAGGTTTTTAGCGATTGCTGTCACTTTTGCCTTGACTGGTTTGGCAGTTGTTCCCAATACATTTTCAAGGACTGAAATGGTCAGGAGTGCACGGTTTCTACTGCGTTTGATTTGATATGATTTTGCTACCGAGGCATCCAGCATTTGGGTGTTGATAGCATTGTAATGGATGGTGTAATTGCCAAAAGTCTTGGATTGCTCGGCGCTCGCCGGCATGGACAGAATAAACATACCTGCGAGTGTAAGAAGTAAGGCATGCAGTTTTTTCATTGGCGGTCTCCTTTTTTATCTTTCGACACTGCAACTCTGATTATAGTTCAGATTGTCAGTATCCAAGATGTCCTGAACCCAAGTCCATTAGTGGTTGTACCACCAGCATCAGGATCAGCTGGAGCAGGATGAACGCTATCAATAATGAAAAGTCCAGTCCTCCAGCAGGTGGAATGCGCCGTCTGATTGGGGCAAGCATGGGTTCCGTCAGGCTGCTGATCAGAGAGGTCATGTAGTTGTAGGTACCCGGAGCGACCCAGCTAAGAATGAAGTTAACGAAGAGTGCAAACATGAAAACATAGATGCCCATCTTCAACAGGCTTGCAATGGCCAGAATGATCAGGTTTCCGAGAGGCAGCACATGGCCCTGCAACAGCCCAAGAATGATCAGCAGAGCTATCTGGAGGATGAGCATCAGCACCAGTGCCGGCCAGTCGATACCGCCCATACCTGGAATAATCTTGCGCAAGGGGCGCAGAGCCGGTGTGGTGATGTTCAGTAGAAACTGCGAGAAAGGGTTGTGAAAATCTGCTCGGACAAGCTGAAACAGAAAGCGCAGTAAAACGGCCAAAATATAAAGCCCAAAAGCCGTGCTGATCAGAAAAGCCAGTGCATTGCTGAAATAACCCATAGGTTAGTCCCCTGTTGTTTTGTGCTTTAATTCATTGGCAATTTCCACAGAGCGGTTTCTGGCTGCATAAATTGCCTGTTCAAAGATGGCATCTATATGGTGGCTGTTAAATATTTTTAAAGCTTCCTCCGTGGTTCCGCCGGGGGAGGTCACTTGTGTCCGTAAAGTTGCTGGATCAACAGGGCTCTCGAGAGCCATCTTGGCAGCACCAAAGGCAGTTTGGACAGTAAGTAACCGGGCTTCATTTTCAGTCAGGCCCAGTTTAACAGCAGCTTTTTCCATTGCTTCCATCATGCGGAAAAAATAGGCCGGACCGCTTCCCGAAACAGCGGTAATGGCATCCATCATCGATTCGTCTTCAAGCCACAGAATGACGCCAACGGCACGCAAGATTGATTCCGCAGTGGCTCGCTGTTCTTCAGTCACATCTGGCGTGGCAAAGAGTGCCGTTGCCGCACTGCCAACCAATGCTGGTGTATTCGGCATGGTTCTGACAACGGGGAAATCATCACCGAGCATATGTTTGATTGTCGCTGTACGGATACCTGCAGCAATGGATATGATCAGTGGGCGAGCGTTCCCAAGCGGGGCCTTGATATTGTTCGTGGCTGCACCGATAGTCTGTGGCTTGACGGCCAGCACGACGGCATCGGCTTCTTTGAGGGCATGATCGGGGATGAGGTGAGTAGTGATCTGAAAATCAGCAGCGAGGCGTTGTGCCGTTTCCTTGTCGGGATCCACCACGTGAATGGACTGAGGCGAATAGCCATCAGCAACAAGTCCCCCAATCAGGCAACGCCCCATGTTGCCTCCCCCAATGAAAACGATTTTACGGTTATTCATGAATTGCTGGCTCTGTTATTTGCGCGGTCCGAACAGCGCAGTACCCAAGCGAACGATAGTTGCGCCTTCGGCAATAGCTGCCCGGTAGTCGTTTGTTGTTCCCATCGATAGTGTATCAAGATCGAAGCCCTGTTGTCTGAGTGAATCGAGTGCTTCACGCAACTTGCGGAAAGGTTCCCGTTGCAATGCAAAATCGTCGGTTGGTGCTGGTAGGGTCATTAGCCCTCTTAGTTTGAGGCGTGGCAGATTGGAGACTGCTTTGGCCAGTTTCGGAAGACTTTCAAAGCTGACACCACCTTTTGTCTCTTCCTCGCTGGTTTTGACCTGGAGGCAGATATTCAGATCTGGCAAGTCGTCGGGACGTTGTTCGCTGAGACGGCGGGCGATCTTCAGCCGATCTACAGTGTGTACCCAGTCGAAGTGTTCTGCAATCGGCCGGGTCTTATTGGACTGAATCCGGCCAATGTAATGCCATTTGAGGTTTCGGTGCTTCAGACGTCTGATTTTGTCGATGGCTTCTTGAAGATAGTTTTCACCGAATATCCTTTGCCCTTGATCAGCGAGTGCCTCAATCTCTTCGGGTGTTCGGGTTTTACTGACCGCAAGTAACTGGACAGAGTCCGATGTTCGGCCGAATTCAGTGGTCAGCTGTTCGATTTCCCGCCTTGTTTCCCTGATGGACTTTACCTGCATAGCGATATGGATTGG
>JALSRM010000023.1 GCA_026984775.1 Gammaproteobacteria bacterium
GTAATCGTATCCAGGTAATGATCGATGATCACATCTCTGATGTGCCATTTGACCTCGAACTGCCGCAATCTTTCCACTTCTACCATAGCCTTGGCATAATCGATCCGGGTTTGTCTTTTCTCAGGCTTTTCATAGACCCAGTTAAAAATGGCACCGATAGTCCAGGGCGAGACTCCATTTTCCTGACGGCTGTGATGCTCTGTTGAAACTTCAATGCCGGGTTCTGGATTTTGTCCAGCAGTGATTAAACGGGCCTCAGCAGCCTTGACGCGAGCTTTTGCAATCGCAAGCTCTGGATTGAGTAGATAAGCAACCTGGATAAGGTTTTGAATATCCCAGGTTTTTCTTGGCCATTGGGGTTGTGGGTGATTATTCTCTTCCAACCAGTTGCGGATTTCCGGATCGGCTAAATTACGATCACGATATTCACGTGTAGTCTGCTCTGTATCAATGGGAGCAGGAGTATAGGTTTGATACTCTGCACAGGCAGACAACAACAGACTCAAACAGACCAGGCAGGAAACCCGACTATTCATACCCTTCCTGCCAAAGTTCGACACTCTGTTCTACGATATCTCCCGATGAGGCATCTATCTCGACCTTAATCTCCTTGCCGTTGACATTATGGATATCGAATTCATATGAGGCAGCGCCGTCGGGTTCTATTTCATATTCGATTTCGAGAATATTCCCAGGCCAACGTTCAAGTGCGATCTTCTTTGCCTGCTGTTCATCAATCTTTTTTTTCTCATGAAAAAGAGGATGACTGACGCTGGGAACCTCTCGCTCAATTTCGATGATCTGTTTTTTTCCAGCATGACATTCGACATCATAATCCCTCGAATCCGGTGCACGGATATCGAATTCATAGATGGGCTGATCGACTTCAATTCTGAATTCGACCTTGACAATATTTCCCTTTCGGGTCTGTTTAGCCAGTTTCTCACATGCCAGGTAGTTTTCTGATCCATAGGCGTATTCCTCGTAATCGGCAGCAAAAACCGACCCTGTCAGCAACACTGACAAATACAGCGTTCGTACCACACTATTCCCCCTGGTGTTGTTTGATAGCCTCTTCAAATGCCTGAAGCTTTTCAGTCGAAACTTCCTTTTGATATTTTTCTTTCCATTCACTATACGGCATGCCATAGATGATTTCACGAGCCGTGTCGTAGTCCATTTCCAACCCTTTCTCCTCTGCAGCAGCCATATACCATTTTGAAAGGCAGTTCCGGCAAAACCCGGCAAGATTCATGAGATCGATATTTTGTACATCAGTCCGTTCTCTCAGGTGTTCAACCAATCGCCGAAATGCAGCCGCTTGAAGCTCTATTGTTTCCTGTTCATTCATTCTATTGTTCTTTATCTTATTCTTTATCGGGATAATAATGCTGTATTATAACGCGCCTTTTGAATTAAGAGAGACTGAAAATAACATGGCTGAAAAAACTTCATCGCTTCATCAAATCGTTATTGTAGGTGGAGGAGCCGGAGGTATCGAACTCGCAACCAAGCTAGGTAACAAGCTTGGCAAAAGGAAAAAAGCCGAGATCACTCTGATCGACTGTACCTTGACACATATATGGAAGCCTCTCCTCCACGAAATCGCTGCCGGGACACTCGATTCCCATGCGGACGATCTCGAGTACCTGGCTCAGGCCAACTGGCACCATTTCAAATTCCGTTATGGTCGCATGGACAGTCTTGATCGAGGAAAGCAGGAAGTTTCCCTTGCACCAACAGTGGATGAGAATGGCGTTGAATATATCCCAAGGCGTAATTTCCATTACGACACCCTGATCATCGCCGTTGGAAGCACAACCAATGATTTTGGTATCAAAGGTGTCAAGGAGCATTGTTATTCCCTTGATACTCGGGAACAGGCAGAGAGGTTCCATTCCCTGTTATTGAAAAAATGTTACAGTGCCCAAACATCGACTAAGCCACTGCGTGAAGGACAGCTGCATGTGGCCATTGCAGGTGCCGGAGCGACAGGCGTTGAACTTGCTGCTGAATTGCATGAGTCCACACGTGAACTGGTTGCCTATGGGCTAGACAATATCGATCCGGACCGTGATCTGAAAATCTCTCTGATCGAAGCGGCTGATCGTATTTTACCCGCTTTGCCTGAACGTCTCTCCAATGCAACTGTAGAGGCTTTGCAAAAAATCAATGTAGATGTGCGTACAGGTGAAAGAATTATCGAAGCAACCCCGGACGGATTCAAGACAGAATCAGGTCACTTTATCCCTTCCGAAATCAAGGTCTGGGCAGCCGGCATCAAGGCACCCGACTTTTTGCAGGATATCGACGGACTCGAGACCAATCGTATCAACCAGCTCGTGGTCAAATCAACATTACAGACCACTCGTGATGAGAACATTTTTGCCTTTGGGGATTGTGCTGCGTGCCCCGTGAAACCCGGCTCTGAAGAACTGGTGCCTCCAAGGGCTCAGGCTGCCCATCAGCAGGCTTCCATGCTAGTGAAATCCATGAAACGCCGTTTGCAGGGTCATGCCCTGCCAGAATACAAATACGTGGATTATGGATCACTTGTCAATCTCAGCTCCTATACCACCGTAGGCAACCTGATGGGTAATCTTCTGGGCAGATGGACCGGTAGTGTCATGCTTGAGGGTGTGATCGCCCGGTTTATCTACAAATCACTCTATCGCATGCACAGGATTGCCCTTTACGGTGTTGTCGGAACTTTGCTACAGGACATCGCCAACTTGCTGATCCGCAAACCACGCCGAAGACTGAAATTCCATTAAAACTTATGGACAACAGGGATCTCATCGCCCGGGCACATGAAATACTAGATCGGCTGGAGCGACTTATTCCACCGCCTCCTGCCGATACAGATTGGAAAAATCATGTTGCCTTTCGGTGGAAGCATGATGGGCGGCGTGGACTCATCCAGCCTGTCTCCAGGATCGGAAAGATCAGGCTTTCAGATCTACGATGTATTGAAACGCAGAAAAGACGACTGGATCAGAATACTCGCCAGTTCGTCAAAGGTCTGCCAGCCAATAATGCTCTACTCTGGGGGCCTCGGGGGACCGGTAAATCCTCATTGATCAAGGCGATATTGAATGAATATGCTGATAAGGGGTTGCGTCTGATCGAAGTGGATAAACGCCACCTTGAGGAGCTACCTGATATTGCTGAGCAGCTCTATGACAGACCGGAAAAGTTCATCATCTTCTGTGATGATCTCTCCTTTGAATCCAATGATGCCAGTTATAAATCACTCAAAGTGGTCCTTGATGGATCGATCAACAGTACACCAGACAATGTGCTGATCTATGCCAGCTCTAACCGGCGCCATTTGTTGCCGGAATACGATAAAGACAATGTAGATGCCCATCTCGTAGAAACCGAAATCCACTATGGAGAAGCAGTGGAAGAGAAAATCTCACTATCAGAGCGGTTCGGTCTGTGGCTCGCCTTTTATCCTTTCAATCAGCAGGCATATCTTGAGATAGTCAGCTATTGGTTACAACAACTGGATGTAATTGTCACTGACCGTGATACCATGCAGAAAGAGGCCCTGAAATGGGCATTGTTACACGGATCGAGAAGCGGCCGTTCGGCTTGGCAGTTTGCAAAAGACTATGCCGGCCAGCAAAAACTCGGCATAACAGACAAATGAAGGATGAAATCAAGAAGGTTGAACAGAGTGCGAGGATCCTCTTTACAAAGGAGGATGTTGAAACAGCGCTTGATAGATTGGCTTCAGAAATCAATACCTCACTGGCTGAAACCGATCCCGTCATTCTCTGTACTGTTATCGGAGGGATCGTTCCCACCGGCCTTCTTTTGCCACGTCTGAACTTCCCGTTACAACTCGATTATATCCATGCAACCCGCTATCAGGGAAAGACCAAGGGAGGACATCTGCACTGGGTACGGCAACCTGAAATTGATTTGACCAATAGGACTGTGCTCATTATCGACGACATTCTTGATGAAGGGCACACTCTGGAAGCAATCATCGATTACTGTCAAGGTGAAGGAGCCGAACAAGTTCTGACAGCTGTCCTGATCGAGAAAAAACTGCCCAATCGTCCAGGTCTTGATCATGCAGATTTCTCAGGTCTTATTACTGAAAATGAATATCTGGTTGGTTACGGGATGGACTACAGAGGTTATCTGAGAAATCTCGGCAGCATTTCTGCGGTCGATAAAAAATATCAATAATCCATAACAGAAAACAATGACAGATTTAGCAATTATCGGTGGTACCGGCCTCAACAAACTTGAAGGCATCAATATCATCAAACGGCGTGTCGTGCGCACACCCTTTGGTGAACCATCCGGACCTCTTACCTATGGAGAATACAATGGCAGAGAAATTGTATTTCTGCCCAGACACGGCACAGGTCACACAATACCACCACATAAGATCAACTACCGGGCCAATATCTGGACATTGAAAGACATTGGCATCAAGCAGGTGATTAGCATTGCCGCAGTAGGTGGTATCAATCCTCACCTGCCTCCAGCACGACTGGCTGTACCTGATCAAATCATCGACTACACTTGGGGCCGTGAGAACACCTTTTACGAAGGTGGTGCTGGCAAAGTCATTCATATCGATTTTTCATATCCCTATAACGAAAATTTGAGGCAAAGAATAATCACCGCGGCAAAAAGTGCGGGAATCGGAATATTTGAAGGCGGTACTTATGGTGCAACCCAGGGACCTAGGCTGGAAACTGCTGCCGAGATTGATCGCATGGAAACCGACGGGTGTGACATGGTGGGAATGACGGGTATGCCGGAAGCTGCTCTTGCCAGGGAGATGGAACTGGCTTATGCCACCTGTGCCGTTGTAGCCAACCATGCAGCAGGGCGAGGTAACAGTAAGGAAGAGATCTCGATGAAAAACATCGAGCTCTATCTCCACCAAGGAATGCAGCAGGTAAGAACGATTCTTATAAAGATTCTTTCTGATTAATTACCCGTTACGAATATACTCCAGCGCAGATTCCAACGTTGCTGCAGTCTCAACTTGCAAACCGTCAATTGCCTGTTTTGGCATATTGGCTTGGGGAATGATTGCACGTTTGAATCCGTGCTTATGCGCCTCTTTGAGCCGTTCCTGACCATTTTGAACCGGGCGCAATTCGCCTGTGAGTCCAACTTCACCAAAAACCACGAGATCTGCTGGAAGTGGTTGGTTCTTGAGACTGGAAAGAATTGCCAACATGACCGCGAGGTCACCACCCGTTTCCGTAATCCGAACTCCACCAACAATATTGATGAAGACATCCTGATCGTAGGTCGCAATTCCGGCATGCCGATGGAGTACTGCGAGCAACATCCCCAGCCGGTTTTGCTCCATGCCGACGGCAACACGTCGGGGATTGGCCAGTTTCGATTCATCGACCAGTGCCTGAACCTCTACCATGAGTGGTCGTGTTCCTTCACGCGTAACCATGACAACTGACCCGGCTGCCTGTTGATCATGTCTTGACAGAAAGATCGCCGAAGGGTTATTGACACCCTTGAGTCCCCTATCCGTCATGACGAACACTCCTAGCTCATTGACCGCACCAAATCGGTTCTTGATCGCCCTGATCAAGCGAAACCGGCTGCCACTGTCACCTTCGAAGTAGAGTACAGTATCGACCATATGTTCCAGTACACGTGGGCCGGCAAGCGCGCCATCCTTGGTGACATGACCGACCACCAGGATTGTCGTCCCGGTCTGTTTGGCGAAACGAACAATCTTAGCAGTGCTTTCGCGAACCTGAGCTACATTGCCTGGTGCAGAAGTAAGCTGATCGGTATGGATGGTCTGAATGGAATCCACCACCATCACATTGGGAGATTCCTTCTGTGCTGTTTCCAGAATTCGTTCTACATTAGTCTCAGTAAGGAGCCTCAGATTGGTGACATCGAGTCCAAGTCGCTTTCCGCGTAAGGCGACCTGTCTGGGTGATTCTTCCCCACTGACATAAAGAGTCTTCATCTCGTCACGACTAAGTGAGGCAAGCAACTGTAGTAGCAATGTGGATTTTCCAATTCCAGGATCGCCTCCAATCAGTACCACTGAACCGTTCACCAACCCCCCGCCGATTGCCCGATCGAGCTCTTCAATATGTGTAGTATGGCGGATCTCCTCACTCAGATCGGCTTCATCAAGATTACAGATGACCGGGCCCGAACCACTATAGTTTCCAACCCGATCATTCGTCGTAACTGCGGCCAGGATAGATTCACTCAGAGTATTCCATTGCCCACATTCGCTACATTGCCCAGCCCATTTGGGACTAATCGCGCCACAAGATTGGCATTGATACTGTTTTTTTGCCTTAGCCATTGATTTCAACAAATTTAGCCCGCATTCGCATGCCACAGAGTAACTCATAGGGAATCGTTTCTGCACAAAGGGCGATCTCCTCTATGGGCAGCTCTCGGCCCCACAGGATTACTTTGTCTCCGACGCGTACGTCAGCACACTGCCTCAGATCAACAGTGAGCATGTCCATGGAGGGACGGCCGATCAAACTTGCGATCTGACCATTGATAATCATTGGCGTGCCCGAGCGTGCATGTCGTGGATAGCCATCCCCATACCCCATGGCCACGACACCTATCAGCATGTCCTCAGGACATACCCATGTGCCACCATAACCGACCTTATCACCCTTTCTTGCCTGCCTGATCGAAATCAGCTCAGACTGCAATGACATCACTGGATGAAGGCCCAGATCCTCTGCAGAACGATCAGGAAAAGGAGAAACACCGTATAGCATTAGACCGGGTCTAATCCAGTCTCCATGTGAACGGGACCACTCAATTATTGCGGCGGAATTGGCAAGACAACGTTCACCTTCAAGATCCGCTGTTGCCGATGCAAAAATGTTGAGTTGTTCCTCCATTGAAGTCTGATCGTGTTCCTGGGCAGAAGCAAAATGGGTCATTAGAATGATCTCATTGAGACAGCCCTTGGCACCTCTAAGACGTTGGTGGATCGTCTGTACTTCTGAGGGATCAAAGCCAAGCCGGTGCATGCCACTATCAATTTTCATCCAGATCTTGATAGCTTTCTCCGAAGAAAGGTGTTCAATCATCGAAACCTGATCGTGTTGATGGATCACGGTCTGAAGATTGAGCGACTTCAACTGTTCAAGTTCTTCGAATGAAAAGAAACCTTCAAGCAGGATGATCGGATGGGTGATTCCCGCTTCACGGATACGTATAGCTTCTTCAAGACAAGCAACACCAAACGCATCCGCACCAGTCAGTTGATGTGCAATACGCTCAAGTCCATGACCATAGGCATCTGCCTTGATGATTGCCATAACCTTCTGTGCAGGGGCATAGCGT
The DNA here is from genome assembly GCA_026984775.1 of Gammaproteobacteria bacterium. GTDB lineage: Bacteria > Pseudomonadota > Gammaproteobacteria > CAJXQU01 > CAJXQU01 > CAJXQU01. The sequence continues at coordinate 7,342 of JALSRM010000023.1, forward strand.
TTGACGGCGTGAAGATTATGTCGGAGAGCTTGCAGATCGATGACAACACGGGCCGGGCGTGTCATCCAAAATCTCCTCCTTCGTAGGGATCCCTTATATAATTTTCGAACTTGGTGTACTCACCAAGGAAACTAAGACGCACTGTTCCAATGGGACCATTTCGTTGTTTTCCGATGATGATCTCGGCAGTACCCTTGTCAGGACTGTCTTCGTTGTAAACTTCATCACGATAAATGAACACGATTACGTCTGCATCCTGCTCGATGGCACCCGATTCACGCAGATCTGACATAACGGGGCGTTTGTTGGGGCGTTGTTCGAGACTGCGATTCAGCTGAGATAAGGCAACAACGGGAACATTGAGCTCCTTGGCCAGAGCCTTCAGCGAGCGCGAGATTTCCGAAATTTCCGTTGTTCTGTTTTCATTTGAACCAGGAACCTGCATGAGCTGTAGATAATCGATAACAATCAGTCCCAATTTCTCTTCGTGACGACTGATACGACGGCAGCGGGCTCTGATCTCATTCGGAGACAGTGCGGGTGTGTCATCAATATAGAATTTCGCCTCTTGCATAATCTGTACGGCCGACGTTAATCTTGGCCAGTCTTCATCCGTGAGCTTGCCGGTTCTGATCTTATGCTGATCGATCCTTCCCAGCGATGAGAGCAAACGCATGGCCAACTGCTCTCCGGGCATCTCCATACTGAATACTGCCACCGGTAGCTTGTCCCTGATGGCAGCTGATTCTGCAATATTCATGGCAAATGTCGTTTTTCCCATGGAAGGACGACCGGCAATGATGATCAGATCGGAATCCTGTAGACCGGAAGTCATGGCATCGAAATCGGTGAAACCGGTAGAGACACCGGTGATAGGTTCATTGGAACGGTAAAGTTCATCGATGCGCTCAAGAGCTGAGGTAAGCAAATCCTTGATCGGGCGAAAGCCTCGACCACGTGACTGTTGTTCTGCAATCGCAAAAACCTGCTGTTCAGCCTCATCAAGCAGTTCTTTGGAAGTTCGCCCCTCAGGATTGAAGGCGCTTCCGGCGATGGATGTCCCGGTCTGAATCAGCTGCCGCAGAACAGATCGCTCTCTGACGATATCGGCATAGGCAGTAGCATTCGCGGCGGTGGGAGTATTCTCTGCAAGTGAAGCAATATAGGCTAAGCCTCCTGCCTTATCCAACTCATTGTGATTATCCAGCCATTCGGCTACGGTCACCACATCTATGGGCGTATTGGTGGCAGCTAATGAGTGCATGGCTTGAAAGATCAGTCGATGCTCGGCGCGATAGAAATCATTTTCGATAACGCGATCAGCGACGTCGTTCCATGTATTTTCATCAAGCATCAAACCGCCAAGCAAAGACTGCTCGGCATCGATGGAATGTGGCGGGATCCGTAATGATTGGGGGTCGTCGGATCCCATTTCCATAGGAATGGGTTCATTCATAAGGGGGGATTATACCCCCAATCCCCGAGAGGGGTATATGAGGGTATTAAGTAAAGGTAAATCGTTTGCTTGTCAGTCTTCTGCTTGGACAATGACCTTGATGGCAGCGTCGACTTCAGAATGAAGATGCACGTCAATATCATATTCGCCAAGTTCATGAATAGGACCTGCCGGCATACGAATTTCTCGTTTTTCTAGCTCGACGCCTGCTTCTGTAACTGCTTCAGCGATATCAGCATTGGTAACAGAACCAAACAGTTTGCCTTCAGCACCGGCTTTACGCACAAGTGTGATGGTAATATCTGCGAGGGCATTTGCTCGTGTCTGGGCTGCTTCAAGTGCTTCTCTCTCCGCTTTTTCAAACTCGGCCCTTTTGGCTTCGAATTCCTTCAGGTTTTCTGGTGTAGCAGGGACGGCTTTTTTTTGCGGAATCAGGTAATTTCGACCGTATCCTGCTTTCACATTGACCTTGTCACCCAAATCGCCAAGATTGTTTACCTTCTCAAGTAATATGACTTCCATTTTTGTTCCTCACTTAAATTCTTCAAGGTTTAGCAGCATTTGATGCTGCATTAGCCGTCTCCGGATTGCCTACTTGTGAGAGTCACAATATGGGAGCAGTGCGAGAAAACGGGCCCGTTTGATTGCCGTGGCCAGCTGTCGCTGGTATTTTGCTTTCGTACCAGAGACACGGCTGGGCATAATCTTTCCGGTTTCTGTGATATAGGCCTTGAGCGTGTTCAGATCCTTGTAGTCGATCTCGGTAAAACCTTCCGCAGTAAATTTGCAATAACGTTTGCGTCGAAAATAGCGTGACATAATAGTTCTCCTCTACCCTTATCCAAGATCTTCCATAATGTCAAAGGCATTTTTGTCTTCGATATATTTATAAAATTGCTCTCGAAGGTGTGGTTCGTAGTCGGCATCCGCCTTAAATTCATTTAGTAACACGATGAATTTTTCACGATTGGCCTTGGTCTGACGCTTGCCATATTTCTTGAGAACATAGTTCAATTCGTGATCTTCAGTAGAAATAACCTCGGCATCAGCTGGTTCTTTGTCTGCTGAGGCTTCTGTTGTCTCTTCGGAGAGCTCTTCAGTTGCGACTTCTAAGGGCTCTTCGGCTACAAGAGCAGCCTTTTCTGTCGCTTCTTTGGCTTCCGCCCGGGCGGCTTCTCTTGCTGAACGCTCATCATCTTCTTCCTTACTCTTTGCGAGAAAAGAAGGTTCGGTAATCGCCTCATCACGTTTGATGATCAGGTTTCGGATGACAGCATCATTGAAGCGGAACGCACTGTTCAGTTCATCCAATGCTTTTTTGTCACATTCGATATTCAACAATACATAATGTGCCTTGTGGACCTTATTGATAGGGTAAGCCAGCAAACGGCGTCCCCAGTCTTCCAGGCGATGGATCTTGCCACCATCGGCTTCAATGATAGAACGGTAACGATCGAGCATGGCAGGGACCTGCTCACTCTGGTCCGGATGAACCAGAAAGACGATTTCGTAATGTCTCACTTTGTTCCCTCTCGGTTAATGAGCCTCCCGGACAAGATTTCCGGTGAGGCAAGGGTTGAAAAAGCGCGTATTCTAAGTCAGCGTTGCCAAGTATGCAACCGCGGCCATTGAACATGAGTTATGCCCTTGGGTGATGTTTTGCATGGAGGTCCTGCAATCTTGCTTGGGCAATGTGAGTATAGATCTGGGTCGTGGAAATATCCCGGTGCCCGAGCAGCATTTGGACGACCCTCAGATCAGCACCATGATTAAGTAAGTGAGTTGCAAAGGCATGGCGCAAGGTATGTGGTGAAACAGCTTTATCAATACCTGCTGCTAGTGTGAGCTGTTTGACCCGGTGCCAGAAGGCATGCCTCCCCATTGCTTTCCCATTCCGTCCAGGGAATAGTGCATCTGATGTTGCGCCCTTGAGTATCTCAGGGCGAGATTGCTTGATATAACGATGTAACCATTCTATGGCTTCTTCACCCATGGGTACGATCCTTTCCTTTCCACCCTTGCCGGTAATACGAACAACTCCCAGCTGAAGGTTGATTTCCCGTAAGGTAAGATTGACCAGTTCTGAAACCCGTAGGCCTGTAGCATAGATCAATTCAATCATTGCCTTATCGCGTAAACCTAATGTTTGTTCTGGGTTTGGTGCTGCCAGCAATCTCTCGACATCCTCTTCTGAAAGAGATTTAGGCAGGCTGCGACCCGAGGCAGGCGTCTTCAGTCGGCCGGTGGGGTCCTCATGAATTAACTCTTCTCTCAGCAGATAGCGGTAGAATCGTCTCAAACTGGTCAGCCGCCTGGCCCTGCTTCGAGGTGAAGCATGACCATAGCTGTCAAGGAACCGAATCACTGTTTCCCAGTCAGCATTTTGAAGAGTGAAATTCCGACTATCCAGCCATTTGAGATAAGACATAAGGTCCGATCGGTAGGCGGATAGCGTATTGTCACTCAACCCCTGCTCAGACCAGGCTGCATCGAGAAATTGTTCAATCAGCTCCTGATCCTTCATTAATCGCCCAAATGGGGTGTGGTGTGATTGTTGGCGGCATTTGCAGATAAAAACCATCGGTTTTCAGTGCTTTGATCACTGTGAGGATATCCGCACGGGCGAGTTTGCTTTCTTGTGCAAGTTCAAGTCTCATGACAAATAACATTTCGCCAAAGGATTGCCTGAGTTCTTCCGGAACCAGTTCAAATCCTTCCTCCCTCGCCAGATAGAGATACATTTCTTCCTTGCGGCTACTTTTGTAGATCCAGCATGATACAAGGTCATCTGTCTTGTTTTCTGTCATTCCCGATCATTTAATTGGTTATCGGATTGATATTATTCACTCAATTGCAGTATTTAACAAAGTCCTTTTATCTATATCTATCAATCAATGTCCGTTTCTGCTGTAATTCAATCAGTCATACCCTCTAACCAACCGGGAGAATCACCATGGCTGAAGTTGTTCTTTATGAAGATTCAAATCACAAGAATATTCTGATGGAAGATTATTCCGAAGGTGAGATGATCCCAGCCAACCAGCATCTCATCATTCATAATGGCAAAGGCATGTTTCTCGATCCAGGCGGGCACAAGATGCATTCAAAGTTGTTCGCTGACCTTTCGAATCATCTGCTGCCGATGGATGTCAAATATCTTTTCTTTTCTCATCAGGATCCGGATATCGTTGCTGCAATCAACTTTTGGTTGATGGCAACTGAAGCAGATGGCTATATGTCCTCTCTGTGGACACGATTCGTCAGCCATTTTGGAATAGATTCCATGATGGCAGATAGAATCAAGCCTATCCATGACGAAGGCACTCTCCTGGACCTGGAAGGAGTTCAGCTCTCTGTCATTCCTGCCCATTTTCTCCATTCATGTGGTAATTTCCAGGTCTATGATCCCGTCTCCAAAATCCTCTACTCCGGTGATTTGGGTGCATCTATTGGTACTGAAGACAGAATCGTTGAAGATTTCGATTCCCATGTTCAGTATATTGAAGGCTTTCACAAGCGCTACATGCCAACCAACAAGGGGTATCAGCTCTGGGCCCGTATGGTTGAGCAACTGGACATTGAGATGATCGCACCTCAGCATGGCGCTGTATACAAGGGTAAGGAAAACGTGAAAAAATTCATCGACTGGGTACGTGACTTGCCCTGTGGTCTGGATACTATGGATGAGACGTATCAACTCCCAACAAAATTGTATGGATCCTGATTGAGAAAATCACCCACCGTGATACTGGCAAGATCATGCTGCGGTGGTGTCTGTCTGTGGTATTTATGACCCGCTCTGCTAATTCAGGTTTAGTCTTGATCCCTTTTTTAGGGTAGCATTCTTCTCCGGTTCTTCAGGAAATGAACTTTCGATGAGGATCCAACCAGCCACACTTTCCCGGAAATGAATAACTAGCAGAATGGGACAACTCTTCAAAATCGCCGGTTTCCTGCCCTTTATTCTGATCGTCTTTCTGAATGCCTTTGTCGATCTTGGCCACAAGATCATTATCCAGAACACTGTATTTAAGACGTATGATGGTAAGGAACAGATTATTCTGACTGCGATTGTCAATGCATTGATCCTGTTACCATTTATTCTACTGTTTACGCCAGCAGGATTTCTCTCGGACAAATATCCAAAAAACAAAGTCATGAGGGTCAGCGCAGCGATCGCTGTCTTTCTCACCAGTCTGATCACGCTGTTTTACTATCTTGGCATGTTCTGGGCAGCTTTTGCCATGACCTTTTTGTTGGCAGTACAAAGTGCCATTTATTCACCGGCGAAATTCGGGTATATCAAAGAACTGACGGGTAAAGAGCTTCTTACATCCGCAAATGGTTTGGTACAGGCAGTGACCATGATTGCAATCCTTACCGGCACGTTTGTCTTTTCGATCATCTTCGAGAATCTCCTGGCCGGCTATCATACCGCTGATACTTCCAAACTCATTAGGGCAATCGCACCCGTAGGCTGGTTTCTTATCCTATTCTCATCGACTGAGTTTATTCTGACCTTCCGACTTCCTCAGAAACAGGATGTATTTGACAAGCTGCATTTTGATTTTGGTCGCTATGTCCGGGGAGGGTACCTCAAACAGAATCTGAAAATTATCTACAATCATCCGGTTATTTGGCGTTCGATCATCGGGCTTTCGATTTTCTGGGGGATTTCTCAAGTCCTATTGGCTTCCTTCCCTGCTTTCGCCAAAGAAACTATGGATATGCTCGACACAGTCGTGATCCAAGGCATGATGGCCTGTGCGGGTATTGGTATCATGTTGGGATCGATCACATCAGGCAAACTGTCTAAAAACCATATCGAAACCGGTTTGCTACCTGTTGGTGCGATTGGCGTAGCCATTGCCCTGCTGATCATGCCCAGTCTGAATACACCGATTACTCACGCACTCAACTTCCTATCACTGGGCTTTCTCGGAGGGCTTTTCATCGTTCCGCTCAATGCCTTGATCCAATTCCACGCAAAAGAACACGAACTTGGAATCGTGCTCGCAGGAAATAACTTGGTACAAACAACCGTGATGCTGGGTTTTTTGAGCCTGACCGTTGTGTTTGCCTGGCTTGGTCTGAGCTCGATTGGACTGTTTACACTACTTACTGCTGTGGCCTTTATTGGTGCACTCTATACTCTCTATAACCTCCCTCAATCCTTTGTACGCTTTATCGCAAGTCGTTTGCTTTATAGCAAATATCGATTGCATGTTCAGGGGTTTGAAAATATTCCTGAAAGTGGTGGTGTTTTGATGCTTGGTAATCACATCAGTTGGATTGATTGGGCTATTTTGCAAATGGCTTGTCCTCGCCAAATCCATTTTGTCATGGAGCGCAGCTATTACGAGCGGTGGTATCTTAAATGGTTTCTGGATATGTTCGGTGTCATCCCAATTGCCCGTGGCTCGAGCAAAAGAGCCCTTCAACTGGTTACAGATTATATAAACAAAGGAGAAGTCGTTGCCCTCTTCCCTGAGGGTATGATCAGCCGTACAGGTCAACTGGCCAAATTCCGTCATGGCTTCGAGCGTGCAGCCAAGGGGGCGAGTGGCGTTATCCTACCCTTTTATCTCCATGGATTATGGGGCAGTTTCTTCTCCCGTGCCAGCCAGAAGCTCAAAACTAACACTAAATCTGGTGTCAAACGTGATCTGATCGTTGCCTTTGGTAAACCTTGCCCCATCACCCTGACTGCAGAGGAGCTAAAACTAAAGATCTTCGATCTGTCCATTGAATCCTGGAACAGCTTCAGCTATTCACTTCGTCCCATTCCAGAGGTCTGGCTGGAGACAGCCAAACGTAGAGCCAGCGAAATCTGTCTGACAGAATCGACCGGTAAGCGCTTCCATAACCGACAGATGATGAATTCCATACTCTCCCTTTCCAGTCTAATCGATCGACATCAGGAGCAGAATATCGCTGTATTACTGCCTCCATCTGCGGATGGTATTGCTGTCAATCTGGCCATTCTTATCAATGGAAAGACTGTGGTCAATCTTGATCATATCAACAACCAAAAAGCTATACTCGCAGCAATAAGGGAAGCTGCCATACAACACCTCTATACTTCGAAAGCCGCCCTTGAAAGGCTTGGACAGCAGGGTATCGTTCTGGAACGAATGCTCCCCGGAACGAACATCGTCTGCCTGGAAGATGTGAAAAGTCAGATCAGTGTGATGAAGCGTTTAAGCACACGTTTATTGGTCAGGCTTTTTCCAGCAAGATTACTGTATTTCATCTATGGCAGAAAGATTACAATCGAGCAACCTGCAGCCATACTTTTTTCACTCCGACGACACAACCAGAACAAAATACCAAAGGGGATCGTCCTCAGCCATAGGAATCTCATGATTAATCTCAAACAGGTCGCGCACGTACTCAACACACAAGAGGATGATATGGTTATGTCAACTCTGCCTTTGTCACGTGCGTTCGGTCTGACTGTCACCACACTGCTCCCTCTGGTAGAGGGCATTCCCTTGGTTAGTCACCCCATCCCTGAAGATGTGGAAAAGATTGCCAAAGCAATCACACGGAATGAAGCAACAATCCTGTGCAGTACGCCTTCTATTCTGCACCACTTCAAAAAAAGCGAAAATGTGCATCCATTGATGCTGGAGTCCTTACGCATCATTGTATCCGGTGGTGAAAGACTCGAACCAGAGATCTACCGTTCCTTCAAACTCGAATTTACCCGCGAAATCTACGAAGGATACGGCACTACAGAAACCTCCCCCGTTGCAAGCGTCAATGTTCCCGACAAACTGGATACACACACCTGGCAGGTTCAAATCGGTTCCAAACCTGGAACAGTCGGTATGCCATTGCCCGGTACCAGCTTCCGTATCGTAGAGCCAGGTACGATGAAAGAGTTGCCCATCGGTGAAGTTGGGCAAATTCTGATTGGAGGACCACAAGTGATGTTGGGTTATCTCAATGACCCGCAGGCAACTTCAGAAGCAATCATCGAAAAAGACAATATTCGTTGGTTCCGAACTGTCGACAGTGGTTTTCTGGATCAGGATGGTTTTCTTACAATTACAAGTAATTAATTCATGAAACCTTGTGGTAAGTTGCGAGCATGGCTTCGATCAGCCGTAAGTGATACTCGACCATTCGGAGGTTGATGTACCTGGATAATCTGATCAATGCCGTCTTTAACGCCCAGAACACTGGAATTGTCGGTAAAAATGATCCAGCCCCTCGACCAGTCATTGGAACCTGAACAGGTTAATTGATCGGCGCTGGCACAAATCGTAACAGGAATATTCTGTTTGATTGCCTCGCTACGTGCGGTATAGAGGTGGGTTTTGAGATCATCAGCAGCTGCATTCAGGTGGGCATTTGCTAACGTTTCATTGAATGAAGGAATGGCATAACTCAGAGCAATCGCGACTATCGCAAGAACGACTATGAGTTCCAGCAGAGTAAAACATCTACATAATAGCCCAGGAACAGAAAGGTGCTTTTTGGTATTCAATTGCAAACGTTCTTCCTGTCTTTCAGAGAGCCACTTTTCGACACTGAAATCAAACGCCCGGTTTCATCCGTTCTATCGTCGCAAACAGTAAAAGAGATGCCTTGATAGCTGTTGACTGAGTTGGGATCGGGAATTGGTGTTTCTATGGCAGCACATGGACCAAGATAATCTCCATAATGCTTTTTATGTGCATGTTCCCATGCAGCTTCATTTATGGTGATTGGGACCACTTTCCCCTTGTTGTCGTTCGCAAAATGGCAAACAGTGACTTTAGCTGCGTTACTAGCCGTGGAAATAAGTAACCCTGCTACCAGCAAAAAACCCAGCAATAACTGTCTCAGGTTATGATTAGACAGGGTTTTTTTACCATTTCGACCTCATTGATCAGTTATTCGAACAGTTTGTTAGTTCTTTATAGCAGCAACTCAGAGGAAGACTTTAGTCACACAGCAGGAACGGAGGATGGCAGAACATAGAGATAAATAGCAAAAAAATGGAAGGTGCTGCCTGCCATTACAAATAGATGCCAGATGGCATGATTAAACGGAATCCGATCGAGGACGAAAAAAATCGTCCCCAAGGTGTAGGCAAGGCCGCCAGCAACAAGGAATATGAGCCCTCCAGGTGGGATCTGTTCAAGCATCTGACCACCGATGAGTACACACAACCAACCCATGGCCAAATAGATGGTCAGTGACAAGCGGGCAAAACGATCGTGAAAGCGTACTTTGAACAGGATACCGGATACCGCAAGCCCCCAAATTGCGATCAGAATCGAATATCCCCATGTCCCTTTAACACTTATCAACATAAAAGGCGTGTAAGTGCCTGCAATCAAAAGATAAATTGCACAATGGTCCAGTAACTGGAATACGCTTTTGGCACGCGGTGATCGAAGGCTGTGGTAGAGCATGGATGCCAAATAAAGGAGCACCAGGCTACTTCCATAGATTACGGAACTGATTAGTCGTGCTGTATCCGCGTGTTGTAGTGACAGAATGACCATCAGAACAAGTGCGACAACACCCAGCAGAGCACCCATCCCATGGGTCAGTGCATTGGCAATCTCTTCACCAGCACTGTAGAACTCATGTCCAAGGATTCTGATTATAGTGTGAGTTCTTTCTGTTTCTGACATCCAATCATTTCAAGATTCGTATGGTACGTACAAGCATAACTCATCCTGACTACAGGAACCTGAACAAGCCTTGAGCAGGTTTCAGCCAGAGAAGCCTGAAAAAAGCCACGGAGTTTCGACTCTTCTCCTTTCCTCATAGGCTAGAATTTCATTCTCATGTTGTAATGTGAGACCAATATCGTCAAGTCCATTCAGAAGCCGGTGTTTGAGCGCAGGATCGATATCAAAAATGATCGTTTCCCCCTCTGGAGTATTGATAGATTGTTGCTCAAGATCCACATTCAGTTTATAACCCGGCGTGGCTTCGACCTCTCTGAACAGTCGATCAACTGTTTCCGTATTCAGGGTAATCAACAGGATCCCGTTTTTAAAGGAATTACTGTAGAAGATATCCGCAAAACTCGGGGCGATAATGCAGCTGATTCCATAGTCATAGAGCGCCCACGGTGCGTGCTCACGTGAAGATCCACAACCAAAATTTTCTCTCGCGAGAAGGATCTGAGCCCCCTGATAGCGTTTCTTGTTAAGGACAAAATCCGGATTTATGGGACGTGTGCTGCAATCCTGGCCGGGCTCACCCTGATCGAGATAGCGCCATTCGTCAAACAGGTTGGGACCAAAACCGGTGCGCTTGATGGATTTGAGAAATTGTTTGGGAATAATCGCATCGGTATCGACATTGGGCCGGTCCAATGGTACGACCAGGCCATGTAATTGAGTAAAAGGTTTCATCAGCCTATCTCCCTAACATCGACAAAGTGACCTGCGAGCGCAGCCGCTGCTGCCATGGCAGGACTCACAAGATGGGTTCGGCCTCCGGGACCCTGCCGCCCTTCGAAGTTCCGGTTGGACGTTGAGGCGCAACGTTCGCCAGGTTCGAGCCGATCAGGATTCATACCGAGACACATGGAGCAGCCAGGCTCACGCCATTCGAACCCGGCTACTTTGAAAATCCTGTCCAAACCTTCTTTTTCGGCCTGTTGCTTCACCAGACCCGAACCAGGCACTACGATCGCCTCTTTTACATTGGCTGCCACCCTACCTGTTTTCGCAATTTCTGCTGCAGCACGCAGGTCTTCTATGCGTGAATTAGTACAGGAGCCAATAAATACCCGATCGATGCTGATCCTGGTGATGGGTATTCCAGGCTCCAGATCCATATAGGCCAAAGCGTGACTCATACCTTCGGCCTTGACTGGGTCACTCTCCTGAGCCGGATCAGGAATCACAGCATTCACGGGAACCACCATTTCGGGTGATGTTCCCCATGTGACTTGAGGCTCAATAGTGGCGGCGTCAATTTCCACCACCTTGTCGAAGTGTGCTCCAGGATCAGAGTGCAAATCCTTCCAGCTTTCTACGGCCTTTTCCCAGTTTTTTCCTTTAGGTGCCCATGGTCTGCCCATGACATAATCAATTGTTTTTTCATCGACAGCGACCAGCCCTGCCCTGGCCCCTGCTTCGATCGCCATGTTACACAGCGTCATACGTCCTTCCATAGACAAGTCCTCGATTGCCGAACCAGCAAATTCCATGGTGTGTCCGGTCCCGCCTGCCGTTCCAATCCTGCCAATGATCGCAAGAATGATGTCTTTCGCAGTCACCCCTTTTCCGATCTCTCCGTCCACTTTGATCAACATATTCTTCGATTTACGCAGGATCAGGCACTGAGTGGCTAGGACATGTTCCACTTCGGATGTACCAATACCGAAGGCAAGTGCACCGAGTCCACCATGTGTGGAAGTATGGGAATCCCCACAAACAATGGTCATGCCGGGGAGCGAAGCACCCTGTTCCGGTCCGATCACATGAACGATGCCCTGCCTTGGATCATTGATACCGAACTGGGTGATATTCCAGTCCCGGCAATTTTTGTCGAGAGTTTCCAATTGCAGTTTCGATACTGGATCTCTGATAGGCTCGCTTCGATCCGTCGTCGGTACATTGTGATCAGAAACGGCTAGATTGGCATCCACTCGCCAGGGTTTACGTCCGGCTAGCTTGAGACCTTCAAATGCTTGAGGCGAAGTCACCTCATGGATCAAGTGGCGATCGATATAGATGAGGGATGTACCGTCCTCGTTTTCCCGAACGACATGCGCATCCCAGAGTTTGTCGTACAAGGTTCTAGCTTTAGACATGCTCAAACAATCGTTTTATTAAAAGCAGGTCATTATAGCATTACAAACGCACAATTGTTCGGCCGGTAGTCTTTCCATCCAGCATGGCCCTGAATGTCTCATCGAGGCCTTCCAACCCAATTTCACGCACCGCCATTTTTTCGAAATGTCGAGGTCTCAGATCAGTACCAATACGTTGCCAAACACGATGCCTCAGCTCGGTAGGACAACCAGAGGATGTGATTCCGAGCAGACTGACACCACGCAGGATAAAAGGCATCACGGTGGTTTCCAGTTTTGCCCCCCCCGCCAGCCCAACCGAGGTAATATTTCCCCAAGGCTTTACTGTCCTTGTAATCCAGCTGAGGATCTCGCCCCCTAGATTATCGACTGCACCTGCCCACAGGGCCTTTTCCAATGGCCGATCGGAAAGCTCAAGGGTATTTCTGTCCAGGATTTCCTTTGCCCCCAGCTGACGCAAATAGTCGGACTGTTCAAGTTTTCCCGTCAGTGCCGTGACATCATATCCGTTGGAGGAAAGCATATCGATTGCCATATTGCCCACCCCGCCTGTCGCGCCAGTGACGAGGATCTTGCCCATTTCCGGGTATTGATCATTCTGCTCCATGCGATGGACACAGAGTGCGGCGGTAAAACCGGCCGTGCCAATGATCATGACTTCTCGGGTAGTGAGAGTGCTAGGTATTGTCACTACCCATTCTGCCGGCACTCGAACGAATTCAGCATAGCCTCCATCATGTGACACACCCAGGTCATATCCTGTGACCAACACCTTGTCCCCAGGTTTGAACTGTGGAACCTCGGAATTTACAACCTCTCCGGAAACATCGATACCACCGATCAGGGGGAAGTTGGAGATGATCTTGCCAGCACCAGTTGCGGCAAGTGCATCTTTGTAATTGACGCTGGAATATTCGGCTCTGATCACCACATCACCGGGTGACAGCTCATCGAGCGTGGTTTGTTCAATCCGGCCAGTAATCCCGGTATCATCTTTATAGATACGATAAACGCGAAACTTTTCCATAAATCACTCTGTCTGATTGGTTAATTTGAGGTAAACTTTCATCCCATTCATTTAACATTCACATAAAATTCACAATAATACTCCTAACAGATCAACAGGAAAGGTTAAATGTTCAGAAAAATACTGTTTACCGTTTTATTTCTTATCTTATCAGCTTCCGTTCGAGCGGATTTCAATGACGGTGTTTTTGCCTATGCCAGAGGCGATTATGAAAAAGCTTGGCAGACCATGATGCCCCTGGCACAGAATTCTAAACACCCTTATGCCCAATATTACCTCGGTGTCATGTTCGCCAATGGGCAAGGCATTGAGAAAGATGAAAAAGAAGCTGCAAAATGGTATCTGGAAGCCTCCAAACAGGGTGTAAAGGAAGCCATGTATAAACTGGCAAAAATGTACTCTGCAGGAAAAGGTGTTCCTCAAGACTACGAGGCGGCCTATGCCTGGCTCAAGGTCGCAGCACACCTCGGACACAAAAAATCAAAACTGGCACTCGACCCCGCTAGGGAAAAACTGACGCCAGAACAATTGGCTGCCGCTCAACAGCTTGCGGATGACTATATCGAAAAATATGGAGAGCCACCGAAACTGGGACGGTCTAACAATCAATAACTTAATATACAATCTGCATGAAACCATGAACTCTTTGTGGTTTCATTCAAATTCAAACTGCTGTATTTACAAAGCTTCCTCTGGACATGGACTGTTCAGCGCCCCCCATGACTTTGATAAAGGCATCCAGAACAACCTTGCTCCCTGGCTTGACTGAGGGGACTGTTTCTTTGTGAATAGATCCGGTATCAAGTGTTACAGGTTGTGAAGGTCTCTGTCCCGCTTTTTCCCTGGACTCCTTTCTTTTCCCACCTGTACGCAGATTCAGATACTCCTCGATTCTGGGCTCTGTTCGCTGGCTTTGTAGAGAAACACGGATCCCGGGTGTATGATTCCAGTGAGGTTTCCTCTTGGGTTTCTGATCATGTAGGGTGACAGTATCGTGTACAGAGACAGAGACTGCCTTCTTGACTGAGGATAGAGATAAAACTGAATGAGGCAATAGCGGCGTCAAATTACCGTCCATACTTTTGAGCTAATAACCATAAATTAGTAATTATGTCAGAATTCAGTCGTGAAATGCCGATATTTGACGATTTTTTACTCAAGCAGTCCCTGAAAGTAATTCATTGCAATGTATCCTTAGCACGCTCCTGTTAACCTGACCTGAACGATCCGAACATTGTGTCCACTGCCCATCTGACCATTCTCTTTGCTGACATTTGTGACAGCACACAACTTTATGAACAACTTGGCGACGAAAAGGCCAGGGATTTGATCGCAGAATG
>JALSRM010000024.1 GCA_026984775.1 Gammaproteobacteria bacterium
ATGAGGATCTAGCTTCAAGGCAACATCTCACCCTTGAAAACAGACGTGGAAAGCTTTTTATTGTCGATATCAGCACCAATGGAACTTGGATTAGAAGCGAAAAAGGTAAAGAAATTTTTCTACGTCGTGACGAAATGCAACTTCCTTCCTCGGGTGAATTCAGTTTTGGTCGCCCCTTCCGGGAAAATCCCGAACATATTCTTCATTTCAGGATCGAACAGGAAGTGACCAAATGAGCATTTTCTGGGAATCTTCCTCTGCCACCCATACGGGAAAGGTCAGAAAACATAATGAAGATTCCTTGCTCGACAAACCGGAATATGGGTTATGGGTAATCGCTGATGGTATGGGCGGGCATGATGCTGGTGATTTCGCCAGCCGTCTCATCGTCAAGACGATCGACAAACTTGCTGTGGATGACGATATCAAGACCTTTTGTGACAAGGTAAAGACAGCACTTTATTCTATTAACGATTACCTGATCAGACTCGGAGAAAAGCACAACCGAATGAACGGCAGTACGGCATTGGCCATGCTTCTTACAGAAGACAACTGCTACTTTGTTTGGGCCGGTGACAGCCGCCTCTACCTCTATCGGGATAATCAACTGACACAATTAACAAAAGATCACTCCCAGGCAGAAGTCTATGTGGAACTGGGGATGTTGACACGTGAAGAGGCCTCCCGCCATGTCTCTTCGAATCTTCTGACCCGGTGCATCGGTATTGATGAAAACCTGGAACTTGAAACCGGATACTGCGATGTCAAGCCAGGTGATCGTTTTCTCTTGAGTTCTGATGGCCTCGACAAGCATGTTTCACACGAAGATATTGAGCAAAAACTGTCACAAACCAATCGGGAAGAAGCTATCGATGAACTCATCGAAATGGCATTGAAAGATGGCGGTACAGATAACATCAGTGTTGTAATTATTGATACAATGGCAAAATGACTTCGGGTACCGTACCAGAAAATACCGATCCCTATGAAATCAGCAAGTTTGATACCGTTGCTACAGGGTGGTGGGATCCTGAAGGAGAGCTTAAAACATTACACCATATCAACCCCATCCGGCTTCAATATATCGAAAAGCACGCAGGTGGCTTGGAGAACAAAACAGTCGCAGACATCGGATGTGGTGGCGGCATTCTTTCCGAAAGCATGGCACAAAGCGGTGCAAATGTAACTGCTATTGACGCCAGTGAAAAGGCCCTGCAAATTGCACGATTGCATCAAAAAAAAAGTGGAATAACAGTTGAATACATCCATTCAACTGCCGAGGCATTGGTCACAGAACGAGCAGGCCAGTTTGACGTAGTGACCTGTATGGAGTTGCTAGAACATGTCCCAGAACCCTCAAGCATCATTACAGCATGCTCTGCTTTGACAAAACCTGGCGGTCTTGTTTTCTTTTCAACTTTAAACCGTACCCTGAAAGCCTATACTCTGGCTGTTCTTGGTGCTGAATACATGCTTGGCCTTTTGCCCAAAGGCACCCACCAGTATGCAAAATTTCTAAGGCCATCTGAACTGGCATACTGGATGAGAACGACCTGCCTCGAACTCCAGGATCTTTCGGGTATGGCCTACAACCCGGTCACCCATGAGGCCTTTTTGACTTCAGACATAAAGGTCAATTATCTGATCTGCGCACAAAAGCTTGATGATTAAAGGCATACTGTTTGATCTCGACGGTACGTTTGCCGATACTGCACCTGATCTGGCCGATGCTTTGAACAGGGTTCGCCAAGTTCAGGGATTAAAGCCGATCCCACTCGAACCCATCCGTTTGCAAACATCCAATGGGGCAAATGCCCTGATCAAACTAGGTTTTGAAAAAGATCAAGAAGATCCAGAGTTTGAAATCCTCAAGCAACAGTTACTGGATCTGTATCTGGAAAACATAGCCCGTCATACACGCCTTTTCAAAGGTATCCCTAAGTTGCTTGATAAACTTGATGAGAGAGGAATCGAATGGGGAATCGTAACCAACAAACCTAAACGGTTTACTATACCGCTGATGAAAGAGCTGGATATCTTCTTGAGAACGGACTGTATTGTCAGTGGAGATACGACGCCTTTTTCTAAACCACATCCAGCCCCCCTCATTCATGCAGCCAAGCTGTTGAACCTCGCCCCACAGGAATGTATCTATATTGGTGATGCAGAACGTGACATCAAAGCAGCATGCAATGCCGGGATGCGCTCACTGATTGCCATGTTTGGTTATCTTGGGCCGAACGACGAACCTGAGGAATGGGGCGCAGACGGATTTATCGAAAAACCGGAAGATACACTTGCCTACCTTGACTACTGGTGAAGATACTTCAGTCTTACCCGTACACGTCGAAAGACATCGGCATCAACATTATCTGGCAACAGGATTAGAGACTTTCTTTTCCCGTCGGGCAGTCGGAAACGTAATACTGTCAGCCATGGTTGGATGAGGCAGTTCGGCAACAGTTCTGCACTGACGTGAACATTTATTCCCATACTGAGCAGCCATGTGTCATCTGCCCGCAATACCGCCTCCCGGATCCCGCTCCCGATGTGCCAGCAGTGCTGCCTTGTAACCGATACGCTCCAAACGGAAATCAACACAATGAGGATAACTTTCAGCCACATATGGACCGGCAGCATAATGACCACACTCCCGGCGAACAATGCCATCAGGGTAAGGCAAATGAAGAGTCTTGCAGAAAATCCTGGATGGATTTTCTGCGGTGTCATGAAATGGTTAAGCGGTTTATTCACGAATACTTTACACAGTTTTTTTCTACGGGACTTGAAATCCTCCACTGATAAAAAGATACTAGCCTACCTCTCTATCAAGGTTGTCAGTTAGAAGTGTAATGGATACAAAAATCAAAGATAACAAAACAACATTGCAAAGCGCCGAAGAACGGGTGAGGATAAGAGAAAACAAAAACAAGCCCGTTAAAGAACAACATCCCAAAGAAATTGGTGGCCGTATCGATGGTTTGGAGCCAACTCGCTATGGGGATTGGGAATATAAAGGCCGCTGCATTGATTTCTAAACTTTAAGGTAACTATCTATGTCGACACAAAACCGACCGTTATCGCCCCATCTGGAGGTTTACAGGCTTCCTTTAACCGGGCTAATTTCTATCACCCACCGAATGACGGGGGTCGCCTTGTCAGTTGGTACCTTGCTGTTTGCGTACTGGCTAATTGCTGCTGCATCAGGTCCTGAGTCCTATGCCACGATCAATGGATTTCTTGGTTCCTGGATAGGTAAAGTTCTGTTGTTTCTCTGGAGCTTCGCTTTTTATTTCCACTTTTGCAACGGAATTCGTCATCTATTCTGGGATGCTGGCAAAGGATTCGACAAGGAAGTCGTTGAAAAAACAGCAAAAGCAGTATTAATAACATCCGTAGTACTTACTGTACTGACATGGATCATTATTCTCGCAGGAGGAGGATCATGAGCTTGCAAACACCCCTTAAAAGAGCAATTGGCCTCGGATCAGCAAAAGAAGGTGTCCATCACTGGAAGGCACAAAGGTTGACGGCAATCGTCATGATCCCACTCAGTTTATGGTTTGTCTGTAATGTAGCCAGCCTTGCCGGTGGTGAATATGCTGACTTGGTCACCTGGATCAAGCAACCCTTCAGTGCGGCACTGATGCTCCTGTTATTGTTCAGCATGTTCTACCATATGGCCTTGGGCCTTCAGGTGGTCATCGAAGATTATGTCCATACAACCTGGATGAAAATTACACTTTTGCTCATAACCCAATTCGGGTCGATTCTTATCGGCCTTGCCAGTATTGTTTCCGTCTTGCTGATCGCTACAGGAGATTAAACAACCATGACCGACGAATATAAAATCATTGAACATAAATACGATGTCGTCGTGGTCGGCGCAGGCGGTGCCGGACTTCGTGCGACATTCGGTATGGCTCAAAAAGGTTTGAAGACTGCCTGTCTGACCAAGGTCTTCCCTACTCGTAGCCATACTGTCGCTGCCCAAGGAGGCATGAGCGCAGCACTCGGCAATATGGGCGAAGACAAATGGCAATGGCACATGTATGACACAGTCAAGGGCTCTGACTGGCTCGGTGATCAGGATGCAATCGAATACATGTGTCGTGAGGCAGTCCCATCTGCAATCGAGCTTGAACATTATGGGGTCCCCTTTTCCCGTACCGAGGAAGGTAAAATCTATCAACGCCCCTTTGGTGGCATGACCACCAACTTTGGAGAAGGCATTGCACAACGTACCTGTGCGGCTGCGGATCGTACCGGCCATGCCATCCTGCATACACTTTATCAGCAATCACTGAAGCACGATGCAGAATTCTTTATCGAATATTTTGCACTGGATCTGGTGATGGACGACGAAGGCGTTTGTAGAGGTGTCCTAGCATGGTGTTTGGAAGACGGTACACTTCACCTCTTCCGTGGACATGAAACTGTGCTTGCCACTGGCGGCTATGGTCGTGCCTATTTCTCCTGTACTTCCGCACATACCTGTACCGGTGATGGCAACGCCATGGTATTGCGAGCTGGTTTACCTTTACAAGATATGGAATTCATTCAGTTTCACCCTACTGGTATCTATGGAGCTGGTTGCCTGATTACTGAAGGTGTCCGTGGCGAAGGTGGCTATTTGACGAATTCAGAAGGCGAGCGATTCATGGAGCGTTATGCACCCAATGCCAAAGACTTGGCCTCTAGGGATGTGGTCAGCCGCTCTATGACCATAGAAATTCGTGAGGGACGTGGCGTTGGCAAAAACAAGGATCATATCCATTTGCATCTTGAACATCTTGGCGCAGATGTGATCAATGAACGACTGCCTGGCATCGCAGAATCTGCAGAAATCTTTGCCGGCGTTGATGTCACCAAGGAACCTATCCCCGTTATTCCTACCGTTCACTACAACATGGGTGGTATTCCCACCAACTACCATGGTGAAGTTGTTACGCTGAAAGACAAGGATCCTGATCATGTTGTGCAAGGTCTTATGGCTATTGGTGAAGCAGCTTGCGTTTCTGTACACGGAGCAAATCGACTGGGTTCCAATTCACTGCTGGATTTGGTCGTGTTTGGTCGGGCGGCAGCGATCCGGGCGGCTGAAAAGGTCACACCTGGACAATCGCATCCACCTCTGCCGAAAGACGCAGTCGATAAACTGGTTGCTCGCTTTGACAAAATCAGAAATGCCAATGGTTCACTTCCAACAGCAAAAATCCGCGACAATATGCAACGGACCATGCAAAACAACGCTGCGGTATTCCGGACCGGAGAAGTGCTTCAGGAAGGCATTGAAAAACTGAGGGAGATTTGTGAGTCATACGCAGATGTACAAGTCTCTGATCGCTCCATGATTTGGAATACCGATCTGGTCGAAACACTGGAACTCGAGAATCTGCTGCAGTGTGCAACGGTGAGTATTCATGGTGCACTGAATCGAGAAGAAAGTCGTGGGGCACACGCACGGGAAGACTTCCCAGAACGCGACGATGAAAACTGGATGAAACATACCCTTGCATCGCTTAGCGATGACTGGAATGTCAAGTTTGATTACCGTCCAGTTCATACCTATACATTGACGAATGAAGTTGAATACATCAAGCCCAAGCCTCGCGTCTATTAGGCTTGAAACAACAGAAGGAAATTAGATATGGTTGAATTTACGCTTCCACCAAATTCAAAAGTCGGTACTGGCAAGACAGTAACAGCAGCCAACAACGCACAAAGGAAGAAGATCTTCAAGATCTATCGCTGGGATCCAGATAGTGGTGAAAATCCACGCCTTGATAGTTTCGAGATCAATTTAGAAAACTGTGGTCCTATGGTTCTTGATGCCTTGTTGTATATCAAAAATGAGCTGGATCCAACTCTTACCCTGCGCCGTTCATGCCGTGAAGGAATTTGTGGTTCCTGTGCGATGAATATCGATGGACGCAATACGCTGGCATGTACGAAGGCTATTGCAGACATCGATGGAGATGTAAAAATCTACCCCTTACCCCACATGGCAGTGGTCAAGGATCTCGTCCCTGATCTGACTCACTTCTATGCTCAGTATGCCTCTATAAAACCTTGGATTCAGACAGAGAGTCCAACACCTCCGGATGATCAGGAACGACTTCAGTCAAAAGAGGATCGGGCCAAACTCGATGGGCTCTATGAATGTATTCTCTGTGCCTGCTGTTCGACGAGCTGCCCAAGTTACTGGTGGAACAGCGATCGTTATCTTGGACCAGCAGCTCTTCTCCAGGCATATCGCTGGATTGCAGACAGTCGTGATGAGGCTACTGGTGAACGTTTGGAAGCATTGGAAGATCCTTTCAAACTTTATCGTTGTCATACCATAATGAACTGTACAGATACATGTCCAAAAGGACTGAATCCAGCAAAAGCTATCGCCGAGATTAAGAAATTGCAAGTTCTCAAGGGAACTTGAAAGCGGCTTTGAGCAAATGAGTGGACTAACTTCCTATCCCTGTTTAGCTAGTAAGTATGACCGATCGTAACCGTATTCGCTGGCTCTGCCGCCGTGGGATGAAGGAACTCGATCTGGTAATCACCCGTTTTTTTGAAAACGACTACGACTCGCTGACAGAACAGGATCAGATGGCCTTCCATGAGTTTTTGAATCTTGAGGATCCTGTTATCTATTCTTGGATCTTGGGTCGTTCTCGACCAGAGAACGAAAACTACGACAGTATTATCAAAAAACTTCAGAACATGTTCGACAAACCCATTGGTTCCTGATAGTTAATGTTTGACTCTATCAAAAACTGGTTGTCCCAACATGACGAGAATTACCGGATCAAGCTCAATCGATATGATATCATCCAGGTTTCCGGCAAAGACGCAGCAGAATTCCTGCACAACCAGTTCACAAGCGATGTAAAAGGCCTTGCTGCTGACCTTTCCTCTCTAAGTGCTTGGTGTTCAATCAAGGGGCGCGTGCTCTATACGTTCCGTCTCTGGCATGATAAGCATATATTTTATATACAGATACCTTCTGCCCAGACCGAATCGTTTCTGAAACGATTACAGATGTTCATTCTGCGGGCAGACGTTCATATCGAACGAACTCATTTGAATGTGTATGGTCTCTTTGGTGAACCTTTTCCAGAGATAGCAAAAGTATTGCCGACCACTGATAATCATGTCATAGCTGAAAAAAATACTTTTTTGATAAGACTTCCCTCACCTGTAACGAAAAATCGCTTCATATTGATTACTCATGAAAAGAGTACACATCTTATCGTCGGTAATGAAAATGATAAGCACTACACACACTGGAAATTACTGGATATTCTCACTGGGATCCCTGAAGTTCTGCCTCAGACAGCCGATCGCTTTCTTCCACAAATGCTAGATCTTGAACGTCTTGGTGGACTCAGCTTTAAAAAGGGGTGTTACCCGGGCCAGGAAATCGTTGCCCGTGTCAAATACCGGGGTGAGTTGAAGAAAAAGCTCTATAAGGGCATTACAAAATCCAATCAACAACTGGAGCCCGGTGAATCACTGATTACACTAGATGATGGGAAAGAGTTTCCTGCTGGCAACATCCTCAATCTGGTACTGATTGAGGATAATCTCTACCCAATGCTAGCCGTGATCAATATCGAAGCCTCATCTGGTCACGCACTTTTTGTGAAAAGCGATCGAGAAGCCCTATTTGAAATTCTGTCTAACTGAGCCCCACCTGCCTTTGACAATCTATAATCACACATCGGGAAAATTTCCCGGTTCTGGGCTATCACTGATCAAGATATAGCATGATAAGATGCGCACTAATTAAACTCTATCTCCAGACTTATTTTATGTTAAGAAACAATAAATTAATAAAAAAGTTGCTCCTGTTTTCACTTCTCTTGATGATTCCTTTGATCGCCAGGACTGAAAAACCACTAGAGTCTGCGATTGAACTACGTCTTGAAGGACAGCAAGAAACACTGGAAACACAACGGGAAATCGATCAGCTCTCTAACCAGACCCTCGACATGGTCCAGGAATACCAACAGGTCATTGTCCAGCAAGGTGATCTTAAGGTGTATAACGATCAACTTGAAAAACTCGTTTTCAAACAACGTGAAAAACTGGATTCATTCAAGCGTCAATTACAAAATGCCAAAGAAGCACAAAGAACCATCGTCCCCATGATGTTACGAATGGTTAAGGTATTGAGCCGCTTTATACAACTCGATACACCCTTTCTCGAAAAAGAACGTTCCATGCGCATTGTTGCACTCAAAGAAATGCTGGACGATCCGGCCATTAGCGCTGCCGAGAAATACCGTAGAATTCTTGAGGCCTACCAGATCGAGGCAGATTATGGCAGAACTCTGGAATCGTATACTGGCGATATCGAAGTGAATGGAGAAAAACGTGCTGTAGACTTTTTGCGCGTCGGTCGTTTGGCCCTGCTCTACCTGACCCTGGACGGCTCCGAATGTGGATTCTGGAATAAAAAAGAAAAAAAATGGCAGCCCCTGTCTGATAATTACAATAAATCAATAGCACATGCCATACGTATCGCAAGAAAAGAGGCTCCACCTGATCTGATCATAATCCCCCTCCTCATACCAGAATCGTTTTCCATGCTCGAGAACAAAGGAGGTCAGAAATGAAAGAGAAAGGTTTGACCGTTTATGGAACTCTTTCGATTCTTCTGGTTCTGCTAATGATTTCTTCCATAGGTGCACTGGCTGTACCACAATCTCTTGATGAGTTGCTCAAAGAAGTCAAAAAGGGGCGAGCTGCTGAACAGATAGAAAATGCAGAACGGCTGAAACGCTTTCGCGAAAACCGAAGTCAACAAGCGGCCGTACTAGCAAAAGCAAGAAAAGAACTGGAACTTGAAGAGCAACGTGGAGAGCAACTTAGAAAGGAATACGAAGAGAACCTGAAAGCAATTGAGGAGCAAGAGCAAATTCTCTTTAAAGCTGCTGGTACAGTAACTGAGCTTCAAGGGATCACCCGTCAGGTGGCCCGCGAGATAAAAAATATTATCAGTAATTCCCTGGTTTCCGCAGAAAAGCCTGAACGAATAAAGCAAATCGAGGCATTGGCAAAAGCCAAGGAATTGCCTACACCAGGAGAATTACACACCCTGTGGCAGACCATTCTCGAGGAAATGGTTGAATCAGGGAAAGTTTCACAGTTCAAGACAACTGTTATCACAGCAAGTGGTGAAGAAACAGTAAAACAAGTCACACGTATAGGCACCTTTACTGCTACATCTGGAGGGCATTTCTTAAGGTTATTACCTGAATCAGGTCGGCTGATTGAACCTCAACGGCAACCACCATACCGTTTTCAGAAACTGGCTAAAGCGGTGGAAGAGAGCAAAGGAGGTGAGACACTGCCTATGGTCATTGATCCAACACGGGGTGCCATGCTTGCATTGTTGGTTCAAAAGCCCGATCTCAAGGAAAGGATCCAGCAAGGAGGGATTATCGGCTACATTATCATCACTCTCGGTATCATCGCTCTGATTATCGCCGTTGAACGATTTATCGTACTTTGGCTAACAGACAAAAGAATCCAGCGCCAAATGAAAGAAAAAACACCCGACAAGAACAATCCACTGGGCCGTATTCTCCTCGCCTATACGGAGAATCCTGGCGTCAATGCAGAAACACTGGGGCTGAAGCTGGACGAAGCAATACTGCGTGAACTTCCGCGAATCAAACGAGGTCTCAGAACCTTGGGAATCCTCGCAGCTGTCGCTCCACTTCTCGGACTGCTAGGAACCGTAACGGGTATCATTGAAACCTTTCAATCCATTACTTTATTTGGAACAGGTGATCCAAGACTGATGTCAGGAGGAATTTCCCAAGCATTGGTAACGACTGTACTTGGCCTTATTGTTGCCATACCAATCCTGTTATTGCACAGCATTCTTACCGGACGCAGCAATCAGATCGTTCAAATTCTGGATGAGAAAAGCGCGGCAATAGTCGCCAAAATTGCGGAGAAACAGGGTGTATCTTCTTGATGAAATACAAAGATTGTTTGATCATGGTGGTCCCGTTCTTACTGCCATCCTCGTGATCTCGACCATTATGTGGACTCTAATTATTGAAAGATACTTGTATTTGTATCTGGTCCACCCTGTGAAGATTAAAACATATGTTGATTTCTGGTCGAAACGAACGGATCACTCATCCTGGATTGCTCGTAAACAACGCGAAGGTGTAATTGGGGATATCAGCCTCAACCTGAAAAAAAATCTTACGGTTATCCAGACACTGGTAGCCGTGCTGCCACTCCTCGGTCTACTAGGAACAGTCACAGGAATGATCTCCACTTTTGATGTTATGATGAAATTTGGTACCGGCAATGCCAGAGGAATGGCCGCGGGTATCTCCGAAGCCCTGATCACAACGGCGGCAGGACTTGTGACCTCACTTTCTGGACTCTATTTCAGTTCCCAATTACAGGCGCGTGCAGAAACTGAGATGCACCGAATTACCGATTTGCTGATTTAAAGAAAATAATGAGACGTTCACATACTGAAGAAGCCAATACCAATGCTGAAGTCAATCTGACACCCCTGATTGACATGGTCTTCATCTTGTTGATCTTTTTCATCGTCACCTCTTCTTTCGTAAAGGAATCCGGGATCGAGGTTAATCGCCCCAGCGCCCAGACAGCTGAACGTCAGGAACGAGGAAACATCATTATTGCCGCAAATGCCAAAGGCGAAGTCTGGATCGACAAGCATCAGGTTGATATTCATACACTCAGAGCACATGTAGAGCGCCTACGTGCCGAAAATCCGGAAGGATCGGTTGTGATCATGGCAGATGAAAAGTCTCAGACCGGTTTACTCGTTCAGATCATGGATCAGGTCCGCCTTGCTGGTGTCTCCAACGTTTCTATTGCCGCTACGACGGTATCGGGCACAGAGTGAAGTTAGCAATCAGTATAATTCTCGCGATTATCATTAACTTATTTCTGTTTCTAGCGATACAGAAACTTGTCCAGCCTGATCATTCTGCTTTCGAACTGCCTGAATTGATCACCACGGTTAATTTTATACGCCTGAAAAAAGAGAACAAAGAACCTGAGCCCAAGCTGCACGAGATCCTGCCGGAGAAGCCTAAACCACCAAAGAAGCCACCTCCACCGAAACAGGAGATCCCAGATCCGGAAAAACCAAAGCCAAAAAAAATAAAACCACCAGCACCTGAGGTAAAACCACTTCTGAAAATCACAGGTGGACCACATCTGGGCAAGTATCTGAAAAAACCAAGACCAAAGAAGGTTATTCATAAAACAGCGCCTACACCAGAACCTGAACCAGTAGAGGAACCTGATGTAGCACCGGTGTCTGAACCTGTCGAAACTGTAAAGGAAACGACCGATACTGGTCCTGTTGAGCCTCAAGAGCCCGAGATTGAAACAGATGTGGTTCCAACCTATCGTAGCAAACCCAGATATCCCCCAAGGGCATTGCGTGCTGGTATCGAAGGAGTTGTTACAGTCGAATTCACGATTACACCGAAGGGTACAGTAACCGACCCCGTAATCATTAAGGCTAATCCACCGAAAATCTTCGACAAGGCCGTTTTACGTTCGATTAAACGATGGAAATTCAAACCCAAAATTGTCAATGGCAAACCGGTCTCACGGCGTGCCCGTCAGGATATCCGTTTTAATCTCAAATGATGGATGACAAGAATCCAATCTGCGTTTCGTTATTGCTCACATGCATGCTGTTTCTTTCAGCCTCTTTTGCAGCAAACAAGAATCCTTATCTGCTCACAGAAGATACTTGGAAAGCCCTTTCCAGGATCAATAAATTACTCGATACCGGTCAGCCGGAAATCGCTATTGAGAAATTGACTAAATTATTACCACAGGTGCAGGATAAGCCCTATGATGAATCTGTCGTTCAACAGACGTTGGGCTATGCCTGGAGCACGCTTGGTGATCATGAGGCAGCCATTGATGCATTCCGATCTGCCTTGAACCTTAATGCGTTGCCGCCAGATGTTACCCATGATCTGGAGTTTAATCTGGCCCAATTACTGATTTTTACAGG
The DNA here is from genome assembly GCA_026984775.1 of Gammaproteobacteria bacterium. Classification (GTDB taxonomy): domain Bacteria; phylum Pseudomonadota; class Gammaproteobacteria; order CAJXQU01; family CAJXQU01; genus CAJXQU01. Next base: position 12,041 of record JALSRM010000024.1, read on the forward strand.
TAAATACAAAGAGGGGATCAAATACCTGGAACACTGGATAGAGTCTGAACAGAGTCCCTCACTGGAGGCCTTTATCCTTGCAGCAACTGCCTATTACGAAATGCGGCAATATGATAAGGCAATTCCCTATGCAAAAAATGTCCTTACACTTAAGGACAAGTACGATGAAACCTGGTATCAACTGCTCTTGGCCTGTTATCTGAAAACCAATCAATACCAACAGGCTGCATTGTTACTTGAAGACATGATCCAGATCCAGCCAGACAACCCGTCATATTGGCAGCAACTATTGGCAGTCTGGCAGCATGCAAACAATGATAAAAAGACTCTGGCAACGTATGAACTGATGCTGGCCAGAGGAATGCTGAGTAATGACGACATAAAACAATTGATCAATATGTATCTCTACCTCGATCTGCCATACAAGGCAGCCAAACTACTCGAGTCAAAGATTGCCGATGGCGAATTCCCAAAAGAATCTAGAAATTATGAATTACTCGGAAACGCATGGTTGCAGGCAAAAGAACTCGAAAAATCAGCAATGGCCTTTGTTCAGGCAGCAAAACTATCAAGTGACGGTAATCTTTACTGGCGCGCCGGACAGATCTATTTTGAGATGGAAAACTATCCCCAAGCGATTCTCTATTTAAGAAAGGCCCTCGCAAAGGGTAAACTGAAACATCATGCACAGGCGGAGTTGCTCCTGGGGATAGCCTTATTTCACCAAAAAGACTACCCTCATGCTCAAAAAGCCTTCGAGTTTGCACTCCACAATAATTCGACTCGTGATCAGGCTGAATGGTGGCTTCAGCGGATCAAGGATCTCGACGAAAAACACTCCTCGTAAATTCGACTCAAGTTTTTCCTTCAGACGGTCGAAAACTCTAGATAAGCACTGGTTGAACATTCAGTTGTCCTATTTTGGATTCAATTCGATCAGACTGTCAATGGAAAATAGGATGGAGAGCAGCACTATGGCCAAAAACATGAATGAATTATTTGATAATATTTATAAAATTCCTAAAGTACCTGAAGTTGTACGAAATCTTATCATCCAACTAAATGATCCAGATTTTGATATTGATGAGATTGTAAAAAACGTCTCCCGGGATCAGGTAATTTCGATGAAAGTTCTGCGCCTCGTAAATTCTGCTCATTTTGGACTTTCTCGCAAAATCGTCTCGATTGAAGATGCTGTCATCTTGATCGGGATGAAGCAGCTAAAAACCTTGGTTATCGCATCAGGAATTGTCTCAGCAGTGCCTGAACTGGATAATTTCGATCTCAAGACTTTCTGGTCAGATAGTTTTCGTACAGCTACCTATGCTAAATGGATTGCCGATGAAATCAATACTGATAGTGAAATGGCTTTTACTGCAGGGTTAATTAGTAATATGGGGCAGATTCTTATCCATATGGGGGCCCCTGAGACTGTGTGTGAAATTGAAAAATTCGTCAAATCTGGTGGAAGACGTACTGAAATCGAACAGACATTGCTGGGATACACTAATGCAGAAGTGTGTGCCGAGCTCTGTCGACGCTGGAAGTTCCCTGATGTCCTAATAGAGACGATCAAGCAGTGTCATGAGCCTCTTAAATTCGAAAATCCATCGACAGATGCCTGCATCATCAATATCGCTGAGTACCTTAGTGCCTGCCGCCGAGATAATCTCAGTTTAGAGGATATGATGGAAACGTTCCCTGCTGACGTCTTAATGAGACTGGGAATTGAGCGGGAAGAATTCTCCGATAAACTACCTGTCCTACTGAAATCTAATTCAGGTTTGGATTCTCTTGCCGCATGATTTGATCAGAGGTGCGTTGCATCATCGATTTCGCACCTCTCATCGAATTACCTTAATGTACTCACCAGCCGCTTCACGGCTGCTACCAACAACCAGTCGTTGTTTACTACCATCTTCGGTCTTCTCAACTAATGCAGCAATTTCAACCTTCTCTCCCCTCATAGCCTGTCCTGAGTAGGTTGGTGTAAAACAAATCAGTTGCCTGTAGACAGGATGATCCAAAAGATATATTGCAGGTGTTTCAAATGCCTGACTGGCATCACGGACTGTTGTGGTAATCGTTACATGTCCACTTTTATGAAAAACGTCATCAGAAGACATCTCTGCCTCTGTTACCAGACTTATATCGAATTTTACCCCTTGAAAGAGTGCCTTGTTATATTTTCGTCTTTCATGCCAAATATATTCTTCCAGAGAAAGACTGCAACCACGCCGATTATAGGATGAAATCCAGGCCCTGTGATCCAACGAGGCAAGTTTCCCTCTTTTGATTAGTATCTTAATCAGTTCTCGTCCAATCTCGAAACTGTCTCTGTCGTAAACGACGAGATCAAAATCAGAATTTTCATTTTCAGCACCGATTAAATAAGAACCAGTGATTCCAAGGCTTCCTCTTGAAATACCAGAATCAATCAGAAGCTTCACAAGTTGAACCAGCTTATCAATCCGTTTTTTTTTCTTGGTCTCTTTGCGTTCCAAAAGATCCTGGAGTTTTCTTCTGGGCTGATAATGAGTATAGATATTTTCGTTAGGAACCCCGTGAAGATCAGCATCAAAGCGGCGGGAATGGATGAGATAATCAGGATAATGAAGTCTGAGATAGCTATTGGCCTGATCGGTTCCAACCTTCTGCCAGCCATTTCCTCCGTTACTTCGAATATAGCGCAGAAAGCTCAGGAACCGCCCATCTTCTGGTTTGTAGGAGACGACAGCGAAAACCAATCCTTCCCTTGTTAGCAGGAAATCTTTTGGCCTGACTTCAGAAAATGTTTGTTTGATCAAAGAGCGTCAGAGAAAATCTCTATATCAGCTTTTTGTTTCAGCAAAGCGATAAAGTCCTGCCATGCTACACTATTTCGTTGTTGTACTTGGCGTTCAATGGCTTTTTTTACCGTATCATCTCCCATCGTCCATTTAATATTGGTGTCTTTTACGGCCAAGACACCAACAACGGCATAATCATATCTACCATCGGTAAAGCCATCATATACTGGTTTTCCTGCTTCTGGCCTACCCAGTCTAAAAGCTGCCCGAAGAATTGAGCGCTTGACCTGTGGATCATCTCGATTTACTGCTGACTTCACTGTCCATTCAAAACCAAACTCTTCAGCAACCTGATCACGATCCACGCCTGCTTCAAGACGCTTTAGTATTGTTTCCCCACGTTCTTCTGCCATCAATTTAGCTTTTTCATTCTGTAGAATTGTTTTGATCTCTTCCTGTACCTCACCCAGAGGTTTGACGACAGCTGGTTTATGATCAACCACTCTCAAAACGACAAGATGAGTATCCGAGATTTCGATAGGTTCACTATTTGCGCCGTTGAGAACATTAGGATTGAACGCGACTTTAATTACAGAGGGGTTCTTGGTAATCTCGTCCTTACCACCTGCACGTGTGAAATAGCCAGATTCCTTGATTTTAAGGCCAAGTGCATCAGCGGCTGGCTCCAGGGAATCAGGGTTCTCAAAAACGAGATTCTGTAATTCATCAGCTACTTCAAAATATTTCGTTTCTGCCTGTTCCTTGCGATATGTATTTTCAACAGCCTCTCTAACTTCATCGAATGATGAAGTTTTGGCTTTCTGTATTTCTACAAGCTTGATGATATGGAATCCGTGTTTCGTCCTGACAGGCTCGGTTATATCGTCGACTTTCATAGAAAAGAGCTTTTCATCGAATTCTGGATCCATCACGCCCTTCGAAATGGCACCAGTCCTGGCGACCTCATCTTCTGGTCCAAGAAGATCCTCATAATTTTGAGGGATATCATCAAATTCCACACCTGATTTGATCAGTTTATAGATCTTCTCTGCTCTCTCGCTCGCCTTTTTCACCTCTTCTGGTTTTGCATCTGGTTTCAGGGCAATCAGCACATGTTGTGCTATACGTTTCTCATCCAACGTGTATTTGTCAAGATTCGATTGATAATACTCTTTGAGTATATCATCAGTGACATCGACCTGCTTTGCGAGCGTATCAACTGACAGATCAATATATTTAATTTTTACGCTTTCTTTTGTTTTGAACTGTTCTTTATTCTGTTTGTAATATTCAATAACTTCGTCCTCAGAAAGCTGTATTTTGTCTTTAAATTGATCGGCTAAGATCTGAACAAAAACAATATCCCGCTTCTGGGTAAGTAGTCGGGCGTACTGATTTTTCTCTGTATCGGTAACAAATTCACTACCTGAGATTGCCTGGCGTAATTGATCCAGAACAAGATCTACCCGTAATTGTTCTTCAAACTCAGCAGGACTGGCATTTGATCGTAATAACTGGCGCTCATAAATAGCCTGAGAAAATTGTCCACTCTTATCCTTGAACGCATCAAGTGACTGGATCATTGATGCAAGCTGGCTGTCACTGATCCTCATGCCATTTTCATGAGCAAACTGCTTCAGTAGTTGTTGTTCGACAAGTCCGTTAATGACATCCTGTTTGAGTGCACTTTGATCCATCTGATTGAGATCAAAGCCTTCACCAAGCATGGCTTGCAAACGATTACGATAATTCTGCAATGCATTCTGATATTGTGACAACGTGATATCCACATCATTGACACTTGCCACCGTGACATTAGATGAACCACTCAAATAGGAATTGATGCCCCAGAGGGCGAATGGAATTGAAATAAAAGCGACAATCAGCCAGGCAAGCCAGCCCTGAGAATGTTCACGAATGCTCTGTAGCATGAATACATAACCTTCAGAATGAATCAAAAAAGGGCGAACCTGAATAAGGAACGCCCTGAACATAATGGCGGAGCGGACGGGACTCGAACCCGCGACCCCCGGCGTGACAGGCCGGTATTCTAACCAACTGAACTACCGCTCCAATATGTTTGTATGGTGGGTGCTGAGGGGATCGAACCCCCGACCCTCGCCTTGTAAGGGCGATGCTCTCCCAGCTGAGCTAAGCACCCGAAGGCGCGCTAGTTTAAGGCATCCTTAAGCGCTTTACCAGCCTTAAATGCAGGAACTTTGGATGCAGCTATTTTTATTGTTTCACCTGTCCGTGGATTTCGTCCTGATCGGGCTGCGCGTTCGCGAACCAGGAAAGTACCAAAGCCAAGAAGTGCGACTGTATCACCTTTTTTCAATGTTTCAGTAATGGCATCAATGACAGCGTCTACCGCACGGGTTGCTGAGGCCTTTGTCAAATCGGCTGATTCAGCAACTGCATCGATTAACTCAGATTTATTCATTATATTATCCCCTTAGATTATTGCACCAGATGTTTATCGTTATTCATTTGTTAAGAAGAACTACGCTGCCAGTCAGGGCTGCAAGCGAGCGGAATTTATACCAACTGCCCCGGTATTCGTCAACCCACAAGGCTGAAAAAATCCCGGGAAAAGTGTTTGCTAACATTCAGTTAATATGCTTGCTCGCTGTTTGAATAAAAATTATCTTTTCAGAATCAAATGATAAGCTAAGACTCATCATTTCATCTATCAAATGATAGAGCAGAAAGTGCTCTCATGGGAAACGTAAAGACTTTATTTGCCGAAACTAGTTCTAGGTATACAGTCTCCTGTTTGAAAAGCATGGAGCATCGTTCAATGCGTTCTCAGCACACCCTTTCCTTTATTCGTTTCCGTCTTCTCCTTAACAACCTTTTCCTTGGAACCCTCTTCCTGTAGCAAGGGCTCGGGTATGGATTGTAATGCAATCTGAAAGACTTCATCAATCCATTTCACAGGTTTGATTGTAATGTTTTGTTTTATGTTTTCCGGAATCTCTGCAAGATCGCGTTCATTTTCCTGCGGAATGATTACAGTTTCTATTCCACCACGAAGAGCAGCCAATAGCTTTTCTTTCAGACCACCGATGGGGAGAACCTCTCCGCGAAGAGTAATTTCACCGGTCATGGCAACACTTGCCTTGACTGGAATCCCGGTTAGTGATGAAACCAGAGAAGTGCACATGCCAACACCGGCACTCGGTCCATCTTTCGGTGTAGCACCTTCCGGAACATGAAAATGAATGTCGTTTTCAGAGTAGAAGTCAGGTTTGATACCAAGAGATTCAGAACGGCTCCTTATGACTGTTACAGCAGCCTTGATCGATTCCTGCATTATTTCCCCAAGCTGACCGGTAAAGGTCTCCTTGCCTTTACCAGGTACAACGATGGATTCGATTGTAAGCAGTTCTCCACCGACCTCAGTCCATGCCAAACCAGTTACCTGACCAATTCGATCCTGTTCTTCGGCTTTACCATAACGAAAACGTCTGACACCAAGATATTTTTCCAAGTTTCTTGAGTTGATCGAAACCTTCTTCGCTTTGCTATTTTTTTCGGTCAGGATTTGTTTAACGACTTTACGGCAGATCTTGGCTATCTCCCTCTCCAAAGAGCGAACACCTGCCTCACGTGTGTAATAACGAACGATATCCCTAATCGCATTTTCGGAAATAGTAATTTCACTTTTATCAAGACCATTATTCTTGATCTGTTTAGGGATCAGGTACTTGATCGCAATATTGACCTTTTCATCTTCTGTGTAACCGGAGATCCGAATGACTTCCATACGATCGAGCAAAGGTGAGGAGATGTTGAGGCTGTTTGCTGTCGTAACAAACATTACTTCGGAAAGGTCATAATCCACTTCCAGATAATGATCGTTAAATGTGCTGTTCTGCTCAGGATCAAGAACTTCAAGAAGCGCAGATGCCGGATCTCCACGGAAATCTGCAGCCATTTTGTCTATTTCGTCTAGCAACACAAGGGGATTACGTGTGCCGACCTTAGACATATTCTGGATAATTTTGCCTGGCATTGCTCCCACATAGGTACGGCGGTGACCGCGAATTTCGGCTTCATCGCGCATACCACCCAAAGACATCCTGACAAATTTCCGGTTTGTCGCTCGTGCAATTGATCGCCCAAGTGAAGTTTTGCCTACACCAGGAGGGCCTACAAGGCAAAGAATCGGACCTTTTAGTTTTTTTACACGTTGCTGTACAGCAAGATATTCGATAATTCTTTCCTTGACCTTTTCAAGACCGTAATGATCTTCTTCAAGGATAGCTTCTGCCTTTTCAATATTCCTGCTTATTTTATTGCGTTTTTTCCACGGCAGGCTAATCAGCCAATCAATATAGTTCCGTACCACGGTCGCTTCAGCTGACATAGGGGACATCATTTTCAATTTATTGAGTTCAGAAGTTGCTTTCTCTTTTGCTTCTTTACTCATGCCCGCCTTTTCGATCTTCCTTTCAAGCTCGTCAAAGTCGTTACCACCCTCTTCCAGTTCTCCGAGTTCTTTCTGAATCGCTTTCATTTGTTCATTCAGATAATACTCACGCTGGCTCTTTTCCATTTGACGCTTCACCCGGCCACGTAACCGTTTCTCGACCTGGAGCAGATCTATCTCCGCTTCCATCAGACCAATCAGGTGTTCCAGACGTTTTGCAACATCTGTGATTTCGAGCACTTCCTGCTTGTCTTCGAGCTTGATCGACATATGTGCAGCAACCGTATCGGCCATACGATCGGGTTCATCTATACTACTCAGCGATGAGATAATCTCAGGCGGGATTTTTTTGTTTAGTTTAACATATTGATCAAACTGGGAGATGACTGAGCGCATGATCGCTTCGATTTCCCGATTATCAGTAGCGATTGGCTCCATTGGTTCTACGGTAACTGCAACTAATTCACCTCTTTCATCCATTTCGAGCAGTCGTGCTCTCTGTTCTCCCTCAACGAGCACCTTGATTGTCCCATCCGGTAATTTGAGTAGTTGCAGTATGTTGGCAAGGGTGCCAACATGGTAGATATCGTCTATCCCCGGGTCATCTTCGCCCGCATTCTTCTGCGCCGAGAGGAAGATTTGCTTGTTTGTCTCCATGGCCATTTCTAGTGCTTTGACGGATCGTTCACGTCCGACAAATAGTGGAATGACCATATAGGGAAAGACCACTACATCTCTGAGTGGAAGAAGGGGTACTGTTTGTTTGCTGTTGTCTTTAATATCGATGTTATTCACCTGTATTTGGCCGGTGTATCAATTTATTCCGAAGCCGCTTTTGGCAAATCAGAATCCTCATAAATCAGTATGGGTTTTGTCTCGCCCGTGATTACGGTTTCGTCAATAACGACTTTGCTGACATTTTCCATGGATGGGATATCGTACATGGTTTCGAGCAGGTTTTGTTCAATGATTGATCGCAGACCACGTGCACCCGTTTTGCGTTCGAGGGCCTTCTTGGCAACTTCCAGCAAGGCTTCCTTGCGAAATTCAAGTTCTACGCCTTCCATTTCGAAAAGTTTGGAATACTGTTTTGTCAGCGAATTCTTGGGTTCGACAAGAATTTCAACCAGTTGTTCCTCATCGAGCTCTTCGAGTGTGGCAATGACCGGCAGACGACCGACAAATTCCGGGATCAAACCATATTTAATCAGATCCTCTGGTTCGACATCATTCAAAAGTTCGCCCACGCTGCGGCTCTCATCCTTGCTTTTCACCTCGGCTGAGAAACCGATACCACCTTTTTCGGAACGATCACGTATGATCTTGTCGAGACCCGCAAAGGCACCACCACAGATAAACAAAATATTGGCCGTATTGACCTGGAGGAACTCCTGCTGAGGGTGTTTCCGGCCACCTTGTGGTGGGACAGAAGCAACAGTTCCCTCGATCAACTTCAGAAGAGCCTGCTGTACACCTTCGCCTGAGACATCACGGGTGATGGAAGGGTTATCCGATTTTCGTGAGATCTTGTCGATTTCATCGATATAGACAATGCCTCTCTGGGCCTTATCTACATCATAATCACACTTTTGCAGGAGTTTCTGGATAATGTTCTCGACATCCTCACCAACGTATCCTGCTTCGGTTAGTGTTGTCGCATCTGCCATGGTAAAAGGTACGTTCAACATTCTTGCCAGGGTTTCTGCGAGCAGTGTTTTGCCGCTACCGGTCGGACCAATTAGAAGAACGTTACTCTTGGAGAGTTCGACGTCGTCGTTTTTGACATCACTCTCAAGGCGCTTGTAATGGTTATAAACAGCAACTGATAGAATCTTCTTCGCCTGTTCCTGACCGATCACATATTCATCAAGCAGTTCTTTGATCTCATGTGGCGTTGGCAATTTACCTTCTGAACCACCGCCAGATTTCTCCTGAATCTCTTCCTTGATGATGTCGTTGCAGAGATCGACACACTCATCACAGATAAAGACAGAAGGACCTGCGATCAGTTTTCTGACTTCATGCTGGCTCTTGCCGCAAAATGAACAATACAGCAATCGATCGCCGTCGTTTCCATCATTCTGTTTTTCGTCGCTCATACGTTACCTCTATAGCTGTGCAGGTAAAATCATATCACCATCATTCAATGGTGGACAATTCGTTTCAGGCCTCTTCGGCCAACTGTTTGCGGCTCTCAAGAACCGTATCAATCAAGCCATATTCAGCTGCTTCAGCAGCACTCATGAAATTATCTCTTTCTGTATCTTGCTGAATCTTTTCTATCGGCTGACCTGTATGGGAAGCCATTATCCGGTTCAGGTTTTCACGCATTTTCAGGATCTCCCGAGCATGGATATCAACATCCGTAGCCTGACCCTGGAATCCACCCAGTGGTTGATGAATCATGATTCTTGAATGAGGCAAGGCATAACGCTTGCCCGCAGCACCGCCGGTCAGCAGCAAAGCACCCATGCTGGCTGCTTGACCAACACACATTGTACTGACATCTGCCTTAATGAACTGCATGGTGTCATAAATAGCCATTCCTGCTGTAACAACACCGCCTGGTGAATTGATATAGAAATGGATATCCTTGTCGGGATTTTCTGACTCCAGAAACAGCATCTGGGCAACGATCAGGTTGGCGACCTGATCTTCGACTGGACCAATGAGAAAGATAACCCGCTCCTTCAGTAGTCTGGAATAAATATCGTAGGAGCGTTCACCTCGGGAAGTCTGCTCTACGACCATTGGGATCAAATTCAGCGCCTTGGTCATATTTTCCTGACTGCTTTGTGTTACGGGTTCAATAACTGACATTAATCGTTTACCTCTTTGTGTTCTATATCAAGTCTCAGCAGACTCTGGATTCATCAGAGTATCAAATGTTACCGGATCAGGAGTGACTTTTGCCCGCTCCGCAATCCAGTTAACGACTTCCTCTTCAAGCACCATACTCTGTATATCGGCAAGTCGACCCTGATCTTCATAATACCACTGTACCAAGGCCGCAGGATCCTGATAATTGGCAGCAATTGTTTCAATCATTGTTCTAACCTTGCCTGGATCTGCTTTCAAATCATTCGATTTGATTATCTCAGACATAAGCAATCCTAGTGCCACCCTCTTCTTCGCTTCTTCTCTGAATGTCTCTTTATCAAGAGAATCCAGTTGATCAGCTGGCAAACCCTGTTGTGTCAGCCGTTGTTTGGCCGATTCCAACAGTTGTTCTGTTTCCTGATCAACAAGTGATTGAGGCAAATCAAGCGGGTTGGCTTCATACAAAGCATTCAATACCCGGGATTTGGCCTGATTCTTGACACGTTGGTCACATTCCCTTTCCATGTTTTCTCGTATATTGGCCTTGAAAGCATCCAAGCCTCCCTCTTCGACGCCAAACTGTTTGAAAAATTCATCATTTAGTTCTGGCAATTCCGGTTCAGAGACTTTGTTGATCTTGACGTCGAATCGAACCTCCTTGCCGGCCAACGCCTCGTTCATATAGTTCTCAGGGAATTTCAGATCTAGACTGACTTCATCCCCGGCTTTTGCCCCAATCAGCCCTTCCTCAAAGCCATCAATAAGACGGTTAGACCCGAGAACCAGTTCAAACCCTTCGGCTTCCCCACCTTCAAACTTGTCGTTATCAATATATCCGGTGAAATCAATAGTTACCTGATCGCCCTCCTGAGCCTTTCGATCAACATCTTTCCAGTTAGACCTTTGCGATCGTAATGACTCCACCATTTTCTCCACATCGGTATCGGTCACTTCACATGTCGGCAAACTGACCTCAAGTTGTTCAACCGGGTTCAAGCTCACTTCCGGGTAAATCTCGATCGTTGCTGAATAGGACAGGCCCTTTCCCTCTATCTCTTCCTGTTCAATTACAGGATCGCTCGCAGGTCTTAGTTTTTCTCTTTCTAGTGCTTCAATATAGGTATCCCGCATAACTTCACCAAGAACCTCCTGGCGGATTTGTTGTCCATAGCGCTGCTGGATGATCTTGACGGGAACCTTGCCTTGACGGAAACCATCGATCCGAGCGGTTTTGGATAATGATTGAAGACGGTTCCGGATCTCGTCCTCGATTCGATCTTCGGGTACGCTTACCCGTATGCGGCGTTCTAACGCCCCTGTAGATTCAACAGAAACCTGCATTTGATTATTGCCTCTTGATTAAGTGATTTCACTGGAAGGATTGGGATTGGTGCGAAAGGAGAGACTCGAACTCTCACGGGCTACCCCACTGGAACCTAAATCCAGCGCGTCTACCAATTCCGCCACTTTCGCACGTTCCGGTTTTGCTCTTTTCAACTCCAATTGTATGCAATTCACCATTCATTCCAAAGGAAAAGGCTTGGAGTTTAAGGTTGACACTTCGTACTATCCCACCCTGTGCTCAATATACTATTATAGTGTGCAGCCACAGCACATGAAAGCCTGAAAGTCGTTCTTTTTGTTTTCCCACTCACTTAACTTTTACTTCTCATTCGGTTAGAGTTCCCGCCTTAAATCATCATCTCAACATCCCATAAGACAGATATGGCACTGATAGTACAAAAATACGGTGGCACTTCGGTTGGAAGCATAGAGCGTATCAATGCGGTAGCAGACCGGATTATCGAATATAAAGAACAGGGCAATGACCTTGTGGTTGCCGTTTCTGCAATGAGTGGAGAAACCAATCGCCTGATTGCACTGGCTGAAGCGATCAAACCAAACCCAAAAGGCCGAGAACTCGATGTTCTTCTATCCACAGGTGAACAGGTCACCATTGCCCTGTTATCCATGGCTCTTGAAACACGAGGTTATCCAGCCCGTTCCTATACCGGAGGACAGGTCAGGATCTTGACGGATTCCATGCATAACAAGGCCAGAATACTGAACATCGATGAAGACAAAATTAAATCTGATCTCGCAAAGGGTCGAGTTGTTGTCGTCGCAGGCTTCCAAGGTGTAGATGAAGACGGCAATATCACCACACTGGGACGAGGAGGTTCGGACACCACAGCTGTCGCTCTGGCTGCAGCACTGAAAGCCGATGAATGTCAGATCTATACCGATGTTGACGGTGTTTATACCACCGATCCCCGGATCGTATCCAAGGCAAGACGACTTGAAGCAGTAACTTATGAAGAAATGCTAGAAATGTCCAGCCTTGGAGCAAAGGTACTGCAGATCCGATCTGTCGAATTCGCACAGAAATATAACGTTCCCCTTCGCGTTCTTTCATCTTTCCAGGAAGGAGAAGGTACGCTGATAACTTCCGAGGATAATATTATGGAACAAGTCCAGATATCAGGCATAACCGCCAATCGTGATGAAGCTAAGGTAACCCTGCTGGGTGTGCCGGACAAGCCCGGCGTTGCAGTCGCGATTCTCGGCCCTGTTGCAGATGCCGGAATCGAAGTAGATATGATCATCCAAAATGTCGGCGCGGATGGCACTACAGATTTCACCTTCACTGTCCACCGTAATGATTACAATCAGACCATGGAAATCCTGAATCAGGTCAAAAAAGACCTGAATGCCCGGGCTGTTGAAGGTGATGACAAAATCGTCAAAGTCTCTGTTGTCGGTATTGGAATGCGCTCACATGCAGGTATCGCCAGCAAGATGTTCAGTGCACTCTCTGAAGAGGGAATTAACATTCAGATGATATCCACATCTGAAATCAAGATATCGGTTGTGGTGGAAGAAAAATATCTGGAACTCAGCGTCAGATCGCTCCACTCAGCTTTTGGACTAGACGAAGAGGAAAACACGGTTAATACTTAGTGAAAGCCTGAGTGAAGCCAGTTTCCCCATTGCTTGGAAAACTGCATTATTCATCATCGCCCGTAACTTATTGATGAATAGAGAAAAAAAACAATATTCGCTTTAAATTTAAATCTGGTTTAGAAACAGGGATGGAAAAACCATCTATACCATTGAGCCTGACGCAGGTTAAGTCAACTAGAACTTATTTTTGACAACACGAAACTGTAATCAGACAACAACGGTTGATAGTTAAAAAAACGTTACGGAAAAGTTACGTTGGTATATAATGCGTTCTGTCGCGTCTCAACATAAACGGATAATTATAAAAGAACGACCATAAAAAGGAGCTATAACCAAATGCTTATATTGACAAGGCGAGTGGGCGAAGCATTGATGATTGGTGATGACGTCACCATAACCGTGCTGGGCGTCAAGGGGAATCAAGTTAGATTAGGTGTCAATGCACCACGTGAAGTCGCTGTGCATAGAGAGGAAATATATCAGCGAATCCAGGATGAAAAAGATGATTCCGAGGGAAGTCCTGTCGCTGGCACTACTTCTGAATAATTTTCAGAATACCAACGGATCATCAAAATTTAGTTTATAACCCTTTACCAAACTATTTCAGACAAGGTATCCTACGCACCTTGTGGAGAGATGGCCGAGCGGCTGAAGGCGCTCCCCTGCTAAGGGAGTATACGGTTTATCCCGTATCGAGGGTTCGAATCCCTCTCTCTCCGCCATAGTTTGATTTGATAATAATTCTTGACTCAAGTATTTCAGTGTCTAGAATACACCCCCTTGCCGGAGCGCCCGTAGCTCAGCTGGATAGAGTACCTGGCTACGAACCAGGTGGTCGGAGGTTCGAATCCTTCCGGGCGCGCCATTTTCCCTGCCATTTTGCAATATAACCGAACTCTCTTGTACAGCCTTCTCTTATTGATTTACGTCTCATCTCCATGTTCGTGGTATAGTTCTGGTGGCTTTTACTATTGAAATCGGGTGATTTTCAAGATGTCTTTACAAATCAAACGAAAATCTGGCTTTTCACTGATCGAGCTTCTTGTCGTCCTTGTGATTTTGGGCCTGCTAGCCGCCGTTGTTGCTCCCAATGTGATGAACAAGATTGGTGGTGCAAAATCCAAAACTGCACGCCTGCAAATCGAGTCTCTGGGTGCTGCTTTGGATGATTTTGCTCTTGAAACTGGCCGCTACCCAAACACTGAAGAGGGACTTAAAGCATTGGTGGAGGATCCAGGAATCCCAGGCTGGAATGGCCCTTATCTCAAGAAAAAGACCGTACCTATGGATCCTTGGGGAAACACCTATCACTACAAGGCACCTGGCGATCATGGGCCCTATGATCTTTATTCCTATGGTGCCGACAACGCCCCTGGTGGTGAGAAAGAAAATGCGGATATTAACAGCTGGGAATAAACCGTTGTTTTAAACCTATGCCTTTTTATCTATCCGTACAGGACAAAAACAAGGGCTTTTCATTAATCGAGTTACTGATCGTCCTTGTCATCATTGGTTTTATGGTTGTATTGATTCCTCCTCGGCTCTCTGCTTTGATGGAAACCATCCAAATCAAGTCCGCTGCCCGAAATCTTGTCTCTGCCTTACGACAAACACGAAATGCAGCCATAACCACTCAAAAGGAGCATGTCTTAAGGCTTGATTTGGCAAACAAGACTTATTCTTTCAAACGCAAAAATATGAAAAAATTGCCGGAAAAATTACAGATCAATCTGTATACTGCCCGTACTGAACAAATTTCTGATCAGGTTGGTGCCATTCGATTTTACCCGGATGGGTCATCTACGGGGGGGCGAATCCGGCTGAAAATGGGAAAACAGACACGCTATATCGATATCAATTGGCTGACCGGGAAAGTGGCTTTGCTTGAAAACATACATCCTGAAGAATGGATATCAGGTGGGGATGGTTTTACGACGATTAACTGATCCGTTACATGATCAACAAAATTATCAACAACACTGAATCATCTTTTTTGATCCCCTGTTTCCTGCTAGCGACCCTGCTCTTTTTGACTGGCTGTGAGAAACTGGTCAAACACGGTCCGGTTGCTCCCGAAGTTGATAAACTCATCAAATCAACGGATCAACCGGTAAAAAAAGAGACTTACAAAAAGTCTCCCCCCGAATCGGTACGGCCGGCAGCAGAAACTGTAGAGAAACAGCCCGAATTTTATCCGGGCAACGGAGTTTTTATTGGCCATTCCCATCACACGGGCGAATCCGGATCTCATACGCGTACTTCAAAAGGAGATATTACGCTCAACTTTCAGGACACAGATATCCATGAAGTTACCAAAGTCATACTGGGTGACTTGCTGAAAAAGAACTATGCCATCGATCCGGCAGTTGTCGGCACCGTGAATATTCAAACAAGCAATCCCCTCACACGAGAGGATCTGATGCCTGTACTACAAAAACTGTTACAAATGGTTGGGGCAACAATGCTGGATGATGGTAACCTGATTAAGGTTGTACCTGCTTCCTCTGCTGCACTTTCTTCCCTTCCTCCCGGAATTGGTCGCCACATTGCATCTGGTAAAGATGGATTCCATACGCAAATCATGCCACTTCGCTATGTCGGAGCAGAAGAGATCAGCAAGATTCTCAAACCATTTAGCAAGGATACGGTGATACAGACCGATCCACAAAGAAATCTGATCATACTTTCAGGTTCTCAATCCGATCTACGCCGACTGGTTGAAACAGTTCAACTGTTTGATGTGGACTGGCTGAGAGGCATGTCACTTGCGATTGTCCCTGTAAATCATGCAGAGGCAACAGATATTCTCCATGAGCTGGATGAGCTATTTGGAAAATCATCCGGCAGTCCCATGGCAGAAACCGTTCGTTTCGTAGCGCTTGAGAGGTTGAATTCGATCATTGTTGTTAGTAGACAACCGCGTTATCTCAGAGAAATGAGTGAATGGATCAGAAGGCTTGACCGATCAGGTGATGTTGCTGGTCAGAAACTCTATGTTTATCAGGTACAGAATACCCGTGCTGAAGATCTTGCGAAGATCCTCAACAATATCTTTTCTAACCAGGGTGGTTCAACTCACCAGATCCCTGATGCTCAGGTTGCACCTGGTCTAGAGCCAGTCGTGATGGGAGATAATGAAAACGATAACCAGAAAACAGAGAAAAGCAAGCAACACAAAAATACAGAAACAAGCAGCAAATCCAGCGTCGTCGTTGGTGGTAGTGGTGTATCTCTGCCGGCTTCCAATGCGATAAAGATCATTGCCGATGATACAAATAACGCACTTCTAATCCTGGCTACCAGTACCGATTACGATATGGTCGAAAGTGCACTGAAAAAACTCGATATTACCCCACTTCAGGTACTGATCGAAGCCAGTATTATCGAAGTATCTCTGACAGATGATCTCTCCTATGGCCTGGAGTGGTTTTTCAAGACTGAAAGCGGTATCGGTAACAAAAACGGTAAGGCAACACTCGATCTCGGTGAAGCAGGGCTCAAGGCACTCGCACCCGGCTTTTCCTATGCTATTGTTGATGCTGCAGATACCGTGAGAGCTGTACTCAATACCTTAGCTAGTGAATCCAAGGTCAAGGTGCTTTCTTCACCTTCATTGATGGTACTGGATAATCATACTGCATCCATCAATGTGGGTGATCAAGTGCCTATCCCAACGCGCCGATCGGTGAGCAACCTCGATCCCCAGGCACCTACGGTTAATGAAATCGAATACCGAGATACGGGTGTTCTGCTGACGATTACCCCTCGGGTGAATGAAAATGGGCTGATTATCATGGAGGTCAAGCAGGAAGTTTCCGATGTCTCCAAAAGCAAAAGTATTGGTGTGGATGCACCAATCATTAACCAGCGGAGTATTGAAAGCACGATTGCAGTCAACAGTGGAAATACAATTGTTCTGGGCGGTTTGATCAGGGACAACAGAACAGATACAGAGAGTGGGATCCCCGGACTGAAAGATGTTCCTCTTGCTGGTGCCCTTTTCCGTCAGAAATCAAATGAACTCCGACGAACAGAGCTGGTGGTCCTCCTGACCCCACGAGCAATCCACAACGAAAATGATGCTTGGGAAGTCACCAATGAGTTCAAGCATAAACTCCAGGATCTTCACCGACAAATAAAAGAAGAAGAGCCATTTCTTCAAAAAACAGGTCAGATCGAACAAAATCCGTGATCAAAAATTGTCCTTCAGTCTGCGGATCTGTGCAAACACCTCCTCATCTGAAGCATCCATCATATCCAACATTTTTCTTATCGCTAGACTGTGGGGACGAAGGAATGGATTGGTCTTTTTCTCCAACCCTAATGTGGTTGGAACTGTTGCCCTACCCTGACTTCGCAGCTGATCCACTTCTTTACATCGCAGCTGGAGATCCTGATTTTCCGGATCTATAGTGAGAGCAAATCTTGCATTCTCCTGAGTATATTCATGTGCACAATAGATCAACGTTTCATCCGGCCAATGCTTGATTTTTTGTAATGAATTCCACATTTGATTTGGTGTGCCCTCAAACAGCCTGCCACATCCCAGAGAAAACAGGGTATCTCCAACAAAACTCACGTTTTCTACCGGGAAACGATAGACAATATGCCCAAGCGTGTGACCTGGTGTTTCCTGAACCAGTACCGGTTGATTACCAAACATGAACTGATCCCCTTCGCCCACCTGAATATCGATACCAGGAATACGATGTGCATCCTTGGCCGATCCGATGATGGTACAACCTGAAAGCGATTTAAGTTCCAAATTTCCACCTGCATGATCCCAATGATGATGAGTATTCAGAATATGTGTCAGAGACCACCCTTTATCCTGTAATATTTGCTGAATAACCACAGGATCAGGTGAATCCACAGTCACCGTGAGATTCTCTTCCGAATCATGAATCAGGTAACCATAGTTATCCTCAAGGCAGGGGAATTGAATGATCTCGATCGTCATTTAAACCTCCAGACATTATATTGAAAGGGATGATGCTGATTCTGCAAAATGCTATGCTTGCACTTATGATTAAACTGGTTTTCTGATTCATGGCTGAAAAAACCACCTTGTTAATTGTTGACGATGATCAGGATATCCATGACCTTATCACTCGTTTTCTGTCAGATAAGGAATACATCCCTCTGCATGCCTACAACGGCCAAGCGGCTATCGACATGCTCGACAGAGTCGAGCCTGATTTGATCATACTCGATGTCATCATGCCAGGTCTTGACGGTTTTGAGACCTGTCTCAGGATCAGGCAGTCGGAGATTGGAGAGTATATTCCCATTATCGTTATGACCGCCAATGACGATGCAGATTCAATCAACCGGGCTTATGAGTCCGGCGCTACAGATTTCATTACAAAACCATTTAACCCAGTACTACTGAGTCACAAGATCCGCTTTCTTATGAAAGCAAAAGAGACCGCCGATCAACTTCGGGAAACACAACACCGACTTGAAACAGCACAGCGAATTGCAAAACTGGGTCACTGGGAATGGGTATTGAATAATAACAAACTGTGCTGGTCTGCGGAGATCTGTCAGATTATGGGATATCCGGCTAGTAAGACGTCAGCCAGATGCGAAGAAGTACTCTCCCGTTTCCACCCGGAAGAGATTGAACGAGTACGTAATACCGTCAAAAGGGCATTAAAAGAAAAAAAACCTTTCAATATCGAACTCCGATTGCTCTTACCAGACAAAACGAGCAGAACGGTACAACTCGATGCGGAAGTTTTCTGCGATGATAAAGGTCATGCAGAGAAAGTGGTAGGAACCCTGCAGGATATTACCAGACGCAAAAAAACCGAGGACAAAATCAAAACACTGGCCTATTACAACAAGGTCACAGGTTTGCCAAACCGGACACTGCTCAAACGCCTCCTTAACAAATACCTGAAAAACTCCCGATCTGGTCAGAATATGGCCGTGTTAACGATTACATTGGACAGGTTCAAACTGATTACCGATTCCTATGGTCATGCCTTTGGGGAAAATCTGATCAGAAAAGTTGCCATACGATTGATTCGTTCTCTCAAGGACTCTCCCTACCTCACCTCCAGTATTATTGGTGAGACACACGACGGGACATGCCAGGAGAAACCTCTTACCATCGCCCATTGTGATGGCAATGAATTTGTCGTTATCCTGCCTCATCTCAAGGAAGCTGATGATGCCGCCATAGTCGCCAGAAACATCAACAGGGCCCTGGCAATACCCTACCGGATATCCGATCAGGAGATTCGCACTACCGTGAGCATTGGTATCAGCATCTATCCCGCCGATGGCAAATCTACTGATCTCTTGTTGAAAAATAGTGCAACGGCACTCTACCACGCAAAACGCAAAGGTGGTGATGGTTACAAGTTCTACACCGAAAAAATGAATACCAAAGCGTTTGAACGTTTGACCCTTGAAACCAGCTTACGCAAGGCAATCGATGAAAAAGAGTTTGTGTTGTTTTATCAGCCCAAAATCACACTTTCCAATCTCCGTCTGGTAGGAATGGAAACCCTACTGCGCTGGGAACATCCAGAACTGGGGACGATTTCGCCAGACGAATTCATCAATATCATTGAGAAAACAGGACTTATCATCCAACTGGGTGAACGTATCATCGAGTCGGCCTGTATGCAGCTCAGAGAGTGGATAGAGCTGGGATACAGACCAATCCCGATAGCGATCAATCTCTCTCCTGTCCAGCTTAGACAGAAGGATTTTCACCTTCGACTCTCAAAGATTCTTAAACGTACCGGTGTCAAGCCCCAGTTGATCGAACTCGAAATTACAGAAAGTACATTGATGAACAATATGGACAGAACAATCAACATGCTGAAAAAGTTGCGCCTGCTGGGCACACGAATTTCCATCGATGATTTTGGCACAGGGTATTCCTCCCTCACTTATCTGAAACATTTTCCAGTCAATACCTTGAAAATCGATCGAAGCTTCATCAAGAATGTGACTACCGATCCTGACGATTCAGCGATTGTGAAAGGTGTCATTGCTTTGGCTCACAGCCTACAGCTGGATGTGATTGCAGAAGGTATTGAAGATAAGGAACAACTTGAATTTCTCAAGGAAGCCGAGTGTGATTATGGACAAGGATACTACTTCAGCAAACCTCTGGATAAGGAAAGTTTTACTCGTCTCTTCTTGCAAAATTCCAATAGCGGAAATTCAAAATCCAATGAACAAGTTGCAGACTTTTAAACCATGAACGACAACAACGAACAAGAGTCATTACTGGAATTCCCCTGCGAGTTTCATATCAAGGCGGTCGGCTTGGATGAAAACGATTTCGACCAACTTGTCGCCGAGATTATCGCCAGGCATGTCGATGATCTTGCAGAAGGTGCGATAAAGACGCGCACCAGCAGCAACGGCAAATACCTTTCTGTTACAGTAACCATCAATGCAAAAAATAAAGCACAACTGGATGCAATCTACGTCGATCTAAGTGCACATGATCGTGTCATGATGGCCCTGTGAAACTTATCGTCAGAAACCTCGGCACTGTTGACTATGAACAGGCATGGAAAGCCATGCGTGAATATACGGATTTGCGCAATAAAAACTCAGACGATCAGATCTGGTTGCTGCAACATCCTTCTGTCTACACGCTCGGCCAGGCAGGTAAACCCGAACATCTTCACGATGCGGGTTCAATACCCGTAATCAAGTGTGATCGTGGCGGTCAAATCACCTACCATGGTCCAGGTCAGCTCATCTGTTACGTCTTGCTCGATTTGAGACGTTTGAAGCTGACCATCAAGCAACTCATTTTTACCCTTGAACAGACTGTGATCGATCTTCTGAGATATTACGGAATCGATGCACAACGTCGAGAAAAGGCTCCGGGAATTTACGTCAATGACAAAAAGATTGCATCTCTTGGCTTGCGAGTACGTAATGGATGCACCTATCATGGCTTGTCACTAAACGTGAATATGGATCTTAAACCCTTTAACCAAATCGACCCTTGCGGTTATTCGGGTATGGAAATGACACAACTTTCTGAATTGGGAGTAACAGATTCAACTGATGTAATTGCCAATGGATTAATCAATATTATTACCGCACGATTCCACTATGAGTTGGAATAACTAAAAAACGGATGAATACCGATGAAAATTGACCCGAATAAAGCCCAGCGTGGTGCTGAAAAGGTTGCTCGTATCCCGATCAAGGTTGTTCAATCGACCGGGACCCGCTTACGGAAACCGGAATGGATCAGGGCAAAGGCACCTGTTGATCCGAATGTTCAAAAAATAAGAAAACTGATTCGGGAAAAAAGGCTTAACACGGTTTGCGAAGAAGCATCCTGTCCTAACCTGGGAGAGTGTTTTGCCCATGGTACGGCAACTTTTATGATCATGGGTGACCGCTGTACTCGCCGCTGTCCTTTCTGTGATGTAGCTCATGGCCGCCCTGAACCACTCGACCAAGATGAACCCAAAAATCTTGCTGCAGCGATCGAAGAGATGGGATTGAATTATGTGGTGATTACCTCGGTTGATCGTGATGATCTACGAGATGGTGGTGCCGCGCATTTTGCCCGCTGCATTGAGACCGTCCGTAATCTGATCACCGATATTCAGATTGAGATCCTCGTACCTGACTTCAGGGGGCGAATGGAAAAGGCGCTCAACAACCTCGATCAGGCCTTGCCCAATGTCTTCAATCACAATCTTGAAACAGTCCCCAGACTCTACAAACAAGTGCGACCTGGCGCCGATTACCAATGGTCTCTTGATCTAATCCGCCAATTCAAGCAACGGCATCCAACTATCCCGACCAAATCCGGTTTGATGTTGGGTCTTGGTGAACATCTTGATGAGGTCAAAACAGTCTTGCGTGATCTTCATGATCACGGGTGTGACATGATCACGATAGGACAGTATCTTCAACCAACACGACACCATCTGCCAGTGGAGCGGTATGTAACTCCTGATGAGTTCGAAGAACTTGCCAGTTATGGCCATCAGCTGGGCTTCAAAAATGTTGCCAGTGCTCCAATGGTCCGATCTTCATACCATGCCGATCAGCAGGCGCAGGGCGGGATGGTAAAGGGTTAATTGAAATGCAGACTGAAACCTCGCTTCTCTACATCATCAAGGCCATTATACTACCACCAGGAATCAATATTTTTTTCATCCTGCTCGGCCTCTACCTGCTCAAACGCCGTACCCGAACCGCACTGTTTCTGGTCATCTTTTCGGTCACTTCCCTTTATCTGCTTAGTACAAATGTTGTCAGCAGGCAGTTAGCGGCACGGGTTGAAACGGTACACCCTCTGCCACTTCCGATCCCACATACTGATCGCCAGGCAATTGTCATCCTGGGTGGTGGCCGTTATGTTTCCATGCCTGAATATGGCAAACCAGTTCCCCATGCAAGGGTACTCGAGAGGCTGCGGTATGCAGTCCATCTGCAACGACAGACAGGGCTCCCGATCTTGATTACAGGGGGACGCGTATTTCCTTCTGAGCAATCTGAAGCCTGGATCATGGATCAGGTATTGATCGATGATTATGGAATCAAAGCGAAATGGCTCGAAGAGAAAAGCCAGAATACAGCACAGAATGCCGAAAACAGTTTCCGGATCCTGAAGCCGGAAGGGATCACACGAATCTATCTGGTGACGCATGCGTGGCATATGAGGCGTGCCAGCATGATTTTTAAACACAAGGGATTCGATGTCACCCCTGCTCCAACAATCTTCTACCATCAGGGAACGAATTTACCCGTGGTTATGCGATGGCTGCCCAAAAGTGAGAACCTCGATCTAAGTCGCAATATGCTGCATGAGTTGATTGGTTACTGGTGGTATCAGCTAAGACATGTGTAGGCAGCAGTACTCGGTTAGATAATGATAAGTTCTGCCCTAAGTGCTCCTGCTTGTTTCAGTGCTTCCAGAATCGCCACTAAGTCTCCAGGTGAAGCACCTACACTGTTGACTGCATCAACTATGTTCTGCAACGAAACGCCGGGGTTGAACAGGAACATTCGTGCATCCTCTTCCTTGACTGAAATATCCTGTTTGGGAACTACGACCGTTTCCCCCTTTGACAAGGGGCCGGGCTGGCTAACGATTGGATTGTTTGTGATTGTGACCGAAAGGCTGCCATGAGTTACAGCCGCGGCAGAAACCACCACATTACGTCCAATTACTACAGTACCTGTTCTCGAGTTGACAATGATCTTCGCTGCTGCTTCTCCGGGCTCGAATGTCAGGTTTTCAATCATGGAAACAAACCCGACACGCTGAGCCGGATCCTTGGGGGCCACTACACTCACAGAGGAACCGTCGATACAAACCGCACTCCCCTCACCCAATGTTTTGTTGATGGCCTCTGCAAGGCGCGTTGCAGTCGTAAAATCCGGTTCATGCAAATTAAAAATGATATGGTTCCCCATGCCAAATGAGGTCGGCACAACTCTTTCAACCGTTGCGCCATCTGGAATTCTTCCCACACTGGGAATATTTACGGAAATCTTCGATCCATCCGATGATTCGGCACCAAAACCACCCACTACAAGACTGCCCTGCGCGATAGCATAGACCTGTCCATCGGCCCCCTTTAATGGTGCCATCAATAAACTGCCACCACGCAAACTTTTCGCATTTCCTAGAGAGGAAACGGTCACATCGATCTTCTGCCCAGGTTTGGCGAAAGGTGGCAGAGTTGCATGAAGCATGACAGCTGCCACATTTTTCAATTGAGGATTAAGATTGTCCGGGATCGTCACACCAAGCTGATGCAACATACTTCTGACACTTTGTATGGTGAAAGGTGTCTGATTGGTCTTGTCGCCTGTTCCGTCCAGTCCGACGACAATACCATAACCAACAAGCTGGTTATCTCGCACACCAGCAACAGAGGCAAGATCCTTGATCCGTTCAGCCGCAACACTGGTAGCTGTCAAAGTCAGAACAAGACCAATTATCAGGCAACGTGCAGTCATCATCGTCTTCCTATCAGAAGGGTGATATTACCCCAATAAAGAATCTGGCCAACCAACCCATTTTGTTAGCATCAGCAATCGTACCGTCACCATTATAGATAATGGTTGCATCTGCAAGTTTGGTTGAAAGGACCGTATTGTTTGGACCAATATCTTGTGGGCGAACGATGCCAGCAATCTTGATATATTCGTTCCCTTCGTTAAAGTTAAGACGCTTTTCACCCCGCACAACAAGATTTCCATTCGGCAGTACATCCGACACGGTAACGGTTATATCGCCCGTCAGACTGTTGCTCTGGCTACTGCTGCCAGAACCGGCAAAGGCATGACTTGAACTCAAACTGGTTTCAAGTGAGTTGCCTGTATTTGTAGCCAGTGGAATAATTCCTGGTGTATTGAACTGGGGTGTCGTTCCATAAATGGTCGGGTTTTTGAGTGTCGTTTCCTGACTTCGGGATGAATCTGTTTTGGCAGACTTTGAAGCTTGGGTTTTTTCTGCCAACCGAATCGTTATTGTATCGCCAATACGACGTGCTTTTGTATCTTCATAGAGGATAATTTCATCACCCGCCTTGTAGATGCCACCTGTTGGTGCTGATTGCTCTTCCTCAGATGCCGCAACTACAGGCATTGCTGGTGCAAATTCCGGATCATGTTTCGGTGCCGAGCTGCAACCGGATAAAAGAACCAGTGATACCATCAGTCCAGTGACTTCACATAAAAATGACAGGATTCTTGCGTTCATACTCGTTTTTCACATCAAAGATTCTGACTGACATATTGCAACATCTGGTCTGTGGTCGATATGGCCTTAGAGTTCATTTCATAGGCACGTTGGGTCTCGATCATGTTGACCAACTCTTCAACTACATTCACATTGGAACTTTCAAGTGCTCCCTGTGACAGTAAACCAAGGCCCTCCTGTCCCGGAGTTGCATTGGCAGGCGTTCCGCTGGCAATGGTCTCTTTGAATAGATTTTCCCCAATGGGTTGCAGCCCTGCGGGATTGATAAAATCCGTCAAGGTGATTGTTCCCACAACTGTTGGGGCGTTTTGACCTGCAACCTGTACACTGACAGTGCCATCCGATCCAATCGTGATCGACTGGGCCTGTTCCGGGATAGTGATCGAAGGCTGCAATTCATAGCCGGAAGAAGTAACGACCACTCCCTGCGAATTGATCTCAAAGGAACCATCACGGGTATACCCTGTACTTCCATCGGGTAATAACACTTCAAAGAACCCTCTGCCCTGGATGGCCAAATCCATGGAGTTGCCTGTCTGTACCATATTGCCTTGGGCGAAGATCTTTTCCGTCGAAACCGTACGCACTCCTGTGCCAAGCATCAAGCCAGACGGCAGCTCTGAATTCTGTGAAGAAGAAGCACCAGGTTGACGCACAGTCTGATACATCAGATCTTCAAAAGATGCTCTGCCCCGTTTGAAACCAGTTGTATTCACGTTGGCAAGATTGTTCGATATTACCCCCATGCGTGTTTGCTGGGCGTCCAGTCCGGTTTTAGCGATCCATAAAGCGGGTACCATTTCTCTCTCCTGAAATCTTTTACTTAAATCATTACAAGTTTTATGCCAGTCTCATCATCTGAACAGCAGAGGCATCATTTTCCTCCACTGATTTCATTGCTTTAATCTGCATTTCAAACTGACGTTGCAAGTTGATCATATTCACCATCTCGGCAACTGCATTGACGTTACTGGCTTCCAGTGAACCAGGCATTATCTTTACAACAGCATCTGCCTCCGCCTGTTCACCGCTTTTTAACCTGAACAAACCATCCTCTCCCTTTTGCAACTCTGTAATAGGAGGATTGACCAATTTGATTCGGTCGATTTGTGCCAGTGTATTGGCGTCCTGACCTAGTGGCCGGATGGAGATTGTTCCATCGACACCAATTTCGATCTTCTCTGCAGGAGGAAGCGCGATAGGGCCGCCATCTCCCAGGATCAACTGTCCTGCTCCATTTTCTAACAAACCGTTGGCATTGATTCTCAGATCACCCCGGCGAGTATAGGCCTCTGAACCATCGACTGCCTGTACAGCGATCCACCCTTCACCATTGATGGCAAAATCAAGTTCGTTACCAGTAAACTGAACTGTTCCTGGGGCAAAGTCGATGCCAGGCCGTTCAGTCATCGCGTAGACACGGGAAGGATGACCTTCACCAAAAACCGGCATTGAACGGGCGGCAGCCAGATCGGCCTTGAAACCCGTCGTATTAACATTGGCCAGATTGTGCGTTGCGATTGCCTGTGCCTGCATGGTCTGCTTGGCACCGGACATAGCAAGATAGAGCATACGATCCATATCAGGTTACCTGTTAACGAATATTAATGACTGTCTGTGTGATCGAGTCGGCCGTTGTAATCACCTGGGCATTGGCCTGGAAATTACGTTGAGCCACAATCATATCCACCAGTTGCTCTGTTAGATCAACATTGGAATCTTCCAGGGCCCCTGATTTGACCAGTCCCAGATCAGATGATCCCGGCGCACTCAACAATGCCTGTCCTGAAGAAAAGGTTTCTGCCCAAGCGTTGTCACCCATCTGCTGTAATCCTTGAAGATTCTGAAACTGGGCTAATACTACCTGTCCCTGGATCTGTGACTGTCCATTGGTAAATCGGGCGAAGATCACACCTTTGCTATCGATATCGATACCACTCAGACGTCCCGTGGTGTAGCCATCCTGCGTCAGTTTCGATACTGCAAAGGGACTTCCAAATTGTTTTGCGTTGGAAACATCGAAATTCAGATTGAGATCGTTAGCACCAGCAACGGTTATCGGGCCGATATTGAACTGACCTGAGGCAGGTGCAAGCAAACTACCAGCTGTATCGAACTCCAGAGTCTGAAGTGTCCCTGCGGGAGTGTTGTCAAGAGTCAACTGCACTTCCCAGATATTGTTACCGGATGCGGCTGGCGGACGCTTGGCAAAATAGAGGTTCGCCAGATGAGGATTACCCAGTGAATCGTAGACAGTCGTCGAGGTCGAACTCGTATACGTCGCTGAGTTGGCAGGATCGATGGGGTCACCGGCCACGCCAATTACCGCTGCATCTGAATTCAGATTGAAATCCAGCTCCACATTTGCCGTAGCCTTGGGACTGGTGAACTTTGTCGTCAGTTGCAGCGGTCCAAAGGCTCCGGTGAGATTGTTGTTGCTATCAGTCTGATAGGTGATCAGCTTCTGGTTCTGTGCATTGACAATATAACCTTCACTGTCAAGACCAAAAGCGCCTGATCGTGAATAGACCCGGCTGCCTCCGTCATCAAGCGTAAAAAAACCTTCACCATCAATCGCGAGATCAAGCACGTTGTCCGTAACTGAGAGGTTACCCTGTCCGAACTGTTGTGTGATCTGGGCGACTGCGACACCATTGCCCGGCGTATTCTGTGCGATTCCAGTCTGGCTCAGAGCATAGATATCTGCGAACTCGGCTCGCTGTTGTTTGAAGCCGATGGTGTTGGCGTTCGCGATGTTATGACCTATAGTCTCCAGTTGTGTCTGAGCGGCCCGCATACCGCTGATTGCTGTACGAAAAGGCATTCCCTGTTTCCTCCGTCAATTACTGTATCTGTTTCACTTTATCGATGCCGATGGTGCCAAGGCCTGCAAGATTCAATTGTGGACCGGCTGCACCGCTTAGAGTAACGCTATCAACCTTTGCCATGACCATGGTTTCCATCGCTTCAGTCGTGTTGTCGATTGCGGCCTCAGCAGTGATGGTGTATTGCCCAGGTGAGACAGCACTGCCACTATCATCGAGTCCATCCCATTTGAAACTTACTTGACCTTCTTCATGGGCACCCAGGTTGAGTTCCTTGACGACTTGTCCGGCTGAGTCCTTGATGATCAGATTCAAGGCACCTGTCGAACCGGTGAGATCCACCGCACCTTCGACGATGCCGCCCGTTTCAAGATTGATCGTATTTGTAGGAACAAGTACTGATCGCCCGACCATGGTTGACGCTTGCAACGCCTGATTGGATTGCATTGCGTTAGCAAGTGTACTGAATGATTTTTGTAGTTCGGTAATACCGTTCACCGTGCCGAACTGTGCCAGTTGGCTGAGAAATTCTGCATTTTCGAGCGGCTTGGTTGGATCCTGATTATTCATCTGGGCAACCATGAGTTTCATGAACTCATCTTGTCCAAGGCTCTTTTTGTCTTTCTTCTCCTGCGAATTTTTGATTGCCAGTCCATCAAGACCTTGACCCAATCCATTAATCTGGTTAGTCATTTTTTATACCTCTCTCATTACTTACCGTCCGATATTGAGGGTTTCAGAAAGCATCTGCTTGGATGCCTTGATCATCTCAACATTGGTCTGATAGTTTCTTGATGCAGCGATCATATTGGCCATCTCCTCAATGATGTTCACATTGGGACGGTAGATATAACCCTGTTCATCAGCAAGTGGGTTGTCTGGTTGGTATTCACGGGTCGCCGGGACTTGGCTCTCGACTATACCTGCTACGCGGACACCACCCGTTGTACCGGTTTCTCCAAAATTGTAGTCATCCAGTATGGTTTGGAAGACAGGATGTCTTGCCTTGTAGGTTTGATCGATACTGCTACTGATGGCATCTGCATTGGCCATGTTGCTGGCGGTTACATTAAGACGAACCGACTGGGCACTCATGGCTGTCCCGGAGATATTGAAGACATTCATCAACGACATGGTTATTCTCCCTTGATTGCTCTTAGCAGGCCCGAGATCTTCCCATTTAGAAAACGGACACTTGCCTGGTATTGCATTGCATTTCGTGTGAATTCAGCACGTTCGATTTGTAGATCAACAGTATTTCCATCGATCGAAGGCTGTTCTGGAACGCGATACATCAAATCTTCGCCCATCAGTTCTGCATCACCTGCCTGAATATGACCTGGCCGGGTAACTTTTAATGCTGAACGTTCGTCTGCAACACTCTGCAATACCTGTTTGAAATCAAAATCCCGGGCCAGATAATTCGGTGTCTCGGCATTGGCTATATTGGTTGCCAGCACTTCCGCTCGATATGATCGGAGTTGCATTGCTTTTGCATGGATTCCAAAAATATTGTCCAGATTCATTTTCCGTCTCCAAATGTGAGATTACCTGTTCTGGCAGATATTTAGCAAAGTATGCGCCAGTTTTATTTTTGCCTTATCTAACAATCACTTAGGAAGTTTACCTATCGTGTTTTACAGAAAGAGATGGCAACAGTTGACCGCTAGGGTGGCAACGTTTGAACGTACCTTTTAAAAACCATAAAAGGAAAAGTACAGGAAGATTATCCGTTGATCAGAAAGTGAATATAGATATCGCTGCGTAATGGAGCAGCCTTGAAAAAATAACGTATCGCACTCTGCACCGGCAACTTTACTGAATAAGAAGCAATCAGTTCTTCGAAACGGTGTATATAGCTGGTCTTAAATATGAAAACGCAGATACTCTCCTTTGACGCTTCTTGACGCCTGGATAGCTGACCTGACGGAGGGCCATCATATAAGCAAGGATAGCCGCTCCGTCATGTTTGATAAAATCAGGTTGTCCTTTTTGTAAAAAATGCCAGACTGCCTAATCCTGGCAGCATCAATAACCAAGCGGTTGGAAGGGGTATCGCGGCCGGTTGTTGTGAGGTAATCTCACCAACCTTGATATCGATAAAGGCTTGAGTGAAGGCATCAGCTGTAAGCCCACCGTTACGCAACTGATTGAGATCCCAGACAGCGCCCCCGGTAGAAAATGCTAGATCGACATAGTCGTTGATCGTCGTACCAAAGCCGCTCATAGCAGTTCCTCCCCCAGAGGTGTTATACCCACCCATCCCGTCCGGGGTGTAGGCGTTACTATCGGCATCCACACCCAGTGCATAATCCAGGTTTCCATCCTGGAGAGTGACATCGACAATCGCATTTAACAGGGCGTTCCGTGCCGTAAATAAACCCAGAATCCCGGCCCGATTCAATGCCGCATCGACGATGTCCCTGTCCTCATCAGTAATCAGGATGACATTGACCGCAGCCGTTGGCCGGAAACTGTAGTTACTGAAAGCAAAGTTCATCGCCTCATAGCCATCTTCTGTAACACCTGAGGCGGTTAACGAGCCGGTGGCGGTGACCAGTTCGGCCGCACTGCCAAACAGGCCACCACCGACAGTATGACTATGTCCAGTCAAACCATGCGATGTGTACGCACCATAACCGATTAGGCCGTAACGGTTCCCGCTGACACCGGCCGCATTCAACCCACTGTCAAGTGTTGTCACCATATTGCCTATCCAAGTATGTTCAGCAGACATCGAACCGGACTCATCGACGATAAACAGAATATCCGCCGTCGTTGCAGCAAGACCTGTTTGAAAAAGAGAGAGGAACAATGACAAAGTGAGGGCTAAAGATTTGAGTTTTTTCATGACAGGTCTCCTCCAGGTGTGCCTATGAATGTGGTCCAGGCAGTTATTTTTTGCTCGCTTTATATACTTTGTCTGTCTTCGACACAGACATAAAAGAAAAGGCATAAGCTGTGCCATTTATTTGGCACTCTTTTATTTTCAATGGGTTACTTACAGTAATTAAAACTGATTTTAGAAATGATATATAAGATCTGTTGCTTGATGGAGACGCAATCCAAGCAGAGGAAGAGAAGAATAAATTCACATACAGGATTTCACTGTCTCAAAAATGAGACAGTGAACGATTGCGAAACGTCAACTCAGGGATCGGAAAAAATAAAAAAATCAGTCGTATTTGATGTATTTGAAGCGCGGATCATCCGGCGTACCTTCAAGCGCACTGTCCTTTTCTTTACCCGGCTGCCACATGATGACCTCTTCAATCTTTTTGGCCAGTTCGAAGTCCTTGTCAGTGATGCCTTTTGCGGCATGATTCATCAGTTTGACGGTGACAAAGGCATACGAAACTGTCAGATCAGGATGATGAAAGGCCGCTTCGGACAAATGACCCACCGTATTGACAACCATTAGGGTCGCTTTCCAGCCTGAGGTTTTGTACTTGCGCCGGATCCAACCGTTTTCGTACGTCCACTTAGGCAGCTCTTCCTTGAGACGGGCCAGGATCTCTTCGTCTGTGTAGGTTTCGTCTTTTTCTTTCTTACGCCACTGCGCCATATCGCTCCACCTCCAGCTGGATGAGTTCTCTTATCTCTTGTACGAGTCGTTCATCCAGATCGGTTTTTCGTTGATTCCCCTGGCAGAGTGCTCCTCTAAAGCCCAGATAATCGGGTTTATATTGTAGCAGTGAGGGGATGTCTGCTTTGGTCAAGGAACCTGCCAGACCTGTGATTAGATTATGCTCTTTTGCACGAGAAATAAACCGCTTGATCTGCTGATCAGTCATGATTTCACATAGAGAGCCTAAGGATTTTCCAGCCGTATCCAGCATAATACCGGCAAGACCGGTATCGGCAACCAGATCAATGATCTCGTCGCCTGGATAACGATCAGCAAAAGCGACTATGATGACACCCTTGGTGGATTCCCGGCTGATGGCCCAGAGCATGTCCTCCAGTTGCTCATGAAATGGTTCAAACAGTCCAACCTTGATTAGATCGATACCGGTTTCTGCAACTTCTCTCACCTTTTCGGCTACGAGCCGTGGTTCACAAGGCAGATCGCCGACGGTGGCACTTATCAGGCGTTCACTATCGATTTTTCTAACTACTTCACGCATCACGGGGGGCGTAACAGCACCCAGGGCTCCCCGCTCAGGTTCCTTCAGATCGATGATATCAACACCATTTTTGTGTGCTACCATGGCTTCTTCAACCGACCGTACGCTTGCCAGAAAGCCTGTCACTTCTCTCGTCCCTCCCGATAGTCTGAAATTCTTTCCATCAACCAGTTCCATGCCCGCTGTTCCTGTTCTCCGGCAGTTTTGTCGATGGCGATCTTAAGGTATTCAATCTCTGCGTCAATCTTTTCAGTCGGGAGCATGTGTAACCGACTGACAAGAATGGCCGCCTCTAATACGGCATTTTTGGCACGGTTGAATCCACGAAAAGGTTTGTGAACTTTCTCATGTAGGATTCTGCAATAAAAACGTGGTCTTATATTATCTTCCTCGATCCGTTCTACCTTTAGCTCTCTATGGGCAAGGGTGTCTTCAAGGCGTGATCCGGGGATTTTTTCTGCTGGAACCAGAGGCCATTCGTGGTGTCCGGTGAGGCATCCAGCAATCACCGCAACATTGTCAGTCATGTTAAGGACAGCTTGATGTGTACGCTCCAGATTGCGAAGGGTCGTGGAAGGACTAAAGGGTGACAGGATGATTAAACCCTCCTCTTCCTGATAACCCAGTGGGGCGATCCGATCGGATCCATCCTCATTGCGGGTGGTGATGACTGCTTCGTAAATCATGATTGAGCCTTTTTTGCCTTTTTCTCATTACGGTCCTTTTTCCGACGTTCTTTCCGTGCTTTCATGGTTGCGCCTTCAGCCTTGTGCAACATATGTGGATCGGCTTTACCATCCTGTGACCCTTTGTATGCCACTCCCCAGTCCAGTTCCTCATCCTGGACATAACGTTTGCCCAGTTGCCAGGCGATCTGGGCTCTGGCCAGCTCAACTCCAATGTAATAGGCATGAGGTGCATCCTGCTCCAAGGTCTTAAGATGTTCGAACAAAGCAAATGGATCAGTATCGGTATGAAGACCTTCCCGATTGTAAATATGGATACCGTCCTTTGTCACCTGGATCCGGTAATTGGGATCCTTGATCTGTGATGCAGTTTCCTGAACTTCTTCAAGCGTATAGGGAAAGGGCTTGCGTTCATGCAACCCAGTCAGACCGGAACTGTATCCCTTGGGCAGGCTCTTGTCTTTCCTTGCCCGGTACAGTATACGCCTGCCCAGATCGAGTTCCGCGACGCTGCGTCTGCAGTGTTCACTCACCTGGGTGGTGAGCAAATTTGTAATATGCATCTCGGACATCATTCCCAACATCATGGTATTCATGCCCACGGTATCGGCCTCGGTAAGTTCAGTCAGATTCCCGGTACCCATCATGATCTCAATGTCAGGATAGCGATCGCGCAATGCCTGATAACGGACGATGGAACGGGTGAAGCCGAAGTGAATGGGGTCGAGGATACTGTCTGCGATAAAGGCCTTGCCTTTTTCCTGCATTGAATCGATCGCGCGATAGAGAGAATCCTGATCTTCAGGTTTTTCCGGAATCAGAACTGGTATGGATTCTACCTCATCGGCGACCCACAGGGTGCTCTCCTTGAGGCTGAGCAAATAGTGCGCACCCGCCTTTCCCCCTCGTACCAACTGTTCAGGATCTACCGAATCGAGGCTAACAGTATAGCCCTCGGCAACCAGGGTTTCGATCACCTCCTCGAGCTGGGGGAACTCCCGCCCTGGCAGGCAACCCACGTCGATCACATCGGCACCGTCGGCCACATAGGCAGCGGCCTGCTGCAAAACGTTCTCGATACTGACATCCGGTGCATCGACGATCTCGGCAAAAATACGTATATCGTACTGACTCAGATCCGGTGGTTCAGACCCTTTACCAAAATACATGGGTAAGTCCTTGAGATCTTTCGGACCACGGACAACGGGGATGCCTAACACCTCGCTCAGTTTTTCCACATCGCCTGCACACAAACCGGGAACGACGATCTTGTCTGCACCGCGAGGATCATCCAATCGGCGCTGGATCATGTCAGTGGTCATCAGTGCCGCTACACTGATCCCCAGATTGTGTACTTCATAGGTGAAACCCAACTCATCAAGGGATTTCATGATCCGTTCGACACTTTGCTTGGCCAACTTTCCCGTCAACAGAAGCAGATGTTCCTGATCGGTTGCAGATCCCATCATGATTAGATCCGTTGGATGGCCCAGGTCACATCGGCTGCTTGTCGATTCGGTTTGACATCATGGACACGAAAAATTCTGACCCCAGCCATTACCCCGAGTGCGGTCGTAGCGCAGGTTGCTCCAACCAGCTCCCGGGGGGTATCCACCGGACAGATGGCCCCCATGAAACGCTTACGGCTGGTGCCAAGCAGCACGGGATACCCGGACTTCACAAAACGATCGAGATTAGCCATCAACATCAGGTTGTGTTCCTGGGTCTTGCCAAACCCAATGCCAGGATCAATGATGATGTTCTCCTTCTTCACCCCGACGTCAAGCGCTGCTTGGCAACGTTCGTTCAGAAAGTGCTCAATCTCGGTGACCACATCTTCATAGGCTGGGTTTTCCTGCATTGTTTCCGGTGTTCCTTGCATGTGCATAAGGATGACGGGGAGCCCATGTTCCGCCGCTAAACGAAACATACCCAAATCGTCACGACCAGCCCGCACATCATTGAGGATATTGGCTCCGGCCTCGATCGCGGCACGGGCCACTGCCGAGAGTGTGGTGTCGATACTGATCGGTACTTCCTCAGGTAACGTATTCCGCAATGCCTGGATGATGCCCACAACCCGACGGATCTGTTCTTCAGCGGAAACCCGTTCTGAACCGGGACGTGTGGATTCACCACCAACATCAATGATATCGGCACCCTCCTCAATCATCTGTAGTGCATGTGCAACTGCCCTTCCCCGTGTGGTATGACTGCCCCCATCGGAGAAGCTGTCAGGAGTTACATTCAGTATCCCCATAATCAGGGGACGTTCCAGTTCCAATAAATCGTTAACCATCTGTTCTCCCGTAAAAATTAAGCCATATGGAACGTTGCCGATAAAAAGTCCGGTATACAGTTTAATTTGTACCGGGTTGAATTACTATGCGATCACTTATCGTTGCAATTCTCATGATTGTCGTTGCGCCCTGTGTCAGTGCGAACGAGCGTATCGTCATCCAGGGTCTCCTAAAGGATATGGCCATTGTTTCCATCGACGGAAATCGTCGGGTTTTGAAACCCGGCAAACCCTCACCTGAAGGTGCCATACTGATTATGGCAAACAGTGAAAAGGCAATCATAGAGATAGATGGTGAGAGAAAGGCTTACAAGCTGGGTAGACATATCGCAAACACCTTCAAGCCGGCAAAGGCCAAGAGCGCCATTATGATTGCACCTGACAGGGATGGTATGTACAGGGTCAATGGCAGTATTAATGACTTTCAGATCAAGTTTCTCGTTGATACTGGCGCAACCTTGATCGCCATGAGTGAGAATCATGCAAAACGATTAGGTATTGAATATAAACTAACGGGTAGAGTTGGTTCTACCAGCACCGCATCCGGCAAGGCAAAAGCATGGTATGTTCGACTGAAAAAAGTGAAGGTGGGTCCTTTGCTGATCCGGGATGTCGATGCGGCCGTGATTAAAGGTGATCACCCGATCAATATTCTGCTTGGGAATTCATTTCTTAACCGTGTGCAAATGGTGCGTAATGGCAAGATGATGGAATTACGTAAAAAATAACAAGCGATAGGCATAGAAAGCCCCCCGCAAGAACTCGGGGAACTCTTGTCATGTCAAATGCCTAGAATGTTAACGCCAACCGGGCGAAAACGTTTCTGCCAGCACCGGGCAACCGAACTCCCACAGGTACGTCACTGTTTGTATTCCGATTAAATCCGCTGAGGTGATCGGTATACGTTTTGTCGAGAAGATTATTAATCCCAAAAGAAAGTGATAAAGAATCAGATATATCAGCCTGACCAAACAGATTGATTAAAATATATCCCGGTGTTTCCGCATTCGTGTTTTTTGGATTTGCCGGGTCAAAGGTGATTGTTTGTGAGATATGATCCTGCCGATCAACAAAGACGCCTTCAAGGGTGGCATACCAGTTTTCACGTTGATGCGTCATGGATAGCCTT
>JALSRM010000025.1 GCA_026984775.1 Gammaproteobacteria bacterium
TCTATTTCAGGCTTGGGAGGTTACCCTACCATCCTACCAGCGACAGATTGTCCTGCAACAAAGGAGAAACCTCAATGAAATTCTACACAAAAAATCATCAGTATTATTAATTAAAGGGCACCGTCCCTGAAGGCTCCCCACAAAGTATCCATTAAAATCAGAAGGTTAAGTATTAAAACTCAGTAAAAAGGAACTTGCACAGTGAATTGTGATCTCAAAAAGTGACCAAACAACTTGAGAGGGATCCACCATGCAAGCCCAGCAATTATTACAGAAACTCTTAAAAAAGACATGTCCCGACATGCATGCAAAAAGACGGGAAGCACTGCATGCCAGTGTCCTTGGTGTCATCACCGGACAACAACTGACCGTGACTCAAATCGGTCGTTCTATAGAAAGCCCTGCCCAGGAAAAACACTGTATCAAACGTGCTGATAGATTATTATCCAACCCACATCTTCATCAGGAACGCCGTGGCATTTACCATGCTCTCATTCAGCCAATTATCGGTTCACAACCGAAACCTCTTATTCTCGTCGACTGGTCAGATTTAGAGACTGGAAAACGACACTTTCTCTTGCGTGCATCAACACCCGTTGATGGGCAATCCATGACCTTATATGAAGAAATTCATACAGTTCACACCAAAGAAAAACGTAAAACACATCAGTTGTTTTTAACCCAACTAAAATCATTACTGCCGGATGGTTGTTGTCCTGTCATTGTGACCGATGCGGGGTTTAGAACACCCTGGTTTCGACAAGTCGAAGCCTTAGGCTGGGACTGGGTTGGACGGGTGAGAAACCGTAC
Organism: Gammaproteobacteria bacterium; assembly: GCA_026984775.1. Classification (GTDB taxonomy): domain Bacteria; phylum Pseudomonadota; class Gammaproteobacteria; order CAJXQU01; family CAJXQU01; genus CAJXQU01. The sequence continues at coordinate 811 of JALSRM010000025.1, forward strand.
GTTTATTCGACTTGAATATGATAAAGACTGGCGGGCTTGTAAGTCGACTTACGACAAAGCGAACACTCGACCTAAGCTATTAGGAGCTGCTTTGATGACGCGTTCAAACCAGCTGACCTGCCACCTTGTTTTGGTGAAAGCGAAACCTAAAGGCCGAGTGAAGCTGACCTGTTTTGGACAACGAGCCAGACGACATGGCAGCGAGAAACAGGCCCAACGTGAGCGTGAACCCTGGTTGTTAGCGACCTCATTACCTATCTCATCAACACAGGCTAAAAAGATAGTCAATATTTACAAAACCAGAATGCAGATTGAAGAGGCTTTCCGGGCCATGAAAAGTCATCGTTATGGACTGGGCTTTGCTGATAATTTGACTAAACAACTTAAACGACTGGACGTTTTATTGTTATTAGGGTTACTCGCTTTTTTTGTGCTTTGGTGTTTAGGAAAGGCGGTTGAGATAACAAAGCAGCATTGGCAATATCAGGCCAATACGATCCGTCATCGAAAGGTCTTATCGACCTCTTTTATTGGATTGAAGGTCGTCAATGATGCGCGGATATCCATTCGCTGGAGTGATCTTAAACAGGCCTTTGAACAACTCAATATAATTATCAGAGGTTTTCAATATGACTACATCTAAATACTTTTTTGTGGGGATCCCTCAGGAACCGTCCCCTTTTTTAAAAAAAAGCCCCGTTAGCCGGGGCTTAGGTAATCGTATTATGGGAATAAAAATATATTTTACGAGATTACATTTTTCGAACGGTGTAGAGGTAAGGTGTTTACCATTTTGCTTGTGCACGGAATTTGATGGCAGATGGTTCAAAAGTCTGATCCACACCGCCTTGATCCCATGTGGTTACTTTGTCGTAATCAAGCATCAAACGGATGTTTTTAACTGGGATATAGTTCAACCCAATGCTCCATTTGCTGGCTTCGTCATCGCCGGCACCGCCATTGTTATCAATGTTCATGAACTCATAACGGGCAGCAATTTGCCATGCGCCGATCGATGACTTTGGCGTGACACCATCCCAAAGACCGTGTTTCAATTTCATTGATTCACCTGTCAGGTAGTAGCCCGCCTCAATAGAGTAGGCATTGATATCAATATCGTTATTGGTAAGCATACTGTCAGCCGAGAAGTTGTTGTATTCAGCCAAAGCATGGAAAGGGCCGTAGATCCCAACAGCATCTACTTCAAAGTTATCTATACCGTCAAAATCTGCGGCTGCAATTGAGTTTGAAGTTTTGATTTTGTTATGGTCTTTATGTGCAACCAGGTGTTGGGAAAATTTGAAACCGTTTTTGTTGCCAGTTACATGTCGATAACCGGCACCTATCTGGAGCAGATGTTTCTTGTCCTGCATGAATGGAACGAAGGTTCCACGCAAGGCATATGTCGTTCCATCGACATCATCCTCGGTAACACCACCACTAAATTCACCGATTGTGACGGAACCGGCCAGTGACCATCTATGATTTGAAAGCTTGGCAACAATACCACTTTCACGTGCAGGCGATAACGAACTGTCTGCATACCATGGACGATCGATAAATGTCATATATTTGCTGCTGGCCGCAGTATTGAATCCAAATGCAATTTGGGACTGACCAAGTTTGATACCCAACGCGTTCTCGCCAATTTTGGTTCCGTAGCTTATAAAAGCGTCTTTTATGGCAACATTAGAACCTTTTGCAAAATCAGCCTCGAACTTATAACCCCAGTTATAGATATCGCCTTCGAAACCCAAACGTGCACGTCGAAGTTCTGTGCCCTGAAACTCCTCATGTGGGCTGCCATCCGAATCAACACTGATTGCATCCCACATGACACGGCCAATAGGCTGGAATGACCAGTTTCCATCAGTACTTTCAAATTTGAGTTTGCCTTTTGTAGTAATTTTAGGAATGCCATTGGTCTTTTCTTCAACTGTTTTGACCAGCTCTTTCTTGTCAGCTTCTTCCTTTTCTTCGTCCGCTTTGATACCGTTCCTCAGAACGTCATATTGCTCATCGGTAATTTGGCCATTCTCATGCATGATTCTGATCAGATCCTTGATCGTATCGTTGGCTGCTTGGGCAGGAAGAGTCAGTGCAGAACCAATACCAAGTACCGCGCCCCCAATCAGTTGAATTTTTTTCATTTTCACAGTTCCTCTCCAATAGTTAAGGTCATAAAATTATAGAGAGGAGAACAATAGGGCAGGAGTGTTGCACGAATATGAACGAAATATGACAGTTTTATGACAGGCTGGAAAGCGCCTTCATAATCAAAGCATGGAAGACATGCAGTTTGTCATCATTCTGTAATATGATTGACATGTAATATAACCGTGAAAACAAAAATGGTTAGAATCCTTGTCGTTGATGATGAAGCTGCGATCCGGCAAATGCTGGCATTTGCACTGACTGGCGAGGGCTACATTACTACCGAAGCATGTAATGCTGATCAAGCGCAGGATGCGATTCATACCAATAGGCCTGACTTGATCCTGCTGGATTGGATGATGCCTGGGCTCACGGGTGTCGATCTGGCCCGTCGATTGAAAAGGAATCCTGAAACCAAGGATTTACCCATTATCATGCTGACTGCCCGGGGCGAAGAACATGAAAAGATTAAAGGACTTGATACTGGCGCAGACGATTATGTAACCAAACCCTTTTCTATACAGGAGCTGATGGCACGGATCCGTGCAGTCCTTCGCCGCAGCGGGAAGGAGAAGGAGGGAGAGATCTTGGTAATTGATGATTTAAAGATCGATCTGGGGACTCACCGGGTTACAATCAACGGACAACCCATCGAACTGAGCCCGACAGAATTTCGCCTACTTCACTTTTTTGTCTCTCATCCGGAACGGGTCTATTCCCGCAGCCAGATTCTCGATAATGTCTGGGGTTCAAATGTCTATATCGAAGAGCGAACAGTCGATGTCCATATACGCCGGTTGCGCAAACTACTGGCCAGTCATGGATTTGCAGATTATATTCAGACAGTACGAAGCGTGGGTTATCGATTCTCAAAAACGATCAATGAGTAAAGACTATACAAGGTTGCTAATTGTTTTATTGATCGCCTATATTGTTGGTCTGATCGTCGGCCACGTCTTTGCTATTCTGTTTCTTGCAACGCTTGGTTGCCTGATCTGGCAACAGCAGAAACTTTTACAACTTTTGGAATGGATACGGGATCCCGACAAAGTTGAACCACCGGAAACCCCCGGAGTCTTTGACGAATTGAGTAGGGAAATCGATCGGTACAGAAAACGTTACAAAAAACGTAAAAAGAAATTATCCGGTTACCTCCAGCAGTTTCAAATGGCTACATCTGCACTTCCAGACGCAACAGTGGTTCTGGATGATGACGATCGCATTCAATGGGCAAACAGGGCTGCAGTCCAATTATTGAACATCCACTGGCCACAGGATCAACATCAACGCATTACAAATTTGATACGTTCTCCCAGATTGATCGATTTTCTGCAAAACAGTGATCAGGAACAGGGTCAGACAATTGAAATTAAGTCATCGCTTGATGCAGAGGTTTACCTTAGCCTGAGAATTGTTCCTTATGGCAAGAAACAGCGTCTGTTTGTGGCAAGGGATGTTACCAGGATACAGAGATTAGTCGAAATCAGAAAGGATTTTGTTGCTAATGTCTCGCACGAGCTCAGGACTCCTTTGACCGTGATGCGGGGTTATCTGGATACCTTGTTGCAAAACAGGGAACAATTGCCTGAGCAGTGGCAGCCTTCTGTGAAGGCCATGAGCGATCAGACCAACCGTATGGAGAATGTGGTTAATGATCTGCTAATGATCACGCGTCTTGAAGAGCTGGGGAAAGTCGATACTAATGAAATAGTCGTAGTGCCAGAAATGGTGGGTAGGATCCATGAAGAGGCTGTTGCCTTGAGTGGGGACAAACGCCATTTGTTTGAAATCAGTATTGACCCAGATCTGGGACTCAGAGGCAGGAATGCAGAAATTTACAGTGCCTTTTCCAATCTGGTATTCAATGCTGTTCGTTATACGCCTGACGGTGGCCTGATCCGAATTCGCTGGTATGCGGATGAAGCCGGTGCACATTTTCAGGTGAGTGACAACGGGATTGGGATTCAGGCCAAAGATATCCCCAGGCTAACCGAGCGCTTCTATCGGGCCGATCAGAGTCGGAGTCGTGAACATGGCGGTAGTGGTCTCGGATTATCTATCGTCAAGCACGTGCTATTGAGACACCGGGCCAAACTCCATATCGAAAGTGTCGTCGAGCAGGGCAGTACTTTCCGGTGTGACTTCCCGAAGGATGTCATGACCAGCATTTCATCAGATAAGAAAGAGCATTCAGGTCAGCGCATCTAGGAACACACCTCCTCTTCCGTTTGATCTGTCTCCAATCGTCAGTGGCTGCTGGTGTTGAAAGATGGCACCCTTTGCAGATGGTTTTTTCTTGCAAAGCCTCAGTGTTTCATTGTTCTGAATCAACCAAAGATAGCTTTCAGAAGAAAGAAGAAGACGACCGAGAGTAGACCTCCCACGGGTAAAGTGACCATCCAGGAGAGGAAAATGTTGCGCACGACAGCCAGGTCCAGTGCGGCAATCCCCCGTGCCATGCCCACACCCAGAACTGCACCGACAAGGGTATGTGTCGTAGAAATGGGGAGTCCGGTGCCTGAGGCGATTACTACGGTGGTCGCAGCAGAAAGCTCGCAACAGAAGCCACGGCTCGGTGTCAACTCCGTAATATTTTTGCCAACCGTTGCGATAACCTTGCGCCCGAGCATAGCAAGGCCCAGTACGATCCCAGATGCCCCGAGGAACAGTACCCAGGTGGGCAGGCTCGATTTTTGTGCAACTTCTCCACCACTGTTGACGATACTAACCACTGCAGCTACCGGTCCAATGGCATTTGCAACGTCGTTTGAGCCATGGGCAAAGGCCATCGCACAAGCTGTGAAGATCATTAAAATAGCAAAGACTCGTTCTACATTGGTGAAATGGAAATCCTTGTCTGCCTCTGGGTCGATCTGGACACGCCGTACGAAATAGGCCCCGATTGTCATAGTGATAATGCCAACACCCAGCGCTATCAAAAATGACTGAAATCCATTGATTTCGAGTCCTACGTGTTTGAGTCCCTTCAGTAAGGTGACCAGGGCAATAATGAAACCCACGAGAAAGATATAACCAGGGACATAGCGCTTGGCATTCTCAAAAGGTTGATCCGTACCCAGAACTAGTTTTTGCACACTCATAAAGAGGCCGAAGGAAATCGCTCCAGCCAATATGGGAGAAACGACCCAACTGGCGACAATACTACCCACCTTGCTCCATTTGACGGCATCCATGCCAATCCCGAACATGGCGAATCCAACGATTGCACCAACGATGGAGTGTGTGGTGGAGACGGGCCAACCTCGATGAGATGCGATCAATAGCCAGGTTCCTGCCGCAAGCAGTGAAGCCAGCATACCGAATACGAGCAACTCAGGTGTGCCTGACAGGAGCTCTGCATCGACAATACCCTTTCGTATTGTACTGGTCACCTGACCGCCGGCAAGAAAAGCACCGGTAAATTCAAAGATTGCAGCAATGATGATTGCTGTTCGGATATTCAATGCACCCGAGCCAACGGAGGTTGCCATGGCATTGGCGACATCATTCGCACCAATTCCCCAGGCCATGAACAGGCCGAAAACAGCTGCCAGTATCAACAAGATGATTGCGTATTCCATTATTTTTCTTCTCCTATTGCCCCAGCATTAATTGAAGGCGGTTGCCAACCCGTTCTGCTCCATCTGCCAGATCACCCGTCAGATCAATGATCTGGTAGAGAAACATGACATCGACAGGATAGAGTTCTCTTTCTACCTCAAACAGTTTTGCTCTGATCTTGATCTGCATTTGATCGGTTTCATGCTCGATGTCATCGATTTTCTGAACCATGTCCTCCACCAGATCGACTACGCCCTTGACGAACCCGGTGCCTACCAGTTCATCGAGTTCATTGATCGCGGTACAGGCTTGGGTTACACAGTCGATGTTGCGATTGACGAAATCGAGAAAGTCACTGGCAATCCCTTCCGGGATCTGCATTTTACGGCCCAGCATGATGCCGGATATGTCCTTGCACTTGCCAGCGATCTTGTCCTGAATGCGCAGAATATCGAGAAGATCACTCCTTGATATTGGCATGAACAGGCGGTTCGGCATCTGCATGCGGAGTTGGTTTTTCAGTTCATCTGCTTCACGTTCGAGACGGGCAATGGTTTCATAATGTTCATGCATAGCATCAATATCTTTTTCGAGTACCGACTTCATGTAGGGGATTAGATTTTCGACGCAGGCATGGACTTTTTCCATGTGTTGCTGGAGGGGTTTGATGGGGGAGCCCCCAAAGATTCCAGTGAGATAACTGCTTGCCACGGTAAAGTTCTCCAGGTTGATTTCAACCCGGAGAATTATGACAGAATTCCAGAAGTTTTATTATAGTTTTTCAGGACCGGTTAATCAGGTGTCTGTCGAGATTTCGTTCCGTATGTCTTCAATGCTGGTATGACGAACATCCTTGCCTTCAACCAGATAGATGACGTTTTCACAAATGTTGTTGGCATGGTCACCGATACGTTCCAAAGCACGTACAGCCCAGACCACGTCCAGTACATTTGTGATACTGCGTGGATCTTCCATCATATAGGTGATCAGTTGCCTTAAGATGGCGCTGTATTCCTTGTCGATACGTTCATCCTCTGCGGCAACCTCGACCGCCTTTTGTGAATCCATGCGTGCAAAAACGTCAAGCGCTTCATGCAGCATCTGCTGTACATGCTGGCCCATGGAAAATACACTGATGTAATAAGATTTTGGGCTGCCTTTCTCATTGATATAGGCAACCATCTTTGCGATTTTTTCGATTTCGTCTCCGATCCGTTCCAGATCGGAAATGGTCTTTATTACAGCCAGAACCAACCGCAGATCGCCCGCGGCTGGCTGACGTCTTGCCAGCACTTGGGTGCATTCCTCATCAATGCCGACTTCCAGAGCATTGACCTGGTAATCGCTGGTTGAAACTGTTTCCGCCAGTTCAATATCTCCCTGTTCGAGTGCATTCAGGGATTTGCTCAGCAGATCCTCGACCAGACCTCCCATGATCATCACTCGGGAGCGTAGATCTTCAAGCTCTTTGTCAAACTGTTTTGATATATGCTGGGGTAGGGGACGTGTAGCCATTATTGATCCTCTTAGCCGTAACGGCCGGTAATATAATCTTCAGTCTGTTTTTCTTTTGGATTGGTAAAAAGGGTATTCGTATCTCCGAATTCAACTACGTCACCGATATACATGAACGCCGTATAGTCAGAAACACGAGCAGCCTGTTGCATATTATGCGTAACGATGACGATGGTATATTCGTCTTTTAATTCGAAGATAAGTTCTTCTATTTTTAGTGTCGAAATCGGGTCGAGAGCCGAGGCCGGTTCATCCAAGAGCAATACTTCCGGCTCTATTGCAATGGCTCGGGCGATCACCAGCCGCTGCTGCTGTCCACCGGATAATCCCATTGCATTATCATCCAATCGATCCTTGACTTCTTCCCACAGGGCAGCCGATCGGAGTGAACGTTCTACAACTTCATCCAGGATCCGCCGGTTTTTTATCCCTTGCAGGCGTAGACCATAGGCAACGTTCTCATAAACGGATTTAGGAAAAGGATTGGGTTTTTGGAATACCATCCCAACCCGGCGCCGCAGTTCAGCAACATTCACCTCTTTGTTATAGATATCATCCCCATGAAGCAGAATCCGTCCTTCAATACGGACACTGTCGATTAGATCGTTCATGCGGTTGAAACAGCGCAGCAGGGTCGATTTTCCGCAACCACTGGGTCCGATAAATGCGGTGACCTTTTTTTCTGGAATGGACATGTTGATGTTTTTCAGCGCCTGTTTTTGCCCATAGTAGAGATTCAGGTTGTCAACCCGCAGGCACTCCTTTTCCTGTTGAATATCCTGGAGTTTTTCGTTCTTATTCAAACTGCTCAGGTCGATTGCATGTGTTCTCGGTTCGTTCAGACTATTCATGATTATTGTGCCTGGGTAATGTATTTTTCTCTCAAACGGTTTCTGATTTTTATTGCCAGCAGATTCAATGCAACGATCAATACGACGAGTACGAAAGCTGTTGCATAGACCAATGGCCGAGCAGCCTCCACATTCGGGCTTTGGAAGCCGACATCATAGATGTGGAAACCAAGGTGCATAAACTTGCGATCTAGGTGTAAGAATGGATAGTTATCATCAATGGGTAGTGAGGGTGCAAGTTTTACAACGCCTACCATCATCAGTGGTGCAACTTCACCTGCCGCTCTGGCAACAGCCAGAATGAGACCTGTCATCATGGCCGGTGTAGTCATAGGGAGTACGGTACGCCACAGTGTTTCCGCTTTTGTCGCACCCAGTGCAAGACTGCCCTCACGGATTGTACGTGGAATACGGGACAAGCCTTCTTCAGTCGCTATGATCACAACCGGCAGTGTTAGAAGGGCCAGTGTCAGCGACGACCAGAGAAGTCCAGGTGTACCGAAGGTTGGCGCAGGGAGCGCTTCTGGGAAAAAGATCTGATCCACTCGACCACCGATCAGATAAACAAAGAAACCAAGGCCAAAGACCCCGTATACGATAGAAGGCACGCCCGCAAGATTGTTGACAGCGATCCGGATAGTACGCGTCAATGGCCCTTTTTTGGCATATTCGTGCAAATAAACTGCGGCAATAACACCAAAAGGTGTAACGATGATAGACATGAGCATTACCATCAAGGCTGTACCAAAAATAGCAGGAAAAATGCCACCTTCAGTATTTGCTTCACGTGGATCATCGGTGATGAATTCCTCCATTTTAGTGAAATAGAATCCAATCTTATCTAACGTACTCATACGGTTGGGCTGATATATTCTGCGGACTTTTGCAATAGGTAAAGTCACCTCCTTGCCATCACTGGTCATGACCACAATAGAGTCACGTTTAACTTTCTGATACAAGTCGGCCAGTGTTCGCTGTAATGACTGATATTTTTTGTCGAGCAAGGAGCGTCGCCGCTTGATCTCCGTATAGGCTGCTTCATCCGTTACGTTATCGAGTTCCAGGCGTCTTTTCTCCAATCGCAGTTGCTCAACTTGAGCATTGATTTTACCGATCTGGTGTTTTTCGATCTCTTTGATTTGTCTAGACAACTCAAGTCTGCGTGCAATACTCTTTTGGACCCGTTTCCATAAATCCTGACCTTTGACTGTTGTGTTTTGATCAGAAAAGGATTGAAGATAGCCGTAGAAATTCCCCCATTCATCACGTTCGATGACACAAGCATCGGGGGGTGTGGAGACATCTCCCATTAAAAGCTTTTCAACCCAGACGAAATCGGGATGGCCCTGATCACGATTGCCGATTTTAAGCAAATAGCGGGTGATCCATTCCTCCTCACCGGGGACCTTGATGCCTAGCGCCTGCAAACGTTCTCTTTGTACCGTTTCCTGATCGGCAACTTCTCCCAGCAAGGTTTTTGTTTGATCTCCTTGCTTATACTCAAAGGAAATAATTTCAGTGGGCCAAAACTGCCCCAGCCCACGTATTGCGATCAGGAACAGTAGGCCAATGACCATGACGAGAGAAACGGCAACTGCACCTCCTGTCAACCAGATCCAGGGGGTGCCACTTTTTAGCCAATTCGAATTCATTTTTTTCATTGTTAGAGAGAGCTGTATTTTTCTCGTAATCGCTGGCGTACCACCTCGGCGATAGTATTAAAGACAAAAGTAAACAAAAACAGGACAAGGGCAGCAAGGAAAAGAACCCTGTAGTGCGTACTGGCTACCTCAGATTCGGGCATCTCTACAGCAATATTGGCTGACAGTGCACGAAAACCCTGAAATATGTTGAAATCCATGATCGGAGTATTCCCTGTGGCCATAAGGACGATCATGGTTTCGCCAACAGCTCGCCCGAGTCCGATCATAAGGGCTGAAAAAATACCAGGACTCGCGGTCAGTATCACCACACGCACAAGCGTTTGCCATGGCGTAGCCCCAAGTGCCAGCGAGCCTACGGTCATATGTTTTGGTACGCTGAAAATGGCATCCTCGCTAATGGAAAAAATTGTTGGGATCACAGCAAAGCCCATGGCGATTCCGACAACCAGCGAATTACGCTGATCAAAATCCAGTCCCAAGTGAGTCGTTATCCAGTGAGGCATATCATTCTCAAAAAGTAAGGACTCGACCGGATGGCTTAATGCCATGGCAAAAAACATGACTGCAATAACGACAGGAACAAGAAGTGCAGCCTCCCACCCTTCCGGGAAACGATGCCTGATGTGCGCAGGCAGTTTTATCCACACGAATGATGCGAGAAGAACAGCTACAGGGGTCAGAATTATAATCATGAATATGCCCGGCAAGTTCTTTTCGACTAGCGGCGCCATCCAAAGTCCAGCAAGAAACCCAAGAATTACCGTTGGCAGAGCTTCCATAATCTCTATTGTAGGTTTAACCACATTTCGCATCTGGGGAGACATGAAATAGGCTGTAAAAACAGCACCCATGATGGCCAGTGGGACAGCAAATAGCATGGCATAAAAAGCCGCTTTGAGCGTACCCACTGTCAAAGGCATCAAGCTGAACTTGGGTTCAAAATCGTTACTTGCTGAGGACGATTGCCAGATGTATTCGGGTTGTTTACGGCTTTCGTACCAGACTTTGCCCCAAATTGAGTACCATGAGACTTCAGGATGCTCGTTTACAACATCCAGAATATTGGCCTGGTTTTGAGTATCAAGCATCAAAATCTTTTTGCCGCGTGGAGAAATGGCAAGTTGCACGATTGAATGGTTGGAGATCGGTTTAACAAGGAGGGTGCGTTGTGATGTCGTATAAAAAACTCCAATCTTGCCGTCTGTATCGCCGGCAATAAACCCTTTACGGAAATATTCGGGACTGATCGCAGTTATGGGATCATTTCCCAATTGGAAGGAACGAATCTCATGGAGCTTGTTTTTGTTGTTCTCATCTGCCACAGGGAACCACTGTGAAATTTCACCTTTGTCATTTGCAACAAGCATGGAGATACCACCGTTTAGGAATTCCATAGCGGAAACCTTTTCCCCAGTTGCGGCAACGGCAACGCGATCCAGAAGCTCTGGCTCCTCTAAATCGGATATATTGAAGTAAAGCAAATCACCAGTATCTGTCAGTACATAAAGTTCATCCTGATCAATATCGAGACGAATCTTTGCAACTTTGAGAGTACCGAGATCGATATTATTTGTCTCTTTTTCGAATTCTGCCTCTTCCTCATCTTCGAAAGAGTCATCAGTTAGGAACCGGTTTAGTAACAGACGGCCATCATCGGTTACTGCGGCAACAGTGATTTGCTCCTCATTCAGTTGAACGGCGATGTGAGTAAGTGTTTTTTTATCGGAATCAATTTCGACTGGTTCTTCTCCCAGAGGGAAGACCAGGTCCGGTGTAATCAGTCGTGCGTCATTCGGGTAACTGATTTTGTAAATGTGTCGGGCAAGAATCATACTTCCGTTTGCCAAGCCAAGAGCAAAGGAGGCTTTTGATGGATCGCTTGATCCTGCTGATGCAACCCTTGAGCCCAGTTCCAGCGTTTGTTGAGAGACAACAGAGCCATCATCGACGTGAAAGAATGTGATATGGCCCGCATCGTCTACACTTATTCCAATCTCACCGTACTCTTCCATCGCCAGAAAGAGTGGGGAACCGTTTAAGACCTGATTGAAATCGTATCTTCCTTTTTCTTTTACTTCAGCCGGATAGAAAAGTGGAATGACCACATAGAACAGATAGAAAAAAATCAGCATGACCGCAATGATGACGCTGATACCGCCAAGGGCCATGGATCCTTTGAATAAACGATCTTTCAAATCACGCAGACGTTGTCTCCGCAATGTCCTTGGATCATTTCTATCGGGTAAAATCTTTTTGTATGTATTATCTGACATTTCTGATAAAAAAGGCCCCGCATTTCACGGGGCCGGTTAGCTTAAGCCTTATCCATTTCTCTTCGTGGTTAGTCCAGGACTTTTGCAAGTTCCTTCTCGGCCACTTTTCCTGTCAAGGGGATATAACCGTCCTTGATGACCACTTTCTGACCTGTTTTGGAAAGTACCATTTTGATGAACTCTCTTTCCAAGGGAGGCAGAGGTTTGTTTGGCGCTTTATTGACATAAATATACAGGAATCGTGAAAGAGGATAGGTTTTGTTGACAGCATTTTCAGGGGTTGCTGCAACGAAATCCTTGCCCTCCTTCTTGGCCAGAGGAACAGCCCTCACACCGGAGGTTTTGTAGCCAATACCGGAATAGCCAATGCCATTGATGGATTTTGTAACGCCCTGAACAACAGAAGCCGATCCGGGTTGCTCGTTTACGGTATCTTTGTAGTCACCCTTGCAAAGCGCTTTTTTCTTGAAATATCCATAAGTACCGGAAACTGAATTTCGTCCATAAATCTGGATTGGGCGATCTTTCCACTCACCAGTCAAGCCAAGGTCACCCCACTTGGTGATGTCCTTTGGGTAACCACATTTTCGGGTTGCAGAGAAAATAGCATCTACCTGTGGAATTGTCAGACCTTTAATTGGATTATCCTTGTTGACATAGACTGCCAAGGCATCAATAGCAACACGAATGGCCGTAGGTTTATAACCGTACTTTGCTTCAAAGGCTTCAATTTCTTTATTCTTCATCTTTCGGCTCATGGGCCCGAGATTAGAGGTGCCTTCAGTCAAAGCCGGTGGTGCAGTTGAAGATCCCGCTGCTTGGATCTGAATATTTACATTCGGATAGAGGCGCTTGAAATCCTCTGCCCACAGCGTCATCAGATTGGCTAGCGTATCCGATCCCACACTGGAAAGGTTTCCGGACACACCGCTGATCTTTTCATAATCTGGTAGTCCAGGATCAAGATCAACCGCAATTGCAGAAGAAGTTGGAAGAAGTAAGGCCGTACCAAGCAATACGGATTTAAACCTATTCATATTAAATTTCATTTCTATTTATCCTCCTGTGGATTTCTCTTTAATCAGCGGAGGAAAGTTTGCAGTGAACAGGTAACAAGTTTGTGACAAGATTGTTACAGTTTTATGACAGGCAGGGATCGTGTTGATTATTTTTCAGCTACGATGTAGCACAACCATCCTGCTTCCGGCTCAGCCTTTTCTGTTGCGGTAAAAATTCCATTGCCTTCACCGGTTTCATCGTCATAGCCTTGCATATAAATAGTGGTTTTTGAAAAACCGGCTTCATCCAGAAGTTCACGAATTTCCGGTAGTGACCACAGACGCCAAGTATAACTGAAGGCCCGGTTGAGTCGTGATCCGTCAGGAAATTTGAAGTGTATATAGCAGGTCATTTTATGGTCGATGGGGTTGAACTCCGCCTGATGCCAGATGTAGGTGAAGTCATCGTGTTCAGTTCGTTCACGAAGCACCTTGGGTGCTTCATAACCACCAAAGGCATCAAGGAAAAAGATACCGTCTTCCACCAACGAGTTTTTGACACTTTTGAAGTAACGTTTCATGGTTTTGCGGTTCATGAATAACCAGTAACTAAAATTCATCGCCAGGACAATATCCACCGGATCGGTTTTGACTTTGAGTACATCGGCCTCGATCAATTCGATACGATCCTTAGCCTTACCGCGCAGACTCCCTACGTTATGTTCTTGCCCCCATCTCAGCACTTCCGGATCCAGATCGACACCAAAGGCGCAGTTATCCCGCCGCCGCCGGACCCACTCGCAGGCAGTGTTGCCGGTGCCGCAGAAATCTTCACGCAGCAGCCGAGCCTTTCGGCCACGCAGCTTGGCGAAGGTTTCATCGACAAAATCGATCTCCGCCTCTACACATTGGACAGACAGCTGGTACAGAACATGTTTGTCTGCAAGATCAGCCATTTTGAGTTTCTTTTTTCGAGCCATTGTTACGAATCTTTCCAAAAAAATAGACAGAGATCATACCATTGACATAAAAGTGCAATATACTTTGGTTATGAATGAAATCAATCTGAAGAGTCCCGATCTCTATAACAACCGCGAACTTAGTCTGCTTGAATTCAATCGCCGTGTGCTGGCAATGTCCAAGGATCCCGAAACCCCTCTCCTTGAACGGCTCAAGTTCATGACCATCACCAGTGCGAATATGGACGAGTTTTTCGAGATCCGCATCGCTGGGCTCAAACAGCAGATCGCTTTTGCTTCAGTGCAGACAGGGCCGGATAATTTCAGTCCTTTCGATCAACTAAAGCGTATCAGTGAAGCCGCACATGATCTGATAGAGGAACAGTACCGGATACTCAATAAACAGTTGATACCCGAACTCGAAGAAGCCGGTATCCGTTTCCTGCGCCGAACCAGCTGGGATGAAAAGACAGCTGCATGGATCAAACGATATTTTAATCACGAGGTATTTCCAGTGTTGAGTCCGATAGGGCTTGATCCGGCACATCCCTTTCCGCGCATTCTCAACAAGAGCCTGAACTTCATCGTTTCTCTGGAAGGCAAAGATGCTTTTGGCCGCAATAGCGGGATTGCCATTGTGCAGGCACCGCGATCACTGCCACGACTGATGCAGGTACCGGAGAGTATCAGTGGTGGGAGTTATGACTTTGTATTTCTCAGTTCTATTATCCATGCCCATGTCTCGGATCTCTTTCCCGGTATGCAGGTGAAGGGATGTTATCAGTTCCGGGTGACACGAAATGGCGATCTGCTGGTGGATGATGAAGAAGTGGATGATCTGTTGCGTGCTCTGGAAGGGCAGCTGCCCTCACGCCGTTATTCCGAAGCAATGCGACTTGAAGTGGCAGACAATTGTCCACCGGAAATGGTGCAATTCCTGCTTCATCAGTTCAAGCTGACGGAAGACGATCTCTACCAGGTCAACGGGCCGGTCAACCTGAAGCGGCTCCTGGAAGTGTACGATATGGTGGATATTCCTACCCTGAAATATCCAGGTTTTGTCCCGGGTATTCCACCGCATCTGACGCTGGGCACTGATATTTTCGAATCCATTCAACAGGGGGATATTTTGCTCAACCACCCCTTTGAGTCATTTGCACCGGTACTTGAATTTGTACGCCAGGCAGCGGCCGACCCAGATGTACTTTCGATCAAGCAGACGCTCTACCGCACAGGTGCAGACTCGGCGATTGTCAATGAACTGGTCAATGCTGCCCGATCAGGGAAGGAGGTGACCGTGGTCATTGAATTACGGGCACGCTTTGACGAAGAAGCGAATATCGAACTGGCCAACAAATTACAGGAAGCAGGGGCACATGTAGTTTATGGTGTTGTCGGCTACAAGACACATGCCAAGATGTTGATGGTGGTGCGCCGTGAGGGACGCAGTCTTCGACGTTATGTGCATCTAGGTACAGGGAACTATCATGCCAGTACCGCCCGGGTCTATACGGATTATGGCTTGTTTACCTGTGATCCGGATTTTGGGGAGGATGTACAGAAAATTTTCCACCAGCTTACCGCGCTTGGTAAACAGGGCCGGCTGAAGAAATTGCTGCAATCACCGTTCACGCTGCATAAGTCGATTATCCAGTTCATTGAGCAGGAGATCGAACATGCTCGTGCCGGCCGTCCAGCAAAAATTATCGCGAAGATGAATGCGCTGACTGAGGAAGAAGTGATTCGGGCACTGTACAGGGCATCACAGGCAGGGGTAAAAATCCAGTTAATAATCCGGGGTGTTTGTATTCTCAAACCAGGTATCAAGGGTGTGTCGGAGAATATCTCGGTGCGATCGATTATTGGCCGGTTTCTTGAACATCCACGTATTTTCTATTTTCATAATGATGGTAATAGCCATCTGTATTGTTCAAGTGCGGACTGGATGGATCGAAATTTTTTCCGTCGCGTCGAGGTGTGCTTCCCCATCGAAGATCCCAAACTGAACCAGCGCGTTTATAAACAAGGGCTCATGCTCTATTTACAGGACAACACACAGGCTTGGGTGCTGCAGTCTGACGGCAAGTACAGGCGTCTCAGCCCCGGTAAACAACCTCGCCGGGCAGCACAGGAGATCTTGCTTGAAGAACTGGCGGGTGTCCGGTGAAGGTCTGCAGAATGGATTTGTTCAGTAACCCCAACTGGTTCTGAAAGATACACCGGTAAAAATGAACAGGATTGAGAGCAGTGTCACCGCTATGATATGCCTTGCCATGGGCTTCAGGTTGTCCTCGCAGAGATTAGGAAGGATACTGAGCCTTGCATCCATCGCCACGGCGATGGTCAGTAAAAGCAGGATGATTTTCAAAACCAGTATCTGGCCTACTGGGTTCGAAAAATCGAACCAATTAGTGAAATCAGGAACCATCCTATGGGCCAG